>NZ_JBAOJI010000008.1:0-92386 GCF_037080055.1 Halovenus anhuiensis
ACTCAGCTACCGCTCCGAGATTGAACGGCTCACACCAATTCAACTCGGCTTCCGAATTCTCGATTGGGAAGTACCGAGATTTGAACCATGACAAACAGGGAAAACCAATCCAAATTCATACGGAGGAAGTTCACGATTACAGAGAGACTCGATGAAATTCTCGTCGAGACAGCTGAACAGCATTACCAAGGAAATGTGAGTCTCTGTATTCGAGCAGCAATTGAGGATCATCGATCATCACTTGATGGGACGGGTGACGCAATTGCCGTTCAACAGTTAGCGAGAGAGATAGACAAGATTCGCTCACAGCTAGAAGATATCAAAACGAGTGGCGATAAGAGTGAGAGTTCACAGTCGAGTCGCAGTGAGGACGCCGAATCTGAAATGTCGAGGATTGTCAACCTAATCAAACAATCTGAACAAGGACTGAGACTGAGTGACATAGACGACCAACTGGACATTCCTATTTCAAAAATCCAATCAGGACTCGGCAGACTCGTAGATCAAGGCCGTTTAATGATTGGCCCGGACAGCACAGAGCGGTTCTACCTCGTCGGTCAGCAATCCAAGTCCAAGGAGAAAAGTTCGAGATTCAGTCATTATGAGTGAAAGTGATTCCCAACAATACCGTGTCCCGGACGAACTTGCACAGAAGTATCTGAGTGTCAACGAGGGAGTCACCCTGACAGCCGGTACTGCAGGAACATATGATTCCCATCTCACGAACTACAATGCATTCCTCAGTAAACGAGGTCAAAACATACTGGGTGCAGAGTTCACTGATGTATTGGAGTTTGTTGAATCGTGTGTCCGTGACGGGAATCGCAGAAGTACAATTGAAGGAAAGCTAACAACGGTAAAAGAGCTGTATTGTTTCATTCGATTGCGAACTGACAAAGGTGAATCTCTCCAATTGGATCCACTCCGATTTCGAGAAATTAATCTTGATAGATACAACACACCAGAGGCGATCGAACGTGAAGCACTCTCGAAACAAGAGATTCGCCACCTATTTGATGCATTCAACAGTTACCGGAACCGGCTTATGGCGATTGTCGGTGTCGAGACTGGTATACGGAATTCAGACATCCGAGGTCTGCGCCTCAATGATGTTGGAGATACCAGTATCCATGTCCACGATCCAAAGTATTCACATCCATATGATGTTCCGATCAGTGATCAACTCTCATTTGAGCTGGACTGGTGGATACAGAATCAACGAAACGGGTACGCTGAGTCGGAGAACAGCGATTACGTTTTTCCGAGCCAACATGGAGAGAAGCTAAAATACAACGGGAGTCTCAGCGAGATAGTTAGAGAAGCAGCAGAAGTGGCAGGTATTCAGGAAGTAGTAGCTCGCTCACCTCTCACGGAATCACACAAAGACCAATTGGAAACCAATAAAGAATATCGGGAGTGGCACCGGGTTACGGTTCATACACTGCGTCATTCCTATATCACATTACTGGAGAAGGCAGGAGTGAGTCTACCCTATCGACAGCTCGTAGCCAACCATTCCAACCCCCAAACAACAAAAAATTATTCGCATGGAAGCAGCGAACCAGTATTCTCCTCGATACGAGAGAGCTATAACCCGCCAAGGTAGCACCACCGCTCTCAACATCACCAACCGTATCCGAATCTCGTAAGCGTGAAAAATAGTAGACTATATGATGAATAATGGATATGTGCGGTTAATATATCATTTATCAAGAAGCAAGTGATCACGATTTATAGAATGAAATGAAGAAAATATTACACAAGAGCTGATAGTAAAATGGTTATTCCCAATAGAAGTGTGGCAGCGGTAGTACACGCAAATAGAGATAGTTCACAGATCCGTGATCTTGAATGGATTTCCCGGCTAAGGTGATAGATGAGCATCAGGCTAATCCCCCTGTTCTAATGACCATTGAGTGCCCATTTCAGCGGAACAAGCATATAGTTGTTTTGCTCAAGTGGGTACTGAGTACCCATTTGTGAGAATGTTGAACGATCTGCTCAGTAGACCTGCGAATCCACATCGCACTCCTGTGAGTAATCGAGAATATTCGCCCAGCATTACTGCAGTAGGGTTTCAAACCTGGGTTGAGTAAAACTACCAATTCCAGGGCACGAGAGATATGAGATTATATATAATTTGTATCTGAGAATACGTCCCGGATTAGTTCACTGTAATCATTATTTTGATGGGTATAATGCTCTTTTGTTACTTTTTTGCTATCATGATCAAGTGCATTACTTCTTTCCTCCAAAGACAGATCGGCATCGTCCAGAAAGTTGCTAAATGTATGCCGGAGAGCATGAGGAGTTACTCTATGCTGCTCTTTATAATCTTTATCCGTCTCAAAAGCTTTTTTCTGGCGTTTGCTGATCGGCATTTTTCCGATAATTTCCTGAATTCCAGCCTCCTCAGCTGCATCTTTGACTATCTGGGTAAATCGACTGTCTCCAATTTGTGTCCCGTCCTCAGTCGGGAATATATAATCACTATTTCCAGAACCAACGAACGCTTCGCGTTCGGTACCCATCCATCGTCGCAGCAAAAGCGTTACTTCCCCAGAGATTGGGACGGTATATCTTCGATCGCGTTTACTATTAATAAGTTCAATTGCTTGATCTTCAAGATCAACATCTTTCAACTTTAGAGAGCGTATCGCAAAATTTCTACCTCCTGTTTCCACAGCAACCAAGACAAGGAGCCTATTTCGGAGTCCATCCAGGGCGTCAAATAGCTTTTTCACCTCAGTTTCTGATAGTGGCTCTCGTTCAAATCCTTCACCTGTTGGGAAGTCTTTTGGATGTATATTTTCTTTAATCCATAGCCGCCTAGTCTGGGGCTCAACATCGGATGCAAGTTCAAGACACGTGAATAGAGCCTTAATCACCGTTTTGTACCCCGACAAAGTTTCTTCAGTCCGGCCACGTTTCGCTAACTGAGTGAATACATCTATGATATTTTGCTTGCTTGCCCCAGCAGCGCATACACCACGTTCGTGTAGTAATTCAATTATATTTCTGACTCTTGATATTTTGTTTTGTTCGGCCCCCTGAACCAGATTTTTGTCAAGTACATCGGTGAAATATTCAATAGCATAACCACAGTTCAGGGTTGATAAGTCATATTTGTCCGACTTATGTTCATATTCACTAAGCTTCTCTAAATAATAAGGGCATACAGGACCCTCGTCGCCAGAAGCATTACTTGCAGATGGATCCGGATCTCCATTGTCACCAGTAGATTTGAGATCACTGTTCGAGTGTTTACACTCTAGGTCTCTGTGTTTCAGGTTACTTTCAGCCGATTTTCTTTGGGGTGATGTTGGTCGGTCCCCACTATCTGTGAAATCGGATAGTGTTGTTTTTTCTTCTGTCATTCTTCACCCCCTGTTGGACGAATAGAGTATTGTAGTGGTTCTCCATCTTTTTCGGTGATAAATCCTCGATCGATGAGGGAATCAAGCGCACCCCTAACAGGAAGTGGCTCAGATTCAATTCTTTCAGTGATTTCCGAGACAGTCATTTGTCCCTCCTTTGACAAAGTATCGTAGACCTCATTCTGCAATGCGGTATCTGAGGGTGTCTGGGAGGAAGCGGGTTCAGCATCTTGAGCCTCAAACTGCCCATCTCCTACTGGTAGTTGTGCCATAGCAGGACTTAGTTGAGGATGCGCGGATTCGGATTTGACATCTTTCAGATCCTCTTCAAGCGTTTTTATTCGGTCATCCATCTTCTCAAGCAGGGCAAGGATTTCATCGTAAATATTCCGACCCTCTCCGGATATAGATACACTTAATTCTTCGATGGCTGCACGTAGGGCTTCGCTCCGGGAAGCATACCGCTCCTCGGCAAGTTGATCAAGCTGCTCATCATGCCGGTGTTTTATTGTGCAGTTTGGCTTCGTCATTTCTGGCGAGGAAGCTGAGCCCTCTGTTCTGGACTCATTCTGATTCACTGGAGCTCACCTCTATTGGGATAGACCAGCAGATCCGGAGAGTATCCTACGCCGGTAGGCGACTCAAGGGTTGATTGGCTGTTTTCACTTCGAGTTTGTCGGAGTTTCATTTCCTTCATCACTCACCGATTGGGGCACTTTCGCTTATAAACCTCTGCCTGTTTCTAACCTGTTCTCGATCATACACTGAATTTGAGAACATTACTACAACCATTGTACACGCGCAGTATCGAACGATCCGAAGTGATTGATTCTTTAGCTTTCCCAGGCAACTCTTTATAACACAAGGGGAGCAACGCTGGAATAGATCAAGAATGATGGAGGAACATACGCAGAACGATTCACTGGCGACCACTCAACGAGTTGTTTCGGTTTCGGAAAGAGCTGGAAAAGTAACTGGCGCATGCATTTATGTGACAGCAGCAGATTTAGCTGAGCTCGGGATTTCTCCTTCAGAAGCCGAGAGAGTTACTGTAAGTATCGATCCATCGGCAGAGCAGATTGAACTCAAACCCAGAGAGGTAGGTGAGCAAGGCTCGAAGTGCGAAAAAAATCAATCGGCGCTTGACTAACACAGTGAGACACGAAAAGAGAGTACACAAAAATGCCAGCTAACGGTTCTGACACGGCGGTCGCAACCGCATATCCACCTAGTCATCTGTACGAACAGTGGGAGGACCATGCTGGCGAACTAGATATGAGTATAAGTGATTTCATCACACAGAAAGTGGAGGCCGGGCGAAAGCAGTTGACGATAGATGAGTCAGTCGACAAGTCAGTTCAGTCTCTTCGTCGTCAGCGAGACGATCTCCAGCAAGAAGTTGATCACTTGAGAGAGCGTCTGGAAAAACTCGAAAATGAACTCCAACGTACAGCGTATGGAGACATCGAAGAGTATGTCGAGGAACATCCGGGGGCGTCCGATGCAGAGATCATCCAGCATATCGCGGATTCGGTTCCAAACCGCGTTGTCAGCCATCTAGACGTTCTAGAGAGTGAATCAATAAAGAAGACAGAAGAGGGCTATTATCCTCGGGATTCAGACCAGGAGGAGTCAAGCGCAGAGACTCGTGGAGGCAAATTATGAAAGGACAAAAAATGGAGGTTGTAGGACTAAAATCAATTGAAGGGGAGCATGACTCGTCCTAAGGGAACAAGGCCAGAACAGTATGCTGGCGTATTCCAATCCTACGAGGAAATCCCCAACAAGTACCGTCTTGAAACATTCACTACAGAATATCGAAATGAGGCGACCTGGGACAATTACGTGACCGAGGTACTATATGGGGAACAGGATTCCCCGAGTAAGGCTCTTAGAAAGACGGTTCGACTCGCAGGAGACTCATGGCAAGATCACATGGAAGAGCAGAATCGTCACCATGCACTCGCTACACCGTCCAATGTGGAGACATGGACACAGAAGTTGACTAGCAATGGATGGACTCGGAAAACGTGTTATGAGCACTACTTCGTCCGAATTTACCAATTCTATGACTACCTAAGATCCAGTTATCGTCACCCGCATTTGTACAATCCGGCACTGTTAGCGGCGATCGAATATGAAACTACGCGGAATCTCTGGATGTACCGAGTTGATACGCGGCCCGAGGTGAACACGCGTGAGTGATAATCAGACTGTATCGGACGCACGACAGACATATGCAGAGGCATTTGACCGGGAACTAGATCCTTTAGCCAAGTACAGTGAGAAGTTCATCGCCCTTCCAGATCCATTCGAATATTTCGTCTCTGAAGTCATTGAGAACCGTGAAACAATCACCAGTGAGGATACCATAGATGTCTATCGGTGGAACTACGACAACTGGCGACAGCACATGGGAACAACTGACCGTCACCCAGCTTGCCCGAGTGTGGATCACGTAGAGTCCTTCATCAAGTGGGAGCGCGATGTAAGGAACAACGGACACCGGACAATCAGAGGAAAACTCAACAGACTCTCTCAAGCATTAGAACACTGGCAATCCGAATCTGTATTCCCCCATCCAGCAGACTACAACCCCTTCGAGTTAGCAAAAGAAACGACCGATATCGGTACTGAATCATCGAAATCATATCCCGAGTTGGATGTAGAAACACTGCAAAATGAGTTCAGTCGAATCGATAACATTCGAAGTCGAGCAATTATTGGACTTCAACTAAAACTCGGACTTCGGGCCGGTGAGGTCTGTAACATAAAAATCGCGGATACGCATATCGATCACAGTGAAATAAAAGAGGGTTATCCAAATATGGGGACGAGTCCGGAACTCGGCGATCACTCAAATGCACTCTACATACCTCATGACCGAGACGGGAATAAATCCTCCAATCCTCGATTGCTCCCAATTGACAGAGAGCTACGTTGGCTATTACTGAGATATCTGATGATGCGGCCGCAAGTCGATGAGCCGTATCTGTTCCTTAGCCGGCGTAGCTACTCAAAATTGGATTCACAAGCAGTAAACCGCGTCTGGAAAGAAGAGTTCCATCCCAAATACTCAGAGACAGAGGAATACAAAGCGATTACCAGCCATTTTGGCAGACATTGGTTTAGTTCCTACTGGAAATTGCAAGCGGGACTCGAACGGGAGCACGTGCAGTATATGCGAGGAGATCGTGTTCAGCCAATGGACAGCTTTGGTGATGCCATCGACGAATATCTGCACCCACGGTACGAGCACATTGAATCACAAGTGAGCCGAAAATCATTCTCTCTCGAAGTGCCGATGAAGTACAGTCTATAAGTTGACATCGAACGGTACCCAGCGGAGCTATAGACCATGGATGACAAAGATGCGGACGTAAGCGAGCAAGAAGATGACCTTGATCGGGTCTTTGAAAAGTATCGTGACGTTGTAGATTCCCACGAAACGATGCGTGATCGAATGGAACGGCTTCGAGGTGAGTATCCTCGTGAGTTAGACGATCCAGAATCGGAAGCCAGGGTTATGACTCGGATCATAATGGCTGAGGCTCTCTCGCAATCCGGCTTCGGGGATGTTGGTGTCATAAATCGGGAGGAAGTGATCGAATCACCAGAGCAGATGAGGATTCTTGCTTATCTAGAAGGAGGGTCGAAGACAATCAGCCAGCTTGTTGCCGAACTTGAGCGGGAGCGGGAGAAGGTCACAGACGAGATCAACAGGCTGGGGATCCTTGGGCACGTCACAAAAGAACAAATTGGCGATGAGATCAAAGTATCACTGGCGTCCGGCACGGTGGTTGTCGAACCATTAGCAATCTCGGATGACGCTGTAGATAACGTATTTGACTCGATTAACTGAGAACCTGCGTTGCGGTGGCTGCTCAGGTTCCACTTTCACTGGGTTGGCTTAACCTTACGTACCACAGAAGTTTTGCGTGATGTAGATTTTGTCACCATCAAAACCGATGCCGTGCCCGACATAGTCCCAGCTCGCACGGAACAGATTCTCCCGGTGGGGTGGCGAATCAATCCACTGTTGGATGATAACTTCAGCGAGGCTCTTGTTTGACTCAATGTGCTCTGGGTTCCGAACTTCTCGGTCCCAATAGTTCTGTGCAATATTTTCTCCAGTGGCTCTGCATGTGATTGAGGCTTCCTGGATCCGTTGGTCAGCATCAACACCGTCAGGGTTTGAGTGAGCGAAAAATCCCGGGCGATCCATTCATCTCTAGCTTCACCGACGCTTAGTCAACTTTCAATCTACTAGTAGCTTTGTGCTATGTGCATTGAGCAGCGTCGTCTTCCCGACACCCGTCGGACCAGAGAAGAGGACGATCCGGTGGTGTTCGTAACAGAGCCACAGCAACGCGACCAGTTCGGTGGGGAGACTCCCCCCGTCGACGAGATCGACCGGCGTGAGTGCGTCGGCGGCCTGTTTGCGGATCGAGATGTGCGGGCCATCCTCGCTGATCGTCGGCAGCGCAACCGCACAGCGAATCGTCTCCTCGATGCCCTCGGGGCTGAGATTGACCTTCGCGCTCGGTGTCGTCGCGTTGAGTTCCATCCCGTCGGCGGCCGCGAGTTGGGTGACGACGTTGACGAACTCCTGTTCGTCCTCGAAGGCGAGATTCGTCGGCACGCGCTCGGCCGCCCGGTCCCGCGGGATCACCTTGATCCGCTCGCCGACGCGGTTCGCCTCGATATCTTCGAGCCGTGGGTCACGGATCGGGATCGTGAGTTTCCCGTACGCGACGAAATCACGGAGAACGTAGTAGACCAGATCTTCGAGGCGATTCTCGTCGTACTCGCTGTCGACCGGCGGAACCGCCAGTCCGTACTCGGCGAGTGCCGATTTGACGCGGTAGGAGACGGCGTCGAGCCACGCCCGAGTGTCCCGTCGTCGGAGTCGGCGGGTGAGTAGCTCCGAGGCACGCTCGTCGACGAACGCCTGTTCGTCGTGGATGACTCCCTCAACGGCTGTCTCCCAGATCCGCTCTTTACACTCGGCGATCAACTGCTCGTCGCCGGGGAGCAGATCCGGCTCCCGGACTGCATACTTCTCGCTGAAGGGATCGTCACCGAGCAGATTCGCCCGGTACCGGACGACTGGCACCTCGAAATCGTGAAACTCAACCGTGTACCGTTCGATCCGTTCGCTCGCGAATCGATCCAGAAACTCGGGATCGGCTGGCAGATCGGTGACCGCAGGCGCGTAGTCGGTCGTGTGGACGACGATTCCCGCGTCCTCGGTATCGGCGACTTCGATCCGGTCGTCGAGAGCGTACGGCGTCAACTCACCCAGACAGGCCAACTCCGCGAGCGCGTGATAGCCGATCCGCTGGCGTGCTCGACTCGAACTGTCGAGCAATCGGTCGAGCACGCGCTCGTGTTTGTCTGCGAATCCGCCGTCCATCACCTCGACGGCCCCTTCTCGGGTTAGCGGCCGCTGGAGGCGAGCCTCACTGAAATGAGCCAGAACCTGATCGAGTTGTCGCCGATCCCCGGCCGTCAGAGCAGGTTTCCGGACCTCGTACTGAAACTCCGCTCCCACCCGGGAGATGGTGACGACGACGCCAGGATGCACTTCGTACTGCCCCTGTACGTCACCCGCGTACCACGCCTCCGGATCGTCCGGAGCGAGCGGCGGTGGGATCGTCTGCTGTCCATCGTCTCCGCGACTCGGAATATGTACCTCGCCTGAATTCATCTGGCGGGTTTGCTCTCCTGTTCGTATATAAATGTCACCAACAAAGGTAGCTTATAAATCATTTTGAAAGCGGAAGAAGACGCAGATCGAACCGGTCGACCGACAGTGGTGGCAACAACTGAACCAACGACAACCGTTTATTTTCCGCTGGCCTACGCGGTGAGCATGGACGAGGGGTCGATCCGACTTGGTGTCGACATCGGCGGCACCTTCACCGATGTCGTGCTGTTCGCCGACGGAGAACTGACGACCGCGAAGGTGCCCACGACGGCCGACCGAAGCGCGGGCGTCGTCGCAGGAATCAAACGAGTCTGTGAGACGGCCGGAATCGAGCCAGATCGGATCGATTCGTTTCGACACGCAACGACAGTCGCAACGAACGCGCTGCTGGAAAGTGACGGCGCACAGACGGCCCTGCTCACGACGGAGGGGTTCGCCGACGTGCTCGAAATCGGCCGGCAGAATCGGCCCTCACTGTACGACCTGACGGAGCGGCCGCCGGAGCCGCTGGTTCCGAGCGAACGACGGTACGAACTCGCCGAACGAGCCACCCAGAGCGGGATCGAAACTGCCCTCGACGACGCGGAACTGTCCGAGTTGATCGACGATCTCGACGACGAGACCGAGAGTGTCGCCGTCTCCTTTTTGCACGCCTACGCGAGTCCGGAAAACGAACGCAAGGCGGTCTCGATGCTGCGAGAAAAGACGGATCTCCACGTCGTTGGCTCCCACGAAATTCTCCCCGAGTTCCGGGAGTACGAGCGGACGGCGACGACGGTCGCAGACGCGTTCGTGACACCGATTCTCGGCAGGTATCTCGCTCGACTGGAAGCGAAGGCGAGCGAGCGAGCGCTCCCGAAGCCACAGATCATGCAGTCAAACGGCGGCATCGCGACGGCCGAGCAGATCCGCGAGCACGCAGTGACGACGGCGCTGTCGGGCCCTGCCGCGGGCGTCGTCGGTGCGTCGCTGTTCGAGGACGGCGGCGTGGTCAGTTTCGACATGGGTGGCACGTCGACAGATGTCGGGCTGATTCGCGAGGGCGAGATCGAGCGGACGACCGACGCGGATGTCGGCGGTCACCCAGTCCGCGTTCCGATGGTGGCCGTCGAGACAGTCGGTGCGGGCGGCGGGTCCGTCGCGTGGGTCGACGAAGGCGGCGCACTCCGGGTCGGCCCGCGCTCGGCCGGTGCAGAGCCAGGGCCGGCCTGTTACGGGAAAGGCGGTGACCGGCCGGCAGTGACTGACGCGAATCTCCAACTCGGCTATCTCGGGGCCGACACGACCCTCGGCGAGAATCTCCAGTTACAAGCGGATCCGGCCCGGCGAACCCTCTCCGACCTCGCCGACGAGGCAGGATTGGACGGGCCGACAGCGGCGGCCCGAGGAGTCTATCGGATCGCAACCGAGCGGATGAGCCAGGCCGTCCGGACGGTGACCGTGCGGGAGGGCCACGATCCACGGTCGTTCGCACTCGTCGCTTTCGGCGGAGCGGGGCCGATGCACGCCGGCGCGCTGGCAGCGGGCCTCGGAATCGATCGGATCAGGATTCCGCTCGCGAACGGCGTCCTCTCGGCGCTCGGGTTGCTCGCGGCCGCCGAGCAACAGGACGACTCCCGGACGATCCGGGAATCGCTCGCCGCTGTCGGAGCAGACCGACTCGACGCCGCGTTCGCCGAACTGGAACGGAATGTCAGCGCGGCACTGACCGAACCAGCGGCAGCGACGATCACCCGGACAGCCGACCTCCGCTACGAGGGTCAGAGTCACGAACTGACCGTTGAACTCGGGGAGTCTGTCTCGGACGAGGACATCGCCGAACGGTTCCACGCCACCCACGAGCGAATCCGAGGCTACCGTCTCGCCGACGAACCGGTCGAACTGGTGACGATCCGTGCGACTGGCACTGTCCCAACTGACGAGCCAGATATTACACACGAAGGAACCGAGACTAGAAGCGAGACGAGACAGGCGTATTTCGACGGCGGGTTCCGGTCGACAGCGGTGTACGAACGCGAAGCGCTTCCAGTCGGCACAGAACTGACGGGGCCGGCGATCTTCGAGGGCGGCGAGAGTACCGTCGTCGTCCCACCAGCGTGGACAGCACAGGTCGACCAGCGCGGAACCCTGGAGGTGAGAAGATGAGCGACGGTTCGGCAGAAGTTGGGAACGACGGTGGGATCGATGCGGTGGAGTTGGAGATCCTTCGGAGCCAACTCGAACAGGTCGCAGAAGAGATGGGCGAGTTGCTGATCCGTGCCGCGTACTCGCCGAACATCACGGAGCGGCGGGACTGCTCGACCGCACTGTTCGACGCCCGCGGCCGGATGGTCGCACAGGCCGAACATATCCCGGTCCACCTCGGCGCGATGCCCGAAGCGGTGGATGCCGTCCTCGACTGTGACCCCCAACCCGGAGACGTGTTTGTGCTCAACGATCCCTTCCAGGGCGGGACACATCTGCCGGACGTGACGCTCGTTTCAACAATTCCTCACGAAGGAGAGATAATTGCATACGCCGTGTCGCGGGCCCACCACGCTGACGTGGGCGGGATGACGCCCGGGAGCATGCCCGCGGGTGCGCGGGAGATACAGCAGGAAGGGCTTCGAATCCCACCAGTGCGGCTGGTGGCAGGAGGCGAGCGCAACGAGGATGTCGAGTCGCTGTTTCTGGCGAACGTCCGAAATCCCGAGAAGCGACGGGCGGATCTGCGGGCACAACTCGCCGCCAACGAGCGCGCCGAGACGCGACTGCTGGAGCTACTGGCGGAACACGAGCGCGCACTCGATCCGATTTTCGAGGCGGTTATCGAGTACTCTCGCGAGCGGATGCGCGCAGAACTGCGGGAGATTCCGGACGGGGAATATCGCGCAACCGACGTGCTGGAGGGTGACGGCGTGACTGACGAGGAGATTCACATCGAAGCGACGGTTACCATTGATGGCGGATCGATGGCCATCGATTTCGCGGGAACGGCCGGACAGGTCGCGGGCAACGTCAACGCGCCGCTGGCAGTTGCCAAGAGTGCCGTCTATTTCGTCCTGCGGTGTGTGACCGATCCCGATATCCCGCCGAATCACGGCTGTTACGAGCCGATCACCGTGCGAGCGCCGGCAGGGTCGCTGCTCAACCCGGACCCGCCCGCGGCAGTCGTCGGCGGCAACGTCGAGACCAGCCAGCGCGTGACCGATGTCGTCTTCGCGGCGCTGGGTGAGGCTGCGCCAGAGCGCGTGCCGGCGCAGGGCCAGGGGACGATGAACAACCTCATCATCGGCTCCTCGTCGTTCACCTACTACGAGACCATCGGCGGCGGATCGGGTGCAAATCCCGGCAGTGACGGACTGTCCGGGGTGCAGGTCGGGATGACGAACACACTCAACACGCCGGTCGAGGCGCTGGAGGGCGAGTACCCACTCCGCGTCGAGCAGTACGCGCTCCGAGACGGGACCGGCGGTGCGGGGCGGTTCCACGGCGGTGACGGCCTCGTCCGGTCGGTTACCGTCGAGGAAGCGGCGACAGTGTCGCTGTTGACAGACCGCCGGGCGAACCGACCTAGTGGTGTTGCCGGCGGTGAAGCCGGAACGGCGGGCCGGAATCTGATCGACGGCGAAGTCGTCCCCGCGAAACTCACCCGCGAGGTGCCCGCCGGGACGACAGTCACCGTCGAAACGCCCGGCGGCGGGGGGTACGGGCCGGAAGACGACAGCGAGTAGGCTACTGCAGGTCGTCGATTTTCGCCAGTAGGTCGTCGATTTCCGGTCGATCCCACGTCGAGGAGCCTTCGTAGGAGTAGGCGACGGTCGGTTCGTCACCACGGAAATCCAGCAGGACGACTTTCGGCATCCGGCCGAAGAAGTCGCTCAATTTCCCGAGTGGGCCAAATCGGACAGGCTGATCGTACGCGCTGCTGACGGCCGTGTCGGGGTCAGCACAGAGCGGATAGGGAAGGTCGTAGCTCGATTGCCACTCGCGGACCTTCTCGACCGGTTCGGGGACGATAGAGACGACTTCGGTGTCGCGGTCCTGAAACTCGTCGTACCGGTCGCGGACGCTCTGGACCTGTCCGCGGCAGTTCGTGCAGTAGTGATCGCGCTGGAAGAAGAGCAGAACGAACTCGTGCTCCTCGCCGAGGGCGGTGAGCGAGAGCGGATCCGGACCAGCGCCGACGTTGGGGAGTTCGAAGGCGTCGAGTGTTTGCATATGCCTGTTTGGACGCGGAGAGAGAAAACAGTGGCTCGATCACGCCGCCGGGAGCAGCGGTCGTCAGGTACAACATTGGCCGGTCCGGAGAAGGTGGTATGACCAGAGCGGCAGTCCAGGAGGGATTCGAGCGGTTCGTCAGCGACGCGATCGAACAGACGGCAGCGGAGTTTAGCATTTCGGCGGTCATCGGCGGCGGCGATGGCGGCGCACTCGATCAGTTTCTCGGAGACTCCGACGTGCTCCAGGAGAACATCGTCGAGCCAGAGCTGGAAGAGTACCGACAGGAGACAGTCGACCAGTTCGAGGTCATCCTCGACTGGGTCGAATCCGACGACGACATCGACGCCTATAGGCAGGAACTCCTCGAAACCGGCCCCTTCTCCGACAGCATTCGCGGAAATCTGCCCGCACAGCGCCGGACGGAAGTCGAGGATCGGTTGGTCGAGCGCCATCGACAGCTCGGCGAAGCGGTCAGCGGACTCGTCACCTCGGAGAAAACAGAGTTCTGGCCGGCCGCACGCGCCGAACTCGATCGGGAGACGGCAGCGGAACTCGTCGAAGAGCACTTCGCGTTCACCGGGCCGCTGGAAGAACATCGGGATGCGTTCGCGATGGTGACGACACTCGATCCGGAGGAGATTCTGGGCGGACTCGGCGGGATGTTCGGCGGTTCGACGTTCGATATCGATTACACCGACGAGGCGATGCGGGCGATGCGCCACGCCGAACGCGAGGTCATCGCCGACGCGAAAGCAGAGGTCAGCGACCGTTTCGAGGAGTAGCCACACAGCCGCCGAACGATCAAATACGCGGCGGCCCTACCCCGACTGTGACCGACGACCCGCTCGCGCTGGCCGAGGCGTTTCTGCTCGCGACGCGGCACGGCGACTCGACGGAAGCAGCCCGCGACGGACTCGCAGCGCTGACCGAGGCGACGCTGTCGACCAGCCTCGACACCAACGAGGCCAAGTTTGCTTTCTGGATCAACGTCTACAACGCGGCGACACAGGACGCCCTCGACACGAATCCAGCACAGTACGAGAACAAGCGGACCTTCTTCTCGAAGCCGCTGGTGACCGTCGCTGGCAAGCAGTTGAGTCTCGACGACATCGAACACGGGATTCTCCGGCGCTCCTACAGCAAGTACACACTTGGATACGTTCGCTCGCCGTTCAGAAACGAGTTCTGTGACCGCCACGCTGTCGAGAGGCGGGATCCTCGCCTCCACTTCGCGGTGAACTGCGGGGCCGACAGCTGTCCGCCGATTGCCGCCTACACCGCCGATGGGATCGACCGACAACTCGACGTGGCGACTGAAGGCTATCTCGACGCACACGTCGAGTACGACCCACACGACGGACGTGCTTCCTTGCCGCGACTCATGCTCTGGTATCGCGGAGATTTCGGGCGCAAGCGCGACCTTCTCGAGTTTTTAGTCGCCTACAACCAGCTTCCGCCCGGCACGCGCCCGCGGCTCTCCTATCAGGACTGGGATTGGTCGATGGCCCCTAAGCGGTACACCGAGCATCTCCCGAAGGAGTGAGCGCTCAGGTGACCAGGAGCCAGCACCAGGCGCCGGCCTGCAATGCGAGCAGGGCCACCATCGCAGTGACCGTCGGCCACGGGACCGTTCGCTCGGTGTATCCGCTGGCACCCCAGACGACCAGCGGTGTAACGGGAAGGCTCGCACCGACGACGACGGCAGGCAGGAGATCGACGGCGAGGATCAGCAGCGACAGCGCAGCGAGCACTGCAATCCCGACGTAGGTGTACCGGAGTCGTCGTTTCGGCCACTGCACGGCGAGTGTCCGCTTTCCGGCTCGTTCGTCGGCCTCGCGGTCGGGCCACTGCGTGGCAAAGAGGTTGAGCAGGACGAGCAGGAAGAACGGGACCGACGCCAGCGCGACGAAACCCAGTGGCCCATCGAGGACGGCGGCGGCGTAGACTGGAAGCGCGAGGCCGCCGAGCACCGCGTTGTCGAGTTCACCGAGGCCGCGCCAGGCGAGTTTCAGCGGGCCGACGGAGTACTGCCAGCCGAACGCGACACTGACGGCGAGAATCGCGACGGCGCGGACGGGGAGCAAGCCGACAAAGGCCAGCGCTGCGGTGAGCACGATTCCAGCCGCGAGCGAGACAGCACCGGCCGCGAGCGGCACCGTTCGCGGGAGGCCGGTCCGGTGGAGTGCACCGCTTCCGCCCGAGAAGGGCGTCCGGTCGGTCATCGCGTCCGTTTCGTAGTCGGCGTACTCGTTGGCGTAGTGGATGCTGGCCGCGAGTGGGAGGAGGACAACCGCGCCGGAGAGCAACGCCGGGACCGAAAGCGTCGCACCGCTCGCGAGGGCGATTTTCGCACCGAAGGCGTAGACGCCGAGGACCAACACGAGCTGACTGGGTCGACTCGTCTCGAAGATGACACGGGCGAGTGTCCGGGTCGCTGCCATCGGTTTCTGTATGGTGTGAGCAGGCATGTCAGTTTGGCCGCGGGAGATGGAATCGAAACGGCTAACAAGAGCCGCCGGATACACTTGAGTGAGCCGAGGTAGCCTAGCCTGGCCAAGGCGCCTGCTTCGAGAGCAGGTCTCCGTAAGGACTCAGGAGTTCAAATCTCCTCCTCGGCGCTTCTCGCCGAACACTGTGAGGCGTGAGCGACGCGTGAGATTTGAACGAGAGAAGTCGCAGCTTCGAGCGAAGCGAGGACGGAACGAAGTGAAGTCCTCGAAATGTGAGCGGTGAAACCGCGAGCCGAGCGAGAAGATCGTCTTCACGTGGTTCAAAATCTCCTCCTCGGCGCTTTTCCTCGAACGGCAGTGAGAGGTAAACGGCAAACGAGGAGATTTGAATGAGACGAGACGCGCGCAGCGAGGACGAAACAAAGTGGAGTCCTCGAAATGCGAGCGGTGAAACCGCGAGCGGAACGAGCACGTCTCGGCGTAGTTCAAAATCTCCTCCTCGGCGCTTCTCGCCGAACACTGTGAGGCGTGAGCGACGCGTGAGATTTGAACGAGAGAAGTCGCACGCTCGACCACCGGGAGAGACCGTCTTCGCGTAGTTCATAATCTCCTCCTCGGCGCTTTTCTGAATCTCACTCAGTGAGCAACCGCTCTGCGTGTCGCGAACACGAATAGATTCAGAAAAGCGCCGAGGAGATTTGAATGAGAGAGAACGCATGCTCGACCAGCGAGAGATACCGTCTTCGCGTAGTTCATAATCGCCCCCTTGGCGCTTCTCGCCGGACACTGTGAGGCGTGAGCGGAAAATCGCCGGTAGCTAAGTACCAGCACTCGCAAAAACGACTGTGACAGTCGTCGTTCCCTACGATAGCAGTGAGCGCTCGAAGACGGCACTCAGACGTGCTGACGGATTTGCCGAGCATTCCGAGCCAGTAATCACCGTCGCAGTGCTTCCTAACGGAACGAGCGATACGCACGCAAGCGCGGGTGGATCGACGAGAACGAACCCTTCGAGCCCAAGCGAATCGTCGACCGGTTGAGCGAGGAAGTTACTGGACTCGACCCCGACGCAGTCTTCGAGTACGTCGTCACGAGCCGGTACGCGCAGGCCGGACAGATCGCCAGCGAGGTCCGCGATTTCGCCAAAGAGCACGATGCGCGGCTGGTCGTGCTGGGAAGTGAGAACGCGGGTCGGATCGTCTCGAACGTCTCCAGTGTCGCGTCGACGGTGACCGCCGACTCGGCCTACGACGTGTTGATCGTTCGCCAGCCCGAACAGTAGCCGTCACGAACGCATCGCGGCGAGAATCGATCGGACGCTCTCGGCGCCGTTTTCCACGAAAGCGACGGGGAACGTCCACCGCGCGTCGTCGAGCGCCTCCCGGAGCGCGCTGCCCGGATGGTCGGTAATCCCGGGACCGTGACCGACGAGAATTCGTTCGGGGTCGAGCCCAGCCAGTTCTGTCGGCGGCTGGAGCCGCCGGAATGCTTCGAGTCCGAGTCGCTCGTCACCGACGCGGAAACTCTCGACTGTGCCGAGCGAATCGGAGGCGATCAGCGTCCCGCTGGGCTCGTGATACCAGAAGACTTCTTCCCAGTTGGGGAACGGCCGGCAGGGGAGCACACGAAACTCCGCGGCTGGCGAGAAGGTGTACTGCTCGACGGGCGCGTCGATCAGCGAGTCGACACGGCTCATCCACTCGGGGACGTAGACGGGCACGTCGTGGCGGCGGGCGAACAGGCCAGCGTCGCGGGCGTGCCAGCAGGACAGCACCGCGACGCCGGCAACGTCACCGAGCGGTGCAATTCGTTCCTCGACGTTCGGCGCATCGAGCGGGTCGAGTAGCCAGACGCCGTCGGTCGTGCTGATGGCGTGACTGCTTCGCTGTCCTTTCTCTTCGGGGTGAGCGATCCAGCTGAGTCCACCCTCCCACTCGACTGTGACGCGCGCGCCATCCGATTCCCCGCGGTCGAACACGGACATGAGCGTACCGAATGACTCGGAGAAAATAGAACTACGGGAAATCCGCTGGACTCACTCGCAGATGGTCAGGAAATTCTCGAAGACAGCTTCACCCTCTTCGGTGTGAGCGACTTCGGGGTGCCACTGGACGCCGTAGAGGTCGCGGTCGGTGTTGCTCATCGCCTCGACACCACAGACATCGCTGCGTGCGGTGCGCTCGAATCTGTCGGGGACGACTTTTACTTCGTCGGCGTGGCTAGCCCACACGCGGGTTTCCGGAGCGAGCGAACCAACGAGGGGATCATTCTCGCCGGTGATGTCGACGGTCACGTCGGCATAGCCACCGTACTCGCCGCCACCAACCTCACCGCCAAGTTCGTCGGCGATGATCTGCATCCCGAGACAGATGCCGAAAACGGGAATGTCGAGGTCGAGGTACTCCGGACAGTTCCCGATACGGTCGATGGAGGGGCCCCCGGAGAGCACGAGGCCGTCGGCGTCAATTTCTTCTGGCGGGGTGTCGTTGTCGATCAGGTCGACATCGACGCCCATGTCGCGCAGTGCACGCTGTTCGAGATGCGTGAACTGGCCGTGGTTGTCGATTACGTCGATTCGTGTCATTGCTCCATCGTAGCAGACTGGCTCATTTATGTCTCGCGTTCTCTGGTCGACAAAAAATCAGGAAAGAACCATTCAGAGGCCGACGCGAGCGGTTAGCTCACAGTCGTCACACCGTAGTTCGACCGACCCGTCGTCGAACCGGGGACCACGGACGACATCGCGGGAACCGCACTCGGGGCAACTAAGCCACTCGTAGATTGATTTCGATTCGCGTTGTGGAGTGGAGGACATATCTACCGGTAAGATACAGAGCTATATCAACGACGGGGCTGATATCCAAAATCTGAAATCGGATCGGGTCTAGATAATCAAAATCCGGCGACTTGCCCGTCCTTTCGTGGCTCCGTTGCGCCCGAAAGCACGTCACCGTTCTTGCGGGTCGCTTCGGCCCCGCCGAACTGCAGCGGCGGGAGAATCCGCACGTCGTGGCCCTTCCGGGCGAGTTTCGAGGCGATCCCGTCGGCCATCCGTTCTTCCAGCGCAACCGAACCGTCGGCCCGGTACCGCCAGCGCGGTGCGTCCAGCGCGGCCTGCAGCGGCATCTCGTAATCGATCATATTGGCGAGCGTCTGGACGTGACCCTGCGGTTGCATGTACCCGCCCATCACGCCGAAGGACATCCAATCGTCCTCGCCAAAGTGTGCGAGGCCGGGAATCAGGGTGTGGAACGGTCGCTTGCCGGGTTCGAGGCTGTTCGGAACGTCGCCGTCGAGTGAGAAGGAAGCCCCGCGATTCTGAAGGGCGATACCAGTCTCACCCGCGACGACGCCGCTGCCGAAGCCAGCGAATCGGGAGTTGATATACGAGACGACGTTGCCCTCGTCGTCGGCGACGGTCAGCAGCACTGTATCGGCATCTTCGCCGGCCGAGTCCGGCGTTCCGACCTCAACGTCTGTCAGCACGTCGTCATCGGAATACTCTGCTGCGCGCTCGCGTGCGTAAGACTTCGATTGCAGCGGCGGCACATCCTCGAATTCGGGGTCGGTGATGTAGTGATGGCCGTCGGTGAACGCCAGTTTCATCGCCTCGACGAAGGCGTGGACTCGCTCGGGTGATTCGTAGGGATGCTCGCCGGCACCGATCTCCTCGGCGATATTGAGCGCTTCCAGGGCGATCTGTCCCTGATTGTTCGCGCCTAACTCGAAGATTTCGACGCCGTTGTAGGTCGTCGAGACGGGATCGAGCCACTCGACTTCGAAGTCGGAGAGGTCGTCGGTCGTCATGAATCCGCCCTTGGACTGAATCTCCTCGGCGATGGCCTCGCCAATCTCGCCCTCGTAGACGACATCTGCGCCCTCCTCGGCGATGCGTTCGAGCGATTCCCCCAGTCGCGGCAGCGTGACGTACTGGCCGGGGTCGGGTGCTTCGCCGTCGAAGAGGTATGCCTCACGCGCGTGCTCGTCAGCGAATAGCTCCTCGCCGTGCTGCCACTGCGCCGAGACAACCTCGGTGACGGGATAGCCCGCGGTAGCGTACTCGATGGCTGGCTGCAGGACATCGCCGAGTCCGAAGCGGCCGTGTTTCCGGACTGTCGCCTCCCACCCGCGGGCCGTGCCGGGGACGGTGACGGTGTGCGGGCCCTGGTCAGGCATCGTGACTCCCTCCCGTGTGCGGTCGGTCCCGTAGACTGTCTCCGCGTCTTCGTCGACGGCCGCCCGGACTTTTTCGCGGGTCGCACCCTCGGGTGCGTGGCCGCAGGCGCGCATGCCGCCGACTTCGCCGTCGGCGGTGCGGTAGCAGGCGAAGACATCGCCGCCGAGACCCGTGCTCGTCGGTTCGACGACGTTCAGCGCCGCCGCGGTGGCGACGGCGGCGTCGAAGGCGTTGCCGCCATCGCGGAGAATCTCGACGCCCGCCTCTGCAGCGAGCGGTTGGCTCGTCGCGACGACACCGTTCGGTGCGTACACTGTCGACCGGCGCGATCCGTATCGATCCAGATCGGGTTCCATACGCTCCGTTCGGCGTCGTCGTTCAAACCGTTTTGTCCGACTCCGCTAACAGATCCCCCGAGATGACCGTCACGAGTCAGGATCGTACCGCTCGGCAGCCGTCTCGAAGGACAATTCATCTTGTTGGCGGGCCTTCCGATTTTCCTGCTGGGCAATCGCCTCGGGGTCGGGGCTGGCGTCGTCGTCGATCCGCGCCCACGACTCGTGGACGTTCGCGTGACACCACCGACACAGCGAGACAGTGATTTCGTGAGAGGGGTCGCCGCTGCCCTCCCGAGAGGAGTCAGCGTACGAGAGGTGGTGTTCCTCCAGAAGGGGGCGCTCGTCGTCGTGGGCCATCCGCTGTTCGGTCAGCCCACAGCGGATGCATTCGTCGTCGGTGTTACGCGCCCGAAAGTGCGGGCAGTCCTGCCAGTCCCACGGACCAGTCAGCCCCTCTTCGTCCGTCTCGCCGGCGACGGGACACTGAAAATCATCGCTTCGCAGGTCGCTGGAAAACTGCGGATCCCGATCACCATATTCGACCGCGAACCGGCATTTTCCCTCGTCGGTCAGATGATCACAGCGCTCGACGAACCGGTAGGGATCGTCGACCCCGACCGACGTGCCCGACTCGGTCTTTTCCATATCTCCGTTTGGCAAGCGTCCCGCTTAGTACTTCTGTGGCCGGGCGGTTGCTGGCGTTGCGACGGGATTCGGAGACAGACTTTTTTCCCGACGGTGTGAGGGTGGGGTATGGCCGGTGAGTACGTCGTCCACGACCAGGAGGACACATTGGGAGACGGTGAGTCGGAGCCCCGAATACTCGCGAAAGATGTCGAGGTTGCCGATTCGGCCCTGTCCCAGATGCGTGGACTGATGTTTCGCTCGGAGATTCCCGAGGCGCTCGTCATGGAAGTCGGCGGTGGCTTTTCGCTGACCGGCGGCCCGCCGCGGCAGTTCGTCCACATGCTCTTTGTCAAACACGCACTGGACGTGATCTGGCTGGCCGACGACGAGGTGCGAAAAGTCGCCCGGATGCACCCGTGGCGCAGCGTCGGCATGGCCAAGGCAGACCGCATCCTCGAACTGCCGGCGGGGACGGCGGATGAGGTCGAAGTCGGCGATACTGTCCGGATCGTCGACGAAGAAGAAGTCGAGAATCAGCAGTGATCAGCCGAGAAGTTGACCGGGGCAGTGAGTCGAGACAGACAGAGACGGTCGGGACAAAAAGAACCGTTCTATCCCGGCGGGAACTGCAAAAGTCAGGTTTATACGGCTGCACACCGCCAGACACAACCAGGGTAACATGACCCGTGATCGATTTATTCGGGGGCCACCCCGAAACTAACTCACTCTCCGACGCTTCCGACGTACAGTTCCTCGATACGACGCTCCGGGATGGCGAACAAGCCCCTGGTATCTCGCTCACCCCGGACGAGAAAGCACGTATCGCTCGCAAACTCGACGATGCGGCTATCGATGTAATAGAGGCCGGCAGCGCCTGCACAGGGGCGGGCGAACGCGAGACGATCCAGCGCGTCACCGATCTGGATCTGTCGGCGACAGTGACAAGTTTCTGTCGCGGCATCCAGAACGACATCGATCTGGCGATGGACTGTGGCGTCGACGGGATCAACCTCGTCGTGCCGGCCAGCGACAAGCACGTCGAAGAGAAAGTCGGGACGACGCCCGAAGAGAACGTCGCGAACACGGCCAAACTCGTCGAGTACGCGAAAGACCACGACCTCTGGGTGGAGGTCATCGGCGAGGACGGCTCTCGGGCTGACCTCGACTATCTCGAAGAGTTGATGGCCGCGGCGTTAGACGCCGGCGCGGATCGGGTCTGCTACGCCGACACCGTCGGCCACGCGACCCCAGATCGCACGCTGGAGGTCGTCTCCACGCTTGCCGACCTAGGACCGACGAGCACCCACACCCACGATGATCTGGGGCTGGCGGTCACCAACGCCTTGGTCTCGATCGCCGCGGGTGCGGATCTCGTCCACGGCACCATCAACGGCATCGGCGAGCGGGCGGGCAACGTCGCCTTAGAAGAGGTCGCCATCGCGCTCGATCACGGCTACGGCGTCGAGACGATGAACCTCGAAGCGGTCCACGAACTCGCCCAACTGGTCGCCAACAAGACGGGCATTCCGCTGGCCCCGAACAAGGCGGTCGTCGGGCAGAATGCCTTCACCCACGAATCGGGCATTCACACCGACGGCACGCTCAAAGACGACGCTATGTACGAGCCGTACCCACCCGAGAAGGTGGGCCGAAAACGGCGGCTCGCACTCGGCAAACACGCCGGCCGGGCGGGCGTCGAGGCGGCACTGGCGGAACACGACATGGAGGTCAGCGACGATCAACTCTCGGAGATCGTCTCCCGAGTCAAGGAGATCGGCGACCGCGGCAAACGCGTCACCGACGCCGACCTCCTCCGGATCGCCGAGGAGATCAGCGGCAGCGACCGCGAACAGCGCGTCGAACTGCTCGATCTGACGGCGGTCAGCGGTGTCAGCCCGCCGACGGCGAGCATCCGGCTCGAAGTCGAGGGCGAGACGCGAGAGAACGCCGCGACCGGATCCGGACCGGTCGACGCCGCGATGAACGCGGCCGTCGAGGCCCTCTCGCACGAGATCGACGCCGCGCTAGAATCGTATCACGTCGATGCGATCACCGGCGGCACCGACGCCATCGTCACCGTCGAGGTGGAGATGTCCCGCGGCGACGACACCGTCGCAGTCTCGAAAAGCGACTCCGACATCACGCGGGCCTCGGTGACCGCGATGGTCGAAGCGATGGACCGACTCATCGAACGCGACGACGACCGGGTCATCGCCGACGACTGAAACGGTCGACTCTCTCTTTTGACCGTTTTCGCGACTCGACGAGTACTGGAGAGTCCGCGCGAACGCGAGCTATCCGGCAAAATATACCTCTTTCGCCGAGCGGAATTGCGGATTCTGTCGGTCAATCGATACCGTGCCGGCATGCGGTTTGCCGAGATCTCACCAAAAGCACCGGTCATATAACGGGTATAAAAACTGTCAAGAACGGCGGCCAGTACCTGCCTCGGTTTCGGATCCGGGGCCGAATTTACCCGATAGCGAGGGTGAAAGTAGGGAGAGTGAGTAGGATCTGCTAATGTGTAGAATGAGATATGCAGGCCGAGTCGATCTCGACCGGCCGGTGAGAGCGGATGACTGATCTCTCAGTCGTGACGCCGGCGTGGCTCGACGAACGTGAGGAGGTCACGGTCGTCGACGTTCGGGACGAGAACAGTTACGAGTCGGTCGGACACATTCCGGGCGCAGTGAACATCCCCTACGAGGCGATCCGGAACCCCGCCGGCGGGACCGCAGGCCATCTCCCGACGCCCGCGGAGTTCGCGGGATTGTGTGCCGAGGTCGAAGTCGACGAAGAGACGCCGCTGGTCGCCTACGACGAGGGACCGGGAGTCTACGCCGCCCGACTGTTGCTGACCGCGGCGGCCTTCGGCCACGAGGGCGACCTCTACTTACTCGACGGCGGCTACGACGACTGGAGTGATAGCTACGAGACGGAAACTGGTCCAGTGGAAGTGGACGGCAGCGCAGACTACGACGCCGACGAACCCGGCTCGCCGGTCGTCGGCCGCGAGCGCGTCGAGGCCGCAGTCGAGGACGACGAGTCAGTTCTCGTCGATACGCGCTCGGCAGCGGAGTACGACTCCGCGCACATCCCCGGCGCGGTCCAACTCGGCTGGGAAGACCTCGTTTCCGACGGCTCGCTCAAAGACCGCGAGGAGATTGAACGAATCCTCGCCGACCGCGGCCTCGATTCCGACCGCGAAATCGTGCTGTACTGTAACACAGCCCGTCGGCTGAGCCACACCTACGCCGTCCTCTCGGAACTCGGCTACGAGCAGGTCTCTGCCTACGAGGGAAGTCTGACGGACTGGATCCGCGAGGAGTCCGACGACTGGAGTCCGGACGGACTCGAACGGCAGGTCCGGGAGTACGCCGACGAGGGCTTCGAGGCGTTGATCGACGCCCACGGCGAGGGGATCATCGACCGGCTGAAACTGGTCGGACTGTACCACCAGAAACACCGTGGCTACTTCATGCTGCGGACGAAGGTGCCCGGCGGCGATCTGAACGCCGAACAGGCCCGCGTCATCGGCGAAGTTGCCGACGAGTTCGCCTGCGCCCCCGAGGAACACGGCGGCAGCGAGCAAAGCGCCGAGTTCGGCGACGCCTATCTCGACATCACCACTCGGCAAGATATCCAGATGCACTGGATCGAACTCGGCGACATACCGGAGATCTGGGATCGCTACGAAGCGGTCGGATTGACGACGATGCAGGCCTGTGGAAACTCGGTCCGAAACGTCGTGGCCTGCCCGGTCGCCGGCCTCGATCCAGCCGAGGAGACCGACGCCCGAGCCATCGCCGACGAGATTACCGAACGCTTCCTCGGTGACGAGCACTACGCGAACCTGCCCCGGAAACTCAAGGTTTCGGTGACGGGCTGTCACGAGAACTGTGCCCGCGCGGAACTCAACGATCTCGGTCTGCTGCCGGCCCGAAAAGACGGCCGCTTCGGCTTCAACGTCAAGATCGGCGGCGGCCTCTCCGACGGCCCGCGGATGGCCCGCGAACTGGATCTGTTCGTCGACCCCGACGACGTGGTCGAACTCGTCGAAGCGACGGCGGACTTCTTCATCGAGCGCGGCAGCTATCTCGACACCGCGGTCAACCGCCTGCGCTTCCTCGTCGCCGAGTTCGGCGTCGAGGCCGTCCGCGACGACCTCGAAGAGCGAGTCGGCTTCGAGTTCGAGTCCGCCGGGGAGTCACTCACCGAGCAGTACCGCGGCGACCACGTCGGCGTCCACGAGCAGGACGACGGCTGCCGCTACGTCGGGTTGAACGTCCCAGTCGGTCGGATGGGCGGCGACGAGTTCGTCGAACTTGCCGATCTCGCCGACGAATACGGCAGCGGCGAGGTGCGACTCAGCATGAACCAGAACGCCATCGTCCCCGGAATCGACGCCAAGGATGTCGACGCGTTCCGCTCAGAGGAAGTCATCCAGCGGTACAGCCCCGATCCCGGACCGTTCACCCACGGCGTCATCGCCTGCACAGGCAAGGAGTACTGCACCTACGGGATCATCAACACGAAGGATCGAGCGATCCGCTGGGCGCGCGAACTCGACGAGTGGTTCGAGAGCGACTACGACGGGCCGGCCGACCCCGATGTGGTGCGGGTCCATCTCTCTGGCTGTTCGGCCTCCTGTGCCCAGCCACAGATCGCAGATGTCGGACTGCGCGGCGAAGACCAGCGGACCATCGAGGGCAGCGAACCAGCGGTCGATATCGGCCTTGGCGGCGATCTCGGCCGCGGGCAGTTCGTCGACTGGATCGCTGGCAGCCACCCCACGGAGGATCTTCCCGAGGTGGTGCGGCGCGTACTCGATACGTACGCCGCCGACAGCGACGGTGAACCGTTCAGCGTCTGGGTCGAGGAGACACCTCGCGAGCAGCTATTCAATCTCGTGACCCGGGAGACAACTGCAGGCGGACACCCAACGGAGGCTGATGACTGATGTCCAAACGAGACACACAAACTGAGTACCTGCCCCGTTCCCCGGGCGTCGGCGAGGATCCCCGGGACAACAAAGACACGAACACGCCACCCGGAAAGATCTGGTTCCGGGATCTGGACGAGGCCGTCATCGAGGCCGACCGCTGTATCCAGTGTGGCAGCTGTGCGGCGGCCTGTCCCTCTGACTCCATCGGAATCGACGAGATCGACGGCAAACCCACCCTGGTGAAGATGTGTACCGGCTGTTCGCGCTGTTGGGACTTCTGTCCGCGCAGCGGCCTCCGGTACGAGCGGGTCATCGAGGAGACCGAAGCGAATCGTGAGGGGTCGACCAGCGCTTACGCCGTCCGCTCTGAGGACAGTGCGGCCGGCGAGGCCGGACAGGATGGTGGCGCGGTGACGGCACTACTGGCGGGCCTGCTCGAAGCCGGCGAAATCGACGGTGCCGTCGTCGCCCACGAGAGTGAGGACGAACCCCTGCGCGGCGAGGCGACGCTTGCGACCAGCCGCGAAGAACTACTGGAAAACGCCGGTTCGATCTTCAACCAGACGATGCAACTCGGCGAGATCGACCGGGTCGTGAGCGAGTCCGATCTCGACGATCCGGATCTCGCCCTCGTGGGCACACCGTGTGTGATCCAGGGAGCGAAGGCGTTGCAGTCGTTCGGACGGCCGGGCGAGCGCGCAGAGATTGCGCTAACGGTTGCGCTGTTCTGCACCCGGAGCTTCGAGTACGACCGCCTGACCTCGCTTTTGGTCGAACACGGCGTCGATCCGGAAGCGGTGGATCACCTCGACGTGACCGACGGGAAACTGTTCGCCTACGGCGAGGAAGAGACGCTGCTGGAGACCGACGTGGAGGCCTTCGACGCGGCGGGGCTGCCCGGCTGTGACGAGTGTGCGGACTTCACCGGCCGCGCCGCGGATATCTCCGCCGGCAACGTCGCCAGCCCGGACGACGCGACGACGTTCGTCGTTCGCGGCGAACGCGGGGCGAGCGCGCTCGATGCTGCGTCGGCCGAACTTGCTGTCGAGGAACTCGGCGACGACACCGCGCTGCGGAAACTCGCCGGCTGGAACAAGCGCAAAGCCGAGGAGTCGCTACCCCGCGAACTCGACAGCGAGGGCGATCTGAACATCGGCTACGAGGAACACCGCACGAACTACGACGGGACCGACCGAGAACCGGAGCCGCACAACCCGGCCCGGGCCTACCAGTACGAACGGTGGTGCTAAGCCAAGCGTCTGACAACTGACTGACGACAATTTTTGTGTCCTGATCCTGTATCGAAAGGTCGGGAATGTATGTCTGATCCTCCGCAGCAGACGAGTCGCCACGACTTCGGTGAGGAGCAACTCCTGCGGTTGGTGCCAGAACACGAACTCGACCGTCTCCGAGCCAGACAAGAACATCTCACCGAGACGGTCGAAAGTCTCGAAGCCGAAAACCGGATGCTCAGAGTCGAGATCGCGGCCCTCGAACGGAAACTCGAACAGAAAGACAGCCAGCGCCAGCAGGTCGTCGACAACTACGAGCGTATCCTCGCAAAAAAGGACGGCGGCCGGGAAACCGACACCGTCGAGGCGGAGTCGGGTCGGACCTGGCTGATCGGCGTGCTGTTCGGCCGGTCCGACAGCGAGTGATTGCGAGCGGGCCGGCAGTGGGTTTTTGTCACTGAGTACCATACATGTTAGCTGCCCTCCATGACAGATTCATCGGATCCCCCAGCAGAGAGTCCCGGCCAATCTCGCGAGTGCCGAGCTGTCGGCATCGGTCCCAACCACCGAAGTGGGTCCGTCGGCCAACGTGTTCACATTGCCGCACTGCAGGCCCAATTGGACAGCGTTGCGGCCGAACGCGACCGTCTCGAACGTCGGACCGAGCGCCTCGAAGCAGAACGCGAACAGCTCGAAGCCGAGGTCAGGACGCTCGAGTCACGAGTGGCTGAACTCGAAGGTCGGTGTGCGGTGCTCGAACGCGCTATCGAGTACAAGGACAGCCAGCGCCAGCAGATCATCGACAACTACGAGCGCCGACTCGCCGAGCGCGAAGCGGCGGCCGACAGCAGTCTACCCGCTGGCAGAGAGCCGCTGATCCGTGTCGGCAACGCGGTAGTAAGTGCGGTTCAGCGCGGTGGCCGTCAGATCCGGGAGACACTCGGTCGACTCGGATCCGTGCCGGGCCGCTGAGCGAGAGCGGCCGTGCCGTCACGGCGACACCTCTAATTACCGGTCGGCCGTAGCCGGGGGTATGACCGAGTCAGAGCAGGCCGAAGCCGGCACTGCAGAAGGGCAAGGCCCCGTCGAAATCGACGAGGAGATGGCCCGACACCTCGAGAACAAGCGCGAAGAGCTGTTCGAGAAGTTCGAGATGCCCTACGAGTTTCCGCCTGCGGTGATCGAAGAGGCCGAAGCCCGGACCGAGGACGTACAGGAAGAGATCCAAGACGAGATCGGCGAGCGGGAGGATCTGCGAGATCTGACGACGTGGACGACCGACCCTATCGACGCACAGGACTTCGACGACGCTATTTCCGTCGAGGAGCGCGACGATGAGTTCGTCCTCTGGGTTCACATCGCCGACGTGACCCACTACGTCACCCCCGACACCGAGATGTGGGATGAGGCCCGCCGCCGGGCGAACACCATCTATCTCCCCGCTCACACGGTCCACATGCTCCCGCCGGTGCTGGCCGAGACGGTCTGTTCGCTGGTCGCCCACGAGGACCGACTCGCACACACTGTCGAGATGCACCTCGACAAGGAGACGCTGGGCTACGAGAATATCGAGATTTACAAGTCCGTCATTCGGAGTAACGCGCGACTGACCTACACCCAGTGTGAGGATATCCTCGACGACCCCGACGCCGCCGACGAGTTCCTCGACGACACCGAGGTCGACCTGGCGGAGAAGACCGAACTGGTCTGGAATCTCGCCGACCGGATGCACGAACAGCGCAAGGAGGACGGCTCGCTCGTCCTGAATCCTCGCCGCGACCGGGCACACACAATCATCGAGGAGTGCATGCTCAAGGCGAACAAGGCGGTCACGCACGAACTGATGTGGGACCGCGGCGTCGAAGCCATGTACCGGGTCCATCCCCAGCCCAGCCCCGACGAGTGGAACGACGCGCTCCGGGAGATTCAGGAACTCGACGGCGTGAGCGTGCCAGGGGAGGCGTGGGACGACCCACGGAAGGCAGTCAACGCCACCCTGGAAGAGGCACCCCAGCGCCAACTCGACAAGATCCAGTGGGCGGTGATGAAGGTGATGCCGCGGGCGAAGTACATGAACGATCCCTTCGGCGGCCACCACGCGTTGAACTTCGAGATATACGGTCACTTCACCTCGCCGATCCGCCGTCTATCTGATCTGATCAACCACTGGATCGTCCACTCGAACGACGTGCCCGAGGATCTGCTCCAGCTCTGTGATCACGCCTCCGACCGGCAGAAAGACGCCGAACAGTGCGAACGCGAGTACAAGAAGTTCCTCGAAGAAGTCGGCCTGGATCCGGCGGCAGTCAACAACCGCGGGCTCGAAGTGATCGACGAGGAGTAGCCGAGTCGATTGCTCGTCACGAACAGCGCGAAGTGACGGTGTTATCGACGAGGAGTTGCCAGATCTAAGCGACCACAGTTATCAGTTCTGATTACGGTAGGGTGTGTATTTTTTATCATTCGGGTTAGATTGGAACATACTGCGCAGACGGCTGCAAAACGTGGGTACGGGGGAAGGTGACCGACAGGAGTGACCGAGGATATGGAATTACAGTATACGCCGTATACGATTCCGCTGATCGCGGCGCTGGTGCTCGCAGTGGCAGGAACCGTGATCACGTGGTATCAGCGGGATAGCGCGGTCGAAACGTGGAGCGTTGGCTTACAGCTATCCGTCCTGCTCTGGATCCTATTCAATCTCCTGATGATTTCGACGACCTCCAGGCGCTGGATCCTGCTGTGGTACCGGCTGTTTTTTCCCTGTATCGGGCTGGTCATCGTTGCGATGATGGGGTTTACATTCCAGTTCACCGGCCGGGGCGAACAGTTGACACGTCGTCGGCTCGGATTGCTGTTTGCGTTTCCGGCCGGGATTTTGCTCGTGAGTCTCACCAATCCGATTCACGAACTCCTCCTCGTGGACCCGACGATAGATACCAGCGGCTCCTTTGCAGTACTCGATGTCGGGTTCGGTCCCGCAGTCTACGTGATACTCCTCCTCGCCCACGGACTGATTGCGGTATACGTTTCACTGCTGGTGTTGCAGGTGTTGCGCTCGCGTAACGTCTATCGGAAACTCAGTTTCGTCTTGCTGGCGATGGTGCTCGTGATGACGGCGGCGACGATCCCGAAAGTGATGGGAGTCAGCCCGTTCCCGTACTGGATTTTCTTCGCGATGGCCTACCTCGTCGTCGGGCTGGGAACACTCGTGACGACGACAAGTATCACCGCTGCCCGGATGGTTCCGGTCGATCGTATCCTCGCGGCGATCAGTTCACGCACCGGCGACGTGGTGCCGCTGGCGCGAAACGTTATCGTACAGGAGGTCGACAACGGGATTCTCGTCCTCGATACTGACGGCCGCGTCGTCGACATTAACCGAACGGCGAAGACGATGCTCGGGATCGAACGGCCGGTCGGGAGGCTGCTCAGTGAGATTACCGACGAAGATCTAGCTCGCGGCGGCGAGGAACTCAGCCCGATCCTGTGGGGGGATGCACCACTCAGGGAGGTCCGCGATCAAATCTGGGTCCAGACCGGACGCGGCGAGCGCTGTTACGACGTACGAATCACCGAACTGACCGACGGGAGCGGAGCGCCTGCGGGCTTTGTCGTCCTGCTGCACGATATCACCGAACAGAAAGAGAGCGAACAGCAACTCGAACGACAGCGCAACGAGCTACGGACCCAGAAACAACAACTCGAACACCAGAACGAACGCCTCGACCAGTTCGCCAGCATCGTCTCGCACGACCTTCGCAACCCACTCAACGTGGCACAGGGCAACGTCGAACTTCCGTACTCGCGGGCCGACGACAACGCCGAGACAGTCGATGTCGACCTCGACCGCCTCGAAACGATCCACTCGGCACACGAGCGAATGGAAGACATCATCAACGACGCGCTCGCGCTGGCCCGCGAGGGCAAAGCGATCACCGAGACCGAATCAGTAACGCTGAATGCAGTCGCCGAGGAGGCCTGGAGCAACGTCGAGACGGGAGCGGCGACGCTCGAACTGAACGCCGATGGCACCCTCGAAGCCGACCGGGATCGGCTGTTGACCGTCTTCGAGAACCTCATCCGCAATGCAGTCGAGCACGGGACCCAGGAAGGTGAACCGCTCACGCTTCGGGTCGGGCTCCTCGACGACAGCCGCGGCTTCTACATCGAGGACGACGGGATCGGCATCCCGGCCGAGGAACACGACGAGGTTTTCGAGCACGGCCACACCACCAGCGCCGACGGGACCGGACTCGGGCTCTCGATCGTTCGGGACATCATCCGGGGACACGGCTGGACGATAACGGCCAGCGATAGCGACGATGGCGCGCGGTTCGAGGTGGCCGAAGTCTCAGTTCACCCGACGGATACACCAGAGACGACGGGCAGCGAGGACTGACAGGGACTAATCGGCGAAGTCAGTGCACTCGAAGGAAGCCAGAGTCTCGCCGCCGAACTCGGTGCGGCCCGGATCCGTCGACTGATAGCCGTGGTAGATCGCGACGCTGTCGATATTTCGATTCGCACAGAGATAGCGAGCGTACTCGGCGTGGTGGATACTCCCCTCCTCGTGGCGGATCTTCTGGAAGTACTTCCGCCAGCGAAAACTCGCCATCCGGTCGGCCTGTGCCGGCGAATCGGGAGCCAGCGATTCGTCGTGGAAGGCGTCGACAGAACTGCCGTCCGGCCGCGTCGCAGGCGTGGCGATCCACCACGAATGATCCGGCGGATCGGGGGCGAACATCCGCCAATCTTGTCCCAAATCGGCTGTCTCGACGGCCGAGTCCGCCGAGTCTGGCGTGTCGACGACGCCGGCCGCTCCGGCCGCCGACAACAGACTGAACACAACGATGATCGCCGGCAGCCCGCTCAACACGAGTCGACGAGTGGTGTGTCGAACAGGTTTGGGCACTGCCGAGCGGAGTGAGCGACCGCGCTGGCGGACCGGCCGACTGAGCGAGTTCCAGCGGTCTGCTGTGGAGTCCACGACACCCGCTCCAATTGAGAGCGGCTCGACGTGACTCTGAATGCGCCTGCCTGCGTGAGCGAGCCAGTCCCACGCACTGGACGGGTACAACACGAGCAATCCCGTGATCGAGACCAGCGGAAAGTGCCCGACAGACAGTGTGAGTAACATCCCCGCGTGGAAGAGAATAAACGCCGAGACGAGTCCGGTCCGGAGTCGGCCAGTCGAAAGGAGCAACAACGGGGAGGCGAGCAAGAGTGCGAACCACGCGTAGGTTCCGAGGGTCAACAGTCCGGAGCCGACGAGCCACTCACCGATCCAGTCGGCGAGCAGATAGGTGTACTGTTCGGTCCGGAAGACATCGGCGACGGCCGTCCCCGCCCGCCAGGCCTCGCTATCGAGTTTGTGTGTCGCGTTGACGACGTAGACGATTACTACCTGCAGAACGAGCCCGGCGGTTGCAACCGAAACGACCCGGTCTGGCGAGTCAGGTTCGCGCAGAGAGTGCTGTCCGAGCGGGAGAAAGAGCGCCCAGATGACCAGAATCCGCAAGATCACGTCGCCGCCGTTGAGCACGAACGGGTTGCGCATCTGGAGCAAGACCAGCGTCAGCAGCGCACCGAACGCCGCCAATCGCGGCCGCACGCCGGCGATCAGCGCCAGCGCACAGAGCGCGCCGATGGGGAACAGCAAGACCGGAAACCACGGATCGGGAAGCGAGAGGACGACCTCGTAGACACCACCGTACTCGGCCAGCACCGACGAACGCGGGACGATGCCGGCATCGGTGTACAACGCCCGGAGATGTCGGGCCCGCGTGAGTACGTCGACCAGCAACACCACGCCGAGAGCGATCCGGAAGGCGGCCAGCGCCCGCCCGTCGATTCCGAGTCGGGCGGCGAGCCAATCAGGAGTCTCACGTGAAGCCGTCGACATCGATAGAAGGTGGGTAACAGCACGCCCGGCGTAAGTCTTCCGTCAGTCTTCCGCCAGCGCTTCCGCGCGGCGCTCGAAGTCGACCGCACCGGCCTGTACCGACCACAGCGCGGCGTAGCGACCGTCCAGATCCAGCAACTCGTCGTGATCGCCGCGCTCGACGATGTCGCCGTCTTCGAGGACCAGAATCTCGTCGGCGCTTTTGATCGTCGACAGCCGGTGGGCGATGGCGAGTGTCGTCCGGTCGGCCGCCAGCCGTTCGATGGATTCCTGAATCGCGAGTTCGGTCTCGGTGTCGACGGCGCTGGTCGCCTCGTCCAGAATGAGAATCGGCGGATCAGCGAGTACGACCCGGGCGATGGCGATGCGCTGGCGCTGGCCGCCGGAGAGTTTCACGCCGCGTTCGCCCACCCGAGTCTCGTAGCCGTCTGGTAACTCGGTGATGAACTCGTGGGCCTGCGCGGCTTTGGCAGCCTCCCGGACTGCCTCGTCGCTGGCCTCGAAACTGCCGTATCTGATGTTATCGGCGATGGTACCGTCGAAGAGGAACGTCTCCTGCCCGACGTAGCCGATGGCCGAGCGCAGATCCGGGACACGAACGTCGCGCACGTCGGTTCCGTCGACGCAGACGCTGCCAGATTCCACGTCGTACAGTCGCATCGCGAGTTTCAGCGCCGTCGATTTACCCGCGCCGGTCGGTCCGACGAGGGCGACCATCTCGCCGGGACTGGCCTCGAAGGAGATATCGTGCAGGACGCGCTCGTCGTCGCCGTCGATCAGTTCGGAGTCGTAGGCGAAAGAAACGTCCTCGAAGGTGACGTGGCCCTCGATCGGTTCGATGTCAGTCGGGTCGTCGGGGTCTTCGATTCCCGTCGAGATGTCCATCAGCCCGAAGACGCGCTCGCTCGATGCCTTGGCGTTTTCGTACTGATCGACGATGTTCGACACCTCCGCGAGAGGGTCGACGATCCGCTGGGTCATGAACAGAAAGACGACAAAATCGCCGACGGAGAGGTCGCCAGTCAGTGGGCCGGGTGCGGTGCCGGTCGTCAGCCAGAGGCCGCCGACGAGAAACGTCGAGACGAAGGCGAGGCCGGCCAGCAGTTCCATCCCCGGCCGGTAGAGATAGCTCAGTTTGAGGACCGCCATCGTATCGTCGAACAGGCGCTTCGAGGCGTCGCGGACCCGACCGATCTCGAAACGCTCGCTCGCGGTTGCTTTGGTCAGATCGATGCCGGCGATGCTGTTTTCGAGACGGGTGTTGAGGTTGCCGACCGCCGAGCGCTGCGAGACGTAGCGGGGTTCGACCGCGCGCATGAACCACCAGGTGAACAGCCCCATCGCGGGCACCGCAAGCAGCGTGACGACTGCGAGTTGGCGGTTGAGATGGAAGAGGACAGCAGCGATGCCGCCGGTCATCACGAGCAACCGCATCGAGTTCATCAACGCGTCGTCGAGAAACCGTTCCAGGTTCTGGGTGTCGTTGTTCAGCACCGCCATGACCTCGCCGGTCTGCTTGTCGTCGAAGAAGGCCATGTCCAGTGCCTGCATCTTCTCGAAGCAGTCGACCCGGACGGTGTGCATGACGCCGTGGGCGAAGAGATTGGCCGTCACGCCGTAGATCCACGTGAACAGTGCCGTGGCGAGAAAGGAGCCAGCGATCACGAGAATTACGAACCAGAACTGTGCCGTCGTCGTCGCCGGGAGCCACGCGTCGGGAACCAGCGGGATCGAGAAGGACTGCTCGCCGAGAAACAACGAGTCGATGGCGATGCCCAGAAGCAGCGGCGGGAGCAGCGACGCCGCTCTGGCGAAGAAATTCGCAACCATCCCGATCGAAAACCAACCCAGTCGCTCGCGGCCGTAGGTCCTGAACAGCCGAGCAAGTGGGCGGTCGACACGCTCACGATACGCATCGAACGGAGTCTCCTCGTCGGCGGAACTCACTACCCCGCGATACTGGCTCCGATCCCTTACAGGCCACGGTTGCATCGGCGACGGGCGACGATGGATAGCCCTTCTGCCAGCGGCAAGGGTCGGCCGGTCCACAAGCCGGACAAGTGTTCACCCCCTATGCAATAACGCACATGACTTCCGCACTATTCATCGTCAGTGAACACGGCTACTGGGGCGAAGAGTGTATCACACCGCTGGAACGACTCACCGAGGCCGGCGTCGATATCACAGTCGCGACGCCGACCGGCGAGAAGCCAGAGATCGACGACCGCTCGGTCGATCCCGAAGAGGTCGGCGAGGAGACTGCCGAGCACGTCACCGAGGTCCACGAAACCGACGAGCGACTGGCTGACCCCGAACCAGTCGCGACGGTCGACGCCAGCGAGTACGACGCCGTCGTCTTGCCTGGTGGTCACGGCACCTGCTGGGACGTGAATCAGGATAAACACGCCCGACAGGCCCTCCGGACTGCCGTCGAGGGCGACGAGGGCGTCGCGCTGGTCGTCTGTCACGCGGTCGGGATTCTCGCGTGGGCGCGCAACTCCGACGGCGACATCCTCGCCGAGGGCCGTGACGTGACTGGCTTCCCCGACGCCTGGGAGGACGGCATCGTCGACGAGAACGACCTGATGCCCGACGGCCGAAAACTCCCGTACTGGGTCGAGGAAGAGGTTCGCGCTGTCGGTGCGAACTTCGATCCCGAACTCGATGCCGATACGAGCGTCACCGTCGACGGCGATCTGATCACCGCCCGCGGCCCGCCATCCTCGGCGGCAGCGGCGGAGACGCTACTGGACGAACTCGGAGCGTAACTCTCTCAGAGCGATCCGTCGAAGCCTGACTTGTCCAGCAAGTTCTGGAACTGTTCGGAGTCCAACTCACTCTCGTAGGCCATCCCGGCGAGCATCCCACCGGGGTAGGTCTCGCCGTTCATCGCGTGGTTCACCCGGTGGCAGTGAACCGCGTAGACGCCGGGGTCTGCGTCCGCGGGAAACTCGATTACTTTCCGTTCTGCGGGAGCGACGTTGACGATATCTTCGATGTGCTGGGCACTCTCGGGGATTGTGCCGCTGTCTTTCTCGACGACGGTGAACGTGTGGTTGTGCGTGTGCATGGTGTGGGACTCGTAGCCGGCGTTGACGAAGTGCATCCGCACATCGTCGCCTTCCGCGACGGCCATTGGATACCCCTCCTCGGGGTGGAAACTGTACGGCGCACACCGCCCGTTTATCGTGTACGCGTCGGGACGGCGGTCGCGATGGCTGTAGGACATATCGTCGCTGGCCATCGACGCCGACAGTCTGGTGTCCCAGTCTTTGACGGTCATGAAAAATTCCTTGTCCGGAGGCTCGTAGTCGGCGGGATCGACCCGGAGAATTCCGTACATCCCCATGGCGAGGTGGGTCTGGGTCTGGAGATGGCAGTGATACAGGTGCGTTCCCGGCTGATTCGCAGTGATTTCGTAGGTGTACTCTTCGCCGGGATTGACCTGGACGCCGGTCGTCGAGGGGACGCCGTCGTCCTCCCACGCTTTGGCGAGGCCGTGGACGTGGAACGTGTGTGGGCGGTTGTGTTCGGAGTTGTCGAAGGTGATCTCCATCTCTGTTCCCTCCGTGACCCGGAGCAGCGGCCCCGGAACGCTCGGCTCAGTCTCCGGCGTCTCCCATGCCCACACCTCCGGCAGTTCCCAGGGCCCGCCGCTGGCGTCGTCACCGAGCAACTGGTGGCGACACGCCCGCGTCGAAAGGGTCACTGCTCCGCCGGTCTCGTCGAGGTCGATGGTCGTCCGCGGCGATGTGTAAGGATAGTCTGTCTCGATGTCCGTCGCGTCGCTGCCCTGCCACTCCTCGTCCACCTGATCGGGTTGTTCGGTGTCGTTCCCGTTGTCTCCAGTATCGTTGCCGTCGTCGGTATTGTCGCTGTCACCACTGTTGCAGCCTGCGAGTCCAACCGCACCGAGCGCTGCTGTCGTCGCGAGAAATCGTCGTCTGGTGGCATCGTATCGGCTGCTGGGGGCCGTTCTGACCATGGACAGTATATTGAAATGTTAAGAATATAAATGCCAGGCTGGGTCTCACGAGCGGGGTTCAGACGAGGAATTACACAGTCCTGTCGCTGCCGGATTCGGCGTCCAATAAAAAATCGACCTGCTGCGTTACTTGCCGCGACCGTTGCCGGCGTTCAGACTCGGGCGGGTCTTCTCCGCGCCCTTGCCGCGCTGACCGAGTCCACGGTTCTGCTTGCCGGCGCTGGTGAGGCCACGCAGCGCGCGGTTCTTGTGGGTGTCGCCGCAGATCCAGTTGAGGTCGTCGTCGTTTTCGATTGCGGGGTGTTCCGGATCGACGAGGATGATTTCGTGCCACTTCTGGCTGCCGTCTTCCCCGACCCAGTAGGAGTTGAGCACGCGCATGTTCGGGTGTTTGCGCGAGGCGCGTTCTTCGGCGACGCGCTGGATGTCTTTCCGTCGGGTGATTCGGGTTACACCCTGTCGTTTCGAGCGTCGTCCCGCTTTGTGGCGCTGTTTCCGTGCGCCACCCTTGCGGACGCTGACGCGGACGACCGTGATGCCCTGCTTGGCCTTGTAGCCAAGCGAGCGTGCGCGGTCGAGTCGCGTCGGATTGTCGATGCGCTCGATTGCGCCCTGGTCGCGCCAGTCCTGTTGTCGTTGCCACTGCAGTTCCGCCAGTTTGCCGTCGTCCGGGTCCTTCCAAGCGTCCCGGATATGTGCGTAGAAGCTTTTTGCCATGGGTATTCACCCACGGGCGTTGTGTGGTTCAAGCCGTGAGGCTCACATCCCGACCTGTATAACAGGTGCCCACTGGTGCCCGTGACTGCCAGCGAGTTACTGGTCGTACCGGAGTTGCGGATAAAAGGATATCGAACTCCGACGACAGCGATATATCGCCACAGCGACTAGTTGTGCGTATGGAAACCGCAGCCTCACGGCCCGAGTCCTGCGTCGAGTGCGGCGAGCCGCTGGCCCTGTTCCAGCCGGTCTGTGAGCGCTGCGAGACGAGCCACGAGTGGACCTATCGAGCCCCGTGTCACGATTGTCGGGAAACCGCCGACTACACCGGCGAGAACTGCCCACACTGCGGAGCGACGCTGTCGGTCTGGCGGGCGCTGGAAGCCGAGGCACTCGACCGTGAGCAGCCACTGCTGATCTGGAAGGCGGCGGTGCCGCGCCCGACCGAGATGGGCTATCTGATCCACTTCGGGAGCGTCCACGGCCAGTGGGCGGATTACCGCCGGTCGCTCGGCGAGAACGGCGACTTGCACATTCGCTCGTATCCGAAGCGGTACGAACTCCATCACGACGACGTGAGTGCTGTCGACACCCCCGGCAGACACCTCCTCCGGCACGGCCTCCCCGCGGCGACAGCGAGCGGGATCGATCTCGCGACGCGTGTCGGCAAGACAGTCAGAGAGTCCGGGCGACTGCTGGGAAAGACGGTCCGTTCGCCGTACACGTGGCTGTCTAAAAAGCGGGATTCGGAGTAACGGGAATTCTCGCCAGCAGATTTATTTTCGCATGCCTAGATAGACTGGTATGCTTCGCGCAAAAGGACCGCTTCTCTCGATTGATCTCACAGCACAGGAGACAGCGACTGAATCGATTACAGAGACGCTCGAATCGTTTATCGGCGGCCGCGGCGTCGCGACCCGACTCGCCCACGAGCGGATCCCGTTCGACGCCGATCCACTGGGGACGGACAATCGGCTGTACTTCTCGACCGGCCCGATGCAGCAGTCCCAGATGAGTTTCACCGGTCGGATGAACGCGACGGCCGTCTCGCCGCTCACCGATGGGTTGCTCTCCTCGAACGCCGGCGGCTTCATGTCCCGGAACTTCGCCGCGACAGGGTACAGCGCCGTCGAGATTACGGGCGAGAGCGACGAACTCACAGTCATCCACGTTACCGACGACGGAATCGACTTCGAGTCTGTCCCGGAACTGACCGGCGCGACTGTCTCCGAGGTGACCGACCACGTCGAGCAAAGCCGCGGGCTGGACGCTGAACACATCGCCGCCATCGGGCCAGCGGGGGAGAACGAGGTCCGCTTCGCGTCGATCATGACCACAGAAAGCCGAGCGTTCGGCCGCGGCGGCCTCGGTGCCGTCCTCGGATCGAAGAACGTCAAGGCGATTACCTTCGAGGGCGACTCTGCGCCCGACGTGGAGATTCCGGAGATCCAGATGGAGATTCACCAAGACGCCGCGACGAGCGATCACATCATGAAGCGCCAAGGGACGAGTTCGGTGACGGATCTGGCAAACGAGGTCGACGGGCTACCGACACGGTACTGGCGCGACCGACAGTTCGAGGGCGTCGAGGGGATCAACGGTGCGGCCGTCGAGTCGAAGAAGTACAAGAAGGGAACCTGCTCGCAATGTGCCTTCGCCTGCAAACTCCCGACCAAAGACGAGGAGAGTGGCCTCGAGACGGAGGGCCCGGAGTTCGAGACCCTCGCGGCGTTTGGCTCGAACTGCTCGGTCGACGACATCGTCGAGGTGATGCAATCGAACGAACTCTGTGACGAACTCGGGATGGACACGATTTCCTGTGGCAATACCATCGCCGCCTACCTGGCGAGCGAAGACGAGTTCGGCAACGTCGAGTTGATCCACGACCTCGTCGAAAAAATTGCCCACCGCGAGGGGGTCGGCGATACACTCGCAGAGGGTATCGACCGAATCCACGGTGATCTCGGCGTCGAGAACTGGACGGTCAAGGGGCTAGATTTCGCCGCCCACGAGGGGCGCTCGCTCAACGGACAGGGGCTGGCCTATGCGGTGGCCAACCGCGGCGCCGATCACATGTACTCGACGTTTTACGCCTGGGAGTACCCGCTGGTCGGCGGCGATCAGGCCTTCGATCCGAAGGGACTGGAGGGGAAAGCCGCCGCCGTGGCGGTTCAGGAGAACACCCGCGCGCTCGAAGACTGCGGCGTCGTCTGCCGGTTCTCTCGGGGAATGCTCGCCAGTCAGCCCGAACGCATGGAGACACTGTTCGGCGCGGAGATAGACGACCTGCGAGCAGTTGGCGGTCGGGTCGTCGAACTCGAACGGCACTTCAACAACCAGCGCGGGTTCGATGCCGGCGACGATACGCTCCCGTACGACCTCGACGGCTTCGACAGCGCCCGATCTGAGTATTACGAGGCCCGGGGCTGGAACGATGACGGGACTGTGCCCGAAGGCACCATCGAGTACGCGGGTTAGCTTCTCTCCGACGGTCGCTCCGACTCTGACTCGAACTCTGCCGAGAGGACCGAGACGATGCGCTCGGCGACGGCGGGACTCACCATGCTCGCCATTTCGACTGCTTCCTGTTCGTGTTCGTCGAGATCGAGGACCTCGCGGAAGAACCACGAGAGCGCGACGTAGGCCTCGTGCAGTTGTTCGGCCTCCTCGCGGCCGGCGTCGGTCAACGTCGCGCCCTCGTAGCTCTCGTAGCTGACGAGTCCGTCCCGGTCGAGTCGGTTCAGCATCTCCGTCACCGACGCCGGCGAGCGATCCAGCATCTCCGCGAGTTCACCGGGCGGGATCGGCGGTGTCAGCCGGTGTTCGGCGATGTACAGCGCCAGCAAGTACTGCGAGTCCCCCGTCATGCTCTGTCCACGGCGCGCTCAGTTCCGTCTCCAGCCATGGTTTTTAGGCCCACCTAAATGCACAAAGAACTTTCGGAGCGGAGGCCACCGTTCGGAGTGTTTGATATATCACTATAGAATTTATACCCGAGTCGGCGACAGTCGGGACTACACACAGGAATCGATGGCGAAAAGCGCTCTTGGTGGGCTATTCGATCTGTTCGCGGTACTCGTCGGGCGAGAGCAGGTCGTCGAGTTCGCCCTCGTCGTCAAGTTCGAGTTCGAGCATCCAGCCGTCGCCGAAGGGGTCGTCGTTGACGAGTTCGGGGTCGTCAATCAGGTCGTCGTTCGTATCAGTGACCGTCCCGGAAACCGGAGCGTACAGATCCGAGACCGCTTTGATCGACTCGATGACGCCGAAGTCCTCGCCTTTGCTCAGTTGTTCGCCCTCCGCGGGGAGTTCGACGAAGACCACGTCGCCGAGTTCGTCTTGTGCGAAATCCGAGATGCCGATGCGAACGGTGCCGTTTTGCCGGCGTGCCCACTCGTGAGAGTCGAGATACCGGCAGTCGTCTGGGACTGTGAAGCTCATGATAGGAATGGTGTCGTGGTGGTACGTGCTTTCTTCGGTTCGCCGCGAACGACGATCCGGACGGTTTGATCTGACCCCGCGTACTCTCGGGGGAGGTAGGCGAGCGCGATTGGGTCATCCAACGTCGGGCTCATCGTCCCGCTAGTCACCTCACCGATCTGTTCGCCATCGGGTGTTTCGACGGCGTATCCCTGTCGTGGAACCCCTCGCTCACGCATGACGAGGCCGACCAATTTCTCCTCGGGACCCTCGACGTCGACGCCCTCCAGTGCGTCGCGACCGAGAAACTCCGTATCGAGTTTGACTGTAAAGCCGATGCCAGCCTCGTAGGGATTGCGGGGGTTGTCCTCGGGATCGAAGTCCTGCCCAGAGAGCAGAAACCCCATCTCCAGACGCAGGGTATCCCGAGCGCCCAGCCCACAGGGCTGACACTCCAGAGCCGACCAGACTGACTCACCATCATCCCAGGGACAGAGCAACTCGAACCCTTGCTCACCGGTGTAGCCCGTGCGCGCGAGAATCGCCTCCGTACCGGCAACGGTGGTGCTGGTTACCTCGAAACGGGATAGCTCCGACAGATCGGCATCGGTCTGTTCGCCGAGCAACTCCTGGGAGTCTGGCCCCTGAACGGCGATCATCGCGTACTCTTCGGTTCGGTTGGTTACTGTCGCCTCGAACTCCCACTGATCACGGTGCTCGACGGTCCACTCGTAGATCTGTTCGTCGTGGCCCGCGTTGGGGATGAACAGATACTGTTCGGACTCCGATTCGGGAAGGCGGTAGACGACGGTGTCGTCGAGCATGATACCGGACTCGTCGGTGATCGCGGCGTAGTGACCCTCACCTGGATGGAGACCTGTGACATCGTTCGTCGTGAGTCGCTGGAGCAAGCGGGTCGCGTCCGGCCCCGAAACCGTGATTTCGCCCATGTGCGACACATCGAATTTGCCCACAGTCTCACGGACGGCGGTGTGTTCCGTCCGAATCGAATCGAACTCGACGGGCATCTCCCAGCCCCCGAAATCTGTCTGCTTCGCCGAGTGCTCGATCGGCGGCTGTCGTAACGACATACCTTCTGAGAGGTCACGAAGGGACCTAATGGTTGTGTCGGGGCCGTCTGAACGGCCAGAAATAAATCATATGTCGCGATATCAAATCAGGCGTACTGGAATCGAACCACCCCCGTGGGACGAAGCATCAAGCCTAATTCGAGGGTAACCGGCCAAACAGGAGGACAACGAGGACAGCGAGTGCGTGGACAGTCCCACTTCGTATTCACCCCCAAACTATTACCTTAAACACCTACAATACCTTAATGAGTGCCGGCAGACAACTGGCACTCGTGGATTCATATGAGAGATGTCGAACAACACCGCGATACAGAGACACCGTACGAGTGCTTCGAGTGTGGCCTGATCACCTACGCGACAAACCAACCCGAGAACTGTCCTGATTGCGGGGGTGAGATGCGGAATCGCCAGACACCGCTTGAGTAAGCATGGCATCTGAACCGACAGCAGACGATCCTGAGACGCAGACGGCACAGTCGACCGGAGAGAGTTATGCGGAGACCGCAGTCGAAACCGCACGACGGCAACTCAACCACGCCGTCGAGCATCTCGAAATCGACTCGAATATCGTCGAACGACTTCGACACCCGACGAAGGTGCAGGAGGTGACAGTCCCAGTCGAGCGAGACGACGGGACTGTCGAGGTGTTCACTGGGTATCGGGCCCACCACGACAGCGTCCGCGGGCCGTACAAGGGAGGGCTTCGATTTCACCCCGAGGTGACCCGCGACGAGTGTGTCGGACTCAGTATGTGGATGACATGGAAGTGCGCGGTGATGGATCTCCCATTCGGTGGTGCGAAAGGCGGAGTTGCGGTCAACCCGAAAGAGTTGTCCGCGGAGGAAAAGGAGCGCCTGACCCGCCGATTCACCGAGGAGATCCGCGGCGTCATCGGACCGACGAAAGACATCCCTGCCCCCGATATGGGAACGGACTCACAGACGATGGCGTGGCTGATGGACGCCTACTCGATGCAGGAGGGCGAAACGATTCCGGGCGTCGTCACGGGGAAACCGCCGGTCGTCGGGGGAAGTAAAGGCCGCGAGGAAGCACCCGGGCGAAGCGTTGCGATCATCACCCGCGAGGTGCTCCGGTACTACGACCGCGATATCGAGGAGACGACTATCGCCATGCAGGGGTACGGAAGCGTCGCTGCGAACGCTGCGCGACTGCTCAACGACTGGGGCGGAACGGTCGTCGCCGTCAGCGATGTCAACGGGGGAGTGTACGATCCGAACGGACTCGACACCCATGCGATTCCGTCCCACGACGAGAAACCAGAGGCCGTTACTCAGCAAGACGTTCCACATCTGGTGACGAACGACGAACTGCTCGAACTCGATGTCGACGTACTCGTCCCCGCCGCGGTCGGCAACGTTCTGACAGAGGACAACGCCGACGACATCGAGGCAGATCTCATCGTCGAGGGTGCAAACGGACCGACGACGACCGCTGCTGAAGAGATCTTCGCAGACCGAAACCTACCCGTGATCCCCGACATTCTCGCCAACGCGGGTGGGGTCACCGTCTCGTATTTCGAGTGGCTGCAGGATATCAACCGCCGGGCGTGGTCACTCGAGCGAGTCAACAACGAACTCGAATCGGAGATGGTCGACGCGTGGGAAGATGTCTGTGTCGCGTACGAGGCAAACGATGTGACCTGGCGAGATGCGGCGTACATCGTTGCGCTCTCACGGATCGCCGAAGCCCACGAGACACGTGGTCTGTGGCCCTAACAGTCAAATTCTTTCGACCACGGTCGACTCACAGATCTGTCGGTCATCGCGGAGTGGTGGGGAGCTATGACAGCACGAGAAGTGCGAGCAATTATGCGCCTCGCCGACCAACTCACGGTATGCTTTCGTTTGTTGGACTTGGTCTGTACGACGAGCGGTCGATCACGGTCCGCGGCCGCGACGCACTCGCGACAGCAGATACGGCCTTCGTAGAGTGGTACACGAGCCGACTCGCCGGAACTGCTCTCGAGACACTCGAATCGACACACGACATCGAAATCGAGGTCCGGGACCGGGCTGGTGTCGAACAGGATCCAGAGCCCATTCTCGAGGCCGCCGAAGACGGCCACGCGGCCTTTCTCACTGCCGGAGATACGATGATCTCGACGACACACGTCGACCTTCGGCTTCGCGCCCACGACAGCGGCATCGAGACGCAGGTGATCCACGGGACGACAGCCCAGACCGCAGCGAGTTCACTCACGGGGCTCCAGAACTACCGCTTCGGCAAGGCGACGACGCTTCCCTTCGAAGAAACTCACGGCGGCGTCCCCGCAAGCGTTGTCGAGACGATTCAGGCCAACCGCGACCGCGGGCTGCATACGATCGTCTATCTCGACATCGATGGAGAGAACGATCGGTTTCTGACCGGAGACGCCGCAGCAGGACAACTCGCCACAGAACTCGACACGACAGGTGTGGTGATCGGGCAAGCCGGCAGCGACGATCCGACGGTCCAGGCAGGCCCTCTCACAGAACTCGCCGACGGGTCGTTCGGCGACCCGCTACACCTACTCGTGATTCCAGGCGAATTACATCCCATCGAAAAAGACGCGCTATCAGAACTGGCAGGACTCGAAGACGAGTAACCGCCCGGATCAGTCCGCCGGATCGGGCTGTTTCTCTTCGGTATCGACGTTCAGTGCCGCGGAGAGGTCGTGTTCCTCACCGGTCAGCAAGTAGAGCAGGTCTTCGATCGGTTCCATCACTTCGGGGACAATCCGGACCATCAGCCAGATGATGAGGAGCATGGCGACGACGGAGGCGCTCTGTGCCATGATCCGGTCAGCCCAGATATACGAGACCCGCAGGGAGTTCTCCAGTCCCCAGACAGTCATCGTTAGATCTGGGAAGAAGTGTGCGTACTGGTGTCCGTACGAGAGTGCGATGAAGACGTTGCGAACGAGATTCAGTACGTAGATGATCCCGATCGCAAGCGCGCTCGCCTTGAGTTTGCGACGCCAGTCCGCACTCACACCATTGACCAACCCAAGGACCACAGCCATGCTTCCGATCCCCGTACAGTCGAGAAGGATGGTATAGGTGATTGTCCCGTCGCCATTGAAGAACACGAACGTGTTGTCGTACATCTGTGTTTTCGCAGTGATCTCCCGGGTGGTATCAGGGTTCGATCCGGCAGGGATCTGCTGGGCTGTCAGATCCGACAGCTCAGTAACGACGGGTGGGTTGTACCCCAACAATTCGATAATCGTACTCGTATGATTTGTAACGAGCAAGATCAACGGCTCGCGGATCGCGTCGATCATCAGAAACGGCACGTAGATGAACCCCATGATGGCAATCGCCCGTGAGAGCGTGAACAGCGAGTCTCGTCCCTCGTAGAACACTTTCGCAGCCATGAGCGAAAGCGGAACCGCAAGTATCGCACCGACACCACGGACTACACTCTGATCGACGACGAGAAACGGCTGAATGAGCATCAACGCAAAGACTGAGAAGATGATCCACGCGCCGACGTAGACGGTTCGGGCGTACTCGCGGTCGACCGCTTCGAGCACGACAGCGATAGTGAACAATCCCAAAGTGAGCCAGCCAACCGGTTCGGCGTACCCTCCGAGGGCGGCGAAGGCGTCGTTGATCTGGCCGAGCATCTACACACCCGTTGGGTTATCGCGAGTATATGTCTTATTGTTACGGTACTCAGCAGAGTGAAGACTGATCAGCAGAACAGGAACCACGGCGTCGCCGCTATTCGGTGTGAAAATAAAAGAAAGTGAACCGCAAGTGACGACCGAACTACGTCCGGTCGTTAGTTCTGCTGTCGCCGGTAGGCGAGCAGCGCAGCACCGAGCAGTGCGACCAGGGCTGCGGCGATGCCGAAGCCAGGTCCACCGTCGTCGGAGCTGTCGCCGTCGTCTCCATCGCCGTCGCCGCCGTCAGTGACGGTCAGCGTCTGCGAGATGGAGTCGTCGTCGGAGGCGATCTCCCAGTCGTAGTCACCAGCACTGTCAGGTGCGGATGCACTGAAGCTCTCGGTTGCGGTTTCGCCCGCGCCGAGGGTGACTTCCGTGCTACCGACTTCCTCACCGTCGAAGGTGAAGGTGATCGTCTGGGTGGCTTCCTGTCCACCGGTGTTTTCGACAGTCACTTCCGCAGTGATGTCGGCACCAGTTTCGACCTCGCTCGGTCCGCTGTCGAGCGAGAGCTGGAAGTTGGCCTCTTCAGGTGCTTCGACCGTCAGCTGACCAGATGCGGTCTGGTCTTCGCTGGCGATCGCGTGCGTGTAGGTTCCTTCAGAGTCCGGAGCGGTAACGTCCTCGAAGGTGACCGTCGTGCTCTCGCCGTTCTCGAGCGAGACGTTCTGGCTGTCCTGAACCTCGTCGTCGAGGAGGAGTTCGACAGTCTGCTCACCAGCGCTACCGATGTTGGTAACGTCGGCGGTGATCTCCTCGATCGTTGCGCCCGGCTCGACGGTTGCCGAGACAGGCTGTAGGTTCTCGACGAGGAAGGTCGTACCGACACCAGAGTCTTCCGTCACTTCGACGGTTGCAGTCTGGGTTGCCGGACCTTCGGAGAACTCGTTGCCATCCTCGTCGAGGATGACAGAGGTGAGTTCAGCTTCCTGGCCGACCTCGAGTTCTTCGTCGAGGACGACCGTCACGTTAGTGCTTTCGCCCTCGGGGACAGAAGCGTTGCCGAGTGCGTTACCGTCGGCGTCGCGGATCTCAACGACAGCGCTCTCGCTGACGTTAACCTCTGCGACGTTGATCGTTGCACCAGCAGTCTGCTGGTCCTCGAAGGTGTGTGCGTTGACCTCAGTGATCTCGGAAATCGTACCCGGGAGGCCCCGTCGCGGAGCGTTCGGGATGAGGTTTCCGGGCAGGCGCGAGCGTCGGATAGTCATCCGGAAGTCAGCGCCTGCGAAGTTCTCGCCTTCAGCAATCTCGTCGCTGCTGAAGAAGTTCTCACTGAAGCTGATCGCGTTCGGACCGTCTTCGACGTACTCAACGGTGAACTCGTTCGGATAGAAGAACGCCGGGTCCTCGCCAGACGCGGTCTGCGTCTGTGAGGTCATCGACGTTCCTGCGGCGATGTTCGTCTCACCTTCGATGGTGTAGTTGTCCTGCGCAGGCACGAAGAGGCGTGGGCCGTCTTCGGTCTCCTGGACATCGTCGAGTTCGACGGTGTCGTTCTGGAGTTCCCAGTTGAGGAACTGCTCGCTGGTTTCACCGAAGAGTCCGTTCTCCGGGAATTCTGAGGCGTTCGATTCATCGAGACCGGACGATAGCGTGAATGTGGTGTTGAACAGAACTGGTTTCTCGACAGTCGTTGGGATTTCGTCGTCAGCAGTTCTGGAATCCACATCCTCATTCGGTGCGTAGGAGTCTTCGCTGAATCCTTTCACATCATCGATGTTGTCCTCATCGACCGTGATGGTCAGGAAGTACTCGTTGAGGTTGGAACGAGCGCCCTCGCGGTCGTTCGTTCCAGCGAGAACGTCCGTGCTTGAGAGGTCAAGCGTGGCCTCGTTACCGAACACGGGGTCCTCACTCTCTGGGAGGTTGTTTTCGGCTTCGTCCTCTTCGAGAGCTGCGTCAACGATTTCGCTAACCTGATCCGCACTCTGGTTGGTTGCCAGGTCAACGAAGTCGCTGTTCTCGAAGGCTTCTGTCACAACGTGGTCCTCATTGCGGTTGAGGAACTCGTCAAGGTCACCGTTATCCTCTGCCTGGTCTGCGAGGAGACCTTCAAGACCGGTTGCGTTGAACTGCAGGACGAGGATGTCATTCAGCGCGGTGACGCCATTCTGTGGGTTGATCAGATCTTGTTCGATTGCAGCTTCGATGTCGAAGACATCTGAGTCTTCGGAATCGACGAATTCGATTTCCGAGATTGCCGCTTCGTCTCCCGGAGTCGGAGCGTTCCAGGCACTGAGGTTGCCGGAGGAGCGCTCTTCGATTCGCACGATGCTGTTGTCAGTCGCGATTGCTTCGTCTTCGGTGTACGCCGTCTCGCCAGGCGAGGCCGTCAGGTCGTAGTTGCCGTCGCCAATGACGACACGTCGGGAGACGTTATCGTTGGAGCCACCACCAATGCGGGTGTTCTCGTGGGCTTCAGCGTTGACAACCGTCGTCCCGTCCTGTGCGATGATACCGTGTTCCTCGTCACCCCAGTCGACGCCGTCGATGCGGTCGTCACCGTCAGCATCGCTGTTCGGGACGGTTGCGTTCGCAATTGCACCGTCGCCGAGCTGGAAGGTGTTCACGTAGAAGTTAGCAGTGCCGCCAACTTCCTCGGTCTGAACAGTGTAGTTGATTTCGACGTTCTGACCGGCTGCGCGGTCACCGAAGGTGATCGTTGCCGTATCAGTACCCTCGAGGTTAACCTCGAACTCCATGAGGTCACCGCGAGCGTATGAGTCGTCAGTCTGTCGCGGCTGGACAATTTCGACGTTCTCGTCAAGCGGCTCGACGACATTGACCGTTTCGGTCAGGACGAATTCGCCGGACTCGACGTGAGCGACAATTGCCTGGTATTCACCAGTGCCGTCGAGGTCGTCGACGGGGTCGGCGGAGAGGGTAGCCTCTCCGTCACCATTGAGTTCGTCCGTATCAACGTGGATGGTGTTTGCTGCGCTCGGCGAGTCACCTGCTTCATAGAACCAGGCCTGAACCTGTCCGCCAGTATCGGTAGAACCGATATCGTCAGCGGACACGTCGATCTGGATGTCGTCTTCAGTCGAGATCTCGTCGTCAGTGGAAGCACTGAGATCCAGAGATCGGAGATCGACGTAGAACAGGTTGGTAGCGTCGCCCTGGTCGTGCTGGATGAAGTATTCGCCGTTCGCGTCAGGCAGTTCACCCGTATCGATAGTCTGCGCGTCACCAGGTGCAGTACCGACTGGGTTGACATCGTCTACTTCGTTGCCAAGGACCAGCTCGCCAGCATCATTCGTATCAGCAGTGTAGACGCTGAAGCTGTCACCGGTGCTGCTGCCTAGAACTGTGATGTCCGTACCAGCAAATGCATTGACACCCTGCGTGTCAATGTTAGCATCATCAGGAGCGGTGAGAGTAGGTGAAGCTTGAGCGACACTGAGCGCGGCAGGGAACTCCGTGTCTATCGAACTCGATGGCGATCCATCGTCGTAAGTGAAGTCCCGGTAGTCAAGCGTGAGCTCGCCGGTGTCGACGAGACGGTACGAATCTTCGTCGTCCTCACCGTTGGTCTCAACTGCGTGGTCAAGGACTGAAGAACCGTCGATGTCAACGCCTTCGATCGGTTCCTCAACCTCGAAGCTGATTTCGCCGTCAGTAAGGGCGAGATTGGCAGTCGAACCAGAGCCACCGAATTCGTCAGCATTGTCGAGCGAGTACTCGATTACCACTGTGCTCGATGTGTTCGTGACAGAGACATCACTGGCCCCTGCGACCGTATTCTCGAATATCGTTTCGATAGAGCCCGTTTCGACATTGAGATCAAGGCCAGCATCGACGCTGTCACTGAAGTCGAGAATAATTTCGTCAGTCCCGTCGCCGGTGCTTGGGACGGAATCAAGCTCGACGGTATGGTCGACGGACACATTGGGCGTGGATCCAGCCTCATTGAATGGACCGAGTCCGTACGGGATCCCGAGATTGCTCTCAGTGCTATCAGCAAAGTTCACTCCAGCAGCGCCCCGTGCGTTACCGGAAGCACGATCGACCGGAGTGGTGTATGCAGTCTGGTCTCCAGTAGGGGTGTCAACAGTCAGCCCGGTGGCGCCAAGCTCAACACCATCGTCGACAATGTCGTAGCTTGCCGTATCGGTAGTGAAGGCACTACTTTCCGGACTGTTACCGTCCTCCTCGTGAAGTCCGAGGGCCAGATTGTACGAGCCAGCGCCTGGGTTCGTAACGCCGTCAATGACGACCCCGAGGTTGTTCGTATCATCGGCGAGAGTATCTTCGCTTATGTTGATAACGAGAGTCTCGCTGTTCAGCTCGAACGTGCCTGCGACATCCTTGTCGTTACCGTCTTCTTCGACAAGAACATCACTAGCTGAGATGCTGCCTGGGCTAGCGGCTGTGTTGTCAAAGTCGACCGAGATGTATGCGGCGGTGTCGGAACTAGAGCTTTGGCCGCCCAAACTCGATGCATTAATTGTATACTGTGCGTCTGTACCTGCGGTGGTGTCGTCGAGGTTTACGCTCGTAGTTGCGTCAGTGAGCGAATCCTCATTGAGCGCTGCGACGCCACCAACGAATGTGGCGGACATCGCAACCATCGACAACACCATCACGGCGGCCAGGAAGACCGCGCGTGATTTTTCGCGTATATCTGAGTTGTCTGTCATGTTTGATGTTTAGTTGTGTTAGCCGCGGCGACGGCAGCTTTCGACCGGCACTCGTCATCGCCAACCTGCTGACCTGCAACCGAAGCCGGTTTACTCACTACTGTCACCATGGGCAGGGGCACAGAGTCTCATTCCAGTGGAGGTTATAAATGCTTTGTGTTCATCAGAGAGGTTCGAGACAGTTTGACACACCACAAATACTGCTGTTTTGAGTCCCCTGCGGCAAGATCTGTCGAAATCGCTCGTAAAATCCAGCAATGTCTGACGGCCGTCTGACATACTAGCGAGACGACGACTCAGATCATCGACGCCACCCAGACAAAAACGCATCGAATTCTCGATCACGAAATCAGAAAACTGCCGAAATGACTCGACAGCAGCCGTCTGAGTGATTTTTCTGTCGACAGATTGTAGATAAAATTGTTCCCGATCCAATCGATGGGAGTGAGAACAAATAACAAGACACAACCAGAGAACGACCGGCAACTGATCGGAAATAGATCGTCAGTAATCGGAATTTCAGTCTCACGCGCGGACTGTTCGCTCCCGTGTGCACGCGAAGACTTGATTTGGGATCCCACTTGCTGGTGGTCAGTATTCCCGGCGAGGAGATCGACCGCTTCGAGAAGCGAGACCAGAGAAGAACGAGCGCCGACAGAGCCGTAAGAACTTCCAACAAGCCTGCGAGGATGTGCCCTCTGTCCCGATCCATAGCCAACGGCCAGCACCGCGGGGCAAAACGATTCGGGTCGGTTACGGTCGAACGTTTCAAGTTCCGTCAGCGAGCACGGAAACTATGGTTTCGGGACTCGCCGTCGAAGTCGGGTTCGGTCTCTATTTGGGGATCCTCGCCGGGATTTTCCCGGCGCTCGTTTCGTTCGCACTTGGGTTTGGATTCAAGTATCTCACCGGTGTGAGCATTCCGGGCCTCGGTGTCGTCGTCTTGGCGGGGGGGCTGGCCGGCATCTCCGGCGGGTTGCTTGGGCTGCTCGAGGAGAACGTCGCACAGAGCACCGCGGGGGTCGCCGCAATTTTGGTCGTGTTGATGCTCTCGCTGTGGGCCCACGCACAGGGTGACAAACTCGGAGCGAGCGTTCCTCGCCAACTCACGCTGTCTCGGCTTCGCAGTGCGGATTTCTCGACGGAGTTTCTCGAACGGGTCGATACCTACGGGCAGATTAAGATCGAACCCCTGACCGTCGAGGATATCGAGGGGTATCCGCCCCTGTCCGAGGAGACACGCCAGGCGATCCAGGCGAGCACGTGGAAGTTCCCCGTCGGGTTGTCAGTCGCGGAACTGGAGACGAAGGTGGCCGAGAAACTGACCGACGCGTACTCGCTGGCGGACGTAACTGTCTCGATCGATTCGGAAGGGTTGGCAGAGATCACGGCTGCGCCCGAAACGGCGGGACTCTCTCGACGGATCCCCACCGGAAAGCGGGCGGTTTCGATCCGGACACTGCTCCCGACTGGGCTGGCGATCGGTGATCAGGTGACACTCGCGTTGTCGAACGGGACCGTCAGCGGAACTGTCGTCAGTGCCAAAACGGATGGGCTGGCCCCGACGAGCGAGACGAAACAGTCCACAGCGGTAGAAACCGATGGCGGGACGGACGAGGAGGTTGCCGAACGACCGCCCCAGGCCCCGACGACAACCGGTGGGCATGGCTCGGTGACGGTTGCACTCCCACCGGAGGAGGCGCGGCGGGTCGTCCGGGAGGACGTGGCGAAACTGACGGTCAACTCTCGTGGGACAAACAGAGAATACGAGGCTCTCGACGTGCTGGAACGGGAGGACAACCAGTTTCAGGTCGTGACAATCTCACCCGGGAGTCCGTTCGATGAGATCGCACTGGAAGACGCGAAGTTCCGGGAGAAGTTCGGGGTCGCCGTGCTCGCGGTCCGTCGCAGCACCGAGCGACTGGTCGCGCCGCCGCGGTCGATACGACTCGCTGCCGGCGACGAATTAGTCATTACGGGAACTGCGACTGCAATCGAGTCGTTCCGGGAGGCGGCAGAATGATCACACTGATCGGGAGTGGACTTCCGGAGCGACTCGGGGAACTCGCGGTCATCCGGGTCGGCTCCCAGTTCGTGGGGCTGGCGCTTCTGTCGGCCGGGATCGCAGCCCTCTCGGCGTTTCTGTTCCGGTGGCGGACCGGCAATCAGTTACCCGACGGGGCGGCACTGTTGCTCGGACTCGGCTCCGTTGCAATCTATCTCAACGGCCGGATCGCACTCGTCCAGTTTCTCGGCGGCGGCGAGGAAATCCTGAATCCCGTCGTCGTCGGGTTCAACCTCGTGATCCTCGTCGCTAGCGCGATCACGGCACTCGGCGGCTGGCAACTCGGCGACCGGTACGGCAGATCGAGACGACTCCGACACAGTCTCAATCCACGGATCAGCCCGTTCGTTCGAGCCACCGGCCGGTTTATCGTGCTCGAACTGCCCGAAGAAATCGAGGACATCGACGGGTACGACCCCGTATCGACGGCGACCAAGACCGATCTCGCCGGGAAGACGTACACCTTCTCTCGCGGGCTGACTGTCGAGGAACTCCGCGAGGCGCTGCGGACGAAACTCAGGAAAGAGTACGGTGTTGCACACGTCGACGTCGAACTGACCGTCGAGGGAGAGGTGACCTTCCTCGCCGTCGGTGGCCGGGAGGCAGGGATCGGACCAACGCTCCCGCCGAGCGCAGCGGCGACGGCAATCGTGGCCGATCCTGCCCTGACTGCCAGCCCCGGTGATACCGTCCAGATCTGGCGTGGCGAGAAACGAGTCGGCACGGCGGAGTTGCGCGCAGCGACAGACACCACAGCGACGGTCAGCGCGAGGGAGGGAATCATCACGACCCTCGATCCCGAAACAGAGTATCGATTGATGACACTGCCCGTCGACGAGCGGGCCGACCGGCTGTTTGCGAGCATGCTTCGACAGGCCGACGAGACGATGAGTTCTTTCACCGTTACGGAGGATGCAACCCTTGCGGGGAAATCGATTGGATCACTCGGACTCACCGTCATCGCGGTCGAGCGAGCGGACGGCGAAACGGAAACGATTCCCCAGCGCAGTCGAGCAATCGAGGCGGGCGAACGGCTGTACGTGATCGGTCATCCGAGGCAGTTACGCCGCGTCGAAGCGTCGGCAACGGGGCCGGAGCCGTACGAGCCGCCGGCAGAAGATGAGACCGCGGAACTCGCCTCGAAGCGGTCCGGACTGCGGTTCTGGAAGTTGCGACGGTAGCGTTACTCGGCGCAGAGGTCGACGAAGTTGCGGAGGATCGTCAGCCCCGTCTCGCCGGATTTCTCGGGGTGGAACTGCGTGCCGAAGACGTTGCCTTCCTCGTTCGCGACGATGCTCGCGAAGTCGGTGCCGTACTCCGTCGTGGCGACAACGGCGTCGGAATCGGCCGGTTGTGCGTAATAGGAGTGAACAAAGTAGGCGTACTCGCCGTCGACGTTTCGGTCCGAGTCGCTGCCTGCCGGACCAGTCACGAGCGGGTGCTCGCGCTCGACCGAGAGATTGTTCCAGCCCATCTGTGGGACCTTGACAGTGTCGGGAAAGCGAACGTTCTTGCCCGGGATGAGATCGAGTCCTTCGACCTCGCCTTCGCCCTCGTGGTCGGCCTCCTCGCTGGTCGTCAGGAGCATCTGCATCCCCAGACAGATCCCGAACAGCGGGGTGCCAGCCTCGGCTTCCTCGACGAGCAGTTCGCGGAACGGACCGGCGTTATCCATCCCTTCGCTGAACGCGCCGACGCCGGGCAGGACGATTCCGTCCGCGTCGGCGATTGCACCGGGGTCGTCGGTCACGTCGACGGCTGCACCCGCCCGTTCGAGTCCGCGGGTAACGCTTCGCAGGTTTCCGAGGCCGTAATCGACGACGGCCACCTCCGCCACAGTCTGTTGCTGGCCACTCATGTCCCCGCGTACGATGTCCCCCAGTAAGTGGGTTCGCTTTCCGGTTGTCTGCGTTCGGCGTTCAGAACTCCCCGAACGTCGACTGACCGCCATCGCCCGCATACTCGACGGCAGTCTGCAGCGCAGCGTCGAAGGCGTCCTGCTGGCTGGGGTCGTACAGCGTCGCGGCCGGATGGACACAGAGAAGCACTTGCCACGTCGACTCATCAACCGTCAGATCGTCGATATCACCGGCCTCGCTCGTGACGGCGACCGAGCGATCCAACAGCAGTTCGGCGGGAACTTTCCCGAGCGTGATGACGAGTTCGGGATCGACGGCCGCGATTTCGCGGTCGAGATAGCCCCGGCAGTTGGCCCGTTCGTCGGTGGTCGGATCGCGATTCTCTGGCGGTCGACAGCGAACACAGTTGGTGATCCGCACATCCTGTCGAGCGAGGCCGACATCGCGCAATCCCTCGTCGAGGACGTCGCCGCTGCGGCCGACGAAGGGTTCGCCCTGTTCGTCCTCGTTGGCACCCGGGGCCTCGCCGACGAACAGCAGGTCGGCATCCGTCGGTCCCACGCCGTTGACCATCCGACTCCGTGACTCGACGAGCGCGGGACAGCGCTCACACCCGGTGACGGCTGTCGCCGACTCGTCCCAGCACTCGGAACCGTCGTCAGTCATACCTGGGTCAACGCCCCCGGCGGTATTAGTAGCTCCCATCCCGGGCCTGGAACCAGAATTACGAACACCAGACCGGCCACAATTCGACTGTCCAATCCAGACCCACAGAGATACAAAATATTCGAAAACCGCTTTCAGTGAATACTATAAAAATATATTCAACTTGATCTGGAATATAAGTCTTATATCTTCAAAATAGAGAGATGGATTAGAGAAATATAGATGTTTGTAAACAGAAGTAGCTAATATTGCAAATCTTGCTCGCACCAGAGTACTATACTATCCTGCTTCCAGAGTGGGCATATGCTCGAAACAGCACTGCACATCGGTATCGACCATCCAGACTTCCTGTGGATCGCTATCCCCTCGTTTCTCACGTTCGTCACCGGGCTACTGCTCGGGACTCGCTCGGAAAAGATTCGTGCGCGAATGGGCAGTGAATCAGCCGAATCGGCGAACTGAGACGATGAGTGAACAGTACAGCGGAGGTGAGATCGGTGAGTGACATCGTCCCCGGCGAACTGCTCCCCGCGGACGAGGAAGTCACGATCAACGAGGGTCGAGAGACGGCGACTGTCACGGTCGAAAACACGGGCGACCGACCGGTACAGGTCGGTTCGCACTTTCATTTTTTCGAGACCAATCCTGGCCTCGATTTCGACCGCGAGGCCGCCTACGGGATGCGACTCGATATCCCCGCCGGGACGGCGATTCGCTTCGAACCCGGCACCGAACGAGAGGTCGACCTCGTCGCTATCGGTGGTAACCGGATCGTCCACGGCATGGCGGGACTGATCAACGGTGACCTCGGCGACGAAGAAACGAGAGAAGCGGCCCTCGACGCGGCCGCCGAAGATGGATTCGCGGGGGCCGAGCGATGAGTCGTGATCTCTCGCGGCAGGAGTACACCGACCTGTTCGGTCCGACAGAAGGTGATCGGCTCCGACTTGGCGACACCTCGCTGCTGGCCGAAATCGAGACCGACCACACGACGCCCGGCGACGAGGCAGTCTTCGGCGGCGGGAAGACGATGCGCGACGGCATGGGGATGCAGTCGACGACGCAGGCGGAGGGCGCACTCGACTGGGTGTACAGCAACGTCGTCGTGATCGATCCCGTGCTGGGCGTCCAGAAGGGCGATATCGGCGTTCGGAACGGCGAAATCGTTGGGCTGGGTAAGGCCGGCAACCCTGACACGATGGACGGCGTCGACGACGAGTTGGTGATCGGCCCGAGCACGGACGCGGTGCCGGCGGACGGCCTCATCGCCACGCCCGGCGCCTTCGACATCCACGTCCACTTCAACAGCCCGCAGTTGTTCGAGCACGCCCTCGCCAGTGGAATCACGACGATGTTCGGCGGCGGCTACGGCGGCGGCGCGACGACCTGCACGCCCGGCCCGCGGAACATCGAGCGCTTCCTGCAAGCGGCCGATGAGTGGCCGATGAACGTCGGCTTCTACGGCAAGGGCAACAGCAGCAAGCCCGACCCGCTGATCGAACAGATCGAAGCAGGCGCGGCCGGACTCAAACTTCACGAGGACTGGGGGTCGACACCCGACGCAGTCGACACCTGCCTCGCCGTCGCCGAGGACGAGGACGTACAGGTCTGCATCCACACGGACACGCTGAACGAATCCGGGTTCGTCGAGAACACCTTCGAGGCCATCGACGGCCGGGCGATTCACACCTTCCACATCGAAGGTGCCGGCGGGGGCCACGCGCCGGACGTGCTCGAACTGATCGGCGACGAGCACATGCTGCCCTCCTCGACGAATCCCTCGATGCCCTACACCGAGAACACCTTCGACGAACACCTCGATATGGTGATGGTCTGTCACCACCTCAACCCCGACGTACCCGAGGACGTGGCCTTCGCCGAGTCGCGGATTCGAGCCGAAACCATCGCCGCCGAGGACGTGCTCCACGACATGGGCGCGATCAGCATGATGACCTCCGACTCGCAGGCGATGGGCCGGATGGCCGAAGTGATCTGTCGCACCTGGCAGACCGCAGATAAGATGAAACAGCAGCGTGGCCAGTTACCCGAAGACAGCGATACGGCGGCGGACAACCACCGGATTCAGCGCTACGTTGCGAAGTACACCCACAATCCCGCGAAGGTCGCGGGCATCGACGAGTATATCGGCTCGCTGGAACCAGGGAAGATGGCCGACATCGTGCTGTGGGAGCCGGAATTTTTCGGCATCAAGCCGAAGTACGTCATCAAGAGTGGCTTCCCGGTCCACAGCCAGATGGGCGAAGCCAACGGGTCGTTGATGACCTGCGAACCCGTCATGCAGCGGGAACGCGCCGGCGCGATGGGCTCGGCGAAAAACGAACTCTCGGTGACCTTCGTCAGCGAGAGCGCCTACGAGAACAACGTCGGCGAGGAGTACGGACTGGAGTCGATTGTCCGGCCGGTCCGCGGCACCCGCGACCTGGGCAAGTCGGACATGCTGCACAACGATTACTGTCCCGACGATATCGATATCGACGCTCAGACCTTCGAGGTCGAAGTCGACGGCGAACACGTCACCTGTGAACCGGCCGAGGAAATCGCACTCGCACAACGATACATGCTCTAACAATGGGAATGAACCACACACCGAAAGAACGCGAACGGCTGACGATCTTCATGGCGGCAGAGTTGGCGCGCCGGCGGAAAGACCGCGGCGTGAAACTCAACCACCCCGAGACGGTGGCGTATATCTCCGACTGGGCATGCGAACGCGCACGCGAGGGGATGTCCGTCGCTGAGATTCGTCAGGAAGCGACGACACTGCTGAGTCGCGAGGACGTGATGGACGGCGTGCCGGAGATGATCGACATGGTCCAGGTCGAACCGACCTTCCCGGACGGGACGAAACTCGTGACGATCCACGACCCAATTCGGGCCGACTCGGCCGAGCAGGTGGAGCAATGACCAACGTCGCAACTGTCGGCCTCGGTGGTCCCGTCGGCTCCGGGAAAACGACACTTGTTCGAAAGCTCGTCCCCGAACTCGTCGAGGCGGGCTACGAGGTCGGCGTCGTCGCCAACGACATCATGACACAGGAAGACGCCGACCACCTCCGTGAGTCCTTCGCCGGGACGCTCGATCCCGAACTGGTCCGCGGCGTCGAAACCGGGGCCTGTCCGCACACGGGTATCCGCGAAGATCCGTCGATGAACCTCGCGGAAATCGACGAGATGACTGCCGAGTATCCAGAACTCGACGTGGTGTTGCTCGAAAGCGGCGGCGACAACCTCGCCGCAACCTTCAATCCCGAGCTGGCGGATTATTTCATCTTCGTCATCAGCGTCGCGGAGGGCGACGACATCCCCCGCAAGCGCGGGCCGGGCGTCACGCAGGCGGATCTGCTGGTGATCAACAAGACCGACCTCGCGCCGCACGTCGACGCGGATCTGGAGGTGATGGAGCGGGACGCCGAGGCGGTTCGCGGTGACGATCCGACCTGCTTCACCGACTGCAAAGCCGGCGACGGCGTCGAACCGGTCGCCAAGTACATCGAAGAGAGCGTGCTGTTCGCAGCGCAGTCGCCATGAGTTCGATTCCCCCGTCGTTCGCGGCGTACGGAGAGCAGTCTCTCCAGCAGGCACCCGCCTTCGGCCACGGGAAAGACGGCGTCTTCGAGGCGACGCTGGCACGGGAACCCGGCGGTGAGACGCGCCTGCTCGAAGAACTGACGAGAGTGCCCTACCACCTGGCCGGCACCCTCGACATCGACCCCGCGCCGGGGATGACGACGCTCTGTCTGCAGGAGCCGACCGGCGGCGTCGCACAGGGCGACCGGCACTCGATGGAGGTCCACGCCCGCGAGCACGCTCGCGGCCACGTGACGACTCAGAGCGCGACGAAAGTCCACAGCATGGACGCCAACTACGCGCATCTCTCGGCTTCGCTGACTGCCGAGGAGAACGCCCATCTGGAGTACTTCCCCGGCGCGACGATTCTCAACGAGCGGGCGCGCTGTCTCCAGACGATCACCGTCGACCTGGACCCCGAGTCAGTGGTGCTCGTGACGGACGTGCTCTCACCGGACGGACTGACAGCACACGACCCCTTCGAGTTCGATCACTACCTGAGCCGGGTCGAGGCTCGCTGTGACGGCGATCTCGTCTGTCTCGATACCGTGGATCTCCAGCCAACAGACGGTCGGCCGAATGATTCGGCGGCGATGGGTGAGTTCAGTTCACTCGGAACGCTGTACGCCTTCGCTCCTGCGGTAGACACCGGCGCGCTGGCCGAAACAGTGCACGACGCGGTCGAAAGCGGCGAGGAGACGACTGCGGGCGTCTCGGAGTTGGCCGACGGGGCCGGCCTCTCGGTTCGTGTGCTGGGCCACGGAACAGATGCCGTCGAAGGAACGATCAGAGAAGCCTGGGGAGTGCTGCGACGGGAGACACTCGACAGTGAACTTCCAGCGGATCGGTGGTACTGATGGAGCAAATTGACGGCACTGTCGGAAATCGGTATACTGATTCCGACCTCGGAGAACGAGTCGACAGACACGAACAGGCCGGGACGCTCGAAGTCGTCCGTATCGAGGCCGGAAACCGCAAGCGTTCTCGCCTGCGGGTCGAGACCGACAACGGGACCGATCTCGGCGTCGTGCTGGACGACCCGCTGCGGGCCGGTGACGTGCTTGCGATCGACGACGAGCGGGCAATCGTCGTCGAGTTTGAGCGTCGTGATGCGGCGGTGATCGATCTCCCCCATGCGACGCCAGCGGGCGTCGAGAGTGCGGCCGAACTCGGCCACCGGATCGGGAATCAGCACTGGGATCTGGCGATCCAGGCGGGGTCGATCTACGTCCCCGTGGAGGCAGACCCTCACATCATCGAGGATGTGCTGGCCGAGAGTCTCCCCGAGGATACGATCATCGAGTACGAAGAAGTCGATCCCGCCATCTGGATCGACGACGCCAGCGCCGAGGGCGTCGACCACAACCACGGCGATGCTGGGCACGGGCACAGCCACGGCGACGCTGGACACGACCACAGCCGCGGCGACGGGCATACGCACGGCGGCCACGACCATACTGCCAGCCACGTGGATTACCGAGATGCGACAGACGCAGGTGACGAGGCATGAGCGACCGCTCACTCCTGATGGCGATGCGGCTGGCAGACTCGTTTCTGCCGGTCGGGACGTATACCGCCTCGTACGGGATCGAACAATACGTCAACGAAGGTCGGATCGAGACCGCCGAGGAACTCGGCGACCTGATCGGTTCGTATCTCGAACGGATGGTCGGGCCGGCGGATCTGGTCGCGCTCGGCAACGCCCACGCGGCGACAGCCTCGGGAGATCACGACCGACTCTGTACCATCGACGAGCGGTTGCAGGCCGCCACGCTGCCGGCGGAGTTCCGCGAGAGTTCGGCGAAGGCAGGCTCGCAGTTGCTCGACCTGCTGCTGGAGACCGACGAGGGACTGCTCGATGGCGACGACGGGACGGCGACGGCTGCACTCGACTATGCGGAGTCGGTGGCCGAGGACGAGACATCGGGCATGTATCCCGTCGTGCTCGGCGTCGTGACCCAGCGGTCGGGGATCACGCGTCGAGATGCCTGTCTGCTCGACGCCTACGCGTTCAGCACCGAACTGTTGGGGGCGGCCCAGCGACTCGGCGCGTTCGGCCACACGGCGATTCAGCGCCAACTTTCGGAGTTACTGCCGGTCATCGAGGCCGTCTGCGCGGAGTACGCCGACGCGGAGTTGGCGGCGCTGTCCTCCTTCGGCCCGCTCGCGGAGATCATGGGCATGCACCACGAACGCGCCGACCGTCGCCTGTTTATGAGTTGATTCGTTTCTCCCGCGGAGAATCCGACTCGGGTTTTACCCGAACCGCCTGCGAACAACTGGTATGCGGCTGACCGATCACCTCTCACGGCGGCGAGTGCTCGGAGCCAGCGCCCTCGCGGCGACGACGGCGCTTACTGGCTGTGCCGGAGTTCTCAATCAGGTCGCCGACCAGTTCCTCGAAGACGTGAACGTTCTCAACGATACCGACAGCGAAGTTTCCGGAACGATCCTCGTGACTGCCAGCGAGGAGACGATCCTCGACAGAGAGTTCACGCTCAGCGGTGCCGACGACACCGACAACGGCGACAACGGCAACATCAGGCCCTACGCGGACATTTGGGACGGAGCCGGATCGTACACCACCGAAATCAGCCTCAAAACGTCGATCGACGGCGAATCGAACGGGTCAGCGACGGTCACGGTCGACGACCCCGACGAGGAGATGCTGTTGGTGGGGCTTGGACTGCAGGACGCCGACGAACCCATCGTCTTCCGCGTCGGGGAGAGCTTCACCGACGTCGTCGAGAGTTAGAGTGCCAGCGGGACGAGCAACACCCCCATACAGGTCATCCGCCGTGCGCCGAACCGCGCCGGCAGGAGGCCGACGAGCGTGCTCACTGCGAAGACGCCCACACCGACGGGACCGGTGAACGCGAAGACGAGCACACAGAGCAGTCCGAGCACGGCGATAGAGAGGACGGCGTTATCGAGCGACCCGACGACGGCGAGATACCGGTCACCGAGTGCGAGGACGAGAATGAACCCGATTGCGGCGGCGATGGCGACCGTACTGAGCAATACCGGCAGATCGTGTGGGACCTGAGTCTGGTCGAGCGCGACGAGTACGCCCGTCCGCGGGTGACCGAGCGAGACGAGCGCAAAGAGTGCGAAGACAGTATTCGCTGTGCTGACACCGCTAGAGGCGACGACGAACGCTCGCGGGCCGTAATAGGGCAGCACGACGAGTGCGCCAGCCGCGGCGATTGCACTGGAAATGCCGGGCAAGTAGCCGACGATAGCACCGGACAGCGTTCCGAGCAGCCCAACAGTGAGCAGAAACGTCCGGGAAATCGTGAGCCGTGGGTCGTCCTGTTCCGGGACCCCCGAACCCCCGAACGCTTCGATCAGGATCGGCGCACCGAAGAGACCGGCGAACAGCGGCGCGAGCATATTGCCGGCCGGAAGGACCCCAGTCGCGGGGATGTCCAGCGTGAAAACACCGAGCGCCCCGCTCGCACTCACCGTGAGGAGCGCACCGAGGCGGGCCCGCATCATCCGTTCAGTCACGACGAGCAGGACACAGATTCCGCCGAGCACCAGGGTGAGGTTCTCGATGACGTACGGGTATACTCGCCCCATCCCGAGTGTGATCGGAACGGCAAGCGGGATGGCGAACCCAACGGCAAGCAGACTCCCGACCGCGGAGATGCGGAGCGCTTCGCGGCCGCGGCCCTGCAAGACGAGACGGTGGCCGGGGAGGGCGGTCGGAGCCATCGCCGGGTCCGGGACGCCGAGGGCCAGCGCTGGGACGATGTCGAGAAAGGTGTGAACGACACCGGCGGCGAGCATGGCGACACCGACGAAAAGTGGCGGGGCCGGAATCGACGGCGCGAAGCCCGCGAGCAGGAGTGCGAAGTTGTTGGCGTGGAGGCCGGGTGTGAGTCCGCTGAGCGTCCCGAGGACGACGCCGGCAAACAGCCAGCCGAGAATCGGGAGCGTCCGCGACGGTCCGACCACGAACTCGACCATTGCGGGGGTTGGTCCCGTGTTCTGATTTAAAGTGACGGGTCAGCAAACCGACCGAATCGAGACGGTAAGGTTTACTGCTCGCCTCGTTACTGGAGAGATATGGGACGGTCGGAGCGATCGACGAGCCAGATCTACGGGCTGCGAGCGGCGATTCTTGCGCCCCTGCTCGTGGCGCTGCTCTCGCTCGCAACCGGACTGACGAACATCGCCGTCGGCGTAACTATCGGCGGCCCGCTGACGCCGTACGTGCCGGAGGTTGTGCAGGAGGCCGCGGGCTTTACCGGAGCAGTGACCGGATTTCTGCTGCTTCTGAGCGCGTGGTCGTTGCGACATCGACACAGGGCTGGCTGGTACGCGACGATGCTTCTGTTGCCGGTCACCGCGGCCCACGGCCTGATCCAGGCGACGGCGTACTCGCTGCCGCTGGTCGTGCTGTCGCTGCTGTCGATGCCGGCGCTTGCGTACAACTACCGCCGGTTCGACCGGCCGGCGTCGCTGTCGAACACGCAGATCGCAGCGCTGATCGCACTGACCGGGACGCTCGGATACGGTACCGTCGGCACCTACGCGCTCCGCGAGGAGTTCGGCCAAGTCAACTCGGTACTCGACGCGTTTTATTATACGGTTGTCACTGCGAGTACGGTCGGCTACGGCGACGTGACGCCGCTCAGCCAAGAGGCCCGCGTATTTTCGCTGTCGGTGGTCGTCCTCGGGACGGCGAGTTTCGCGGTGGCGCTGGGATCGGTGCTCGGGCCGGCAATCGAAGCGCGGTTCGCACACGCACTCGGAACCATGACAGAGACAGAGTACGACCTGCTGGAGAATCACATCGTGATTCTCGGCCACGGCGACCTCACGGAACCGTTAATCGAAGAACTAGGTGACGAGGAGTTCGTCATCGTCACTCCCAACGCCGAAATGGTGACTCGATACCGCAACCGAAATATCAACGTCATCAGCGGCAATCCCAGCGACGAACAACCGCTGCACGACGCTAACATCGGCGAGGCACGCGCGGTGATCGCTGCCACCGAACACGACGCCGAAGACGCCTTCGCGATTCTGACCGCCCGGGAACTCAGCCCTGACACGCGGATCATCGCCGCCGCGACTGCCCGCGAGAACATCCAGAAACTCCGTCGGGCCGGCGCCGACACGGTCCTCAGCCCCGCCATGATCGGCGGGCAGTTGCTCGGCCAATCCGCACTCCGGGGCAGCGGTGCCGACGATCTTATCAAGCAGTTCGAGTAACCCGGAATCCGGTCGTTGATCATTCGAATCTACAACGATTATATATGCTTTTCGAGAAATATTAATGTCAACTCCGGTGGATGGAGTTCTCATGGGAACGAGTGACAACAATCCGCTGGTCGATGCGTACCAGAACAGGATCGGTGTACCGTCGACGGGTGATGAAGCATACGGCTACTGGGTGTTCGTTATCGGGGTGCTCGCTGGCTTCATCGGGATTGCACTCGTCATGCTGAGTCAGGAACCGGGCGAGTCGATCCGCGGGGTCGGTATCGCCGTCGCGGCACTGGGACTCGTCTTGCTGTTGATCGGACCGATCATCAGATTGCCGCTGAAACGGGGCGCAACGATCCTCTCGTATCTCGGTGGAGTGGTCGCGCTCGCCGGGGTTGTCTGGTTTTTCCTCGCCTTCCAGGCGGGCAACTGGAGTGCAGACTTTTCGAGCAACGAAGTGCTCATCATCGGCGTCTACGGACTGGGAATCTTCGGCATCGTGCTGGGGAGTATCTTCGTCCCGCTGTTGACGAGTCCGCGCGAGGAGCAGATGGCCGCCGAAGACCGCGCGGCGACGGCCGAAGCCGGACGCGACGCCGCCATCGAAGAGGCCGAACAGCGCGCACGGGAAGCCGAAGCGGAAGCCGAACGAGCGCGTGAGGAAGCCGAGCGGGCAGCCAGCGAGCAGAGCGAACGCGAGCGGTTGGCGGCCGAACTCGAACAGATCGAGGCCAGCCAGTCGCAATTCGAGTTGTACACCGACCGCGGCGGCAAACACCGCTGGCGGCTCCGCCACCAGAACCGCAACATCATCGCCGACAGCGCGCAGGGCTACTCCTCTCGACAGAGCGCACAGCGCGGGCTGAGCGCCGTCCGCCGTGACGCCTTCGGCGCCTCGGTGGTCGATCTGGACGAACTCGAAGAAGAGGTCGAAGTCGAGGAGGTCGACGACGCTGTCGAGGGCGAAGAGGCACCCGAGTTCGTCGAGGACGCATCGAGCGACGCCGACTTCGAGACCTACGAGGACTCCGCCGGCGAGCACCGATGGCGGCTCCGCCACGACAACGGCGAGATCATCGCGGACAGCGGACAGGGCTACAGCAGCGCCGACAGCCGCGATGACGGTGTCGAGCGGGTGCGCGGCTACGTCCAGTCGGCGGATTACCTGCGGATCGATCCTGCCGCTTTCGAGCTATTTCAGGACAAGGGCGGGAAGTACCGCTGGCGACTGCTGCACAGAAACGGCAACATCCTCGCCGACAGCGGGCAGGGCTACGCCTCCCGCCAGAAGGCCCGGCAGGGAATCGACAGCGTCCAGCGAAACGCCGGTGAGGACGGCAACGCCGAGTTCGAGATTTACGAGGACAACGCCGGCGAGTACCGCTGGCGGTTGACCCACCAGAACGGCAACATCATCGCCGACGGCGGGGAGGGCTACGCCTCCGAGAGCGGGGCCGAAGACGCCGTCGGGCGGATGACCGAGTACGCACCCGAGGCGCACGTGCTGGATGTCGGCAGCGCGGCCTTCGAGATTTACGAGGACGCCGCCGAGAAGTGGCGCTGGCGACTCCGTCACCGCAACGGCCGGATTCTCGCCGACAGCGGGCAGGGCTACGCGAGTCGAAGCGGTGCCGAAGACGGGATCAACAGCGTCAAGCGAAACGCACCGAACGCCGACGTGACCGCCGCGGAGTAACCCCCGCGGTCGTCGTGTTTTTTATATCCCACCGACCAAGGGGAGGTATGGAACAAGTCAAGACGACACTGCAGGAAGCCTTCGAGAGCGAGGGCTACGAAGTCGACGACGTGACTGCGAACCGAGATAAGCTCCGAGTCTCGATCCGCGACCCGGAGGCCAGCGGCGAACGGCTCCGCGAACTCACCTACGACACACTCGACGAAGCGGACGTACTGGGATTCAACGTGACGACCGAATCGACCGCGAGTGGCCAGATCAACACGGTTGTCTCCTTCCGCTACCGAGGATAGACTGCCTTCTCCTCTTACGGCGATTCCGGCGGCTCCGGATCGATGCCGATGACCGGATCGTCTTCCTCGACGCCACGGACCAGTCCGAGTGCGACGGCGATATCCCGGAGTTGAATGACGGAAGTGGCGTTGAACTCTTCCGAGCGTTCGATGGCGGTTTGAAGCTCTGCCCGGCGCTCGTCGCCCTCGGCACGCGCGCTGGCTGTCAGTGCCGTCGCCAGTCCCTCTGCGGCGACGAGTCGGCTTCGGAGACGACCGAGTAGTGCTCGGAGGTCGACGAATGCGACAGTTTCCACGTCGACGTTCGCTTCGAGTGCGTCGATATCGGCCGATACATCGTCGACGCTGTCGACGAGTGTGTCCAGATCCGCCGCAGCGCCGTCCAGCGCCAGCGCAGCGGCCTCGTCTTCGCCGGCGTTGTACAGTTCGATGCCGTGATTGAGCACCGGCGTGATCGCTCCGGCCCGCTCGTGGACGCTGCGGACCGTCTCCCAGATATCGATCCGGCTGGCGTACTCCGGGATCCGGTCTTCCGGGCGGTTCGACATCACGAACGCCGGGTCGTCGTCGTGATTCAACCCGAGCATGTGCCCGAGTTCGTGTTGTGTTGTGACACGGATCGCACCGGGTGGCCGCGCGGCGGCGACGACGCGGCCGACGATGGGACGCTCGACGGTGTAGCCGGTCTGCAGCACGGGCGCACAGCCGAGAACCTGGTCACTGTACCGGGGGACGTTCTCACAGCCGACCGGGCTGTCGCGGTAGGCGACGATCACGTCCGGATCGCCGGTCTCGATAATCTCGAAGTCGACATCGAAGCCGGCGAACTCCGCGCTGTTGGTCTCCCAGAACGACAGCGCTGCCGCCGTGAGTTCGGTGAGGTCGTGAGGACTCTCGCTTTCGACATCGACGCGGACGATCTGTGTGCCACCGGCGAGCGGATGCTCCTTCCCTGGAGCGGCGAGACCGAGACAGCCAGTCAGTGCCGCTCCGATGCCCGCCGTGCCTGCCGAGAGTACCTGCCGGCGTCGCATACCCTCCGTTAGCAATCGACTACAGAGAGTATTGTGGTTCCGGAGCCTGCGGGAGACGAGGAGCGCGACCATGGCAACCATTTTTATATCAATTCCGGGAGAGCTATCAGTACGATGAATACGAGATCCAGACTCAAACGAGCGTTATTGCGAGCACGGTACGCGGCAGTTGGCGCTGCAGTTGGCGCGGCACTCGGGGGACTGTTCGGTCGGAGTCCGGCGAGTACGGGTGGTGCAACGGGCGCACTGGTCGGGGCCGTCGTCGCAGAAAAACGGTTCTCCGCCGGCGGGTGGGTCGAGGAGGTACGCGGAAACAGTGAGGACGGAGAGTGAGGCCGTCGCCGGGAGCGTCGCTTTGATGCTATCGGGCCGCTAAGCACAGGGAGTGCCAGAGACTGAGCGGAAACGCGTCGACATGACCAGCGGGGCGATTGCCCCGAAGATGCTCTATCTGGCCTGGCCGCTCGTGCTGGGGAATCTCCTCCAGACGGTCTACAATCTGGCGGATATGTTCTGGGTTGGCCGGGTCAGTTCCGACGCCGTCGCGGCAGTCTCGTTGATGTTCCCGCTCACGTGGCTCTTTGTCTCGACTGCGATGGGCGTCACGGCGGCGACGATTGCACTCGTCTCGCAGTACGTCGGCGCGGGCGACGACCGGATGGCCGACCGCGTCGTGGCACAGTCGATTCTGCTGACGCTCGTGGTGTCGCTCGCGCTGGCGGTGCTCGGCTGGACGTTCCGGCGAGAACTGCTGACGCTGATCGGCGCGGAGGGTGCCGTTTTCACCGAATCACTGGCGTACATCGAAGTCATCTTCTTTGCGCTGCCGCTGACCTTCCTCTTTTTCGCGTTTCGGGCTTCCCTGCAGGGGGCTGGCGACACGAAGACCGCGATGTGGCTGGTCGTCATCTCCGCCGGACTGAACGTGGTCATCGATCCGGTATTCATTCTCGGCTGGGGGCCTGTGCCGGCGATGGGGACCCGTGGCGCAGCGTGGGCGACGTTCATCTCCCGGGCGCTCGCGACGGGGACTGGCGTCGCGATTCTCCTGCGCGGCGGGTTCGGCGTCCGCCTGCGGATCCGTGATCTGGTCCCCGATCCAACCCTGTTGCAGAAACTGCTGGACGTCGGCTATCCAGCGACCATCGACGGCTGGGCGCGGAGTTTCGCCGCCGTGACGATGGCCGCCTTCGTCACGCCGTTCGGGACGGCCGCGATCGCGGCCTACGGGATCGGCATCCGGTTGATGTCTGTCTCGTGGTCGGTCGCGGGCGCTGTCGGACAAGCAGTGGCGACTGGCGTCGGCCAGAATCTCGGCGCGGAGACGCCCGACAGGGCGGCACGGGTGACGTGGGTCGGGGCCGGCGGGACGATGGCGTTGCTGTTCGCGGCGGGCGGACTCTGTATACTGATTCCCGAGATCATGATGGGAATCTTCGTCAGCGATCCCGCGGTGATCGCCGAAGGGAGAACCTTCCTCTATATCGTCGCGCCCTTCTGGGCATTCTTCGGCGGGACGATGGTGATCCAGGGTGGATTCCGCGGGGCCGGCCAGACGAAGGTTGCGATGGGACTGTCCTTTCTCGCCCGGTGGGTGTTCCGAATCCCCGTCGCCATCGCGCTGGCGTTCTCGACGGTCGCCGTGCCGGGGACCACAGTCAGAATCAGCGGGCTGGGCATCGGTGTCCAGGGAATCTGGGTTGCCTTCTCCGTCGGGGCTTTTTTGACCTTCCTCGGTGCCGTCTTCTGGTTCCGGCTGGGTCGATGGACCGAGGGTGTCATCGAGGAGTCGGAACCGGGCGTCGAGATCGGGGACGAGCCTGTTGGGACGGGTGAGGACCGCGACGAGAGCGGGGTCGAAACCGGCCCGGCCCCAGAAGAAGACGACTGAGGAACTGAAAGCGACTGACTGACCAGTCAATCAGAACTGTCTAAGGGCTCGACACACTATTTTAGGGTATGAAGCGGACAGAGGTGTTGCAGACTCGATGAAGACGCTGTTTGGCGTGAACCCGCAGGTGATCGCCTTGGCGCTAGCGCGAATGTCCGAGTCGGTCGGCAACTCCTTTCTGATCGTCGTCCTGCCGCTTTTTATCGCGAGCGATTTCGTCGGCGGCGGCACGTTCGGGTTGACCGAAGTTGCGATCACTGGCGTCGTGCTCGCGCTGTTCGGACTCGTGAACAGCCCACTCCAGCCGTTTACCGGCCGCCTCTCGGATCAGACCGGCCGCCGGAAAATCTTCGTGCTGTTCGGGCTGACGGTGCTTGCGGGAGCCAGTTTCGCCTACTCCTTTGTCACGTCCTACTGGCATCTGATCATCCTGCGGACACTGCAGGGGATCGCCGGTGCGTTCATCATCCCGACGACAGTCGCACTGGTCAACGACCTCGCGGCGGAGGACAACCGCGGCGGGAATATGGGAACCTACAACACCTTCCGACTGGTCGGGTTCGGCGTCGGACCAATCGCCGCCGGTGCCGTCATCGAGGCGGGGCCGTACAACGTCTCACTGCCGGGACTCAGCGCACAACTCAGCGGCTTCGACGCCGCCTTCTACTTTGCGGCCTTTACCGCGACGGTCGCCTTTGTCCTCGTAACCGTGCTGATCGACGACCCCGATATCGATCCGGCTGACCCCGACGAGGAATCGACCTCGATTGCGGTGTTCGACCAGACCGGCGAACACCTCCTCGATCCGGTGTTTACCCTCGGCGTCGTCTCGTTTTTCATGGCCATCGGGATCGCTGTCTTCGCGACCCTCGGTGACATCGTCAACACGCGACTCGATCAGGGATCGACGATGTTTGGCCTCCAGTTTGCCGGCTTCGTGCTCGCCCAGATTCTCCTGCAGGCACCGATCGGTCGGGCGACGGACTTCTACGGCCGCAAGCGATTCATCCTCCTCGGGATGGTACTGCTCGTCCCGACGACGGCCGTCCAGGGCGTGATTCTCGATTCCTGGCTGATGTTCGGTGCTCGCTTCGCACAGGGTGTCGCCGGAGCGATGGTCTTCGCCCCGGCGCTGGCGCTGGCCGGCGACATCGCCACCGAGACCAGTTCCGGGACGACGCTCTCCGTGCTGACGATGGCCTTCGGGTTCGGCGTCGCGGCCGGCCCACTGCTGTCGGGCTTTCTCGTCGGATTCGGCTTCTACGTCCCGTTCGTGCTGGCCGCGGCACTGGCGGCCGTCGGGACCGTCCTCGTCTACACACAGGTCGAGGAAGTCCGAACGCCGAACCGCTCGGCCGACCCCAGTGACTGAGCGGACTCGAAACGCCTTTGCCCGTTGCTGACTGACTAGTCAGTCAATGAGTGAGGACGACGAGGCGATCATAGACGCAGTCGATCAGGCCCTGCGCAAACACGGCTACGCCGAACTGACGATGCAGGACATCGCCGACGAGAGCGAGAAGAGCAAGTCGCTGTTGCACTATCACTACGACACGAAGGAGGATCTGCTGGTCGCTTTTCTTGACGATCTCATTTCGGATTATCAGGAGCGGATGGCCTGTCGAGAGGGGCAACCGCCGACCGAACGTCTCGTCGAATTTCTCGCCCGGTTCGTCTTTACCCCGGACGACACCGGCCGCGAGCAGTTTCATCTGGCGCTGCTGGAGATGCGGTCGCAGGGGCCGTTTAACGACCGAATTCGCGATCAGTTGGACCGGAGCGATCAGACGCTTCGGAACACCGCAGCGGAGATCATCAGCGAGGGAATCGAGCAGGGAGTCTTCGAGGCGGTCGATCCCGAACGGACTGCCGCCCTGCTCGTGGCGACACTCGACGGTGCCCGGACCCGCCAGATCACGCTCGGTGACGCGAACGAGACCTACACGCGGACAGTCGTCGAGCAAGCGCTTTCACAGATTGTCGAACCGATGCTCGTGGAGGGGGTCGACCTCCCCGACCTCGACGCAGTACTGGCGGAGCTAGACAGAGAGGAGTGAGTTCGCGAATCCCCAACCCCGTCCGGCTGACGATCCTCTGGATAGGGCTCGGACTAGCTAGACTCGGACTGATCGACCGCGACAGAGCGGTGAAGACGACCGAACTCGCCTGGCCGCGGATCGTCACCGGCATCGCCCGGATGTCGAAAAACGCCGTCGACGTGGCGATGGTCGGCGTCGCCGTCGGCACGACTGCGGTCGCTGGCGTCGGGTTCGCGAGTCCGTTCTGGGGACTGGCTTTCGCCGTCGGCGGCGGCGTCGCCGGCGGCACCATCGCGCTGGTCTCCCAGCGCTACGGGGCGGAATCCTGGGACGAACTCGGCCGGGCAGTCCGGTCGAGCACGCTGCTGGCCGTCCTGTTGACGATTCCCCTCTCTGCGGTGTTCTATCTCTACCCCGAGACACTCATCTCCGTGCTCTCAAGCAACGAGGGCGCAATCGAGCAGGGGACGACCTACCTCCGAATCGTCGGTCTCGGCATTCCGTTCGCCGCGCTGAACCTCGTCGGCAGTCGGACGCTGGTCGGCGCTGACGACGCCTACACGGCGATGCAACTCCGGGCCAGCGGCGCGGTCGCAAACGTCGTCCTCAACGCGGTCTTCATCTTCGGATTCGGCTGGGGTGTCGCCGGCGCTGCGCTCGGAACCGTGCTCTCGAACGTCGTCATCACGGCCGCGTTCGCACTCGGACTCGTCTTCGGAGGGCTGCCGGTCATTGGGGCCTTCCCGGTACAGATCTCGGCAGTCGGTCGATGGGCCGAACCGGGGATGATCCAGGATCTGATCACCATCGGCACGCCGGTCGGCCTGCGCAATCTGGTCTGGACGACCGCCGAGTTCCCCATGCTCGGGATTCTCGATATCTTCGGGGAGAACACGGTCGCCGCGTGGGTCATCGCCCGGCGGATCTGGGGCGTGATGAACGCTCCCGGATGGGGTTTCGGGCTGGCTTCTTCCAGTCTCGTCGGCCAGGCACTCGGCCAAAACGACGAACGCGAGGCGAAGTCCTACGGGAAGGATATCATCCGCTTCTCGGTGGCGACCTACGCAGTCTCGGCGATTCTCGTGGCGCTGTTTGCCGGACAGATCGTCGTCCTGTTCGCCAGTGACCCGACCAGCCCCGAGATACCCATCGCGACGAATCTCGTCTACGCGGCGAGTTTTGCGATTATTTTCCAGGGTGTAGCAGGTGCCTCTGCCGGACCGCTGGACGCCAGCGGTGATACGCGGATCACCTTCCTCAGCCAGTTCCTCGGGATGTTCTGCGTCTCGATTCCGCTGGCGTATCTCGGGGCTGCCGGACTCTCGATCGGAGCCATCTCGTTGCCGCTGCTCGGTGTGAGTACGCCAGCAGTATCGATCCCGGCGATCGGACTGTGGGGGCTGTATCTCGCCTTCATCGCCGAGACAGCGGTGCCGGCAGCGATCAACTACTGGCGCTTTCGCACCGACAAGTGGAAGTCCATCAGCGAGGAGTACCGGCCCGACGCCGCTCCCGCGGACGACTAGCGCTCGCGGGGAATCGAGAACGAGAAAGTTGGGCCTGAATCCCAACCTCACGGCGACAGCGGCAACTCCGCCCGTCCGTTCGTCCGCATGACCGCCCTGTTGCGGTCTGGCCACTCGAACAACCGCTCCCGAAGCAGGTCACCGTCTTCAGTACGCGGGTCGGGTCCGCCGAGGACCGCACTCACCGTCAGCACGAACCAGCCGCCGTATCCCAGGAAGACACAAACCGGCACGAGCACGACAATCGAGATGGCGACCCTGACGAGCCGTTTCCGGAATGGCTGATCGTCTGTGTGTTGCTCAGTCGACTCCATACGTAACCTACTCAGCCAGGGGAGATAAAGCGAAAGTCAGTGTTTCTGGGCGAACGACACGGCTGGCGAGAACGAGAGACGACCAGCAACCCAACCGAGCGGTACCCAGGGGGGGCATCACCGAGGGTCACCCGGATCTGTCAGCCGGCACTCGGAACAAAATCGCCAGTAGACAGGCGTTTCCTGTGCAATCCGATTCTTTTTATGAGCGCGAAAGCAACATAGGGACGTCGTTGATCGAGCATGGATATCGACGCGCGAATACAACGCCGCCAGCGCCGCGACGAAGGGCCGGTGTTGATCCAGGATTACGAAACGCTCTCCCCAGTGGCACACATCGACGAGCCCTCCAACCGGGGACCCGTCTTCGAGCGGTTGCTCGATCATCTCGATCCCGTCTTCGACGGGAGCCTGCCTCCGAACGCCTACGTCTACGGCCCTGCAGGGGGTGGCAAATCTGCCGTCGTGACCGCGCTGTTTTCCCATCTCGATCAGTTCTCCGCCGAGCAACGCTCCGTGATCCACACGAGCACGCGCGTGAAATCTCCGTCCTCGCCCAGTTTCGTCTATCTCGACTTGCGGGAGACACAGACCGGCTTCGAGTTCTACCACGACGTACTTGACGCGCTGGCCGACGAGTCGATTCCCGATCACGGAATCAGCACCGAACGACTCCGTGAGCGGCTACAGACCGAACTCGACAACTCAGAGGTCGGTGTCGTCATCGCTGTCGATCACGTCGACGAGCCGAACACGACCGACGTTGCCGATCTGGTCGATCTGTTCGCAGGCTTGCCCAGCAACACGAGTTGGCTCGCAATCGGGCGGGCCGAGCCACAGGAGATCGTTCTCTCGGAGTACACCGCGCGGTCGATCCACGTCGACAGCTACCAATCACAGATGCTCGTCGATGTCGTGATGACCAGAGCGTCGGAGGGGTTGAGCCAGCAGGCACTGCGACACGACCTGGCGCGAGAAATTGCCGACTGGGCCGACGGAAACGCCTATGACGCCTTGGCGGCGCTTTTCATCGCCGCCGACCGGGCGAATCAGGCCGGCCGGACGCAGGTGACCGAGCGAGAGATCCAGACCGCCTGCGAGGAGATTCCACAGCCGTCGGTCTCTCTGGGGCGGATTCTCTCTCTCCCACCGAACAAACAGCTCGTTCTCCGGGAACTGGTCGACCTCGACGAACAGCAACGGCGGTCGGTCACCGTGACGACCGAGGCGATCAGCGACGCACCGACCGTCGACCTCACTTCCGGAACGGTCAAACGGTTCCTCTACGAGATGGCCGAAATCGGAATCGTCGAGCGCGTACAGGGCGATTCCCGCGGGAAGGGTCGGCCGCCGAGCCGCATCGAACTGCGATTCCCGCCGACGGCCTTTCGCCGGCTCTACGATCTGAAAAAGGAGAGCTAACGCAGCGAGGCAGCGACCTTCTCGCCCACAGCAGGCGGTGCTGGCGACCCCACGATCAGCGAGCCGAACGGGTCGAGGCGACTCGCTTCGAGCCAGATCCCGAGACACGAAGACCATATTTCACCGGAGGCTCTATCGATTCGTTGTGAGCATTCAACCAGGAGATCGGGTCTCCCTGTCGTACGTCGGCCGGTTCGAGAGCGGCACCGTCTTCGCAACCTCAGAGAGAGCGGTTGCAGCGGAGCACGGACTCGATACAGCGGATCGCGAGTTCTCGCCGCTCAGATTCACCGTCGGCGGCGAGGAGGTCATCGAGGGCCTCGACGACGCCGTTCGGGGGATGGCCGAAGGCGAGGAGAAGACGGTGACGGTCCCGCCGGAGCAGGCCTACGGCCGCCACGACCCCGAACGCGTCCGTGAGTACGATCCAGATACCTTCGAAGGAATGGTCGGCCAGTCGCCCGCGGTCGGACTCCACGTCGAGGCCGAAAACGGGCTGCACGGCGACGTGACGGCCGTCTCCGAGGAGACCGTCGAGGTAGATTTCAACCACGAACTCGCCGGACAGCGACTCGTATTCGAGATTTCCGTGCTCGAAGTCGAGTGAGCCCAGCGTAGCGGAGGTATTCTTATCATTGAGGGATCTCTATACTCCGTAGGTGAAACAATGTCCCCAGATCAACCTCACGACCGGGAGAGCTACGTCGGTGCAATCGATCAGGGGACCAAAGGGACGCGGTTTCTGGTCTTCGATCAGCGGGGACGAGTCCGTGCAAACGCCTACGAGCGCCACGAACAGCTTCGGCCGAGCCGGGGCTGGCTCGAACACCACCCGCGGGAGATCTGGGCGGACGCACAGGCCGTCGTCGAGCGCGGCCTCGACCGGGCAGAGATCGAACCGACGCAGTTGAGCGCTCTCGGGGTGACAAACCAGCGCGAGACGACGCTCGTCTGGGATCGGGAGAGTGGCAAGCCGATATACAATGCAATCGTCTGGTCGGATCGGCGGACGACCGACCGGATCGAAGAGCTCGATACACAGAGCAAAGAGCGAGTTCGCGAGAAGACCGGGCTGGAGCCTGACGCCTACTTCTCGGCGACGAAACTGGCGTGGATTCTCGACAACGCGGACTCGGAGACAGGCCAACGCTCACTCCGAAGGCGAGCCGAGGCGGGTGAGTTGTGCTTCGGGACGGTCGACTCCTGGCTCGTCTACAACCTCACCGGCGAACACGCGACAGATGTCTCGAACGCCTCGCGGACGATGCTGTACGACATCCACGAGCTAGCGTGGGACGACGAACTCCTCGAAGAGTTCGCGATTCCTCGGGCGATGCTACCCGACGTGCGGCCATCCTCGGCAGTGTACGGACGGACGAACGCCGATGGCGTCTTCGGGACCGAGATTCCGGTGGCGGGCGTCGTCGGCGATCAACAGGCCGCACTGCTCGGGCAGAGCTGTTTCGATCCCGGCGACGTGAAAGCGACCTACGGGACCGGCACGTTCGCGCTGCTGAACACGGGTCCCGAGCCTGTCGACTCCAACGGAGGGCTGTTGACGACCGTCGGCTACCAGCTCGACGGCGAGCCCGTCCAGTACGCGCTCGAAGGAGCTTCGTTCACGACCGGCGGTGCGATCGACTGGCTAGAGACCGTCGGCGTCGTCGACGGCCCGGTCGAAATCGAGTCGCTGGCCAGGGGGCTCGACTCCAGCGGCGGCGTCTATTTCGTTCCTGCCTTCGACGGACTCGGGACCCCCCACTGGGATCCCCGAGCACGAGGAACGATCCTCGGCCTCACCCGCGGGACCACTCGCGAGCAACTCGTCAGGGCGACGCTAGAAGCCGTCGGCCACCAGACCCGCCAACTCATCGAGGCGATGGCTGCAGCGACCGAGTGGGCGGTCGAGCCGATCCACGTCGACGGTGGCGTCGTCAAAAACGACTTCTTCTGTCAGTTGCAGGCGGATCTGCTCCGGACGGAACTACACCGCCCGGCAGTCGAGGCGACGACCGCACTCGGGGCAGCGTTCGCGGCTGGACTCGCGGTCGACTACTGGGACGACGTCGCAGACCTTCCGGAGTGGGAACTCGGCAAGCGATTCGAGTCAGGTGGCGACCCCGAAGAAATCGACCGACAGTATGGGCGCTGGAGCGATGCCGTCGAGCGAACCAGAGAGTGGGCCGTCGAGCGCTAATCCTCGACGACGGCGGCTTCGAGAAGTTCCATCGGGTGGCGAATCTCGTAACCGGTGCCGTGTTCCATCTGCATCGCACAGGTCGGACATTCTGTCATGCCGACCTCACCGTCAGCATCCTCCATATGCTCGAACATCTCCTCACCAATCTTCATCGATTTCTCGTATTTCTCGGCTTTCCAGCCGTAGGTGCCGGAGATGCCGGAACAGGATTCGCCGACATCTTCGACGCCGACGCCGTCGAGATCACCGAATAGCTCGACCGCCTGTCGGTCCAGGCCCTGATTGCGGGCGTGACACGGCGCGTGATAGGCGAACTCGTCGGCCAGTTCGTCGTCGATATCGGCGTTCTGGACCGCACCTTTCAGATCCTCGTGAATCCGCAGGTACTCGACGGACTCGAAGGTGTGTGAAGAGAGTTCGTCGACGCCGTCGATGTCGAACAGTTCGGGGTACTCCTGACGCAGTGCCATCGAACAGGAGGTACAGGAGGCGATGGCGTCGTAGCCCTCCTCGATCAGGTCAGCCATCGAGGAGATGTTGACCTCGGCGTGACGGCGAGCGTCGTCGAGCATCCCGTTTGCGAACATCGGCGTCCCCGAACACCGCTGCTCGGGGACGACCACCTCGTAGCCGAAGTGTTCGTAGACGCTGACGAGCGCTCGGGCGACTTCAGGCGTGTTGTAGTTGGAGTAACAGCCGTGGAAGTAGGCAATCTTTTTGTCTGCATCAGTCGGTTCGCCGCGGCGTTCGCGGTGTTCGCGGGCGCGTTCGCGTGAGCCAGCAGCACCACCCTCTTTGGCCCACCACTCCCGGAACGTCTCCTGGGCGAATTCGGGGAACTCCCGTTCGCTCGTGACGCCCATCGTCTTCTCCATCAGCCAGCGGGCCGGCCCGAAATTCATCGCGAAGTTCGCGATCCGTGGCATCTTGCTGGCCAGCCACGCCGACGTTCGGTAGTTCGAGAGAATCCGATTGCGCCAGTACTCGACGGAGGTCTTGGACATCTCCTCGCTGACGTACTCCCCGCGAGCGGTGTTGTGCATCTGCGAGAGCGGCACGCCGGACGGACAAGCGTTATCACACCGCATGCAGTTCGAGCAGTCCATGATCGAATCGTCGATAGCGTGCTCGTCGTCGTTCTGTTTCAGCCGCCACTGCTCGGGTCCCTGGAACTTCGGGCCGGGGAAGTCGTCGTCGACCTCCGCCACGGGACAGTTCGTATCGCAGGTCGAACACTTGTAACAGGAGTCCGCGCCGGATCGCAGGTCGAAGTCGTCGCTGTCGGGGAAGACATCGACTGGTTCGAACTCCTCGCCGGTGTTCGGTTCGACGGGATCGAAACTGTTCTCGCTCGGTTCGCCTGGCTCGAAATCAGAAGAGTCTGCGTCGCTCATTGTGCCTCCGTTGCCGCAGTCGTTCCCGCATCGTAGCCCGTTGCAATCGACACACCGCTGCCGGATTTCTCGGCGGCGAAGTCGTACCCGCCCAGTACTGAGCCGGCCGCCCGCAAGTTCTCGAACGCCACGGTCGACCCGTCATCCAGCGGCCGCAACTGCTCGTCGGTCGCCACGCCGAAGCCCGCAAACTCGTGGTCGCCAAAGACCGCATCCTCGAACCAGTCGTAGCGGTCCTCCGGGTGGGCGACGTGGCAGTCGAAAACCGGTTCGTAGACGCCCTCGCGGTCTGATTCGACACCCTTGCCGACCAGCCCGCCGGTTGCGAGGATATACTGGTCGGCGCTGTTTGGGATCTTCGCACCGTTCTTTTCGATGTAGATCTGTTCGATTCGATCCTCCCCGTCGAAATCGGTGACCGGGTTGCCCGTCTCGATGCTGACGCCCGCCTCGTCGAGTGCCTCGAACAGGCGGTCTTCCAGCCGCAGTCCGGGCAGTGAGGGCGGTCCCATCGGCACCTCGAACACCTCGGCACCGAGTCGGTCGCTCAGATCTGCTCGTACTGCCTGAGCCTCGTCGTCGCCGAGAATTGCCGGGAAGCCGACCCGGGCTTCACCCTCTAGTTCGGGGTTGATCCGCTCTGCCAGCGCCGCCCGGGCCGGTCGCTCCCGGCCCCTGACGGTCACGGTGCCGTCGGTGTCGAGCAGTTTCGCGTACCGGGTCACCTTCGCGTCCGGGCGGAGGTCGCCGGGGAACCAGATGGTCACCCCGCGCACGTCGAAGGGGACGCCGGCCGCGTCGAGGTGGTCGGCCGCCCGTTGTGCGTCGAAATCGGTCATCGATTCCAGCCCGACGAAGACGATGTCGCGGTCGTCGCTGGCCAGTCCGGCGGACGCACTCGCCGGATACCGGGCGGTGGGTTTGACCGTCCCGCCGTGGGTCGGGATCAGCGCGTTCCGGTCAGTGTGCTCGCCGTTGTAGGTCGGTACCGCGTCGTCGAACAGCGACATCGCCGTCCGAACCGTCTCGACGCCGACGGTCCGGTACGGGTGGCTCTCATGAAGCCTCGGAATCTCCTCGTACGGATCGGTGATCGGCCCCTCGCCGTCGGGCGTGTAGCCGAGGATATCGACCAGCCCCGAGGCATTCCGGAGCGTGCTCTGCTTGTAGGAGACCAGTCGGGTGTCCGCGCCGGCGCGGGCGGCCGCAAGCGCGCTCGTCAGGCCAGCGAGGCCGCCGCCGATCACCAGCACCTCAGAGTCAATCGCCATTCTGCCCTCCGTCTGTCGCGACGCCGGTTTCGGTGTCGGCAGCCTGCGGAGTTGGCTCGCCGCCGTCGAAGGCAGAGAAGTCGATCTCCTGGCCGTCGGCGGGGTCGTGATCCCGGTTCTGGGTTGTCGCCTGGAGTGCGTAGTTCAGCGCGGCTTGCGAGAGCTGTTCGCCCCACAGCGCGTGGCGCTGGCCCTTCCAGCGTTCCTGGAGGAGTTCGTCCCACGCCTGCCGGGTGGTCACTTCATCATAGCTCCGGGAGAGTTCGTTTGCCAGCCGGTGACAACAGAATCCGCCCTGGCAGTTGCCCATCGAGGCACGAGTCCGAAGACGGACGGCGTTGAGATCCGAGCCAGCGCCTTCGATAGCATCTTGGACCTCCGCGCGGGTGACACCCTCGCAGTTGCAGACCACGGGGTTCGGTTCGTCTGTCTTCAGCACCTCGTCGGCCCGCGAGCCGAGGCGTTCGACGCTTCGCCGGCCGATTGGCGAACGGAGGCCGAACTCGTCCATGTAGTCCCGAAGGACGGAGAAGTCCTCGCTGCCAGGGAGAGGAACGTCGGCGGTCCGACAGTCGGCGTCGATGCCGAACTGCTCGCAGACGTGGTCGCTGATCTCTTCGCCCATCATCCGGTAGGTGGTGAACTTGCCGCCGACGATACTCGTCATCCCTTCCAATCCGTCCCGCTCCTCGTGGTCGAGCAGGAAGTAATCCCGCGTGATGTCGGTCGGATCGTCGCTGCCGACATCCGGCGGTTCGTACAGCGGGCGAACGCCCCAGAACGACCGGATCGTCCGGGCCTCCTCGAGCATCGGGACGAGTTCTTTCAACGTGTCGATCATCATGTCGACTTCCCACTGCTCTTCGGGGTAATCCTCGGGGTCGTCGACTTCCTCGTCGGTCGTGCCCAGAATTGCTGCCGTCTCGTGTGGAACGATAATATCGGCGTCGCCCTTCGGTTTGCAGCGGTTGATCACCGTATCTACCTGTCGAATGTTCATGACGGTCATCACGCCCTTCGACGGCCTGACCTCGATGTCGACGCCGGCCATGTCGCCGATGCGGCCGGCCCACGCGCCCGTTGCGTTGACGACGTAATCGGCTCTGATCTCCTCGGTCTCCCCCTCAGTGCCGTGGACGCGTTTGCCCGCGCCGGAGGCGTGCTCGACTTCGACGCCGACGACTTCGCCGTCCTCGACGAGCAGATCGGTGACCGTCGAGTGGGTCTCGATGCGCGCGCCGTGTTCCTGTGCGCTGGCAGCGTTTGCGACGACCAGTCTGAACGGATCGACCGCGCCGTCAGGGACAGTGATTGCCTTCTCGATATCTGTCGCGAGATGGGGCTCCATCGCGCGGGCCTCCTCCGCAGAGACGACTTCCGCAGGAATCCCACACTCCTTGCAGCCCTCGAGTTTCTGCTGGAAGTACTCCTCGGAATCTTCGGGTCGCTTGACGAACAATCCGCCCGTCATCTCGACGCAGTGGCTCGCGATATCCCGGAGGACGCGGTTCTCCTCTATGCACTCCTCTGCGCTCGCCTGATCTGCAACGGCGTAGCGCCCCCCGCTGTGCAAGAGACCGTGCATGCGCCCGGTCGTCCCGTGGGTGAGATTCCCCTGTTCGAGCAGCGTTACCTCGACCCCCCGCATCGACAGGTCGCGGGCAATCCCAATTCCCGTCGACCCGCCGCCGATGACGACGACGTGTGGTGTAGATGGCATCTGCAAACGACTTGTGATGCAATCTACTTTATTTTATCGCCAAGTAACCCCTATCAGTAAAATATCTACCGCGGGCCGCGACGTGTCACGACCCTCACTGCGGCAGACTGGAGACGCCAGTGCGGTGCACGGACCGCTTCCGGGCAGCAGACCAGCCGGAAGGTCTCTCCCCTACCTTTCTATACTACGTGTTAGAGAATAATAAGGTTTGTGCACACATACCACACCTGCGTGAGCACGCCGGAGCAGAGACGAGATGGAAGAAATACCCGGACGGAAAGTGGACAGTGAGGCAGATGGCAAGATCTTGCTGGTCCATAACCGCAAGACAACGCTTGTCTCGCAGGCAAGCCATCATACTTTACTGACCATACCTAACCATCAGTAACTTTTATTAGTTTGCCACATAGTGTCTACCAACAGGGGTGGAGACGCGGCCAGACTCCGCCTTTCGGAGGGAAAGACTATGTCAGATACATACGTTGGCGCGATCGACCAGGGGACCACCGGCACCAGGTTCATGGTGTTCGATCACGGTGGCCAGGTGGTCGCAAACGCCTACACGAAACACGAACAGATATACCCGGAACCGGGGTGGGTCGAACACGACGCCACAGAGATCTGGGACAACACAAAGCAGGTCGTCATCGACGGACTCGACGAGGCAGGGTTAGAGCCAGAGCAACTCGAAGCGCTCGGCATTACCAACCAGCGCGAGACGACGATCGTCTGGGATGCGGAGACGGGGGAACCCATCCACAACGCGATCGTCTGGCAGGACCGACGAACGACCGACCGTGTCGAGGAGCTACAGGAGGCCGACAAGGTCGAGTGGATCCGTGAGAAGACCGGCCTGGAGGCCGACGCCTACTTCTCGGCGACGAAAGCCGAGTGGCTGCTCGAAAACGCCGATCCGGTCGGCACCGACCGAAGTGGTGACGCGCTGGAAGACCGGGCCAGAAACGGCGAACTGCTGATGGGCACCATCGATACGTGGCTCATCTACAACCTCACCGGCAACCACATCACCGACGTCTCGAACGCCTCGCGGACGATGCTGTACAACATCCACGATCTGGAGTGGGACGACGAACTTCTCGAAGAGTTCGAGATTCCGCGAGCGATGGTCCCGGATGTCCGACCATCTTCGGACGAGAACACCTACGGCTACACCGACGCGAACGGCTTCCTCGGTGCCGAGATTCCGGTCGCAGGTGCGCTGGGTGACCAGCAGGCGGCCCTGTTCGGACAGACCTGTTTCGATGCCGGCGACGCGAAAAACACCTACGGAACTGGATCGTTCTACCTGATGAACACCGGCAACAAGGCCGTTGCGTCGGATCACGGCCTGTTGACGACCATCGGCTTCCAGCTTTCCGGTGAGCCGGTTCAGTACGCGCTGGAGGGGTCGATTTTCATCACGGGCGCGGCCATCGAGTGGCTCGAAGACCTCGAACTGATTGACGACGCCGCCGAGACGGCAGGACTGGCTCGCTCGGTCGATTCGACGGACGGGGTCTACTTCGTGCCTGCCTTCACCGGACTCGGCGCGCCCCACTGGGACGGACGTGCGCGCGGGACAATCGTCGGGATGACCCGCGGCACCCGAAAAGAGCATCTCGTCCGGGCGACGCTAGAAGCGGTCGCCTATCAGACCCGAGACGTGGCGGAAGCGATGGAGGCCGACTCCGGCGTCGACACCACCAGTCTGCGTGTCGACGGCGGCGCAGTGAAGAACAACTTCCTCTGTCAGTTGCAGGCCGACATCCTCCAGACGGAGATTGTCCGTCCGGAGGTCGACGAGACGACCGCACTCGGCTCCGCCTACGCCGCAGGGCTGGCAGTCGGCTACTGGGAGGACGTAGATAGCCTGCGGCAGAACTGGCACGTCGACGACGACTTCCAGCCAGACCGCCATCAGGACGAAGTCGACGAGAAGTACGAACGCTGGAACGAAGCAGTCGAACGGTCACGTGATTGGGCCAACGACGAGGGGGATGACTGATGATTGGGGAGGTTCTGTTGAACGTGCCAGTCCTCGATTTAGCGGTCGAGGATTTTATCGTTCTGCTCATCACGGCGCTGGCAGGGGGCGCATTCGGAGCCGCACTCGGTGCACTCCCGGCGTTCATCTTCACCGGATTCGTCGTCTTCCTCGGGGAAGGAATCGCGATTCTCCAGCGTGAGGTGACCGGACAGGTCGAAGCCGTCCCACAGGGTGAACTCGCAGCGGGCATCACTGGAACGATCGGTTTCGGCGTGATTACCGGTCCCCACATCGCCTTCGCAGGCGGTGTTGCAGCAACTGCCTACGCGGGCAAGAAGTATCCCGAAATGGAACCCGACGACTGGGACTACCACTTCGGGAAGAACATCCTGTACGCTTTCGGGACGAAGCCGGATATCCTCGCCGTCGGTGCGATTTTCGGCGCGCTGGGGATGCTGATTACCCGATTCGGGTACGCAGCAGCGGTCGTGAGCGGCACGCCGCTCACCGACTTCATCGCCTTCTCGGTGTTCGCGACAGCGATGATCGCCAGACCGGTCTTCGGCTATCCGATTATCGGCTCACCGAACGGGTCGAGCCTCCTCGATATGTCACCGTTCGAGGAGGAAGACCCACATCCTGAAGCCGTCGCCGACGGCGGAGAAGTGCCACCGGAACACCAGGGACGACTCGCGACCGAGCCGTGGCTCCCACACCAGTACAAGTGGTCAGGAGTCACCGCAATTGGACTGGTCGGCGGAATCCTCGCAGGGTTCATTTACCTCGAAACGGGGAGTTTCTTCCTCGGCTACGGGATTTCGGCGATCAGCCTGCTCTTCTTGAATCTCGGTGTAGAGAAGATTCCGGTGACCCACCACATCACGCTCATCGGCGCTGTGGGTGCGGCAGTCGTTGCACCCGAGGTCGGAACCGACGTGATTCCGCTGCTCGCAGCGGGGGCGTTCGGTGCCTTCAGTGGCCTGCTCGGTGAGTTGACCCAGCGGATCTTCTACTCGCACTCCGGCACGCACGTCGACCCGCCAGCGATGGCAATTGCGATTGCGATGATCATCATCGCACTGCTCTCGATTGCGGGCGTGTTGCCGAACGCAGGGTACCTCTGAACGGCACCCAGTCTTCGAGAAGTACTTTTTTTAGATTCAGTCACCTCGGCAGAATCGCTCGGAGTCCGGCGTAGGTCACCAGCCCGGCCACGACACCCACGCCGACGACAACGAGCCTGCCTGGTCCACTGACCCCCACAGCAGTGGCAACCAGCGGGCCGATGACGAGTGCTCCGCCGACTGCACCGTAGTGGTAGCCGCCGGCCATCGGATGCGAGGCGAGTGAACTCCCCCGCCCCTCGGTGTTGGCCTTGCTCACGTGATACTGGGAATAAATCCGGACACCGATTCCGACAGACGCCGCCGCGAGCAGTCCGATCACTGCGTCGGCAAGCAACAGCGAGGCAGTGATATAGGCAGCGAGAGCAGCAAACAGTGAAAGAATTCGGCTCCGGCTATCCGCTTCGAGCAGTGGTCCCCCGACATCCTCGCTCATACACGGTGACGACGTGGGCCGGCACGTTAATTGTTCCCACTGAGTGGGGCCGTCATTCGGAGTCCTGAATTCGCTCTTCGGTGCCGACCGTCGGCTCGGTCTGTTCACCGTCGGACTCTGGCTCTGTCCCCTCGTCGTCGTCGGCCTCAACAGCGGAGTCCGGCTGAGGCCCCTTTACTGATTCGGCATCGGCCGGCGCAGGGCCCGACTCCTCAGCAGTCGGTGATTCGACAGCCTGCTCCGCATCTGCCGTCTCCTCGTTCTCCGCGTTAATAGCCTCGTCCTCGGACTCCGTTGACTCGTCGCTTTCTGCCTCGGCAATCAGCTCACCCGTCTCTTCGATACCCTCGTGGGTTGCCTCTTGCTCGTCGACGTGTTCGCGCTTGTACGCCACCGCCTGCTGTTGAATGTCGTCGATTCTGGGCACGTCTGTCACATTCGAGAGAAGAACGGAGGCGGCAATCAACGAGGCGTCGTGTGGCTCGTCACCTGCCCAGATCTGGACGGTATCGGTCTCTTTTTCTAGCCAGTAGCGGCCAGTTTCGAAGCCTTTGCGCGAGCAGACATCCGGCGGACCAGAGAGTGAGAGCATCGCCCGCTCGGCGCTGTCGACCTCGCAAGGCAGAGTGAGTTTCGAGTTGATCGTCGCCTGAATCAGTTCCTTGATTTTGGCCGCGTCGGTGATCTCCTCTTCCTTGCTGTTCGAGCGAAGCAGTGCGAGTAACTTACCCAAGAGAGAATCCGGTCGATCGAGTTCCGTCGTCGCGTAGCCCAGCGAGGAGACGCCGCCGGAGTTGAGCGCCTTCATCGTATCGCTCGGATCGAGCATCGTCTCGGCAATCGGCGCGTTTTCGAGTTCGCCGACGCCGAGGACGGCGATGATCCGGGTGACGAGTTCGATATTGAGTTCGGGATACTGGGCTTCGAGGTCGTCGCCGTTGTCGTCGTACCACTCCTCGTTGTCGAAGAGGATGACGTTGTCTGCAAGGCCGACATACGACTGGAGCGAGCGGGCGGCGTTGTAGGCCTGCTGGCCGCCCTCGCTGTCCGTCGGGAGGATACCCAGCACGTAAACGGGACTATCAGTGATCGATTTGAGTCCTTCGAGGACGACAGGACCGACACCGCCGCCGGTGCCGCCGCCGAGTCCCGCCACGAGAACCGTCGCGTGGACGGTGTGAGTCGCGAGTTTATCGAACTCCCGGTAGATCTCGTCGGTATCTTCCTCGGCAACCTCGGCACCGAGTTCGATGTCGCCGTCGAGGCCCTGCCCTCGGATGTCGGGGTGGGTGTCGCCGACGAGGACGTGCCGATCAACGGGGATGTGATCGTACTCCTCGAAGGCCGATTTCGTCGTATCGAACACCAGCGTCTGATCGTTCGTGAACGCCCGGTCGCTGTTCCGTTCGACCTTCCGCAAGGCGTTGACGATCCGGCCACCGGCAGCACCGACACCGACGAGTGCGAATTTCATGTGTTAGACAACCGGGTCGAGTTCGTCGTCGTCGTCCGTGATCAGGTCACTGATCTCCTCGTCACGGACCTCTTCCTGTGCCTGAATCTTGTTCTGGGCGTCGACGGCCTGGTTCTGGATCTCGTCGATCCGCGGGGTCTCGGTGACGTTCGAGAGCAACACCACGGCGGCGAGATGGCTCGCGTTCTGTCGTGGGTCGTCACCGGCCAGCACTTCGACGGTATCGGCCTCCTGTTCGAGCCACTGACGGGCACTCTCGACGCCTTTCCGGGCGAAGGTCTCCGGCGGGCCGGAGAGGACGATCAGCGCGCGGTCCGCGCTGGAAACCTCACAGGGAATCGTCAGCCGGGAGTTGACCGCCCGGCGGACGAGGCCTTTGATCTTCGCTGCATCGGAGGAATCGTCGTCGATCTCTTCGCCGTTGCGGAACTTGTTGAGTAGTCCTTCCTGTCCGTCGAGGGCACTAGCAGCGTAGCCAATCGAGGAGACACCGCCCGTGTCCAGCGTCCGCATGATGTCACTGGAGTCCATCGCGTTCTCGGCGATGTCGGTGTCGTCCTGTTCGCCCGCCGCGAGCAGGGTGACGATACGGGTCGCCAGTTCCTGGTTCATCTCGTCGTAGCCTTCCTCGATGGTCTGGTCGCGGGCCCGCCAGGCGTCGTTGTCGAAGGCGATGAAGTTGTCTACTTTCGTCACGAACGACTGCAGCGAGCGAGCGGCGTTGAGCGCGGGTCGCCCCCCTTCGTACTCGCCCGGCAGGACACCCAGGCCGTAGACTGGTTCGTCGTACATCTTCTGGAGTTCGTCGATGACAACCGGCCCGGCACCGCTTCCGGTTCCCCCGCCGAGTCCGGCGGAAACCAGCAGGGCGTCGACGTCGTGAATTTCCACGTCGTCGAAGGCCCGTCTGATCTCCTCGATATCCGTCTGGGCGACATCTGCACCGACATCGACGTCGCCGCCGACGCCGTGGCCCTTAGCCTGCTGGTGAGTATCACCGATGAGAACACGGCGGTCTTCGGGGATATAGTCAGGTTTCGCGAGATCCGTCCGCGCGGTGTTGATCGCCAGCGCGTGCCGACAGAGATTTCGGCCAGTTTCCTGTTCGAATTCGAGCATCCGGTCGAGAATTTTGGTCCCGGCGTTGCCGACACCGATTGTTGCGAGTTTCATAGCTTTGGAGGTTCAGATGGTCTACTTCTGATTATCGGGGACACCGTGTGTATCTTTCGGCCGTCCCGACGCTGTTGGGTCCATCTGGATAGGCACATGACGGCCACGTATTTGAATGTACGTCTGACAGTCTCGCGAGCGATACTGTGCTGAAGTGACTGGCACGCAACCAGCACGTACCACGCCAGTATGGATCCTCGAACTTTATGTGCGTCTCGCTGGTAGCCCGCGTATGGAACGGTACCGATGCACAAACGAGCGCGGCTGTGATGGGGGGTCGAGATGGTCGATCTGGTGACCTTGGGCGAGGCGATGCTCCGGCTTTCGCCGCCAACCGGAGAACGACTCGAAACCGCACGGGAGTTGGACTGTCAGGTCGGCGGCGCGGAGAGCAACGTCGCCGCCACGGCTGCACGCCTCGGCCTCGATACCGTCTGGCTCTCGAAACTCCCCGACTCCGCGCTCGGCCGCCGGGTCGTCTCGGAACTGCGCAGACACGGTGCCAAGCCCCGAGTATGCTGGAGCGAGGACGGTCGACAGGGAACCTACTATCTCGAAGCCGGCGGCGCACCGCGAGGTTCCAGTGTCGTCTACGACCGTGAGAATGCTGCCGTTCAGACGGCGACACCGAACGAACTCGATACCGACGCCATCGAGGATGCGGAGTTGTTCCTGACGACGGGCATCACACCAGCGCTCTCGACGACGTTGTTCGAGACCACCCGCTCGTTGCTGTCGACCGACACCCGGACGGCGTTCGATCTCAACTACCGGGGGAAGCTCTGGTCGGAAGCCGAAGCACGTGACGCGTACGAGGAGTTGCTGCCCGCAGTCGACCTGCTCTTTGCACCCGAACGGGACGTGCGGTCGGTTCTCGGATACGACGGCGATCCGACAGCGCTGACGGCACGGCTCCGCGAGGAATACGGCTGTGAGACGGTCGTGTTGACCCGTGGTGAAAAAGGCGCATTCGCCGATACTGGCGATCAGACGGTCGAGCAGTCCACAATAGCAGCGGAGACCGTCGACGCGGTCGGAACGGGAGATGCGTTCGTCGGTGGGTATCTCTCGCAGGCGCTCCGTGGGGAATCCGTCGAGCGTTCACTCTCCTACGGGGCGGCGACGGCGGCGCTCAAGCGAACGATTGCGGGCGACATCGCTGTCGTCTCCGAAGCAGAAGTTGAGCGCGTGCTCGACGACGAGTACGACGGCATCGACCGATAGAATCCCCGGTCAGCCGTTCTGGACGTGTTCGGCAATCGGTGCGACCTCGTCGTCTCGGGTCAGCGGTTCGATGACATCGACAGGATCGACCGACAGCATGTACTTCGGACGGCCTTTGCCGGTCGGACTGGTGCTTGACGGCGTCGACATCTCGACGATACCGTCTGCTTCCAGTCGGTTGAGCGCACGGTTCACGGCGGCCTCCGACAGTGAATCCATCAGGTCACGCTCGACAGTTTCGAGCAGATCCCGCGACTCCCGAATCACTTCACCGGTGTGGGCTGGCGTCGAAGCCGTGTGTTCGAGGTCCGCGAGACAGAGCAGTACGATCCGGCCAGAAAGTGAACGTGAGTCGAGTTCCCCCTCCATGTGCAGTGAGTAAGTTCCGAACTGTAAAAAGCCATGCCCACTCGATTACAGGGATTCACATTAGCGGGGGCCGGGGCCACTCACAGGATGATGCTTTTCGTCTGGGTGAACGCCTCGATAGTGTGACCGATCCCCTCGCGGCCGATCCCAGAGTCGTCGACGCCGCCGAAGGGAATATCGCCGATGCCATGGGAGGGCCGGCCGTTGATGCGGACAGCGCCGGCCTGAATTTCGTGGGCCAGATGCATCGCCCGGTCGTGGTCGGCGGTGAAGACGCTGGCGTCGAGGCCGTACTCGTCGGCGTTTGCGATTTCGAGCGCCTCGTCGTCGTCAGCAAAGGTCGTCACTGCGACCACGGGACCGAACTGTTCTTCGTGGATGATGCGGGCGTCTTTCGGAACGTTCGCGAGCAGCGTCGGCTCGAAGTACGCGCCGTCGCGCTCGCCACCGCGGACGAGATCCGCACCGCGAGCGACCGCATCGTCGACGAGCGTTTCGACCCACTCGGCCTGGCTCTCGTCGATCAGCGGCCCCATGTTCGTCTCCTCGTCGAAGAGATCGCCGACGACCCAGTCGTCCATCTTGGCGTCGATCCGGTCGACCAGTTCGTCGTGAACCTCTTCGTGAGCGAGGACCCGGCTCACGGCCGAGCAGCGCTGGCCGCCGTATTTCAGCGAGCCAGCCATGCAGTCGCCCGCCGCCGCGTCCATATCGGCATCGGGGAAGACCAGCGCGGGCGCGTTGCCGCCCAGTTCCATGTGGAGTTCGACCATGCCGCTGTCGCGGGCGATGCGCTTGCCGACCGACGACGAGCCAGTCAGGGCGATGGCGTCGATCTGGTCGTTCTCGATCAGTACCTCGCCGATGTCGCTCGAATGGCCCGGGACGTACTGGAAAGCATCCTCAGGCATCTCGGTCTCCGCGAGACAGTCGGCCAGGATCGCCGCGCTCACCGGCGTCTTCGTCGAGGGTTTGAGGACGACGCTGTTACCGGCGGCAATCGCCGGAGCGACCTGCAGCAGGGTGGTCACGAGGGGGTAGTTGTACGGCGAGAGACAGAGCACCGTCCCGATCGGTTCCGGGGTGACGATGGCTTCCCAGCCCTCGTGGCCCGCGGTCGTCCCGCGGAGATGCTCGCCCTGGTGATTGTGAACTTCCTCGATGGCGCGCTCGACGCGCTCGACGGCGGAGTCGACCTCGCCGCGGGCGCTACCGATCGGTTTGCCCGCCTCGCGGACAATTATCTCCGCCAGCGTGTCCTTGCGGCGTTCGATCTCTTCGGCGAGTGTCTCCAGCCACTGTGCGCGCTCGACGAGCGTGCTCGATCGCATCTGGTCCTGTGCCTGTTCCGCCCGGTCGAGTGCCTCCTGAGCCTCCTCCGGGCCCGCAACGCCCATCTTCGTCAGCGTACCGCCAGTCGCGAGATCCGTCACTTCGAGTTCGCCGTGTTCCAGATCTTCGACCCCGTCGAGTCCGTCTGGAATGTGTCCTGTTGTGGCCATCTGTTACTCCTCCTACGTCCATCTACCGGCCCGAGAGATAAATAGTTTACTCACTACTGAATTAAGTTTACTCAAACACGGTGTCGCGACAGAAGCGGCTTCTCGGGGAAGTGAACGAGTTGATATCGGGCGGCATCCGAAAGCGAGCGGAGAACGTAGGAAGTTACTCGTCGTCGCCGACGCGGATGACCTGGACGAGCGAGTGGACCGGGACGCCAGCGATTTCGTCGGTTCCCTTCTTGTCGACGAGGACGACGCAGGCGACCGGTTCTGCGCCCTCGGCGCGGATCGATTCGACGGACTCGGTCATCGTCGTGCCAGTAGTGATCGTATCGTCGACGACGTAGCACTGTTTGCCCTCCATCTGTGCGAAGTTCCGGGAGAACGCGCCGTCGAGATCCTCCATGTCGTTGTCGTTCCACTGGTGTTTCCGGGGAGCGTACGTGCCGAGTTCGGTATCGAGTTGTTGTGAGATGGTCGTCGCGAGTGGGACGCCGGCTTTCTCGATACCGACAGTCAGATCGACGCTGTCGCGGTCGGGGAGGAGGTCAGCCATCGCCGCACAGACGTGCGAGAGCCGATCAGAACTTCTCCCGATTGCGTTCCAGTCGACGTGGATGTCTTCTGGCCCGTCGAGGCCGGACGTCATCCCGGGAGAGGCCTCGCTCCGATCGATCAGCCAACTCGCCGTCTCGCGGGAGACGTTGAGTTCGTCGGCGATCTCTCCTTTCGAGAGTCCCCGTTCGGCCAGTTCGACGGCGCTGCGCATCAAGTCGTCAATATTTTTCATACATCGACATACAACCGAGATCGTTAATTTCCTTTCGGGGACAGAAGATCTGTCAACGAGACGACCCCGCATGCTTTTTGTCGTCCCCGTCGAGAACGGAGTATGGAACGGTACGACCAGCTGTATCGCCTCTACGACGAATTCGGAACCGACCGTCTGCGTGCCTATCAGGACTTCGTCGATCTCTTCCCGCCTGTCGATTCCCGCGTCGCCCTGGAGCACTGGCAGAACGCCAACGAGGAACTCACCGAGGGCAAAGACGAGATCCGCGAGGCCTTCCCGGCGACGGGCGAAACCTTCGCCGAAATCGCTGCCCGAGCGACCCGCGATCAGGCCTTCACTGCGCTGGACCTGCTCTCGAAACACGGCCGGTCGGTCAACGCGCTCGTCCTCGATGTCGACGAGACGCTGCGCTCGGCGGGTGAGACTGACAACGAAATCCCCCGTGAGACGCTGTATCTGCTCACCGAGTTACACGAGTCCGGCATCCCGATCATCGTCTGTACGGGCCAGACCTTGGAGAACGTCAAGGGGTTCATGATTCAGGGGCTGGGGAACGAAATCGTCCACTCTGGAACGATGAGTATCGTCTACGAGGCCGGAACGGGTGTGTTCACCCCCGGCCACGGCGGTGAGACCAAACAGTTGCTCTACGAGGAACTCGACGAAGAGATCAGGTCGGTCTTCACTCGTGTGCGCTCGCGCGTGCTCTCGGAAGCTCCCGATCACCTCCGGCGGGGCTGTCACCTGCAGGGCAACGAGTTCAACGTCACGATGAAGCCGAACTTCGAGACTGGCTCCGCGGACGCCAAGGAAGTGATCGACGACGCGCTGGTGTACATGATCGATCTGCTCGGTGAGAGTATCGCCGACGAACTCTCGCTCGATGCGGATACCGACGAAATCCCCGACTGGACCCGGGCGTACTACGCCGAGGCCGATTCGGAGATCCGGGCCGTCCTCGAAGGCACCGGCGAACTGCCCACAGAAACCGAGACGCCACCGGAACAACTCGAATCTGTCTTCGAGCGAATCGATGTCGCCTACTACGAAGCCGACGCCGCAGAGATCGGGAGCCTCGAACTGAACAAGGTCGTCGGCGTCCGGCGTGCGCTGGACGTGCTCGGCATCGACGACCCGTTCTGCGTCGTGATGGGCGACAGCAAAAGCGACCTGCGTGTGATGCAGTGGGTCGAAGAGGAAAGCTGTGGGCTCGCCGCCGCCCCGGCGCATTCCTCACGGGACGTGCTGGATCACGTCATCAGAACTGACGAACTGGTCTACGAACCCGGACAGGCCGCCGATATTCTCACGACAATTGCGACACTCAACCGCCTCGCGCGCCTCGACACTCCCGCGTAGCACACGGCTGTCTCTGGTCTCAACATCGCCTGACATTCATATATTGCAAGATTCTCTTTGCGCTGCATCAAATATAGCAGAGCAGCAGGAAGAAAACAGACCGGAAGTGAGAACTTCAGTTCGGAAAATACGGCTCTCGGCGGTGTTCGAGCGCAGGCTTATGTGCATCGAGACGAAAGAACGTGTAATGAGTTCAGACCAAGATCACCTCGAAGAGACGGACACCGAGAAACGATTCGAGTTCAAGAAAGAGGAAAAATCGGC
>NZ_JBAOJI010000009.1:0-84066 GCF_037080055.1 Halovenus anhuiensis
GGTCATGCTTCGACATGTTTCGGTCGGAACCAGCTGTTGCCGGACTCGATGGGCCTTTCACCCCTATACGTAGATTACGAGAGGGTATTGTAGGACACCAGCTCTAACAGGCCTCCACATGACTTTCGCCATGCTTCACCTTACCCACGCATAGATCGTCCGGTTTCGGGTCGTGTCCACGAGACTCCCCGCGCTTGAACACGGCGGTCCTGGGGCAAAGCCCTGCGACCATGTTGGTTTCCCTTCGTCTCCCCCGATAATCGGGTTAGACTCGCCTCGTAAACACACTCCCTGGTCCGTTTTTCAAAACGTACGACGGAACATCGGCTTCCTGTGAGTCCTACTGGAGGGTCGCCCCTCGGTCGTTTATCACAGGACCTTGTATGCCCCGTCGCTCCATCGCCACTTGATTTCAGGCCCTATTTCACCTCCCGTTGGAGGGTACTTTGCAGCGTTCGTTCGCACTACTTGTTCGCTATCGGTCTCGAGTCGTATTTAGCCTTAGCAGATCGATGCCTGCCAAATTCACAAGGGATTTCCAACCCTTGCTACTCCGGAGCTGACGCACGTCTTACTGGTCTTCAGTACGGGGCTTTCACCCTGTTTCGCGCCCCGTTCCAGGGGACTTCTCGAAGACGGTCAGACGCTGAAAGCCAGTCCAACACCACATTGCCCGTGAGGGCTTCAGTTTGGGCTGTATCGCGTTCACCCGCAGTTACTGACGACATCACGTTGTTTTCTCTTCCTGCCGGTACTGAGATGTTTCAGTTCCCGGCGTTCCCCATTGCGCAAAGCAATTGCTGTGGGGATTCCCATTCGGAAATCCTGAGTTCTATGCCTCCGTGCGGCTCCCTCAGGCTTTTCGCAGCTTGGCACGTCCTTCGTCGGCGCTCGAGCCGAGCCATTCACCAAGTGGCACAGTAGCCAGTTGGTCTCTGATAGAATCAGAGAAGTCGGATACACGTTCCACGATGAAACGGATCCAGTTGACGTCTGGATTGCACGTACACACGGTCGTCATCGAAACACGCAGGGGTAACTGCGCGCAACATCGTACCCTTCCCAACCGCGCTTTCGCGGGATGGTGCATCGGTTTGCCGTACCCGAATCAACAGTCTTGCCCCACTTAAGGGGCACGACTTCGATCCGAAGTATGAAGTGACCAGTTCGGAATCGAACCGAAGACCACCGTCGAAACGGTGCGCTCCCGTTGAGCTACTGGTCTTCCCTCGAACGAGGGAAGTGAACCTTGACAGTTGGCCGTCACCGAGGTGACGGATCACCGTGCCTGCCGAAGCAGGACTTGTGGGCTGGGCGCGACGGCCCAGTCCCGGTCTGTGGAGGTGATCCAGCCGCAGATTCCTCTACGGCTACCTTGTTACGACTTAAGCCCCCTTGCGAATCCCAGATTCGACCATCGCATGATGGCCTCATCCGGAACTCACTCGGGTGCTTTGACGGGCGGTGTGTGCAAGGAGCAGGGACGTATTCACCGCGCGCTAGTGACACGCGATTACTACCGAATCCAGCTTCATGTGGACGAGTTTCAGTCCACAATCCGAACTACGACTGCGTTTAGGGGATTAGCGCTCCCTCTCGGGATAGCTTCTCATTGTCACAGCCATTGTAGCCCGCGTGTTGCCCAGCACATTCGGGGCATGCTGACCTACCGTTGCCCGCTCCCTCCTCCACGTTAGCCGTGGCAGTCCTTCTAGTGTACCCAACCACCAATGGTGTTGCTGGCAACTAGAAGTGCGGATCTCGCTCGTTGCCTGACTTAACAGGATGCCTCACGGTACGAGCTGACGGCGGCCATGCACCTCCTCTCAATGGCTCCAGTAAGCTCATCAAACTGACCTTCACTGCACATTGTCGGTGCTGGTGAGATTTCCGGCGTTGAGTCCAATTAAACCGCAGGCTCCTCCGGTTGTAGTGCTCCCCCGCCAATTCCTTTAAGTTTCATTCTTGCGAACGTACTTCCCAGGCGGCCCGCTTAGCGCCTTCGCTACGGCATAGCACAGGCTCGTAGCCTGCGCCATACCTAGCGGGCATCGTTGACAGCTGGGACTACCCGGGTATCTAATCCGGTTCGAGACCCCAGCTTTCGTTCCTCACTGTCGGATCCGTGCTCTCGAGGTGCTTTCGCCATCGGTAGTCCGTCCAGGATTACGGGATTTCACTCCTACCCCGGACGTACTCCTCGAGTCTTCCGGTCCCAAGCCGACCAGTTTCCGCCGGACGCCTGTTCGTTAAGCGAACAGATTTCCCGACAGACTTGATCGGCCAGCTACGAACGCTTTAGGCCCAATAATATCGGCCATCACTCGAACTGCCGGTATTACCGCGGCGGCTGGCACCGGTCTTGCCCAGTTCTTATTCGTACACCACCTTACGGTGTACAAAAGCGAGGGCTCTATGCCCTCGCACTCGGAGTCCCCCTATCGCACTGTCGTGCAGTGTAAAGGTTTCGCGCCTGCTGCGCCCCGTAGGGCCCGATATCTTGTCTCAGATATCGTCTCCGGGCTCTCGCTCTCACGACCCGTACCGATTACTGGCACGGTGGGCCATTACCCCACCGTCTACCTAATCGGCCGCAGCCACATCCTACAGCACCGTAGTATTTCCAGCTTCCTGCAATTCCAGCGTGGAAGCCGTATTCGGTATTAGCCTCAGTTTCCCGAGGTTATCCCGATCTGTAGGGTAGTTTGGCCACGTGTTACTGAGCTATACGCCACGAGTCTAAACTCGTGCAACTAGCATGGCTAAGTCGGACTCCAATAGCAATGGCCTCCGGCAGGATCAACCGGAATGGTTGACTGATCTAAATCAGTGGGCTGGCGGAGACACACAAATGTCCGTCGTTTGGTGACAATCTAACGCGACTGTCTAACCAAACTGTCAAGGCTCACATCAGATCCCATCTTAGCGGCGGACCGCAGGGGTGGAATCCTCATATTTGTGATTTCCACTGCGACTCGTGGAAATCAGAGAAACCGTAGCGGCTTCTCTGTACCATATCATCATCGACGAGGAGACCTCGTCTAGAGTAGTGACGGCCGGCGGGTGCGTCCCGACCTCCGTCATCTGTCGCGTACATTGTAACCGATGGGAGGTGTATGTAAATATCCGTCGAAAGAGTGGCCCGTGTGAGACGCAAAACCACAGCACGGGACCGAGGCGTACAATAGGGGACCGTGCAACGAGCCACTACTTCGGCGAGAGTTCGGCAACAGTTTCAGGCCGCTGTCCCCGCAGTCCGTCGATATCCCTCGTATACGGCAGGCAATCCGAGCGGAAGAGCGAGGAGTCCAAACCCGAAGAGAGCATACGCATCGCCGTTCTGGCGTCGCGCTGCGAGCATCGTCGCGACGATACCGAGCAGGGCGACCACGTAGGCGGTGTTACTCCAGATCACGTCGTACGAGGAGCAGTACAGCCAGCAGACGAAGGTGTAGGACGGAGCATTCCAGGTGGCCGGGTGGAGTTTCGGCCAGAAGAGCCGACAGTACGTCGTCCAGCCGAGCATCGCCAGCATGGGAAGCCCTGCGAGCCATCCCGTCGAGCCAAACGGCGTCCGCGTTCCGAATCGTCTGTACCCAGCGAGGAACAGCGCCGGAAAGCCGGTGATCCACAGCCAGATGCCGACAGTGTAGGTCACTGGCCAGTGTTCGATTCGCGGCTGCTCGACAGGGAGTCGGAGTGACTCCGGCAACGTCGCCCACGGGAACGAGGGATCAGGCACCGGATTCGTGACGAATGCGACTAAACAGAGAGCCGTCCCGATGGAGAGTCCGTACAGTCCAAGCGTCGTATATCGGTCTAGCCAGACCGGGAGCGGCGATGTTGCCGTCGGGTGAGTCGGGTTCGCTGTCCGCGACATCGCTGTGACCGCTATTCTGTGTTGCGCTCCAGCGTCTCCCGTCGCTGTTCGTACTCTTCGTCAGTGAGTTCGCCACGGGCGTAGGCAATCCGGAGTTCTTCGAAGGCTGGATCCGAACTACGCTCACGCCCGGCAACGGCCCGGTAGATGAGATAGCCACCGCCGACGAGGGCGGCGAGCAACAGGAGTTGCATCGCGAGTCCGACGATGAACACCCATCCCGACATCGTTCCATCGCCCCACATATGACCATCCCACATTCCACTCATCATCGGTCCCGATCCCATCATCCCGAAGCTCATGAAGAACATCGGGAAGACGACGAAGGCACCGAGGATTATGAGTACAATCGTGGCCAGCCGTGTGTCGTCCGTATGTTCAGGCATATTGTAATCCCTCCGTGAATCTGCCGCTACGATAACGTACGTACTCACAGTTCAATGCTATTGCGGCTTCGAAACTATACTCAAATTGGGTGCTCGGTTTTGGAATCCACAGTTCAGTAGCGATTATAGCGCGGAATCGTAATGGCAATTGCAATAGACGATGCCGACGATGGTACAGCTATGCAGCCAACGATACTCGACGGGGTACTCGAAGCCCTCCGCATCGGTGTCGGATTCCTCTGGACGGCGGCGTGGGCGATCATTATGGGCCTCACAGTCACGAGTCTCGTCCAGGTCTACGTCTCCAAAGAGCGAATGGCGAAGGTGCTCGGCGACGGCGACATCGCCGGCGTCACCAAGGCGACGGTGTTCGGTGCGGCCAGCAGCGGTTGTAGCTTCGGTGCCGTCGCTATCGGGAAAGGATTGTTCAAGAAGGGGGCACACACGGTGAACTTCCTCGCGTTCATGTTCGCGTCGACGAACCTCATCGTCGAACTTGGGCTGATGATCCTGATTCTGCTGGGCTGGGAGTTCCTGCTCGCAGAACTGCTCGGCGGCCTCGTCCTCATCGCCGTCATGGCGGTCATCGTCCACCTCACACTTCCCGAGAATCTCTTCGACGAGGTTCGGGACACGCTCAACGAACGCGATCGCGAGTCGGGCGTTACTGAAGATCCCACCTGCGGAATGGAGGGCAAACAGGAGTACTCCCTCACGACCGATGGCGGGGAACGGTTGCAGTTCTGTTCGGAAGGGTGTATGGAGACGTACCTGCAAGAGACATCGAGCAGCGGTGGATGGCGCGATGAGTTGCTCTCGTGGGGTGGCTGGTACAGAGTCGGGAATCAGTACCGCAAGGAGTGGTCGATGATCTGGAAAGATGTCATCGCAGGCTTTCTCATCTCCGGGTTCGTCATCGTCTTCGTCCCACAGTGGGTCTGGAACGCGCTGTTCATCCAGGGTGACGGGCTGCTCGTGACCGCCGAGAACGCGGTCATGGGAGTTGCCATCGCCGTCCTCAGTTTCGTCGGCAGCATGGGCAACGTTCCCTTCGCCGTTGCCCTGTGGGGTGGCGGGATCAGCTTCGCCGGCGTCATCGCCTTCGTCTACGCCGACCTCATCACGATTCCCGTCTTGAACGTCTACCGGAAGTACTACGGCTGGCAGATCATGCTGTACATCCTCGGCGTCTTCTTCGTGACGATGGCTTTCACTGGCTTCCTGATGGAACTGTTGTTCAACGCCCTCGGTATCGTTCCAAATCTGGCCGGCGGGGAGACAGCGACTGACCAGACCTACTTCGAGCTCAACTACACGTTCTATCTCAACCTGATCGCGTTCGCTCTCTCCGGGTTCCTGCTGTACGTCTACCGCCGCGGCCTCGGTGCGCCCGGCCAGTACCGCGATCCAGTCTGTGGCATGCGGACCGACGACAGCGGGCCAGCAGCGACACACGACGACGAGACGTACTACTTCTGCTCACAGACCTGCGAGAAGACCTTCGAGGAAAAGCCAGGTGAATACGCCACCGGCCATCCGATGGAGATGGACGGTCACAACCACTAACGCTGTTTTCAGCAAACAACTCGCTTTTGGGCAAGCAGACACTCGCCGACCAGGACCATGGACCTCTCCTGTCGTCGGCCCCGTGGCTCACTCGACAGAGAGTTCCCGGCCACACTCGGGGCACTCCTCGGTGACGATGGTCACTTCGGCGTCACAGGTCGGGCAGTACTCCCGATAGCACGCACGGTCACCCATACCTCAACTAACCACCGGCAGTGAATTAAATCTACGGCCGGAGAATGTGACCGAATACGTTCGGATTCAGGGACTTGGTGTGCCGATCCGTACGAACCGATAATGAGTGATCGACGGGAGAGTCTGCAGCAGGTCGTGGCTGACCTGCGAGAGTACGACTGTATCGACGACGCGTTTCTGGCGAAGAGTTTCACTGACCAGTTGCTAATTCTCGATGTCGAGCAGGAGGCAGCGATCCCCGAGTCAGTACTGGAGACGCTTCGAGCGAACGACCTCCGCGGAATCGAGAGCGTCTACGGCGAGGACAGCGAGGCGCACTCCGTCGTCGGCGATGTCGGCGACGTGACCCGGCATCACTTCGTCGACGTGCAGACCCGCGGATCACACCAGTCCTACGTCGTCGATCAGTAGTCGTCGAGTCAGTCGTTGCCGACAGAGCGAGTGGTGGGAGGCTCGGCTGGCCGGTACTGCCGGAGTTGCCAGGAGATGACGACGCCAGCGAGTCCAGCCAGCAGATAGAGGAGAAAGCCACGGCTGTATCCGGGGACGCCGTAGATGTCGACGAACGCTCCCAGAATCGGCGGGAAAACGAAGCCACCGAGACCACCGACGCCACCGACGAGACCGGAGGCTCCCCCGACAGCCTGCGGGACGTACTCGGGGACGAGTTTGAAGACGGCAGCGTTGGCGACACCGATACCGAGAGCCATCACTGCGGCCGCGAGAACCGCGATCGGGAGGCGACGGGTGACCACCAGCAACGCCGAACCGGCGGCGACGAGGGCAAAGCTGACAGCCGCGACCGGTTCGCCGTCGAAACGATCCGTGAGCCACCCACCGGGAAGACGGCAGACCGTCGCAAATAGCGTAAAGGCGACGGCGGTAAGGAGCCCGGCAGTCCGCCCCCCGACGCCGTGGAGTCCGCCCCAGTAGGAGGGCAACCAGACCGTGAGCGCGAGAAAGCCGCCGAAGGAGACGAAATATAGACAGACAAGTGCCCACGTTCGGGCGGATCCGGCGGCGATCCGAAACGCCTCGACCGCATCGCCGGCAGGGAACAACTCTTGCCCGTCCGCTCGCGCTCGCGTGCTCGCGCGCTCGTGGGAGAGCCCGCCGGACCGGTACTGAAAGTACGGAGCGTCGACCGCGAGCGCTGCGTAGCCCGCCGTCCCGACCACGAGAAACCCGAACCAGAGCAGATAGGAGCCGACGACACCGAGTGCGCCGACAGCCAGCGGGAGGACGATGGTGAACAGCCCGGGCGAACTGTTCCCGAGTCCGCCGTAGATGGCGAGTGCCGTCCCCTGTTTATCCTCAGGATACCAGTAGGAAGTGCCCGCAGCACCGACCGAAAACGTCGCCACCCCACAGCCGGTGAGCGTCGCAAAAAAGAAAACCAGCGGGTAGTGTGCAATCGAGAGCCCATCGGGATACAGCCAGACGAGCACCGCCGCGAGTCCGCCCATACCGAGAATCGAAAGCGAGAGTAACACGAGCAGGGGCCGTTTCGCGCCGGATCGCTCGACCCACGCGGCGAACGGAATGCGAAACACCGAGCCGACGAAACTCGGCGCGCCGACCAGAAGCCCCAGGAGAAGGCCCGACAACCCCATCGCGCTCTGGAAAGCCTCACCGACGGGACCGATGACGGCCACCCCGGCAAATCCGACGAAGAAGCCGAGCGTCGCAGATGCGAGCCCACGCCGCGGGGAGCCATCGACGGAGAGGTCAGCAGCGGACATCAGTGTGCAGTCATATCACGCGGCCGTTCTAAGCAATCACCGAAATTCCCGGGCTCTGGGAACGGCGCTGGCCCCGGCGGAACCCATCCGCTACCGACGACCCTGGCATCGAATCCGACCTACGGGGGGAACTCCCAGCCTGCTGGGAATTGCCAGATCTGTTGTAAGCAACGAAACCGTAGTTCACACAGACGGAAGACTGCTGGTCGTGGCCAACCGAACGCAGGGCAGAGAGGAACCACCGCGACAGAATGGACATGCACACAGCACCCAGACTAGATCCCATTTCTCGACGTGCGGCCCAGACAACCCCAACATCTCATAGCCCGTTAAACCGCTGGCTGAACATATTCGCCACTGTTCACTTAAACTAGAATTCGAACCTGTTCGGCAATCGTGTCAACCGTTTTCACTGAGCTTGAAATCAGCTACACGCTTTCAATAGATCCTCTCTGAACTTTCACGTGTAGCATGACACCCAACTGTAGCGTCCTGATAACCGCATCGGAACCGGAATATCGGTGGTCACGATGAGTGACGAGCAGTCGGGATCCGACGGTGATGGGTTGCCGTTCAGCCGGCGTGAGATCCTCGGTGGCGCAGCGGGTGCTGCCACGGCAACAGGACTGGGGTATCTCGGCTATCGTCGGTTCTCTGATGAGGATGAGGGCCAGCCAAGCGACGACGACGATACCGACCAGCAACCAGACCAGCGCGAACCGCTTGCCAACCCCTTCGAGGAGTATCCCAACGAGGGGTGGGACCAGCACTACCGCGACGTGTGGGACGTAGATGACTCGTACTATCTGGCCTGTCGGCCGAACGATACACACAACTGCTATCTCGAAGCGAACGTCAAAAACGGGACCGTCACTCGACTCGGTCCGTCGATGAACTACGGCGACGCGGAGGATCTGTACGGCAACGGGGTATCGGATCGCTGGGACCCCCGCGTCTGTAACAAGGGCCTGGCGATGATCGAACGGTTCTACGGCGAGCGCCGGGTTACCTCACCGAAGATTCGCGAGGGATTCAAGCAGTGGGTCGACGACGGCTTCCCCCGCGACGACGACGGTTCGATGCCGAAAGAGTACGCTCAGCGCGGGGAAGACGGCTGGTACGAGGCCAGTTGGGACGAAGCCTACGAGTACGCCGCGGAGACGTTCATCGAAATCGCCGACCACTACTCCGGCGAGCAGGCCCAGCAGCAACTGCTCGATCAGGGCTACGACGAACGCGTCGTCGAGGAGATGCAGGGTGTCGGAACCCGGACGATGAAGTTCCGCGGCGGGATGCCGCTTCTGAGTGTTCTCGGACTATTCGGCGAGTACCGAGTGGCCAACTCGATGGCCCTGCTGGATCATCACGTCCGGGACGTGCCCGAAAGCGACGCCCTCGGCGCGGTCGGCGGGGACAACTACTCCTTCCACACGGACCTGCCGCCGGGCCATCCGATGGTCACCGGCCAGCAGACCGTCGACTTCGACCTGGCCAACGTCGAGTACGCCGACCACATCGTGATGTCGGGGATGAACTGGACGTGTACGAAGATGGCCGACTCACACTGGCTGACCGAAGCCCGACTCAAGGGTACGAAGGTCACCGGTGTCTACACCGACTACAACGCGACGGCCTCGAAGTGTGACGAACTGGTGATCATCCGCCCGGCGACAGACTCGGCACTTTTCCTCGGCATCGCCCAAGAGATCATCGCCAACGACGAGTACGACGCGGAGTTCGTCAAGTCGAACACCGACCTGCCGCTGCTCGTGCGGATGGATACGGGCGAGCACCTGCGAGCGAGCGACGTCTTCGAGGAGTACGACCCCGACGACCTCGAACGCACGCAGGTCGCGCCCGCATCCGAACACCCCGCACCGACGACGGTCAACGAAGCCGACCAGTGGATCACGCCGGACCAGCGCGAAGACTGGGACGACTTCGTGGTCTACGACCCCGAACAGGGCGGTGTCCGTGCGGTCAACCGCGAAGAAGTCGGCGACAACTTCGAGGGCGATGCAACCCTCGAAGGCAGTTGGGAACTCGAACTGGCTGACGGCGAGACCGTCGAAGTCCGTCCGGTGTTCGACCTCGTTGCAGAGTACCTGCGGGAGACGTGGGACGCCGAATCCACCGCCGAGGTGACCGGCACCGAACCCGAGGCCGTCCAGAACATGGCCGCCGAGTTCGCCGACAACAAAGAGCAGACCCTGCTGCTCACCGGGATGGGGCCGAACCAGTACTTCAACGGCGATCTGAAGGATCGGGCCGCGTTCCTCGTGGCCAGCCTGACTCGGAACATCGGCACCCACAGCGGCAACATCGGCAGCTACGCCGGCAACTACCGCGCGCCGATGTTCAACGGCATCCCGCACTACCACGTCGAGGATCCGTTCGACCCCGAACTCGACCCCGAGGCCGACTCCTCGGTCAACCCGCGGCTGACGATGGAGTCGATGCACTTCTACTCGAACATCGACAAGCCGCTGAAAATCGAAGGCGAGTACTTCCAGGGCGATTCCCACATGAACACGCCCTCGAAGTCGTTCTGGGTCGCGGGCTCAAACTCGATTCTCGGCAACGCAAAAGGCTCGTACAAGATCATCGAGGACATGTTGCGGGAAGGCAAGATCGAGGCCTTCTTCTGCAACGAGTGGTGGTGGACGATGACCTGCGAGTACTCGGACATCGTCTTCCCGGTCGACTCGTGGGCCGAGCAGAACGTCCACGACGTGACCGCCTCCGTGACGAACCCGTTCATGATGGTCTACCCCGAGACGGGCATCGACCGGATCTACGACACCAAACACGACACGCAGGTGTTCAAGGGCGTCTCCGAGAAACTCGCGGAGAAACTCGACGAGCCACGCTTCGCCCAGATGTGGGAGTTCATCGACGAAGACGAGTACCAGGGCAAGCCGTACCTCCAGCGCATCCTCGACAACTCCAACATGACAAAAGGGTACAATGTCGAGGACCTGATCGAGAAGGCCGAACGCGGCGAACCGGTGACGATGATGGGGACGACCTACCCCTCGAAAGTCGGCACGCGACAGATCGAGGACGACCAGCCGTGGTTCACCCAGACCGGCCGTCTGGAGTTCTTCCGCGAGGAGGAAATCTGGTCGACGATGGGCGAAAACCTCCCGGTCCACCGGGAGGCCGTCGACGGCACAATCTACCGACCGAACGTCATCGTCGACGACAGCGACAGTCCGATGATCGATCCCGAGACGCCGGAGGATCTTGGCTGGCCCGACGACAAGGTCGACGACCCGAGTGCTCGGCAGGTCCGCAACGAGGTGCTGGGAACGGACGAACTCCTGGACTCGAACCACCCGTTGCAGGACGTCGACCCCGGATACAAGTACTCCTACATGACGCCGAAGTACCGCCACGGAGCACACACCTACTGTAACGCCCTGCCGAACATCGCCGTCTGGTGGGGTCCGTTCGGCGACCGCGACCGCACCGACAACCGCAAGCCGTACTTCGGCGAGGGCTACGTCGAGATGAACCCCGAAGACGCCAAGGAAGAAGGGTTCGAGGACGGCGACTACGTCTGGGTCGACGCCGACCCGAGCGACCGACCGTACCCCAGCGCCAACGGCGACCCCGAGGAGTACACGCGGGCGCTCATGCGCGTGCGCTACCAGCCAGCGATGCCCAGCGGCGTCACCCGTAGCTGGTTCAACCTCAACCAGTCCAGCCACGGCACTGTCGAGGCGACACCCGACCGCGAAGGGCTGGCGAAAAACGAGGAGACCGACTACGTCTCGCTGTACCGCCGCGGCGGCCACCAGTCGATGACCCGGTCGTGGCTCCGGCCGACGATCCTCGGCGACAACATGAACCGCAAGGATCTGATGGGTCAGTCCATCGGCCAAGGGTTCGCGCCCGACGTCTACTGTGCGAACGGCGCGCCGCGTGAATCGTTCGTCAAATTCGAGAAGGAAGGCGACGCCGGTGAGGACGGCGAAGGGCTGTGGCGGCCCGCCGAACTCGGCCTGCGTCCCGGCTACGAGACCGACGAGATGGAGCAGTATCTCAACGGCGAATACATCGAAGGAGGTGACTGATCATGGCACAAGTCGAAAACTGGCAACTCGGCCGCGAGATGGAGTTTCCCTACGAGGGTCAACGCCCCGACGACCAGTGGGCGGCCGTGTTCGACCTGAACAAGTGTATCGCGTGCCAGACGTGTACCCTGGCCTGTAAGACGACCTGGACCCACGGCGAAGGCCAGGAGCACATGTTCTGGAACAACGTCGAGACCAAACCCTACGGCTCACACCCGGTGGGCTGGGACCAGCGCCTGCTCTCGGAGATGGGGCCGAACGAGTGGAGCGACGACGGCACCTACGAGGGCGAAACCATCTTCGAAGCGATGGGCACCGACTGGGAGGCCGAGGACAAGCACCCCCAGGAGTCGAACAGTGCAGCAGACGACATCGCGGGCTTCTTCCCGGGCAGCGAGGACTTCCGATACCCGAACCTCGGCGAAGACGAGATCGCCGGTGACTCCATGGAGTCGATCAACTACTTCGACGAGGAGACCCACCCCGTGTGGTTCTTCTACCTGCCGCGGATCTGTAACCACTGCACGTACGCGGCGTGTGCGGGGTCCTGTCCGGTGCCGGCCATCTACAAACGCGAGGAGGACGGCATCGTGCTGATCGACGAAGAATCCTGTAGCGCCTACCAGCAGTGTAACGAGGCCTGTCCGTACAAGAAATCGATCTTCAACCCCGCCGAGGGCATCTCCCAGAAGTGTGTCGGCTGCTACCCCAAAACCGAGGAGGGGAAGGCCCCGCAGTGTTTCGAGAACTGTCTCGGGAAGATCCGGATGCACGGCTACATCAACACGCCCGACGAGGCCAACGTCGGCGACCCCAGCGAGGAGCGGGTCAACCCCATCGACTACCTCGTCCACGAGAAGGGAATCGCCAAGCCGCTGTACCCGCAGTTCGGGCTGGAGCCGAACGTCTACTACATCCCGCCGATCACCGCGCCGACCGACTACCTCTCACAGATGTTCGGTCCCGGCGTCGAGGAGGCCGTCGAGATGTACCAGGACGTTCGCAACGGCAACGAGCCAGCAGTCCAGGGACTGCTGCACCTGATCGGCAGCACCGAGTGGTCGCTGACCGGCTTCGAGATCGACGGCGAAGAAGCAGTCGGCTACTACGAGGGCGACGAAGTCGGCCGTGTCCCAATCGAGGAACCGACCGCCGAACGTGATCGCTACGACGAAGACGAAGACGTCTACCGACTCGACATCACCTGATCATGAGCGAAAACACCATCTTCGGCAAGTCACGGACCGACTCGGAGGCCGACGAGCCGGATCCAGCGCCGACCGAGGCCGGCCGACAGGACGCCGAAGGCGTGACCGCGACGGTCGACCAGGGCGAGTCCGACCTGCCGGAGCATCCCGGCGACGTCGAGACCGCCTTCCAGCGTGCGCGACTGTACGCGCTGCTCGCCTTGGGCTTCGAGCGCCCCGGCGAGGAACTGGCGGACGCCTTCGCGGACAGCGCCTACTGCACCGATCTGGTCGCGGCCGCCGAGGTCCTCGGCGACGATGTCGCCGAAGCCGCTGTCGGGGTCGGCGCGCACGTCGACGACCCGGACGCGCTGTACGAGGACTGGGGGCCGATGTTCGGCGTCGAGGAGGGACACAGCGTCTCGCCGTACGAACTCAACTACTTGCCCGGGCCGCTGGTGACCAACGTCCGGCGACTCGCCGACATCAACGGCTTCTACGAGGCCTTCGACCTGTCGGTCGACTCCGACAAGAACGACCGCGGTGATCACATCTGCTTCCAGCTCGAATTCCTCAGTCACCTCTGCCTGCGGGAGGCTCGACTCCGCGAGAGCGGCGACGACCACGGCGTCCGCATCGTCGGCGACGCCCAGCAGCAGTTCGTCGAGGATCACATCGGCCGGTGGTTCTGGCGATTCACCGACGAGGTCGGCGTCAGTGGTGAGGGCTTTTACGCCGCGCTCGCGGATACGCTCGCGGCGCTGATCGAATCCGAGATCGATCGGTTCGACCTCGACCCTGAGTGGGTCCCCGACGACCCCGAAGTCGAGGAGTGGAGCGAAGGGATCTTCGGCGACTCGGGCCGCGGGTGCGGTGGCTGTGGCATCACCACCGAGAACGACGACACACCGACCGACCAGTACGATCCCAGCCAGGAACTGGCCGACAGCGAACGTCCCGACGGTGACGGTCCCAGGACTGACGAACCAGATCGCAGTCCCTGAGGACACCAAGTGAGCCCTGGTACTGACGGGACCGCCCCGATTCGGGCAACCGAGTTCTGCCGAAAGTCAATCAGGATTTCAGTTGGGCACGAGTCTCGCCTCGGGATTCAACGTCCGAGAAGACTCCCATCGGCGTACTTCTGTTCGTACTCCCGTTCGTCGGCGACCAGCATAAGAATCCCCTCGATCAGTCCCAGTATCGCCGGAACCCCGGTCCAGAAAAAGCAGAGATAGATCACGCCGAGTTTGACGTTCCCTTGATAGAACTTGTGTGCGCCGAGTCCGCCGAGCAAAATTGCAAGGATTCCGGCCGCAACCTGCTCGGAATCGTCACCACCGGGTGTCGGCTGGCGGACACCACACTCGGGACAGAGTTCGGCCTGCTTGGCGATCAGCGTCCCGCAGTCGACACAGTACTTCTCGTCAGCGGGGCGGTCCTTGTACGAGCCTTCGAGCGAGACGGTCTGGTTGACGCCACAGTGCGTACACACCTCGGCAGTGTCGTTGATCTCGGCACCACAGTTCACACAGTGTTTCATTTCGATTCGACTAGAAGCTCGCAGCTATGACCTAAATAGCTGGGTGGTGGCGACTCACAGCGACCGGGCGAGCAACGCCGCAGCAACGATAGCGTACCCGAATCCAATCGCCAGAACGGTGAACTCACCGTCGAACAGCAGCCCGAGTCCGAGTCCGTAGCCACTCCCCAGCAATAGCCCCGTTATGGTTCGGACAGGGTTGGATCCGACTCGGTCGGTAAAGGTCGTCAACGACCAATCAAGCAGGGCTGGCAGCGGCATCACGGCGACCAGCAGGAGCGGTGGCCGAGCGAGCAGGGTGACGAGAATACCGAAGACGATGCCGGGGTAGATGCCGAGACAGCGAGCGCAGACGTGGAGTTGCCGCCCGGCGACGACGGGCGAGTAACAGCGGTGGTACTCCGAAGGAACGTGGTGTGAGAGGAGATACTTGCGGGTCTCGACTAACCCCTCGCGCAGTTCGCCCGTGTCGAGTCCCATAGGTCAACCTCGACCTGCACCGGAATGAATCTGCGGGACGGCCACAGTTGGGTCCCGTCGTGGTACGATCTCAGTCCAATCCACTCGCTCGAAGGGTCCGAGTCCCTGGGAACCGGAGCTATTCTTTTGAGTGAGTGTCCCCTCAGTAGGCGGTATGACAGAACGCGATCCGGTTGGGGTGGCAGAGTCGTCCGTGTCGGCAGGGACCGTCCGGGCGGCCACGCGGGCGCGGGCAGACGAGGCCGTAATCGGATTGGCAGCCGACGGGACCATCAGTTCGTGGTCGGCAAGTGCGCGGGAGCTAACGGGCTACGCCGCGAGTACAGTCGACGGGAAACCAATTTCGACGACGTTTCCGAACCTGTGTCCGTCCGAGACAGAGATCGGGGATCTACTCGACCGGGCCGAGACTGCGGGCCGGGCCGGTTTCGAGGGGTGGTGTGAGACACAGTCCGGGGCGACGTTCTGGGCGTCGGTCGTGATCACTCCGGTGGAGGAGACCGAGGGGTTCGCGCTCGGACTTCGTGACGAAACCGAACAGAGACAGACCGGCAGCGAGCGGGAGTTACTCGCGAGCGTGACCGAGCGGGTCGCACAGGCCGACTCCTACGTCGAGGGGATTCGAACTGCGATCGCGGAAGTCTGTGACCACACCGAATGGGCCTACGGGGAGGCGTGGGCGCCGTCCGACGCTGGCAGCCAACTCGAATACGTCACCGGCCACACCGCAGATCACACACTCGGTCAGTTTCTGGACGAGAGCGAACCGGTCGTGTTCTCCGTCGGCGAGGGGTTGCCCGGACGGGTCTACGAGTCCGGCGAATCGGAGTGGATCCCCGACACGTCTGCCGAGCCACGAGACGTATTCCACCGAACCGAACTGGCGGAGGAAGTCGGTCTCCGGGCCGCTCTGGGTGTACCGATCACGACAGACGAAGGGGTCGTCGCTGTCCTGACCTTTTTCTTGCGGGATCACAGGGACAGAGACGACAGTCTGGCGTCGGTCGTCAGCGCCGTGGCCGCCGACCTCGGCGGACTGGTCGTCCGGAAGCGAACCGAAGAGGAACTCGAACGGGAGCAAGCACTGCTCGGACGGATCTTCACCACGAGTCCGGTCGGACTGATCGTGGCCGATACCGACGGGACGATTGTCCGCTCGAATCTGCAGGCGTCGGAGGTCCTCTGCGAGGGTGAGCACTCGCTCGTAGACAGAACACTGGAGTCGGTTCCCGGGGAGTTTCGACACCCGGACGGAACGGTCGTCGATCCGGACGAACTGCCAGTCACCCGCGCACTCGAAACCGGATCGACAGTCGATGGCACGGAGTTCGAGCTCCGAATGGAGAGCGGACAGACCCGGTGGCTCTGGATGAGCGCGACACCGATCCACGACAGCAACGGCGCAGTCGAGCGGATCACGGTCGTCGTCGAAGACATCACGGCCCGGCAGGAGCGCGAACAGTCGCTGCGGGCGTTCCGTGAGGCGATCGAACAGGCAGGGCACTCGATCTATTTCACCAACACCGACGGAGTCATCGAGTACGTCAATCCGACTTTCGAGGAAGTGACCGGCTACAGTACCGAGGAAGCCGTCGGAAAGACACCGCACATCGTCAACTCCGGCGTGCACGACTCGGACTTTTTCGCGGATCTCTGGGAGACGATCCAGGCCGGAGAGATCTGGACAGGGGAGGTGACCAACGAAGACAAATCCGGCGACAGATACACGGTCAACCAGACGATTTCGCCCATCACCGACGAGACCGGGACGATCGAGCGGTTCGTCGCCATCAACGACGATATCACCGAACAGAAGCGCCGCGAACAGACGGTGCGCCGCCAGCGCAACTCGCTGCAGCGAATCCGCCAGATCATCGAAAGTCTCCGGCCGATCAACCGCGAACTCACTCGGGCGGGGACACGACAGGAGATCGACCGCGTAATCTGTGAACAGCTCGCATCTTCCGACGCCTACCTGTTCGCGTGGGTCGGTGATTACAATCAGGCGACCGACGAGATCACCCCCCGCGAGTGGGCCGGGATCGAGGACGGCTTCGTCGAGGATCTCGATCTCAGTCTCGACGGTGACGAACTCGACCGGACGCCGTTCGAGCAGGCGGTCACCACGAACGAGATCCAGTCGATGCAGGAGGTTCCGACCGATCCGACTGGCCGGGAGCTTCGTGACCGCGCGATCGAGTACGGGTTTCAGTCTGTGGCTGCGATTCCGATCACCTACGGCGAGACTGTCCTCGGCATGATCGGCCTGTACTCGGCCCGCCCGGATGCCTTCGATAGATACGAACAGGGACTGCTTCGCGAACTCGGCGAGCGGATCGGCCACGCGATCAACGCCGCCGAGAACAAACAACTGCTGCACACCGACACCGTGGTCGAACTGGAGTTCGAGGTAGGCGGAGCCGACTCCGTATTCGCCGCGATCACGGATCGCCTCGATTGTCAACTCTCGCTGAACAACATCACCCCGACGACGGAGGCCGGCTATCTCTGTTATATCGACGTCGACAGCGTCGAACCCGAGCGAGTCGTCGAGGATGTCCGCTCTGCGCGGGGGGTCGAAAACGCACGTGTCGTGCGCGGCCGCGGACGGACTGGAATCGTCGAACTCCGCGTGACGACCGGCCCGCTGACCGCATTGTTCGAGCACGGCGCGACGATCCGATCGTTTGAGGCGACCGACGGTACCGGACGACTGATCGGCGAGACGGCCCCACAATCCGGAGCTCAGTCGATGATCAAGACGCTCGAAGGGACATACAGCGAGACGACGTTCATCGCCAAGCGAACCCGGACCGAAGAGAGCACCACGCTCACGATGACGAAACACGCCGTCGAAACGGAGTTGACTGATCGCCAGCGGGAGGTCCTCGGACTCGCCTACCACGCCGGCTACTTCGAATCGCCCCGAGATTCCACCGGCGACGAACTTGCCGACGCCCTCGGCATCACCTCGCCAACCTTCTACCAGCACGTCCGCAAAGCGATCAGAAAGATTCTCGCCCTCCTGCTCGAAACTGACCAGATCGACCACGAGCGAACTGCCGTCGGTCTCTGATCGAGGGATTCTGTATAGTTATAATATTTTATTCACTTCTCTACTAGGCACGTAGGAGAATTATAATTTCTAAAACACTAGTAGAAAAGTTCCACTTCATATTGCAGCTACTAACATATCCTCTGATAGCGTGATGCCCCCAACCAAAACCGAAACCTTCGTTCGAACGATCACCGACGACGAGTGTTGCCGAATTCTCTCGGCGATCGAATCGGAGCCAAAGGCGGTCAAGGAACTGTCCGACGAGTGTGAGATTCCGTTGTCGACGACCTATCGAAAGATCAATCGGTTACAGGAAGCCGGACTGGTCAAAGAGAAAATCAGGCTGAGCAGTTCCGGCAACCACACGAGTGTCTACGAACAGGAGTTCGACGGTGCGATGATCACCCTCTCGAACGACGGAGAGTTCGAGGTCGAACTCGTCGACGAGACGCGTCAGTCGAATCGGCACAAAATCACGGCTGATTGAAACCAGTTCAATGGGAAAATTCCGCCTGCGCTGTGAAACGTGCGCGTTCGAGCGTGAGATCGACTCCCTGGAGGATGCATTCGAGATCGAAGTCGATCACAAATCCCAGCACGGCAGCGCACACAAAGTAACGATCAAGCGCCTCGAGTGAACTAACAGCCACAGTTTGTGTGGCTCAGTACGGACGGGAATCTGCGAGAGTTGCTATATAAAGGCTTCATAATACAGGACAATCAGTACCAGATACCCTGTTCTATCTCCACATGTGAGGTGATACGATGGCAACCACAGAGACGAACGACCGCGTACAGACCCGCCTGCTCGGACGGGAGACGACGTTCGCCGTCGAGGGGACGTGGCTGGCGTACTGGCTGGTGATGCTCCGGCTGGTCGGTGGCTGGTGGATGTTGCACGCCGGGCTGGACAAACTGATGAACTGGCCGTTCGATGCTGGCTGGTTCGTCGGTGGCGCAGCCCAGGGAACGAGCCTCGGCCCGATCGTGACACTGTTCAGCGACGGTGCTGCGCTGACCTTCGTCAACTTCGCCATTCCGATCGGACAGACGATGATCGGGCTGGGGCTCATCCTCGGCGCTCTCACCAAGACGGCCGCCTTCTTCGGGGCCGTGTTGATGATATTCTTCTACTTCATCAACGGAGAGACCGGGGCCTGGTCCCACGGCGTCGTCACCGGCGAGTTGCTCGGATTGCTGATCTTCGGCATGATCGCAACCCTCGGTGCCGGGCGGGTACTCGGACTCGACGGCTACCTGGCGGACACGGAGTTCGTCGAAAACCATCCGCGACTGCAGTACCTCCTCGGCTGAGGTGATCCCATGACAGAACACACACTACCAACGAAAATCGCACAGTACGTCGGTGGCGGACTCGTCGTCTTCGGCGTCGTGGTTGTCGGCCTCATCGAGATGATTGCCGGGACGACCCATCCGGTCACCGGCGAGGGCCAGATCGTCCACGAGGCGCTGGTCCCGATTGAAATCCGGTCGTACATCATCATCGCCGGCCTGCTGATCTGGGGGGCATACGCCGTCTATCGGGTCGCTGCCGTCCCCCCGATGGAATCGTCGGAACAACCACACAGCGTCGACAGAGGCCAGCCTGAGTAAAACAGGCTGGTTTTTGAAGATGACACAGGCGAAACCCAAGAACTCGTTGACAGTCGTCCTCGATATTCCGGATCGCAATACGCTGATCGACCTGCTATCGACGATCGAGGACCCGGAGTGTCCGGTCCTCACCCGGGATATCAGGCAGACGACGGAATCGGCAGACGGACAGGTTCGGATCGATCTGAACGAACTGACCGCGAAACAACAGCAAGCGCTCGAACTGGCCGTCGAAGCCGGCTACTACGAGCGCCCCCGAGATGTCGATCTCGGTGAACTGGGCGAGCAACTCGGTATCTCGAAATCGGCCGTTTCACAGCGACTCCGGGCTGCAGAGCGGAAACTAATCGAAAATGCGGTCCACCAGGATGACTGAGGACGGCCGAGCTGTCAGGTCTTGTCGGGTCGGCCGAGAAAGGACCTGACGAGTTTTGTTTCGGCCGTGTTGAGTCGCTGGGAGACAGCCGACTTGGTGATTCCGAGCGCGTCGGCACAGTCGCCGAGATCCGCATCCCGCGGGCTATCGTAATACCCCAACTCCAGCGCCGTTTCGAGCGCTTCGCGCTGTTTCGACGTGATCGAACTCACGTCCATTTCGGTCGTTCTGTTGCGCTGTTCGTCCTCGACCAGCCACTCGACGGCGACGGTCGCTCCCACCTCGCGCAGGCCACCGACGAGTTCTCGAATCGTCTCCCGAGACGGCACTGACGCCACAACCGTCACGGTGCCCTCAGAAACGTCTCGAAATTCCGTGAGACAATCGTGATCCTCGAAGACCGGACAGATACAGTTCTCCTCGACATCGGCCGTCCGGTACGACTGCGGCTGGTCGTCGTAGTTCAACACGGTATGGCACTTCTGATCGTCCTCATCTGCAGGATCGAAGCTCAACGACTGCGTAATATCCTCGGCCTCGCCCCCGTACTCGACTGCGGCGCAGTTCGCCGACGGATGCGGACGGACCGCAAGCTGGGCGCGCACGAGCGGTTGCTGACAATCGATCCGCCCCCCATTCCCCGGGAGTCTTTCTGAATGAGCCATTACACAGTTACGAGTACTAGAGCCGGAGCTTTAGGTCCACAGCGAGTTCTCAATCGGTTGAAAATCATCAGCCCATCTCGGTGAGGAAGGCTTTCACGAGCCTCGTTTCGGCAGCGTTGAGTCGCTGGGACACGGCAGATTCGGAGAGGTTCAGATCCGCCGCGAGTTCGGAGAGTGTTATCCCGTCTCCGTCGGTGTAATAGCCCGCCTCGATGGCGGCTTCGAGGGTCTCTCGCTGGGTCGGCGTGATCGCTTCCGCATCGATTTCGACAGTTTCGCCGTCGCCGTCGACGCTGGTCAGCCAACTGATCGAGACGGAACTGCCAATCTCGCGGAGATCACCGATCAACTGGAAGAGGACCTCCCGTCGAGGAGCCGTCACGGTGACGACCAGCGACTCGGATTGGACTGCCTCCAACTCTGTCAGACAGTCGTGGCGTTTGAGCACCGGACAGATACACGCGGCGTCTGGCCGGGTGCGGATGTAGCCGCCCGAGGAACCGGCCAGTTCGACGTGGCACTCGCCGCAGGTGGCTGGATCACAGTCACCCGCTGTGTCCCCCTGACACGACGGAGGGACCTTCAGTTCGTGTGCGACGACATCGGCCTCGCTATCGAGAGCAGCACACTCGACGGTAGAATCGGGCTGGACGACGAGTTTCGCACGAAAGAGTCGTGTCTCTGGCCCGCCCCCCGCCACCCGTTCGTCATACTGTTTACACTGCCCCATAATCGTTGATTATCCGCCAAAAGGGTTAAGTAGCCGTCTCGTTCTTCCCCCGTAGGAACGGTTCTTACTGGACTGAGAATGAGCGGCCGTGTGGCTTCAGTCGTCGGCCGGTTCGGCGCGCGTCGTCACGTCGACATCCGGCGCGTCGACATCGAGTTCGTCGAGTGCGGCCTGTGCGGCACGTTTTCCGGAGACGAGCATGGCACCGAAGGTCGGACCCATCCGCGGAAGCCCGTAGGTCGTCGCCGTCGCCATTCCGGTGACGATTAGCCCATCGTGAGCGAGGCCAGTGTGCTCGACGACGGCGTCTTCGCTCTCACCGACCCACATCGAGTCGTGGCCGGGCGAGTCGTGGCCGGGCGCTCCGTACTGGTCGGAATCGGTGTTGTCCATGCCGGTGTTGTGTTCGTCAGCGTGGCCGATACCGGGCGCGTCGAGCACGCCGCGTTCGTGGAGTTTCGTGACCGCGACGGCGTCGTGGCCCGTCGCGTCGATGACCAGATCACCCTCGACGGCGATCGGGTCGACGCAGGTTATTTCGCGTGGGAGCGCGTGGACCGGCGTCCAGTTCATCACGATGCCGCCGACGCGGTGGTCCTCGCGGATCACGATGTCGGTGAACTCCGTCATGTTCTGAATCTTCGCGCCGGCGTCACACGCAGCCTTGATGAGACCGGAACAGGCCTCCGGCCCGTTGGCGACGTACAGTCCCTCGCTGTCCTGGGATTGTTTGTACGAAACGTCGAGTTCTTCGAGGACCTGTTCGGCCGGCTCTCGGACGGTGACCTTGTTCATCAGGAATCCACCGAGCCAGAAGCCACCACCGAGGTAGTTGTTCTTCTCGACGACCATCACCTTCACACCGCGCTCTGCGAGTTCCTTCGCGGCCATCAGGCCCGACGGCCCCCCGCCGACGATGATGACGTCCGAATCCGAGAAATCCATGAACTCCTCTGTCCACTCCTGTCCAATCGCACGTGTCACGTCTGCCTCGCCGACATCGCTAAACTGTTCGTAGCTGTCTTGACTCATACCACCGGGTGTTAGTACCCCGTGGTGTTATCACTTTCGCTATCATTGGGCTGTATAATCGGCTGGTACAGTCCGGGAATTTATGCCACTATCTGCCGAACCAGGGGGTATGTCGTTGCATCTCCCGAGCGAGATCATCGTGGAGCGCTTTTTGCCGACGGTCCGGGCCATGCTTGCGGCGGAACTGGACGAGCAGGGGTTGACACAGCAGGAAATCGCCGACGAACTGGGCGTCAGTCAGGCAGCAGTTAGCCAGTACGTTCGGGGAGATGTCACCGTCGAGCAACGCTTCGCCGACGACCAGCGCCTCCAGTCGACGGTCAAGACGATTGCCACGGGGCTTGCAACGGGGTCGATGGACAGTTACGAAGCGCTCGGGGAGTTGCTGGCAGTCATCAGGGAGTTCGAGGACCGCGGTCCGATCTGTGCCGTCCACGAGGAGGAGATGCCCGCGCTGGCCGGACTGGGCTGTGATCTCTGCGTGCGCGGGACCGACGATACAGTCGAACAAGAGCGGTCAGCGCTGGCGGCGGTCCGGCGGAGTGCTCGACGGCTCGCGAATACGCCGGGAATTGCGGCGGTCATCCCCAACGTCGGCACGAACGTTGGGACGGCAATCCCCGAGGCCAGCGACGAGACGGACGTGGCGGCGGTCCCGGGGCGACTACAGACGGTCGGCTCGCGTGTGCTCGTCCCGGCAGATCCCGAGTTCGGAGCCTCGAAGCAGGTCGCGTCGACGATTCTCGCGGCGATGTCCGTCGAGTCCGATCTCCGCGGAGCGATCAACGTCGCGACCAATGATCCGTTGCTCGATGCCGCACGAGAGGCGGGCTACGAGCCGATGGACTTCGACGCGTCCTACGAGAATCGACAGCAGCGACTCCGGGAGTCCTTCGCAGACCGCGGTTCGGTCCCGCGGGTCATCTATCACGAGGGTGCGTTCGGGATCGAACCGATCACGTACGTTTTCGGCGAGACGGCGACAGAAGCGACGGCGCGGCTGCTGGATCTCCGCGAGCGAATCGAGGGTTAGTCCATGAAGCTCTCGTCGGCCACGACATCTTCTTGCACGTTGGTATCGACATCGATCGCCTGCACGAGTTCGACGAGATCGCGGACCTGCGGAAAGGTGTAGACGGTAAGGTCGACGTCGGCTTCGGCAGTGGTGATCTGTGAGTCGAGCACGAAGACGATCTCCTCGTCGGGCCAGCCGCCCATTTGTTCGATGATCTTGTGGCTCGGCCCGTAGCTGAAGGTCGGCGTACCCATGTTGATCGTTGTATCGAGGACGTTCGCCCAGCCGTCGATGTAGCCGGAGGTCATGATGTTGCCGATCTCCTGGATCGCCGACCGCTCCATGTCGCTGAACCCGCTTTCCGCAGTCGAATCGCCGGGGATCATCGACTGGGCCAGTTGTTTGCTATCTGCGGGATCGAGCAAGAAGAGCACGTATCCGTACGGCGGTTCGGTCAGTTCCACGTAGATACCGACCGCTTTCTCCTCCCCCAGGTGGGTTTTGACATCGTCCATGTGGAGAACGTTGATTTTCGCGACCTCAATCTCGGCGTCCATCCCCGACATCTGGCTCAGACTGTCGGCGACCTGCCGGGACCCCTCCTTGGAGACCTTGTTGAAGATCTCCAGTTTCCGCACGTCGACCTTTAGACTCATACCACCTATATGTGGATCACCCAGTGTAAATTCTCCGCTTACCAGCCGGACAAAAAAATCTCGCCGGGCCGCTCACTCACTTGTCGAGATCGCCGTCTCTGATCGCCTGCTCGGCAGCAGCGAGTGCCTCCTCAGCATCGAATCCGTCAATAATCGCCTCCAGCTCTGCAGCGCTGTGATCTCGAAGATCACGAGCGTGCTCGGTCATGTTCGGCACCGCGCGGATGATGTTGTCGATGATCGGCACGGCCGCCGACTGCGCCGACCGCGAGAGCGGATTGAGGTCGATAACGATCTCGGTTTTCCCCATCTCGGCCAGCGCTTCGGCGCGGTCGCCGTCTTCCAGTGGGACGAGCACGACATCAGCGTCGCCGATCCCGTCGGCGTCGACTTTCGCCCGCTCGTGGTCCAACCCCGGAATCCGACCGTCGGCTTCGAGCCCCTTGACAGCAGTTGCGCCGTGATCGCGGAGGTGGTCGGCGATCCGGTCCATTCGCTCCGCCGTTCGGTTGAAGAGATTGACCTCGATGTCCGCGCCGGTCGCTTCGGCGAGGTCGACGATTTCGCCCGGCACCAGTGCCGCGACGTTGCCGTTGACCGAGAGCACGGCGTGCTCTGCCGCGAGCAACTGCGCCGCCGCGACGCGTTCCGCGTCGTCTGCGCTGGGAATCGTCTCCTCGCCGAGCAGATAATCGAACGCCTCGCCACGGCCCTGTGCGATCAGTCCCTGCTGGCTCGTGATCCCCTTCTCGACGCCCTCCTCGATCCGGTGTCGGGTCAAAAGCGACTCGTATCGCGGGTGGCTCTCCGGGATTTCGATCTCGCTCATACGCTCAGTTCCGGGCTCTGCCTCGAAAACGCATCGATTTCACAGTTCCGGCGCGGGTTCGAGCGTCGCGCCGCCGGGGTGAATCGCCGTCACGCCGGGGTCGTAGCCCGCATCGGAGAGACCGTGATCGAGCGCGAACACCGTCTGGCCGAGCATCGCCATCGCCGCGGTGCCGTCTGCGTCGATCACGTCATCGATCACGTCACGAACAGACTCGGTCAGAAGCTCCGACTCACGCGAGAACCGTCGCGAGGCCTCCATAAAGGTCTCCATCGTTGGCTCGCCGACGACCGTCGACAGCGCCTGTTTGCCAGCCTCGGTCAGCGCCTCCGTCTCACCACTCAACACATCCGCAGTTTCGAGTTCGCCAATCACGTGGTACTCGATCCGGCCGCGCGCGGAGATTTCGTCGAGTTTGTTGTCCTGGGGCCCGCCGGGTTCGAGTCTGATCGGAACGCCGCCGCGCGCCTGTGCGACCACGTCTCCGAGTCCCGTCCCGGCCTGTACCTCCGCGCCGTGGGCGACAGTGACGAGTTCGTTCACGGAAAGTCGGCGGTCGAAAGCCTCGTTGACCGCAAGTGTCGCGCCCAGCGCCATCCCGCCGGAAACGCCAAAGCCCGAGCCGAGCGGGAGGTCAGTGACCCCTCTGATCTCGGCGGGCGCTTCGAGCGCACGGAGCACGCGCTCGACTGCCTCCATCTCGATGGGGTCGCCGTTGAGAACCACCTGCGGATCCTCGGCCGGCCGGGCCGTGACCGTCACCCCCTCTGTAAGCGCGATTCCGCCGCCGCGAGAACCCGCTTTCGTCGGGTCCGGATCTGGATTGCTCGTGAAAAAGCCGGTAATATGCCCCGGCACGAAGGCCTGTGCCACGTTCGTCATGGGGAGTCTTCGGCAGGCCAGTGGCTTAACGGTGATTGTCTCAGGCGTCGGATTGAGAGAGCTGTCGAGTAGTTGTCTCCTACCCCGACAGTTTATGTGTGTTTGCGTTGCAGTGCAGTGTATACATGCCAACGGTAAGCGTTCGGATTCCAGAAGAGGAGAAGGCAGAACTCGACGAAGTCGCCGAACTGCTCGAACAGGACCGGAGTACGACGATGCGTCAGGCGATGCGTGAGGGCGTCGAAACCCTCCGGACTCGCCACGCCGTCGAACGGTACCAGAGCGGCGACGTGTCGATCAACGAGGCCGCTGGGCTGGCGGGTGTCTCGATCGCCGAGTGGCTCGAACTGGCGCAGAATCGAGGGTTGACAACCCAACTCGACGAGACCGATCTGAGTTTCGACGCCGAGCGAGCGGGTGAGCTGTGAGATGGCGATTTACGTCGACGCGACGCCGCTGTACGACCTCGGACAGATCGGCGAGCTAGAACTGCTGGCCGTGTTCGACGGCGAACTCGTGATTCCGCAGGCAGTGATCGACGAAATTACCGTCGAGCCGGCAGCGACGAATCTCGCGAGATTTCTGGACGAAACCGAGATCGAAACGGAGCCAGACGTTGGGGCGTATCTCGACGACGCCGAGCAGTTGCTAACGGAGTCGACGGAGACGAGCGACGTGCTGCTGGTTGCGTGTCTGCTCGCCGCGCGAGACCGCGACGAGTCCGCTGCGCTCGTCTCCGACGATAGACGACTGCGCGCCGTCGCCGACGGACTCGGCGCAACCGTTACGGGAACCTTCGGTGTAACCACCCGCGCCGCTGTCGACAGCAAGTACTTCCCCGCGACGCAGGCCAAGCGGGTCATTCGCCGGACGGACCACCACGGCGTCCAGATGACCGGCCAACTCCGCGAACGGGCCATCGGCGAAGTCGACAGCTAGACGGAACCGGTCAAAATCTCTCGGACTCGCTCCCGCTCGACCGTTCCCGACTGGGTCCGCGGCAGCGAGTCGACGACGGCCATCTGTCTGGGAATCTTGTAGCCTGCAAGCTGCTCGCGGCAGTGCGTCTCGACGCTGTCTTTCAGCGCCGCCGCATCCATATCTCCCGTTTCGGGGACAAGCACGGCCGCGATCCGTTCGCCCCACTCCTCGTCTTCGATTCCCACGACGGCAACATCCGCGATTTCGGGAAGTTCCCGGATCACGTCTGCGACAGTTGCGGGTGCGACCAGTTCACCGCCGGTGATGATCGTATCGTCCATCCGGCCGAGAATCCAGAGGCGGCCGTCCTCGTCGCGCCTGCCGAGATCGCCTGTGTGCAAGCCCAACTCGGAAAACGCTTTGTCGGTGCGGTCGGCGTCGAGATAGCCCGGCGTGACCGTCAGGCCGTCGACGACGACTTCGCCGCGTTCGTCCGGACCAACTTGGTTCCCGTCTTGATCGACGAGCGAGACGCGAGTGCCGTACAGTGGCTGGCCGACAGTACCCGGATGTTCGCGGTGCTCGGACGGACGGGCTGTCGCCACCTGTGAAGCCGTCTCCGTCAGTCCGTAGGTCGGACAGACCGGAATTTCCGCGTCGGCGGCACGCTCCAAGAGCGACTCGGGGGCGGGTGCACCGCCGAGCAGGACAGTCCGCAGCGCAGGAACAGAGAGACCGACATCGAGCAGCCGCGACAGTTGCGTCGGGACCAGCGAGACGCCAGTAATTCCCGCGGAGTCGATAATCTCGGCGGTCTCCTCGGGGTCGAACTCCGATTGAACGACCAGTTCCGTCCCGTACAGCGCCGAGCGGAAGACAGGGGCGAGCCCACCCATGTGGTACATCGGCAGACAGCAGAGCCACCGATCCGACGGCGTGACGCCGAGCCGAACCGCTGAGGCGATTGCGCTCGCAGTCAGGTTCCCGACCGTCAACTGGACGCCCTTGGGTTCGCCGGTCGTCCCCGATGTGAACAGAATCAGTGCCGTCTCGTCGGGACTGAGAGCATCCGGTTCGACTGCCGTCTCCGATGCAGGGAGCCGTCGGGTGAGTGCAGTCGACGGGTCGTCGACGGTGAAATACTCGGTAGTTCGACTGTCTTCCCGCAGATCGTCCGTTTCGGCGAGTAGCTGCTCAGTTTGGCTGGCGCAGAGAACGACCTCCGGATCCAGCCGGTCGAGTCGGGCAGCGAGTTCGGTCGGTGACAGCCGGGTGTTGAGCGGGACGAGTTGGGATCCCGAACGCAGCGCAGCATGGGCTGCACACACGAAGGAAAAACCCGTCGGGAGGGCAACTGCGATCCGCGGATTGCCCTCGTCACTCTGGACTGCGCCAAGTGAACCGGCCATCTCCTCGACAGCGCGGTCGAGTTCGCGGTAGCTCCACTCCTCGCCAGTTTCGGTGAGGGAGAGGGCAGGTCTGTCGGGAGTCGACGCCGCACGCGTCCGGAGGAGATCCCCGCCGAACATCTCAGATTGGGGGGTTTTCGATCCCGAGTCCCGGCTCCTGCGGGACGGTAATCCGGCCGTTTCTCACCGGAGCGGGATCACGGGCGAGGTCAGTCGCGAGTCGTTCACCTGTCGCCAATCCGCAGGCGCGAACGTCCGGAATCGATGCGGCGACGTGGACCGCTCCGGCCCGGGCGACGACGGCATCGATTGTCGTCGAGATGATCGGGTCGATATCCGCCTCACGGCAGTCCCGGGCGGCTTCGACGGCCCGATCAGGACCGCCCAGCACCATCGGTTTGAGCACGATCACGTCCGCCGCGTTGGCCGAGATGATGTCCGAGACGCTGTGTGTGGCGAGCGACTCGTCGAGTGCGATATCGACGCCGCTGCCGCGGAGGCTCGCGTGCGAACTCAACTCCGCAGTGGGTAAGGGCTGTTCGACGTACGCCACGCCGAGAGCTGCCAGCGCCTCGATTGCCTCGGAGGCCTGATCGAAGGTCCACGCACCGTTGGCATCGACGCGCAGTTCGACATCGTCACCGACGGCGTTTCGAACAGCGCGAATCCGTTCGATATCGTCCTCGATGCCGTTGGTTCCGACCTTGATCTTGACCGCAGGATAGCCGTCGTCGACCGCCGCGCGCGCTCTGTTTGCCAGCGCCGTCGGTTCGTCCGCACCGAGGGTGGCGTTGACCGGCACCGACTCGACCGTTCGGTCCGCAGACTTGCCGAGTGAACGGTAGAGTGGCTGGTCCTGGATTTTCGCCCGTCCCTCTGCGAGTGCGAGCGAGAGGCTGTGTCTGGCCGCAGGCGCTTCGAGTTTGCCCAGTGCGATCCCCCAATCGAGTTCGTCGGCGACACGCCGGGCCCGCGCCAGTCCGTCCCGGCATTCCTCGTACGATTCCGTCCAGCCGACCAGCGGCGTCGCCTCGCCGAGGCCATTCAGCCCGTCGGTCTCGATTCGCACGAGAAAGCCGTCTCTCGCGTCGATCGTCCCCCGGGCCGTCTCCAGCGGCGAATCCAGCCGAACGCTGAACTGCTGAATCTCTAGCATCTCAGATCACCACCGGTGCGACCAGTCCCACCCCGAACAGCAGGGCGAACACGGCGAGCAGTTGGCCGGTCTGTTCGAGCGCCGGATTCAACGCGTCGCCGTCTCGCTCGGTCAGGACGACGCTGGCGACCGACGCCGCCAGCGGGAGCGAAAGCAGTGGGAGCAAGACTGCCGGGTGGTACGAAAGCCACACCCAGAGGACGACCGGGACCGTGTAGGCCGTCGCGAGTAGGCCGCAGAACTCGACGCGTGAGAGCCGGTAACCGAGTAATACAGCGAGCGTTCGCTTGCCGGCCTCGGCGTCCGTCTCCCGGTCGCGGATGTTGTTGACGACTAGGATGCACGTCGAGAGCGCGCCGGCCGCGATACCGGCGAGGACGGATGCGGCGGTGACGGTCCCCGCGGGAATCGTCGTCACGAACGGGTCGACGCCCAACGTCGTGATTGCCTGCACGTAGTACGTCCCCGTGACGGCGACGAGTCCGAAGTAGACGAAAACGAACAGGTCGCCGAGGCCGTAGTAGCCGTAGGGGTACGGGCCGCCGGTGTACAGCAGGCCGGCGACGATGCTCGACAGACCGACGACGAGAATCGGAACGCCGCCGATGTAGACGAGATAGAAGCCGACGACGACGGCGAGGAGGTAGGTTCCGATCATCGCCCGTTTGACCTCCGGCGGGTCGATCAGTCCGCCGGCAGTCACGCGAGTGAAGCCCTCGCGGTCGTCAGTATCGGCGCCGTTGACGGCATCGTAGTAGTCGTTGGCGAAGTTGGTCCCGATCTGGATGAGAAGCGCGCCGACCAGTGCCGCGACTGCCGGCAGCGGCGCGAACACGCCATCGGCGCCAGCCAGCGCCACACCGATGACGACCGGGGCCCCACCCGCCGGCAGCGTCTGTGGCCGGGCCGCCATCAGCCAGGCCTGCCGCCGGGTTACGTCCGCAGTCGCTGTCATTGGCTAGTGATACGCACGGGAGACTCAAAGCAACTATGGTTGGGAACTGATCGGATCTGCGCCGATCAGTCCGCGGCCACTTCGCCCGACCCGGTCACCGCGTTCGGGTCCTGCACCCAGAGATCGCCGAAGAGGTCGTCCTGTTGGAGGCGCACCTGGCCGCGGTGGGACAGAAAGAGCAGCCCCAGGTAGGTGGTGACCCGCGACCCGCCAGCGGATTCGACCTCACGGAAGAGTACCTCGGTCCGGCCCTGATCGTACTGCTCGCGGACCGCACCGTGGACGTTGTCGATGATCTCGTCGATATCCTCGCCGTGGGTCTTGCCCGTGACTTCCTCCTCGGTGGGTTCGTCGTCCATCCGGAACTGATCGCCCGAGCGATAGTCCAGTTCCTGCGTGCCCTGCTGGTGCTGTTGTGGCGAGTCACTGGTGTCGTACTCGCGGGAGTCTTTCCACCAGCGATCCCGTTCGGCCTCGCGGAGGTCCCTGACGAGTTCGTCCAGTGTCTGTGGCGTCCCGCGGGCGCGCTTGCGTTCGAGTCGGCGGTCGATTTCGTCTTCCAAGGTGGCGAAGGGATCGGGGTCCTCGAAGCCGTCTTCTGGAGCCATCGCCTGCTCCCACGGCTCCTGTTCGGGTTCGTCGTCGTCATCTTCGAGCATGGCGTCGCTTTTCATCCGCAGGAGCACGCTCGCGTAAAAGAGCGCCCGCCCCGAGGTGCGGAGATCAGCCTCGTCGAGTCGGTCGAGGAACTTGTCGGTCACCTCGACGATATCGATGTCCCACGGATCGATTTCATCGTCTTTCGCTAACTGGACGAGGACTTCGACCGGTTCTATTTCCTCGTCTTCCCCGTCCGCTTCGGAGTCGGAATTTTGCTCGACTGACTCGTCGGGTCCGGTGCCATTCTCCATCGCTCCCGGATGGTCGTCTGTACTCTTGTCGGGACGTTCACGGTCGTCGTGTCCGGTAATATCGAGCGGAATCTCCTCGTCTGTCATCGACGTTCACCTCGCATGGGGGACTGCTCCGGGGTCGTTGCCGGGCATTCTGACTCCCCCGCAATGTGTCTTCTGGCGGCGTCAGTCATCGGCGGTCACCTCCGGATCGCCGGAGAGGTCGATTCCCGTCACTGCGGAGATGTTGTCGTCCTGCATCGTCACGCCGATAGCCCGCTCGGAGCGATCCAGCATCGCCGAGCGATGGGAGACGACGACGAATTGCGCCTCGCCGGCGAGTTCGTCGACCATCTCGCCGACCAGTTCGGCGTTGGCGGCGTCGAGGAACGCATCGACCTCGTCCAGCGCGTAGAACGGCGCTGGGTTGTGTCGCTGGATGGCGAAAATAAAGGCCAGCGCGGTCAGTGACTTCTCGCCGCCGCTCATCGCGTTGAGCCGCTGGATCGGCTTGTCGCCGGGCTGGGCTTTCATCGTCAGACCACCGTCGAATGGGTCCTCCTCGTTTTCGAGGTGGAGGCGACCCGTGCCGTCGGAGAGGCGCTCGAAGATGTCCTGGAACTGCTCGTCGATTGCCTCGAAGGAATCCATGAACGTCTCCTTCTTTCGATTCTCGTAGGTCTGGATCCGGTCGCGAATCCCCTCGGCCTCCTCGACCAGCGTCTCGCGTTTGTCCTGCAACTCGTCCAGTTCCTCGCTGACGCGGTCGTACTCCTCGATGGCGAGCATGTTCACGGGTTCGAGCGCCTCCATCTCGCCCTCTAGCCTCTTGATCTCGGCCTCGACCGTCTCGTGGTCGGGAATCTCCTCGGGATCGTACTCGCCGACTTTCGCTTCGAGTTCGTCGATTTCCCACGTGAGTCGTTCCTCCTCGTCGCGTAGTTCGGCGAGGTCGTCCTCTACGGAATCGACCGCTTTCTGTGCCTCGTCGCGCTCCTGTTTCGCCTCGCTCAACTGCTCGCGCAACTCTTCGCGCTCGCCTTTCAGTTCGGCGAGTTCCTCTTCGAGTTCCGCAACTTCTTCCTCTTTCTCGTCGAGTTCTGCTTCCTTCTCCTCGATAGCTTCCTCGAACTCCTCGATCTGATCTTCGGCCGTCTCCTTGCGCTGCTGGGCGGCCTCGATGTCGTCGTGCAGATCCTCGATAGCGTCCTCGGCGTACTCCTTTTCGAGGGTGAGTTCGTTCAGTTCGGCGTCGAGTTCGTCCTGTCGTCGCTGGAGATCGTCAATATCCTCACGGATCGACTCGGCCTCCGCGGTGAGTTCGGGGAGTTTCGAGTCCTCGACTTCCGCTTCGAGGTCGTCGATCATCTCCTCGATCTCCGCAATAGACTCGTTTTGCTCTCCGATTTCGGTTTCGAGTTCATCCATCCGGTCGGAAACGTCCTCTCGTTCGATCTCGATGTCGGCCAGTTCCGTCTCCATCCGGTCGATCCTGGCCTCGGTCTCCTCGATCTCGCTCTCGCGTTTTTCGATCTCTGAGGCGATCTCTCGAACCTGCTCGTTGGCCTCGCCCTCGCGGTCGCGAGCATCTTCGAGTCGACTTTCGACATCGCGGATCTCCTCGCGAGTCTCCTGACGCTGGTCTTCCAGATCGTTGATCTTCGCCGCGACGCGTTCCAGTTTTCCATCGCTTCCCTCGAAGGAATATCGAGATCCGCTCTTCGAGCCACCGGTCATCGCGCCGGATTTCTCCACCAGATCGCCGTCGAGGGTGACGATTCGGTAGTTGCCCATCAGTTCGCGGGCCGTCTCGATGTCCTCGACGACGAGCGTGTCGCCAAGCACGTACGAAAAGACTCCGGCGTACTCCGGATCGAAGTCGACGAGGTTGTACGCGAAGTCGATCACGCCCTCGTGATCCGGTGGCGAGGACAGCGAGCGGTTCTGCATGTCGGTGATCGGCAGGAAGGTCGCTCGGCCGGCGTTTCGGGATTTGAGGTACTCGATACAGCGCTGGCCGACCTGATCATCGTCGACGACGACGTTCGCGAGGCGGCCACCGGCGGCCGTCTCACACGCCGTTGCATATCGCCCCGACACACTGCCGAGTTGTGCGACTGGCCCGTGGACGCCCTCGATGCCGCCGTTGATGATCGTCGTCACCGCGCGACCGTAGGAGCTATCGCCGGACTGGTCGGCCTTGGCTTCGAGTTCGGCGTACTCCTGCTGGGCCGCGTTGAGGTCGTCCTCGATGTCGTCGAGTTGCTCCTGCAGTTCCCGCTTTTCGGCGCGGAGGTCATCGACGACTTCGGCGATAGTCTCCTGGTTCTGTTCGGCCTTGTCGAGTTCGACTTCGAGGTCTTCGATCTCGGCCTCGATCTCGGGAATCGTCGCCTCGGCCTCCTCGATTTCGGCTTCGAGTTCCTCTTGTTCTTTCGAGCGTCGACGCGCCTCGTCGAGCAGGCGGTCCTGCTCGCGCTGGAGGTCGTTCTTCTCCGATTTTGCCTCTTCCAGTTGCTCCTTTTTCGTCTGGAGGCGATCTTTGACCTCCTCGAACTCCTCGCCGATCTCGTCGATTTCGGCCTCGACGGATTCGAGTGTTGTCTCTTTGTCCTGAATATCGGCTGCAATCGAGGATTTCGACACCTTGAGTTCCCGAATGTCGCTTTCGAGGTCGTCGATGGTCTCCTGTTTGCGGTCGATCTTGACGAAAGCCTGTCGGCGCTCGTTTTCGGCGTCCTCGACGCGCTCCTCGGCGCTGTCGATCTTGTCCTGCAGGCGGGAGATGTCGCCTTTGATCTCTTCGATTTCGCGTTTGATCTCCAGTTGTTCGTCTTCTCCCTTGCGCTCGATTTCCGCGTTGAGATCATCGAGTTCCTCGTCGAGACGCATCACCTCGCCTTGCCGTTCGTCGAGGGTCGACTGGCGGTCGGCCAGTGTCTCTTCGCGGTCGTCGATCTTACCCTCGACGCTGGCTCGCTGCTCGCGTTTGTCTTCGAGTTCGGCGGCGCGGCGATAGCCTTCGTATGTTTCTTTCTCCTCGCGGAGATTTTGGTACTGCAGCGCCGTGTCGCGCTCGTCTTCGAGTTGGTCGAGGCGGTCGGTTTTCTCGTCGATTCGCAACTGCGCTTCCTCGATGCGTTCCTCGACGACCTCCAGTTCCTCGAAAGCATCTTCTTTCTTTGCGTCGAACTCGGCGACGCCCGCGATTTCGTCGATGATCTTCCGGCGCGCGCCGGGCGTCATGTTGATGATCTCGGTCACGTCGCCCTGCATGACGACGTTGTACCCCTCGGGCGTGATGCCCGCCTGCGCGAGCAGGTCCTGAATGTCCGAGAGGTTGACCGAGCGGCCGTTGATGTAGTAGTAGGAGTAGTAGTTCTCCTCAGTTTCTTTGACCCGGCGTTTGACGCTCACTTCGTCGATATCGCCGACATCGTCCGTGCCGGCGGCGTTCACGATCTGTGAGCGTTCGAGGGTGCGGTCTGTGTTGTCGAGGATGACCTCGACGCTCGCCTCCCGTTCGCCCTCGAAGGAGCCGCCCTCCTGGTGACCGGGGTTGTAGATCAGGTCTGTGAGTTTCTCCGCGCGGATGCCCGACGTGCGGGCGAGTCCGAGCGCGAAGAGAATGGAGTCGATGACGTTGGATTTCCCCGAGCCGTTGGGGCCGGTGACCGTCGTGAAGTCCTGGTAAAACGGGATTCGGGTCTTCCGGCCGAAACTCTTGAAATTGTCAAGGACGAGCTCTTTGATGTGCATAGGCTGGGGCGGAGCGAATCCTCAGGCGACGATGATATCGCTGTCGGATTCGTCCGTGTTGTTCTCGCTGTTGTCCCCCTCGGTTTTAGTTGCTTCGGCCTCCGTTTCCGCTGGAGATTCCTCGCCCGCGAGTAGGTCGCCGGTGTCGCCGTTGATCGTTTCCGTCCCGACCGACGGTTCTGATGTCTCGACATCGGCCGTCTCGTCGGCGTCGGTACCGCCGAACCCGAGATCCTCGTCGACGGCATTTTCCAGTTCCCGAATGCGAACTTTGCACTCGACGAGTTCGTCGGTCAGTCCTTCAACCGAGGCTTCCAGTTCCTGCACGCGCGATTCGAGCTCTTCGACTCTGTTGCCGCACATATCTCCAGAGTTCCACTCCGTTCACATAAGCGTACGTCAGACATTGGTATGTCAAACGATAGGATTGTGAGTGGTTGGCGAAGCTTTGTGTACGGCTCCGCTGTACTCGGCACCGACTGGATCGGGAAGGTCGTATTATTTGCCAAAAATAAATATGAATTTATATATGTAGCTACTTGTTTTATTGCACTAAGAGTAACAGATGTTCGATCCCTCGATTGGTCTATCACGCCGATCGTTCGTAACCACAGCGGGCAGCGTAACTGCGCTGTCGTTGGCAGGCTGTGTAGAAGACGACAATGCAGATAGTGAAAACAGTACCCCGGAAAACGATGGTAACGAGACCGACACCGATGGTGGAAACGATGACGAGGATGACAGCGAGAGTGATGAGCAAAAGGACTCTGGGGAGATCCAGATTGCGGGATCGAGCACTGTGTTCCCGCTGATGAGCGCTATCTCCGAGAAATACCGGCAGGAAAACTCCGGCGTGCAGCCAAGCGTCAATCGGACCGGCACCGGTGGTGGCTTCTCCAATTTCTTCTGTGTCGGTAACGTCGACTTCAACAACGCGAGCCGCGCGATCCAGCCCGAAGAGGAGGATCTCTGTTCGGAAAACGACATCGAGTATATCGAACTCACGCTCGCGACCGATGCGTTGACGATCGTCGTCGGCGAGGATAGCTTCGTCGACTGTCTGACGGTGGACGAACTCGCACAGATCTGGAAAGCTGACGGGGCCAGCACCTGGGACGAGGTCCGTGACGAGTTCCCCAACGAGGAAATCCAGCGGTACGGTGCGGCCGAGACCTCCGGAACCTACGACTACCTGATCGAGAACATCCAAGACGAAGAAGAGGGCCACACCGACGAGTACACGGCCACCGAACGGGACAACAAGATCGCACAGGCCGTTAAGAGCAACGAGTACGCCATCGGCTACTTCGGGTTCGCATACTACTACCAGAATCCAGATGGACTGAAGGCAGTCGGCATCGACAACGGCGACGGCTGTGTGAAACCGTCGCTGGAGAGCGCACAGAGAGGCGAGTACCAGCCCCTTTCGCGGTCGCTATACACCTATCTATCGCTCGACTCGCTGGCTGAAGACTACATCGCGGAGTTCGCCCGGTACGTCATCGAACAGACAACCAACGAAGAACTCGTCGCCGGAACCATCGGCTACGTCCCGCTGAGTGACTCCCAGCAGGAAGAACAGATGCAGAAACTCGAAGCAGCGATCGAGGAGTCCGACTGAGGAGCTCCTGTTCACGCGACCGTAGATAAGTCGGTCGGACGGTGCCGGCTGAAAGATATCGACAAAAAAGTTGCACGGCGACGACTCCGCACCGAGCTACCAGTCCCAGAAGCCTTTAGCCACCGGACGCCGAATCGCGGATAATGGCGCAAGTACAGGAACAGAGCGATCTTGCGGTGGTGATCGGGCTGGAGGTCCACGTCCAGCTCGAAACCGACACGAAGATTTTCTGCGGCTGTTCGACCGAGCCGACCGACGAGCCGAACACCCGGACCTGTCCGGTCTGTCTCGGCTTGCCCGGCGCGCTCCCCGTTCTCAACGAGGGTGCTGTCGAAGCGGCCGTCAAAGTCGGCAAGGCCATCGACGCGGAGATTCCCGAGACGACCGAGTTTCACCGGAAGAACTACTACTACCCGGATCTGCCGAAGAACTTCCAGATCACCCAGTACGACTCCCCCATCTGCCAGGAGGGCGAACTCGACTGCACTGTCGAAGGCGAGCGCCGAACCATCGGCATCGAGCGCGCTCACCTCGAAGAGGACCCGGGCAGTCTCGCCCATCAAGGCGGTTCGATCGACACGGCGGAGTACACCCTCGTCGACTACAACCGCGCTGGCACGCCGCTGATGGAAATCGTCACCAAGCCTGACTTCCGCGGGGCCGAGGAAGTCCGGGCCTTCCTCGCCAAGTTGGAGGAAGTACTCGAATATCTCGGCGTCTTCGACGCGGAGCGTGACGGCAGCCTCCGGATCGACGCGAACCTCTCGGTCGTCGACAGCGAGGAGGTCGACGACGGCGGCAACATAGACGACGACGTGCTCGAAGCGGCCAACCGCACCGAGGTCAAGAACATCTCCAGTCACAAGGGTGCGGAGAAGGCCCTGGCCTACGAGGCACAGCGACAGAAAAACGCCGTCAAGCGCGGTCGCGAGGTCGAGCAGGAGACCCGCCACTGGGACGAGTCCCGCGGGATTACCGTCTCCATGCGCTCGAAAGAGGAAGAGAAGGATTACCGCTACTTCAGCGAAGCGGACATCCCGCCACTGCAGGTCTCAGATTGGAAGGAGAAAATCGAGATTCCCGAACTCCCCGACGCCCGACGCGAGCGGTTCCAGTCGGAGTACGATCTGAGCGAGGAGGCCGCGGACAAACTCACCAGCACCAAGCAGGTCGCGGACTTCTACGAGAACATCGCAGAGGCGTTCGACCCCGACCTGGCCGCGACGTGGGTCGCCGACGAACTACTCGGTGAACTGAACTACCGCGACATGGCGATCACCGACATCGAGGACCGCTTCGACGAAGTCGAACGACTGATCGAACTCGTCGACGAGGAGGAGATCACTACCAAGAACGCCCGCGAGACGGTCCTGCGATCGATGCTCGACGACGGGGAGGATCCCGATACCGTCGTCGAAGCGGAGGGTCTCGGCAAGACCAGCGGCGACGAGGTGCAGGCGGCCGTCGAGGAGGCCATCGAGGAAAACCCCGACGCAGTCGAGGATTACCACAGCGGCGAGGGTGGCGCGATCAACTTCCTCGTCGGGCAGGTCATGCAGAAGACCGGCGGAAGTGCGGATCCGGGCGATGTGAACGGACGACTGCGGGAAGCACTGGAGGAATAGCACCGTGAGCGACCGACGGGAGCGAACGGCATTTTTCGCCCACGTTTTTCAAGGAGCCTTCCCGCAGCGGCCTCTGGCCGCGAGGAAAGGCGATGCTGAAAAAGGTGGCAGCGAGACCGGCGGAAGTGCGGATCCGGGCGATGTGAACGGACGACTGCGGGAAGCACTGGAGGAATAGCACCGTGAGCGACCGACGGGAGGAACTCAATAACTGAGATGGCAGATCAGGATTGGGCGGCCGACGACTACGACGACGGCCACGATTTCGTCTACGAGTACGGCGGCGATGTCGTCGAGTTACTCGATCCACAGCCCGGCGAACGCGTGCTGGATCTCGGCTGTGGCACGGGTCACCTGACCGCCGAAATCGCAGACTACGGGGCGGAAGTCGTCGGAATCGATGCCGCGGCGGAGATGACCGAACAGGCTCGATCGAACTACCCGGATCTGGAGTATCGTAACGCCGACGCCCGTGAGTTCACCACAGACGAGGAGTTCGACGCTGTCTTCTCGAACGCGGCACTGCACTGGATTCCCGACGAGGACCACGATACTGTCCTCGAACGGGTGCACAACGCACTCACCCCGGCTGGTCGGTTCGTCGCCGAGATGGGCGGCAACGGAAACGTCGAACAGATCGCGACGGCCGCAATCGAAGAGGTGCAAGCCCGCGGCTACGAGTCGACGCATCCGTGGTACTTCCCCGCGCTCGGCGAGTATACCAGTCGAATAGAGTCCCACGGCTTCGAGGTGACTCGAGCCGTGCTGTTCGACCGCCCGACGGAACTCGACGACGGCCGCGACGGCCTCGCGAACTGGCTCGATATGTTCGGCGACAGCATCTTCGCCGCGCTGGATACTGACGAGCAGGCGGACGTGATCGAAGCCGTCGAGGATCGACTCCGAGCATCGCTGTTCGATCCCGAGACAGAGACGTGGGCCGCCGATTACCGGCGGCTTCGGTTCGTCGCACAGTGTGACTGACCCAGTGGATCAGTTCGAGGGATCGTGGCGGCGCGGATACGACTGGCGCTGCCCCGACGAGCTTCTGGCGAGAATCCGGGCGCTGGCCCGGCGTTTGTCCTCCGGTCGCTCTTCGGTCGTCGCGTCGTAGTGGAGCACGGTCAGATCCAGACAGCCGTTCAGCAGTTCGTTCGCGCCGAAGCGGTAGCGGTCGCTACTCGGACCGGACGGTGTCGACTCAGTCGAGCGCAGGTGGTGTTCGACGAAGAGATAGCCACCCTCCGTGAGTGCTTCCTTGATGTCGGGAAAGCGGTCGACTGCTCGGTAGAAACTGATCGTGATGAGGTCGTACCGGTCGGTCGGAAACTCGTAGGTCGGAATATCGGCCTGGATCGGCTGGATCCGATCTTCGACACCGCGATCCGCGGCGTTCTCTCGGGTGATACGAAGTCCAGCACGCGACTGGTCGATGGCGTCGACGGTGTACCCCTCGTCCGCGAGAAAGACGGCATTTCGGCCCGTTCCCGTCGCGAGGTCGAGCGCACGACCGTCAGGGATGTCCGGGAGATACGCACGGAGCACCGGAGATGGGTCGGGGTTAGTCGGGTACTCGCCGTTCTCGAAGCGTTCGTCCCACGTGGTCATACTGGGAGTACGTCACAGCGCGGAATAAAAGGGGTCCCGGGTTAGGACGGTTGTGCGGGTGAGGTGGCCGTCGTCGATCCCTGCGTCTCGAACTCCGCGAGCAGTGACCGGAGCAAGTCGGCGCGTTCCGAAAGCGTGTGAACGTTCGCACTGATCTCCGAGACGGAGGCCGTCTGTTGCTGTGCGGCAGCGGAGACAGTCTCCGATTCCTCGGCAGTCGACCGGCTCAACTCCGCGACGGTGTCGACCATCGACACGACCTCGGTGGCGGTAGTGGCCTGCTGGTCGACCGCATCACTGATCTCCTGAATCCCGTCGTTGGTCTTTTCGACCTTCGTGCGAACCGTCCCGAACGCCTCGACCGCCGCCTCGACCGAATCAGTTGCATCGTCGATCCGCCCATCTGCTCGCCGAATTTCTCCGACAGTCTGGTTCGTCGTGGTCTGCACATCGTCGATGAGTGTCGCCACGTCGTCGGCGGACTGGCGAGTCTCTTCGGCCAACTGTTTGACTTCGTCGGCGACGACCGCGAACCCGTCACCGGAGCCGTCACCGCCGCCCGCGCGTGCGGCCTCGATGTTCGCGTTGAGCGCGAGCATGTTCGTCTGCTCGGCAATCTCGCCGATGAGTTCGACGATGTCATCGATTTCGTCCATCAGGTCTTCGAGCGTCCCGACGTTGTCGAGGGTCTCGGTGATCGTCTCTTCGACCGCCTCGATCTCCTCGATAGCTTCCTGTGCGGTCTGTTCGCCGTCGCCGGTTATTTCGGCGGTCTCCTGTGCTGTCTCCGCGACGGTCTCGGCCGAAGAGGCCGCCTCCTCGATCGTCGCGGAGAGTTGGGTCATCTCGCTGGAGACGGTGTCGAGTTCGTCCTGCTGTTCGCTCGCATCGGCCGCGATCTGTTGGACCGAGTCGCTGACTTCGTTGCTCGCTCGTTCGACTTCGCCAGCGCTCGTACTCGCCTGTTCGCTGGCCTCGCCGACCTCCTCGGCAAAGGATTGCAACTCACGAATCGTTTCCTCGAACTCGTTGAGCATCGTGTTGAACGAGCGGGCGATCTCAGCCATCACTTCGTTCTGGCTGTCGGGGTCCATCCGCTGGGTGAGATCCCCGTCGGCCGCTCGTTCGATCGTTTCGCTGAACGCCGCAGCCTTCTGTTCGAGATGGGTACTCAGTTGCTCGGCCTCCTCGCGCTGTTCTTGTGCGGTCTGTTCGGCCTTTTCAGCCTCTTTCCGGGCCTCTTCGGCGGCCTGTCGCTGTTGTTCGGCGCGCTGGACCGTCTCGCCGAGTGAACGCGCCGTTTCCTCGAGTGCCGTGTAGATCTCACCGATTTCGTCGGAGCGGTCGACACCGAAGGAGATGTCGTACTGCCCGTCGTCGACTTTGCGAATATTCGTGTTGATATCCCGGAGTGAGCGATACATCTCACAGTAGCCGAGAAAGCCACTGAGTGCAACGACTGTCGCGATGAACAGCGAAGCGACGAGCACGTCCGTAAACAGCAGTGTTGCGACGACTGGACCGACGACAATCGAAAGGAAAGCCAGCAGGAAGATGCGCGCACCGAAGTTCTTCCTGAGCATCCCCGGCAGATACGGCTCGATTGCCATCGGTACCACGCCGACCGTGTACAGAATCACCTCGAAGATCCCCCGCTTGGCAGCCGATTCCGTACCGTCAGTGACACTCTGTTCAGTCATAGTGATCGACCCCCTCCAGTCATCGTGAAATCACTCTACAAAAGTTGAGGCATGCAAATAATAGTTTTTACAGATTATCAAAAACGAAGCTACGCGTGTCCAGCACCCCGCGCATATGAGGCAGGACCAGGTGTCAGCGGGTGAGAGCCAGTTATCGACGAGGGGTCGACTGTCGCGAGGAGAGAAACCACAGTCGGCGGAATATCCCGGCCAGCCCCCGATCAAAACTGTGGGGTACGAAAGGTTTTAGACTGCATCCCGCCCTACTGAGCCACAGCGGGTGATTCTCGGAGTGAAGCTAATCATAACAGAGAAGGACAACGCGGCGCGGCGAATCGCGGAGATACTGAGCGACGGCTCCGCGGACGCGGAGCGACACAACGGCGTCAACGTCTACCGCTGGGGCGACAAACGCGTCGTCGGCCTCTCGGGCCACGTGGTCGGACTGGATTTCCCCGAAGAGTACGCCAACTGGCGGGACGTTCAACCGGTCGAACTGATCGACGCCGATATCGTCACGGAACCGACCCAGGAGAACATCGTCACGACGCTCGAAGCGCTCGCCAATCAGGCTGACGAGGCCGTGATCGCCACCGACTACGATCGGGAAGGAGAACTCATCGGCAAGGAAGCGTACGAACTGGTCGAGGACAGAATCGACGGCCCTATCGAACGCGTCCGCTTTTCCTCGATTACCGACAACGAGGTCAAGGAGGCCTTCGCCAACCCCGACGATCTGGATTTCGATCTGGCGGCCGCGGGCGAGGCCAGACAGATTATCGATCTCATCTGGGGGGCCGCACTCACGCGGTTTCTCTCGCTATCCGCGCGACAGCTCGGCGACGATTTCATCTCGGTAGGTCGGGTTCAGTCGCCGACGCTGAAACTGATCGTCGACCGCGAGCGCGAGATTCAGGCCTTCGATCCCGAGACCTACTGGGAGCTATTCGCCGATCTCGCGAAAAATGGGTCAGAGTTCGAGGCCCAGTACTTCTACGAGGACGACGACGGCACCGAAGCCGAGCGCGTCTGGTCGGAATCTGACGCCGACACGGTCCACGAGACGCTCCAAGATTCCGACTCCGTCGCCGTCGAATCGGTCAACCGCCGCACCCGGACCGATAATCCGCCGGAGCCGTTCAACACGACCGCCTTCATCAGCGCCGCCGGGTCGCTGGGCTACTCTGCCCAGCGAGCGATGTCTATCGCCGAAGAGCTCTATACCGACGGCTACACGACCTACCCACGGACGGACAACACCGTCTACCCCGAGGATCTGGAGCCCGACGAACTGCTCGACGACTTTACTGGGAGTCCGCACTTCGGTGAGGATGCCGAGCAGTTGCTGGCCGCCGACGAAATCGAGCCGACCCGCGGCGACGAGGAAACGACCGATCACCCACCGATTCACCCGACTGGCGAGCTACCAGCCCGTAGCGACCTCAGCGAAGACGAGTGGGAGATTTACGAACTGATCGTCCGACGCTTTTTTGCGACTGTCGCCGAGGCCGCGACGTGGGAACACCTCCGCGTCGTCGCTGGCGTTGCGGATCTGCGGCTGAAAGCCAACGGCAAACGCCTCATCGAGGAGGGGTATCACGCCGTCTATCCCTACAGCAGCACTAGCGAGAATCACGTCCCCGACGTGGAGGAAGGCGAGACGCTGGCAATCACCGACGTGCGCCTCGACGAGAAGGAGACACAGCCACCGCGGCGGTACGGCCAGTCCCGACTCATCCAGAAGATGGAGGAGATGGGCATCGGGACGAAGTCGACTCGCCACCACGCCGTCGAGAAACTGTACGACCGCGGCTATCTAGAAGACGATCCACCGCGGCCGACTGCGCTGGCGGAAGCGGTGGTCAACGCCGCCGAGGAGTTCGCCGAGATGGTCGTCAGCGAGGAGATGACCGCCGAACTGGAGTCCGACATGAGCGCCATCGCCGAGGGCGAAGCCACGCTCGACGACGTGACTGACTCCTCCCGAGAGATGCTCGAAGCCGTCTTCGAGGAACTGCACGAATCCCGCGAAGAGATCGGTGAACACCTGCAGGAATCGCTGAAGGCAGACCGCCGACTCGGTCCGTGTCCGGAGTGCGGCAGCGACCTGCTCGTCCGGCAGAGCCGACAGGGGTCGTACTTCGTCGGCTGTGACGGCTTCCCCGAGTGTCGGTTCACGCTACCGCTTCCGAGCACCGGCGAACCCCTCGTGCTGGAGGAAACCTGCGACGACCACCAGATGCACCACGTGAAGATGCTCGCCGGCCGGGATACCTTCGTCCACGGCTGCCCGCGGTGTGCGGCCGCCGAGGCCGACGAGAGCGAGGATCGAGTTATTGGGGCCTGTCCGGAGTGCGGGGAGGGCGTTGCTCCGCAGGAGCAACGAGACGGAGACGGCGAAGCCGTCGAAGCGGGTGGCGAACTGGCGATCAAACAGCTCCGATCCGGTTCGCGATTGGTCGGCTGCACGCGCTATCCCGACTGCGAGTACTCCCTGCCACTGCCGCGCCGGGGCGATATCGAGGTCACAGATGCATACTGCGAGGAGCACGACCTGCCGGAACTGCACGTTCACGACGGCGACGACCCGTGGGAACTCGGCTGTCCGGTCTGCAACTACCAAGAGTACCAGGCCCAGCAGGCTATCGACGACCTCGAAGACATCAGCGGCATCGGCGAGAAGACCGCCGAGAAACTGGCGGAGGTCGGCGTCGAAAGCCCCGACGATCTTGGAACGGTAGATCCCGACGAGGTCGCAGAGCAGGTCCAGGGCGTGACGACCGACCAACTGGAAGACTGGCGACAGCAACTCGCTGGCTGAGCCAGTTTGTGACGGCGATGAGAGGCGTATTTTTCTCGGGACAAAGAGACCGACTTAAGTTGCGGGACTCGAAAGTAGGCGTATGGAATCACGCACGCATGCAGCAGACGCGACCCCGGGCGACACCGCTACCGTCGCCGGGTGGGTTCACGAGATCAGAGATCTTGGCGGGATTGCGTTCGTAATCGTCCGAGATAACTCCGGAAAGATCCAGGTCAAATTCGAGAAAGACGAGATGGACGAAGACCTCGTCGAAACCGGTCTGAACGTCCAGCGCGAGAGCGTCGTCACCGTGACGGGCGCTGTCGAAGAGGAAGAGCGCGCCCCGACGGGCGTCGAAATCGTCCCCGAGGAGATGGAAGTCCTCTCGGCGGCCGATCCCGAACTCCCGCTCGATCCCTCCGGAAAGGTCGATGCCGAACTCCCGACCCGACTCGACAACCGGACGCTCGACCTCCGCAAAGAGGAGGTCAAAGCGATCTTCGAGATCCGCGCAGAGATGCTTCGCTCCGTCCGCGAGGCATTTCGAACACTCGGCTGTACGGAGATCAACACGCCGAAAATCGTCGCCACAGGAACGGAAGGCGGGACCGAGCTGTTCCCGATCACGTACTTCGGACAAGAGGCCTTCATGAACCAGAGCCCACAGCTGTTCAAACAGCTGATGGTCGGCTCTGGTCTCGAACGAGTCTTCGAGATTGGTCCGATCTTCCGGGCCGAAGAGCACAACACGCCGCGACACCTCAACGAGGCGACCTCCATCGACTTTGAGTCTGCCTTCATCGACGAGTCCGGTGCGATGGACGCCTGCGAGGAGATTGTGGTTTCTGCCTACGAGGGCGTCGCCGAGAACTGCCAGGAGGAGCTCGAAGCGCTCGGCATGGAAGAGGAGTTCACCGTGCCCGAGCGAGACTTCCCACGGCTCAGCTACCAAGAAGCTATCGAGCGGATCAACGCCACGGGCGAACTGGACGAACAGCTCGTCTGGGGCGACGACCTGCCGACCGAGGGCGAGCGCGCGCTCGGCGACGACGTGGGTCAGCACTATTTCATCACCGAGTGGCCCAGCGAGATCAAGCCGTTCTACATCAAGGATAAGGAGGACGACGAAGAGCTTTCGACCGGCTTCGACATGATGCACCCGTCGATGGAGCTGGTCTCGGGCGGGCAGCGTGAACACCGCTACGATCACCTCGTCGACGGCTTCGAGCAGCAGGGTCTCGACCCCGAGCAGTTCGACTACTACACCAAGATGTTCCGGTACGGCATGCCGCCCCACGCCGGCTGGGGTCTGGGTGGCGAGCGACTCGTGATGACGATGCTCGGACTGGATAACATTCGGGAGGCCGTGCTCTTCCCGCGAGACCGGCAGCGCTTGAGTCCGTAGGACGAAAGCGCCGCCCGTCGAGTGAGAGCTCGTCACGAGCGGAGCAAAGTGACGGTGTTCCCGCGGGATCGTCAGCGATTGTCGCCGTAGCGAGGGACGCGAACGAAGTGACACGCGACGAGGGTTTTTGAGGCCGCACGTGCTTCGCTCCCCGAAATAATCCGGTATGCCGCTCTTACCCGAAGGACTTTAACAGTTTAATCGATTACACTCAAGCATATTATGCAGCATGTGAAGGTACCTGACGACCGGATTGGCGTGTTGATCGGTCAGGGTGGCGAGACGATGCGGGAGATCGAAGAGCAGGCGGAGGTGCGGCTGGATATCGACTCGGAGTCGGGCAACGTCCGCATCGAGAAGGTGGGCGATCCAGTGCTGGGGCTGAAGGGCCCGGATATCGTGAAAGCGATCGGTCGCGGGTTCTCGCCGGAGGACGCGCTCAGCCTGCTGGAAGACGACATGATGATGTTCGAGCTAATCGACATCGAGGCAGCCGCGCGAAACAAGAACGATCTGCGCCGCCAGAAAGGGCGACTGATCGGCGAGGGCGGCCGCACCCGTGAACTCATGGAGGAACTCACCGGCGCGTCGGTCGCGATTTACGGCTCGACGCTGGGTGTCATCGGCGGTCCACAACAGGTCGAAGCCGTCCGCGAAGCGGCGGAGATGTTGCTCGAAGGCGCACCACACGGGACTGTCTACTCCTTTTTGGAAGACAAGCGCAACGAACTCAAGCACAAAGGAATGGAGTATCACCCATACCAGGGCTGAGTCGGTGGGTTCGACACGCTTCGCTGTCGGCTGATCGCAGTACGCTTATACCGGATGGCTATCTATTTCCTGGTATGACAGATCGCACAGATCCGTTTTCGGAGATCGAGGAGTTGTTCGATCAGTTCTCTCAGCTGGGCGGCCCGTTGGCCGAACAGCTCCCGGTCGACGTGATCGACGCCGACGACGAGATACTGGTGAAGGCGGATCTACCGGGCAGGGATCCCTCCGCGATCAACGTTCAACTGGAGGACAGTCGGCGACTGCACATCGAAGTCGGAGAGGAGACCACTGCCGGCGAGGGACGGTTCATCGTGCGCGAACGGACCAAGGAGAGCAGGAATCGCGCCGTGACGCTGCCGGCGGCCGTCGACGACTCCGAGACGATCGCCGAGTACGACCGTGGCGTACTGACAGTTCGGTTGACGAAGCTAGCCGGTGACAGCGATGGGACCGAAATCCCGGTGAATTAACCGGTCAAACCACCAGACAGAATTACAGTTGGGAAAAAGGTTGAAGTTCGCCCGTCCAGTGTATCGTACTAAGAAAAACCCGTGATGAGTACCGCTGGTCTGCAGGTCGAGCCGGTTGCAGTCGGGTACATCGGTGCATTTGCGGTCTCAGGGCTCGCATGTCTGATCGGTCTCTCGCGGGCGAGGGAAGTAGAGGCCGACGCGGTTCGTCGTGGCCTCGTCGGATTGCTCACGACCACCAGCGTCTGGGCACTGTTGAAAGTCGTCTACTTCGTGGCCCCAGACCCAATTCGTCAGACGGCCTACATAGTCGGACTGGTATTTGGCTTTGCGACCGTCTGGGCGTGGCTGTACTTTTGTTCGGCGTACACCGGCCGGAGCTATCACGAAGACCCCACACTCAGAGCGCTCGGTGGTGGCTTCTTCGCCGCCGTCGTCGGGGTCAAACTGACCAATCCCATTCACGGACTGTACTTCGAGACGAGCGTGCAGGTGGAGCCGTTCAATTATCTGGCGATCGAACACGGCATTTTCCACTGGACGGTGACCGGCCTCTCGTACGTCATGGCCGGCATCGGGATTTTCATGCTGTTCGAGTTGTACCACAACTCGGGGTACGACACGCGACCACTCGGCATCCTGACGGTGTTTCTGGCACTACCGGTCACATTCGATATTATCTCGTTCTTCACTGACGCCGTCATCGAAGTGATCTACGCACCGCTGGGCGTTGCGATGTTCGTACTGGGTGTGCTGTTCATCTACGAGCGGCGGTTTCTGGCGGTCCAATCGGCCGGCGAAGACGACGATGCGGTGATCTTCCTCGACGAGGACTCGCAGATACGAGATTACTCGCCGGCTGCACAGGAGTTTTTCCCGGCACTTGCCGATGCCAGAGGTGAACCACTCGAATCGATCCTGCCCCGCGTCGCTGAGATGACAGGTCAGGAGACACAGACCCTGGAGTGCGAAATCGACGGCGAAACCCGGTATCTTCTGACGTCGACGAGTTCGGTCACGCTCGGTGATTCACAGGGGCAAGTGCTTTTCTTTTCGGACATCACAACCGCCGAACAGCGCCGTCGGGAACTCGAACGCCACAACGAGCAACTTGAAGGATTCGCCAGCGCGCTGGCACACGAACTCCGGAACATGCTGCAGATCATCGAGTGGCGGCTTGGGATCGCACAAGACCGGACCGAGGAGGGGACCGTCGAAAACGAGTCAATCGAGAAAGCGATGGGAGCGAACGAACGACTCACTGCGCGTGTCGACGATTTCACCACACTGGCGAAGTACGGCCAGACCGTCGAGCGTCTCGAAGCCGTCGGTTTCGAGACCGCAGTCGACGACGCGTGGTGGAACGCCGAAACCGGCGAGATGGAACTCACCCTCCAGAACAACGGAACAATCGACGCTGACCCCGGTCGACTCCGGGAACTGCTTGGAAATATCTTCGTGTTCAATCGACTGAACGGGGCCGACACCGTCACCGTCGAGTTATCCGACGCTGGCTTTGCGGTCGCTGGCAACGGCGAGCCACCGGGGGAGGATGTCGCGGGCTATCTCGCCTTCGGCGAGTCAGTGCCGACGGCAGAGGCGGGAATGAAGCTTCCCAACGCCAAGACCTTTGCCCGCGTCCACGGCTGGGAGATCGATATCGATACCGACCATCAAGAGGGTGTTCGAGTTGTCGTTTCGGAGGCCCGGACCGAGGTAACCGAACAGCCTCCCGAGGCGCAGACAGACTAAGATACTCAGGCGAACCCGATGGCTTCGAGGAACGCAAAGAGGAGATCACCGTAGGTGAACGAGACGACCACACCGAGGAACAGTGGCACGAGGAAAGGGATTCCCGGCGAAATCCAGACGACTTCGTCCTCACTCAGCGTGTCGAGTCCCTCCTGCAATCCCTCGGGCGTGGTTCCGTAGGCCGACCCCTCGATGTCGTCGAGAAAAGCTTCGGCACCCCACGGATCGTCGTACTCGCCGTCAGTGTCAGATTCGACTGTTTTCTCGGAGTCAACTGGTTGACCGCCATCGGTTTCGATCATGCCGTCACCGGGTGGGTTCGGCTCGTCGGGCAGCGTTGTTGGATCGCGATACTGCTCCGGATCCGCACGGAGTTCTTCGAGCGAGAGTCCGCGCCACTGGAGATACATCCGGAGCGCGTCGAGGTCCAGCCGCCGCCACGAGAAGTACGAACTCATCCCACCGAGCGAGAGGTCGTCGATGAACCGCCGATCCGGGAAGTCGAGTAGCGTTCCGTACTCTACGATGGCCTCCTCGGCCTGAATCGGTTTAGCGACGAACATCCCCGGAGAGACGTAGCCAGTGACGGCGTTTTTCCCCGCGAGCAGGAGCGGATAGGCGGCACCGGCAAGCACAGTATTCGAGAGGATAGTCAACGAGAAGACACCCACCGCCGTCTGGACGACGGGCAACGAACCGAGCGCGCCACCGACCCCGAGTTCGGCCAGTGCGTAGTCTGGATAGGTCGGAAAGAGGACGGCGATGACGAAAAACGCCTTCGCGTCAGCGCCGCCAAACCCGCCGATCAGCCAGAACAGGTAGGTGAGCGGAATAATGAAGCCAATCGAGATGGCGACCCGAATGTAGAATCGTTGCTGCTGGAAAGCGGCGAGGTCACCAGTCATGACGACGTAAAACTCCCAGACGAGCAGCACAACGGCGAGGACAGCGAGCGGAATCCACGTCCGATTGGGGACTCGTCGGGTCGCGATGTCCCGCCAGGCGACGTAGCCGAAGAAGGGAATCACGAGCAGACGAAGCAGGTCTGGAACGCTTGCGATAGCAGGCACACTCGCCGATGTGACGCGGACTGAGTTATCCTTTTTGACTTCTCAGTGTCAGATCAGCCCGGCTGATCCCGGCTGTCAGTTGGTCTTCGCGTCGTTCGTGTCGTCTTGTTCGGGCGCATCGACGCCCTCAGCGGCCTCGATTGCCTCGGTTGCCTTTTCGGTGTTGACGTGCCAGCGGTCGACTTCACTGTCGAAATCGGCCAGTTTGTTCGAGACGCGAATCTTCAGGTCGTCGTCGTTGACGTTGACCTCGAAGACGTACTCGCCGCCCTCGCCGCGGCCGACCCGCTGGAGATTCGCGCTGATGAGGTCGTTGTCGAAGTAGTACGGCGACATCTGTGTCATCACGTTCTTGTAGACGGTACCCTCGACTTTCCGCATCGCTTTGCGGCCGGCGGAGTCGGCCGCGCGGGCGACGTAGTCGATGCTCTCACCCCACTTGCCGACAGCCTCGTCGGGTTCGTCCAGTTTCTCGTAGGATTCCGCGAGTTTCTCGCCCGCTGTCTGGAGGTCTTCGTCGGGGTCTTTGCCTTCCTGTTCGCCTTTGCCCTCGTTGACGCTTGCCTGCTCGGCGGTCTTCTCGTTGACATCCTCGTCGAGGCGTTCGTGAGCTTTCGGCCGCCACTCCTCGAACTCCTCAAGCGCAGATTCGTCAACGTCGTGTTCCTCGGCGAGTTCTTGCAGTGCCCGAGTGATCCGTTCGCCGTGTTCGACAGTCTCGACCCAACTGCCACGGCACTTGAACCCGGAGACACTCTCTTCGATCTCTGCCATAGTGGCTGTGGTACTTCCCTTGGTTGGTCGCAGGAACGAATAAGCTTTCTTCCTGTCTGATCCAAGGGGTTTTGTTCGGGCGGCGGGAGATGGCTGTATGCGCGTGGTCCTGACTGGTGGTGCCGGAGAACTCAGTCGCCGTGCCGTCACGCGACTGCCCGACGCCGACCACGAGGTTATCGCCCTCGACCGCGACGAAAGCGGTCTCGCCGCACTGCCCGAAACCGTCGACTGCCGAACGGTCGACCTCACCGATCGAGCGGCCGTCGAGCGAACGCTGGCGGATATCGAACCCGACGTATTTCTCTCTGCGGTTGGCTGGTACGAACTCGGCGCGCTCGAAGACTGCCCGCCCGACTCCCTGCGGGAGCATCTGGAAGCGAATCTCCTCGCCGTCCACACGCCGCTGCACGCGCTCCTTCCCGAGTTGCGACGCCGAAAGGGGCGTGTCGTCATCGTCGGCTCGATGGTCGGAAGCGTCCCGCTGCCGTATCACGGCGCATACTCCGCCTCAAAGGCAGGCCTCGGCGGCTACACGGAATCACTCCGGCAGGAACTTCGCCCGCACAGCGTCGATGTCTCGTTGATCGAACCCGGTCCTGTCCGGACGGGATTCAACGAGCGAGCGACGGAGGCGCTAGATCGGATCGAAAACGACGCCTACGCCGAACAGTATCGGGCCTTCGAGTCGTATTCACCCGATTCGACCGATCCCGAGGCCGTCGTCGACGCGATGATCGACGCGGCAACCGCCGAGCAACCCCAGGCTCGCTACCGCGTGAGTTCGCGGGCGCGCTGGCTCCCACGTCTCCGGTCGATTCTCCCGCCGGTCATCTACGATCGGATTATCCGCTCCGGACTGCCCGGCGGTCTGCTACACCGATTGATCGAACGTTAGAAGGCGTTTTCGACGGCATTCGCGACCGTGCGGGCTTTTTCAGCCAGTGCCTCACTGATCGTCCCCGCCTCGACCGCCGCGGCGAGTTCGTCCTCGTCGACGATTTCGGTCGTTCCACCGGGTCGTTTGATCACGTCGATATGGAGGTCGACGTACCGGATTTCGTTGGGGAAGACCTCGACCGGTGTGCAGATGTTGACGTAGGTTCCCTTCGACTCCCCGTCTTCGCCTCGGTAGACGGTGGGGTACCACCACCGCCCTTCCTTGACTTTCGTGACCGCCGCGTCGCCGGGTTCGCGGTCGGTCCCGAGGGCGTCGTAACTCCCCTGCGACGAAATTTCTCGGCGGACCGTCACCTGTCCGTCCTCGGTTCGTTTCGTCACCTCGGCAGGACCGAGGTCGATGAGTCGTCCGTCGGGTTTGCCGTGGCCGATTCCGACGCGGTCGCCCTCGCGCGGCCCGAACTGTTCGGTGACGACGGCGAACGGGAATTCCTCGGGATCGGATCCGAGGTCACCACAGACACCTTCGACGAAGTCGACGGCCGTACTCGCCGTGTTGGTGCCGGCCTTGATCCGGTGGTGGCCGGGCATCGTCGTCGTGACCGAGCGGCGGCGGTCGTCAAGCGCGAACCGGGACTCCCGACCGAACCAGAGCCAGCAGGTCGCCTCGTCACGGGCGTATGCCTGCGGAGCGACCCCGTCCGGGTCGGCGGTGTCGGACAGTTCGTCGTCGAGGGCTCCGGCGCGTTCGCCGAGCGCGTCGATCACTGCGCCGAGGTCGTCGAGGTCGGCGTGGTCGGCGATGGGGCTCCAGTCGATCCCCCAGCCCTCGGGAGGATCTTCGGGGAGCAGATCCGCAAGTTCCGGGCCGTTGCTGGATCGGCGGCCGCCGCGGTGCAGCGTTGCGAGTCCGCCGGCCACGTGAATGTCGGTGTCGAGTACGGGCCGGCCGTCGCTCCACGGCGGGCGCGTCTCGACGACCTGCACGCGGAGTCGGTCACCCTCGTCGACCCGGTCGTCAGTGTTCGAATACGGCAGAAACCCGGTCGTGCCACCGGCGAATGGGAGCGGGTCGTCGTCGAGAATCGGATCGGGATTGCTCTCGTCGGGGAGACACGACACGAGAGCGCCACTGCCGAGCGTGTCGACAACTTCACCAGCGAAGACGCCGCCGCGGGGCAGTGACGCTCGCCACGCGAACGAATCGAGGGCGAGGCCACAGAGGTCGGTGACGACATCGGCCACGTCGTCGGAGCGCCCGTGGACAGTGACGCCCTGACGGTCGTCGGTCGTCTCGATACGCACCGCGGCAGGGCCCATCGAAAACTCCTCGTCGAAACGGTCTTCAATCGCGCTGGAGGGCTGGACGATTTCCTCGACGGCAGCCGTCAGCGCGGTCGTGTAGATCCCGCGAACCCGGACAGTCATTGCCCGCAGATGCGGGCGGGACGGGCAAAGTTGTGCCGAAAAGAGCCGATCAGGCGAAGGCGTTCAGCATCAGCACGAAGATACCGAGGAGCGTGCTGAAGGCGACGACAGTTTTGGGATCGACGCGAACGCCGCGGTCCTCCTCGGAGTCGAAATACCGGACGAGGCCCGCGCTGGACATCAGTCCACCGTCTGAACTTGACATAGAAGTACATCGACGATGGCCGGTAGTAAACGTTTCGACCCCATATGACCCGGTCAAAGGAATCACGATCGGTTGTATCGCGGTCGCAGATTCGAGAGACGCACCAGATAGCATAACTGGAGATACCCGAAGGCGACAGTATGGACCGACGAGCGTATTTGCAGGCGTCTCTCGTCACGAGTGGCGTTGCCCTCACTGGCTGTCTGAGCAGTGTCACGGGATCTGATGAGGAGGAGAACGAAAACACCGTTCTCGACCCACCCGAGCGCGAGTACGATGTCGACCCCGAAGCGCTGGCCTATCCAGCCTACGGACAGGCGCTTCCGGAAGCGACGCTCCCCTCTCCGCTTCACGACACCGAGATCAGCACCCGCGAGTTCGTCGACTCCCGCGAGACGCTCGTCACCTTCGTCTTCACGCGCTGCGGTGGCCCCTGTCCAGCACTCACGTCGACGCTGGCCCGGGTCCAGGCCGATGCCGGGACCGACGGATACAGCGATTCGGTTGCACTGATGCCGATTACCTTCGATCCCGAGTACGATACCCCGGATCGGCTCCGGGAGTTCAGTACGATCAACGGCGCAGATCCGACGGCCGAGAACTGGCAGTTCCTCAGACCGGAGAGCGAACAGCGTGCGAAAGAGGTCGTCGGGAGTCGCGGACAGTTCGGCGTCGGCTTCGAGGAAGTCTCTCCAGAAGGCGGCGGCCACGGCGGTGGGGACCGAACGGGGCCGAACGGTGAAGTGCTTCCGCCGGACGAAGAGGGAGAGAACACCATGTTCGCACACACGATACTCATGCTGCTGGTCAACCGGGACGGCTACGTCGAGCGTGCGTACACGCCGCAACCGCCGCGGCCCGATATCGTTCTCGGCGATCTCGCCAGTGTGCGGGAGGGATACGAGTGAATCGCCGAGAGTTACTGGCCGGTCTCGCCGGGACGGCCGTCGTCGGCGGCGGCGCAGTCTACGCGTACTCCTCGCAGACCGCCGAGACGATCGAACCGGTCACGGTCGAACAGATCGACGAATCGGGGACTGTCACCGGGGAACTGAGCGTCCCGCAACGGGGGTCGCCGACGGTGCTGACGGTCTTCGCGACGTGGTGTTCGACCTGCCGGCGGACGATGCCCGAAGTCGTTCGCGCCTACGAACAGACTGACGGCGCACAGTTCGTCTCGGTGTCGAACGAGGCTGTCGGCCAGACAGTGACCCGGGAAGATGTCGGCGAGTGGTGGGCCAAACACGGCGGTGACTGGCCGGTCAGTCTCGATACGGACCTCGAACTGACGGAGACCTTTGACGTTCGCGGCGTCCCGCATACGGTCGTTCTCAACGCAGCGAACCGGATCGTCTACGACGAACAAGGCAGGAAAACAGCCGCGGATATCATCGACGCACTCGAAGAGACATGACAGAGACTGCCGTCGCGGTCGCTGTCGCCGCCGGTGTCGCGACGTTTTTTTCGCCGTGTGCCTACGCCTTACTTCCGGGCTATGTCGGCTTCTACGTCGCCGCAACCGAGACCGAGTCCCCACCGCTCGGCGGAGCAATTGTCCGCGGACTCGCCGCTGTCGGCGGTGTCCTGGTCACCTTTCTCGCGCTGGGTGGTGTCGCCTCCGTACTCGGCGGCGCGCTCCGGTCGGTGCTGCCGGGGATCGAACTCGGTGTCGGCGGACTCATGCTCGTCCTCGGTGCCGCCCTCGCAGCAGGGAAATCGACCGAACTGACCGTTGCGCTCCCTGCTCGGCGGACGAGCATCGCTGGGTTTGTCGGATTCGGCGCGCTGTACGCGCTTGCGGCGGCAGGGTGTGTCGCGCCGCTGTTTTTCGCAGTTGTCGCCCAGTCGCTGACGCTGTCACCGGTCGGCACGGCGACGGTGTTCGCCACCTATGCCGGCGTCTTCGGCGCGTTGCTTTTGGGCGCGACCGTAGCGACGGCCGTCGGAAACGATCTCGCTGCCTCGACGGTCGCTCCGTACGCAAAGCGGGCAACTCGGCTCGCGGGCGTCCTCGTGTTCGTCGCCGGTCTCGGACAGATCGCGATCGCTCTCGGAGTACTCTCGGGGTGAGGAGTCAGATGACCGCGAGCGGGAGCATGACGAGCACGCCCGCTGTAATTCCACCGACGAGTTCCGGTTTCCCACCCGAAGGGACGTTCTCGCCGAGTTCGAGCGCCTCGGGGATGAACTCGGTCAGTACGAGATAGATCATCGCACCGGCGGCGAAGCCGAAGCCGTACGGCAGAAAGACTCGGGCGTACCGGACGAATCCGAAGGCGATAACCGCGCCAATCGGCTGTGGCAGACTGGAGAACACCGCCCACCAGATCATCCGCCACTCCGAGACACCCATCGACCGCAGGGGGATCGAAATCGCGGTCCCCTCCGGGACGTTGTGAATCGAAATTGCGACTGTCATGAACACGGCGAGTATTGGAACAGTGAACCCGAGCAGTTCCAGACCGCCCTCTAGACCGAGGTCGGCAAACGAGACGCCGACAGCGACTCCCTCCGGGAAGCTATGGACCGTGAGGATGCCGAGAATCAAGAGGAGTTTCTTGAAGTCGGCTTCCTCGTACTGACGGGGGTCGACATCGGCATCGACGAGAATCTCGTGGGCGACGATGACCAGCACGACACCGATTCCCATGCCGATGGCGATTTCCAGCGGCGTCCCCTCGGCGAGACCCTCTCCGACCAATCCGAACAGCGACGCGGACACCATGATCCCCGAGGACAGCCCCCAGAGGACGATATTCCATCGGTCGCTGATATCCTCGAAAAAGAAAAACGGGATCGCGCCCACACCTGTCGCGAGTGCGGTAATCAATCCAGCGATGAAGACGAAGGTGAGGTTCTGAACGACACTCATCGGCAGCTAGGCGTCGCTTCGTGGCCCACCCCCCTAAGAGCTTGCACACAGTGTACAGGGAACTATAAGTGCCCGACGGCGTTGGCTCCCGAGCGTTCAGTCCCGGAGTGATTTCCGGCGGATCTTCCCCGTCGAGGTGGTCGGGAGTTCGTCGACGAACTCGATCTGATCCGGGTATTCGTAGGCGGCCAGATTCTCCCTGACGAGATCTCTGATCTCCGCGCGCAGTTCGTCCGGGTCGTCGGGCGTCTCGACCGGCTGGACGGCGGCTTTGATCGCCTCGCCGGTCGTCTCGTCCGGGACGCCCACCACGCCCACCTGTTCGACCATCGGGTGGTCGAGAATCGCCGATTCGACCTCCATCGGCCCGACGCGGTAGCCCTTGGTCAAGATTACGTCGTCAGCCCGGGAGACGAACCAGAGGTAGCCGTCCTCGTCGCGCTCGACCAGGTCGTCGGTCAGAAACCAGCCCTCCGCCGTTTGCTTGGCGGCAGTCTTCCCCGGTAGGCCGAGGTACTCGTCGAAGAAGACTCGTCGGTCGTCCGGTTTGACGGCGAGTTCGCCGACCTCGCCGGTGTCGACCGGCTTGTGCGTCTCCGGATCGAGCACTCGGGCCTCGTAGCCGGGCAGCGGTTTGCCCATACTCTCTGGGCGAGTCTCGAACCAGTCCCCGGAGTTGGCGACACAGAGATTCAGTTCGGTCTGGCCGTAAAACTCGTTGATCGACACGTCGGGGAGGGTAGATTCGCCCCACTCCAGAATATCCGCAGTCATCGGCTCGCCAGCAGAGGCGATAGCTTCGAGCGAGAGGTCGTACCGCCCGGCCGGATTCTCGACTGACTGAAGCAGACGGAGCGCTGTCGGCGGCATGAAGGTGTGGGTCACGTCGTGGCGGTCCAGACAGGCGAACACCTCCGCTGGCTCGAAGGAGTCGCGCGGCCAGCCGACGATTGTACAACCGTGGTGCCAGGCCGCAAAGAGGGTGCCACCCAGCGCCGCGCCCCACGCCCAGTCTGCCGGCGTGAACAGCGTCGCGTCTTCGAGGCCGCGGTCGAAGTAGTTGTACGCGGCTGCTGCCCGGCCAAGCCACAGGGCGTGGCTGTGGACGACCCCTTTCGGCGGGCCTGTGCTGCCGCTGGTGTACATGACCGCGCTTTCGGTTTCGGGTATCGAATCGTGAATATTGATTCCTGTCTCGCCGCGGTCGAGCACTGACTCGAAGGATTCTGCATTCCCCTCATCGCGCGGCGTCGCCGCTCGACTGTCCGCGGAGCGTTGCTCCGCACTATCGTCAAGTTCGATCACGTGTTCGAGGTGTGGGCAGTCGTCGCGGATCGCCTCGATGTCATCGCGAACGCTCGGATCGATCACGACCGCGACGGCCTCGCTGTCTTCGAGGCGGTACTGCAGGGCGTCGGGTCCAAAGAGGACCGTCAGCGGCACCGAGACGGCTCCGAGTTTCCAGTTCGCGAGGTGCGTGATCGGATTCTCCGGCCGTTGCGGGACGACGACGCCGACGCGATCCCCGGCTTCGACACCGAGGTCGGCGAGGCCAGACGCCAGCCGATCCGAGCGGCGGTCGATATCGCCGAAGGTGAACTGCTCGGTCGTCTCGCTGTCGCCGTCGGGGTCGTACCGCAGCGCGACCGAATCGGAGTCGTGTTTCCGACAGAGGTCCCGCGCCGGGTTGTACGATTCCGGAAGGTCCCACTCGAACTCCCGCCGTGCCTCCTCGTAGCTGTCGTAGGCCGGCATCACCTGCCACATATCCATGGCTGTGGCAAGCGACGACAAACCCCTGTCGGTTCCCTCCAGACGGGGTCAGACTGCTCGTCCTACGTGAGGGTATGGAGCCACCCCAAGACGCGAAACGGGAACTGATCGGGGAGACGCTGCGGAAGTTTGTCGACGGTCTGGAGAAACCGGAACGGCAGGCGACGAGCGTCGAGAGATGCAAAAGGAAGATCATCAGACACCCTCTCTGATTGTAGCTCTGGGTGCGGCGAGAGGATCGATGATCTCGTCCAACCGCCTGCAATGAAGATGTTTTTATGAATCCTGACCGAACAGTTTGTACGTTCCGGGAACTCCATGGCTAACCCGTTCGCCCGTACGCTGATGATTCTCGTCGGCGTCGCCACGTTGATCGTCTATGCAGGGTTAGCGCTGCTGGGATTCACCCTCATCGAGTGGATCGCTGCGAATCCACCGAGTCCAGTCGTCACGGTTGTGACCTTCGCACTCATTGCCCTGTTCGGTGCGTATCTGGGGTACCGACGCGGCGTCGTGCGTCTCGCCGCCAATCTTGACGCCAGAGAGTTACCACGACACCGTGCACCGACGCTCTATCGTCGCCTCGACGGGCTGTGTGAACAGATGTCAGTCACACAGCCGCCGCTGCTGCTGACAAATCTGGATTCGCCCAATGCGCTGTCGGTCGGCGGACCGCGTCGCGGCGTGATCATCGTCGATCACCGGCTTCTGGACCTGCTCACCATCGACGAACTCGAAGGCATTCTCGCCCACGAACTGGCGCACATGGAGCAGTACGACACCTTCATCAACACGTTTTCGATCACCCTGACCCGACTGCTCGTCGGCATCGTCTACGTGTTCCTCTTGCCGATTTTGCTCGTGTTGGTCGGCATCGACCGCGCGACAGACTGGTTCGCTGGGAATCCCACTCGCCGGCGGCTTGGTCTCGCAGGCCTGTTTCAGTACGGGATCGGGCTCGTGCTGGCTGGGCTGTTGAGCGTCTTCACACTGTTGTTCCTGGCACACTCCCGCCGGCAGGAATACCGTGCAGATCAGCGTGCAGCGAACGTGACGGGCAACCCCGAGGCACTCGCTCGGGCACTCTCGAAGATCCACCGGGTGACCGAATCCCGCCGGAGCCTCCAGTCACTTCTGTACACGCACGACAACCAACGACAACAACGGCCTCGGCTGTTCTCGACGCATCCGCCGCTTTCGGATCGGGTCGACCAACTGCTCGAAGCGGCCGACAGGCCCCACCTCACTGACCGAGTCCAGTGAGATTATATCAGGCGAGACCGATCACGGAGGTATGGATCTGCTGGGACGGCTCTCGGAGGAGGCGACGCGTGTCGGCCTCTTCGTCGATGGCCCGAACGTACTCCGCGACGAGTTCGATGTCGACCTCGACGACCTCCGGGAACTCGCCGTCGAGGAGGGGACGGTCGCGGCGGCGCGGCTGTATCTCGACGAGCACGCGACGCCCTCACTAATTCAAGCCGGCGAGGCACGGGGATTCGACGTGATCACGACCAGCGGCGACGTCGACGTTCGGCTCGCCGTGGACGCGACTGCGGCGGCCGTCGACGAGTCGATCGATATTCTCGTCGTCGTCTCGCGGGATACGGACTTCAAGCCAGTGCTCGAACGCGCCGCCAACGAGGGGGTCCGGACGGTCGCCGTCGCACCGGGAGAGTACGGCCGCTCCGATGCCCTGCAGAATACTGCCCACCGCTCGATCACGCTCTAACGGACAGCGAGCCGAACGCCTTTTTGAGTGTCGACACCGACGGCTGGGTATGAACACGGATCTGGAGACGCCGGTTCTCGACAATCACCTGCATCTCGATCCCGTCAACGGAGCGGGTGCCGACCACGCCGACGATTTCGCCAACGCCGGTGGCACACATCTACTCGTTCTCAACAAACCCTCGTGGTATCTGGTCGACGAAGTGGAGGATACCAGCGCGTTCCGCGAGACGTTCGAGATTACCTGTGAGGTGACGACAGAAGCCTCGGAGCGACTTCCCGGGCGAGCGTGGCCGGTGCTGGGCGTCCATCCAGCATTGATCTCACAACTCGTCGAAGACGGGTACACCCCCGAGGAGGCGAGAGATTTCATGCAGTCGGGACTGGACGTTGCGGCGGAATTCGTCGCGGGAGGGCCTGCGCTGGCGATCAAGTCCGGCCGACCCCACTACGACGTGAGCGAGGCGGTCTGGGAAGCATCCAACGAGGTGATGAAACACGCCTTCGAGTTGGGGGCGGAAGTCGGCTGTGCCGTCCAGTTACACATGGAAGGCGGTGAGGACTTCCGAGACGTTGCCGGGTGGGCCGAAGACCGCGGACTGCCCCGCCAGCAGGTCGTCAAACACTATTCCGGTGGGTACGTCGACGGCCCGATTCCGAGCATCATCTCGAACAAAGACGCCTTAGAAGACGGTGCCGAACACGGCGATTCGTTCCTGATGGAGACAGACTTCCTCGATGATCCCGACCGGCCCGGCGCGGTGCTGGGGCCGAAGACCGTTCCCAAGCGCGTTCGCTGGCTGCTCGAACAGGGCTACGAGGACGCGGTCCACCGCGCACACGTCGAGACGCCCGCTCGCGTGTACGGAATCGATACCGAAGCGACGCTGTCGGAGTGAGAACGCAGAAGGCTGGGGAAAGTGTGAGAATCAGTCGTCTTCTTCTTCGGTGGTCGTCATGTCGAGATCTTTCTCGCCGAAGTAGATCTCCATGCCGTCCTGAGCGACCTTCTCGGCGAGGACGGCACATTTGATCCGCATCGGTGAGATATCGACACCGAGCATGTCGACGATGTCGTCGCGGTCCATCGCTTCGAGGGTGTCGGTGTCCATGCCCTGGAGTTCTTGGGAGAGCATGGAGGCGGCGGCCTGCGAGATGGCACAGCCGTCGCCGCGGAACGCGACGTGTTCGATGGTCGATTCGTCGTCGTCGAGAACGACATCCATCTCGATGGTGTCGCCGCACATTGGGTTCTCGCCGACGTGAGTGAAGGTTGCTTCCTCGATCTCGCCGTAGTTGCGAGGATTCTTGTAGTGATCGAGGATCTGCTGTCGGTACATGTCCGAGCCGCCGATTCCCATTGTTAGCCACTTGTAGGGTCGTTTCAGAAAAAAGGCTTCCGAGTGAGTCGGTGACATGGGGAAGACGATAGAATTAACTGAGGCCGTAGGGTACGGACGGATGCGGGCCCGTAGCTCAGTCTGGTAAGAGCCCCCGGCTCATACGATAGCGAGATCGTCTCGGTGTCTGGGTTACCGGGTATGCGGTGGTTCAAATCCGCCCGGGCCCACTACTTCTGTGACGAACGGTAGTAAGGAACGAAGCAGTGACAACCGAAGGATTTGAACTCAGTCACGAGCGAGCGACGCGAGCGAAGTGGCCACAGTTCAAATCCACCGGGAGAACTTCGCTATCCCGATTCCTCGTTCACGAAGAGCCGAGATGGCGCGCCGAGTAGAACTACGAATACATCGGTCAAAACCGCACCTAGCCGAGTAGCGGGGATATGAAACCCAGATTCGTGATCGTCGCTTGGGCGAATATGTTCGTCAGATCCGGAGGCAATTGCAACTTCGTGAGAACGGACTATGGAGTTAAACAGAAGTACGGTGAACATCCGCATATGACACAGCGTTGTCGGATGGACCGCCGGACCTATCTCGCAACCGGTATAGCGGCGAGCGCTCCCGTGGTCGCCGGCTGTTCCAGCGGTTCGTCCGATCCGGGATCCAGCGATTCGACACAGGAGACGTATCTCCCTGAACCCGACAGACAGGTCGACGCAGCGAAACTTCCGTATCCCGCCTACGGCCAGCGCCTCCCCGAAGTCACTCTGCCGGCACCGCTTCGCGACGAGGAAGTGGCCGTACGCCAGTTCGAGACGGACGTTCTCGTCACCTTCATTTACAGCTACTGTCAGACAGTGTGTCCGCGACTCGTCAGTACCCTCCGGAACATACAGACACAGGCAATCGAAGACGGGTACGGCGACGAGGTGACGTTCATCACGGTCACGTTCGACCCCGAGCGCGACACAGAAGAGCGTCTGCGGACGTACGGCGACTACATGAATGTCGACATGGACGCTGGCAACTGGTATTTCCTGCGTCCGGAGTCGGCCTCGCGGGCCAAGACGGTCGTACAGGATGAGTTCGGCGTCGGCTTCCAGCGCACCGAGCCCGAGGACATGGACAGATACATGTTCAACCACTTCTCGCTCATCCTCCTCGGAAACATGGGAGGGTACGTCGAGCGGGCGTACACGAACAAGAAACCCACCTGGCAGGAGATATACGACGATTTCACGACGCTGCGCGAGCAGGAGGGATCAGATGCGACGACGTGACCTCGTTGCTGGACTCGGCGGACTAGCCGTGTTCGGAACCGCGGGGTTGTATGCACTCCGCGATGATCTCGGTGATTGGGTACCAGCCGGGACTGACGGATCAGGGATCGGAACTCACTCAGACGGGGATCAGCCGACAGAAATCGAACCGGTCACCGTCGAGACGCTGGATGCTCCCCACAGCAACGCTGGCACGTTGACCGTCCCCGTTCCGGGGAGTGTAACAGTCGTCGACATGTTCGCGACGTGGTGTTCCGGATGTGACGATCAGTTGGATAACCTCGCCGAGGTACACGAGCAGGTAGACGAGAGCGTCCAGTTTGTGTCGGTGACAAATGAGGCCATTGGAGGTGGGCTCACGCGCGAGGACATCCGTGAGTTCTGGCGTAAACACGAGGGACGATGGCCCGTCGCGCTCGACGACGAGGGAAAACTCACGACTCGCTTGGACGTACGAGGGCTCCCGCATACGGCGGTGACCGACCCGTCTGGCCGCGTCGTCTACGCAGATCAGGGTGTGACGGATCCTGATGCTGTTGTCTCCGCTGTCGAACGGGCAAACTCACGATGAATGTCCCTGTCTCGCTGACAGTCCTGGCGTTCACCGGAGGTGTTGCCTCCTTTTTTGCCCCCTGTGCGCTCCCACTGCTGCCGGGGTACGTCGGATACTACGTCAGACAAGCCGACAGCGAGACACCGCTCGGCGGCGCCGTGATCCGTGGGGGTGCCGCCAGCATCGGTATCTTCGCAGTGTTTGCAGTCCTCGGCCTCGTCGTGGTCTCGGGCGGCCGGGCGCTGATCAACTACCTCGTGTTCGTCGAACCCATCATCGGTCTGATACTACTCGGCATCGGTGTCGCGATGCTGTTCGGGGCCACGCCGACGCTACACGTTGTGCTCCCGGAACGCCGGACATCCGTGGTCGGGTTCCTGATTTTCGGCGCGGGTTACGCCATCGCGGCTACTGGGTGTATGGTCGGCGTCTTCGCAGCAGTCGTCCTCAAGGCGATGACAGCCTCGACACTCGGAAGCGCGTTCGCGGTCGGTGGCTACGCTGCCGGACTGAGCCTCCCACTCGCGGCCGCGACAGTCGTCACTGCAGTCGGCCACGATTTCGGGGCGAACTCGCTGCCACAGTACACCGACCGGATTGAACAGATCGCTGGCGTCCTCATCCTCGCGGCTGGCCTGTTACAGCTCTACGGCTCAGCCGAACTGCTGTTGTAGCCGAGGCGAATTTCTGCCGTGATGGGGTTGTCTCCAAGGCGGCGTGGTCTCCCGATTGGCGTCTGTACGGTTCCATTGGGGATATCGCCGGGGACCGCGGTGAGTTGCGTTATTCCTCGGCCGTGTCCTCGTCGAGGGCGGAGTCCTGCTTCTCGGAGACGATGGCATGGAGGTGTTCGAGGATTGTCGTTACACCGCTTGCCTGAAACAGGGTCGTGACGGCTTCGTCCTCCTCGGCTTCCTCGACGACCCGATCCACATCCCCGACTGGAATCGATAGCTCGACCGGTTGGTCGAGCAGATCCTCGTTTGCCTCGATGAGGTAGATGACCTCTTCCAGTTCTCGTTTGACGTACTCGTGTGTGTCGAGAGACTCAGTGTCGTCTTCGACGACGAGCCTGCGGGTCCGACCATCGTCGAGTTCGAGTCGCATTACTCCGCTCTCGAGGCGGTCTTCTTCCAGATACGCCGCCAGTACGTTCTCGAAGAAATCAGTCGACATCCGGTCGCCGCGTGGCTTCTCTTGGGTTGGTTCGTCTGTCATCGTATGTGTGAGTTGGACTGATAGGTTAAAATATACTTTCGGCAGTTCCCAGAAAGGTGCACCCGCGCAACTCAGTCAGAGGTTTTGAACGTACCAGATGCGAGCGGTCGACAACGAGGACTCAGCCAGGTTCTCGTGCAACGCTCCGGAACCGCTCCGATGAGCGTCCGCAGTTTCGGGTCGCGATAAGGGCGAGTCGGGAGGACACATTCGGCAGACGCGTCTGCTTCTGGATCGGCGTCGCTCTCGGTTCGGACCGTCACGGCCACCGACCGCCCCTGTTCCGGATCGCTTTGTTCGGCGACCGGAGAGGCGGTGGTGGACAGACACCGGCTGACAGTCGTCGTTTCGAAGGTGGAACTTGAAGAACCCGAACATGTACCACAGATTTCAATTCGGTGAGAATCTGCCCCTTTTTTATTCAGACACAGCGGCGAACTACATCTGTAGAGGGATAGTTATGTCACAACAAGAAACACACAAGCTCGAAAACGACCAGGAAGACCGGATAAAGCGCCATCTGAGCGCGACACGGTCGATTGCACAGAACCTGGAGTTCGACGACGAGTTGGACTTCAAGATGGGATTGCCGGATCCAGATCGCCGGACGATGTTGAAGGCAGGAGGGTCGGTCGCGTTAGCGGGTATGCTAGCCGGCTGTCAGTCTCAGGAGTCCGAAGAGCCGGCCGACGAGGGCAACGAAACCGAGGACGATACGGACGATACAGACGAAACGGACGACACGGACGACGAGGAACAGGTCGATGCAGAGCGCAGCAAAACGGTGCAGATGGAGGCCCACCAGTTCGAGTTCAACCCGCAGCGGATCGAGGTGCCGCCGAACACGGAACTGACAATCGAGTTCACGAAGTCGACGTTCGAGAAACAGCAGGACTTCAAGCTCCACAGTTTCGCTCTGACCGACGGAGAATACGACGTCGGGCCGGTCGAACTGCCCGAGAACACCGACGACGAGGTCTTCGAGTCAGTGACGTTCGTTACCCAGTACGAGGGGACATTCCAGTTCGAGTGTGCCATCTACTGTGGTGACGCCCACGCGCAGATGAACGGACAGCTCTTCGTCGTCGAGGAGGGCGAGGAGATCGAGGAGATCGACTACACGGAGATGGATACGCTGAAGGATCGCCACGAAGTCATCACGTCGGAAAGCGAGTTGCCCGCAGAGCCCAAACACGACCTAGATCTGCGGGATCTCATGGTCGTAACTGAGCGTAACAACGCCTCCGTCGCGATGATAGATACGGTCAACGACGAGTTCATGGAGCGCGTCCCGAAGGTCGGAAAAGCGATCCACGTCCACGACTTCCACCCCGAGTTGCCGGAGCAGAGCCGCGAGGGAGCGTACGTCTACACCCAGTCCCGACAGGGCGAGATGTTCAAGATCGATCTGTTCGGGTTCAATCGGGTCGCTGTAGCCGACGCCGGATCCGACGCTCGTGACATCGCAGTCTCCCAAGACGGCGAGTGGGTCATCGGCGGGTTCTACAATCCCGCCCACCTCGTCATCTGCGACGCAGAGACGATGGAACCGGTCAAACGTATTTCGACCGAGACGACCAATCCCGACGGTGAGGAGGTCAAGAGCCGCGTCTGCTCGCTGTACGACGTGCCCGGCCAGGATCTGTTCCTGGCCGGTCTCAAAGAGGGTGGCGAGGTCTGGCTCATCGACTACAGCGAAGGAAACACCGGAGAAGATGGCTTCCCGGTCGTGGCAAAGATGGAGTGTGGCCGCATCCTCCACGACGGCTTCTTCACGGATGACGGCCGCTACTTCATGATCGCCTCCCAGGCGGACGATCAGATAGACGTCGTCGATTGTGAAGAGATGGAGCACGCCGCCACCATTCCGATGGACAACGTGCCTCACCCCGGTCCCGGGGCACTGTATCCCGAGCAGTCGCGTGCGTTCACGACTCACGCTGGGGCTGGCAGTGTCGGCGTCTGGAATACGAACACCTTCGAGCGCGAGAAGCTGATCGACACCCGCGGCTCCGGGCTGTTCATCCAGAAACACGAGAACAGCGACTACGTGTGGGCCGATGTCATCCTCACCAACTCACCAGACGACGCCTACGTCTACCTGATTGATCCAGATACGCTGGAAGTCTCCCAGGAGATCGACTGTAGCCAGTGGGGTTCGGCAGCCACTATCCATCCGGAATTCAGCCGCGATGGCGAGAAGGTCTATATCAGCTCCTGGCACGGTGACTTCCAGGGGATCTTCGTGTTCGATCCGGACACGGGCGAGAAGATTGGCGAGATCGGAGACCTCTTGGCACCGACCGGCAAGTTCCTCGGCACCCGAGCCGAAGGGCACTGACACCAGACCGACAAGACGTATCGGACAGCAACAAACACACACCAAAATTCCAAGGATGACGGACATGGCGACCGATCGTGACGACAGCTCTGGGCCGATAGCTGGGCCGCTCGCGTTCGTCAAGCATCTACGCGGTGAAGGCTTTACTGTCATCGACACAGACCGCCACGAACCCCTGACACAGGTCGGGAACGGTCGCCAGCCCCACACGCTCGCAGTTCACCCCAGCGGGCGGTGGGGGTACGTGCCTTACATGGGATCGAACACGCTGGAGGTGATCGATTTCAGAGAGCTCCGCGTGACGGCTCGCCTCGATCAGGACCGGATCGGCACGGCTCCCGTGGGCGCGGCACTCACGCGGACGGGAGACTACCTCTTGGTCAGTTGCTACGGCGGGCTCCCTGACCACGACACGCCGGGGCTGGTCGTGTTCGAGACGAGCGAGCGCGGCGATGTCACACCCCTCAAGCAGTTGCCGGTCGGGAAAGCCGGAGGGATCATCGTCGACGTCCGTAACGACGTCTGGGTCGCCCTGAAAGACGAGAACGCTGTCGTCCGGCTCGCGGGGAGCCCGCCCTTCGACGAACGGGACCGCTTTTCGGTGCCCGGTGACCCGCAGGACGTTGCCTACGCGGCCAGCTACGGCTTGCTGGGCGTGAACAACGTCGACGACGGGAGCGTAACGTTCCTCGATACGCTCGCGGGTGAGCTCCGTGGGACGGTTCCAGCGCCGAACCCCCGCGGCGGGACCGCCGTGCCGGCGGCCGACCGGTGGTTTGTCGGCGATACTGAGGGCGACGGCGTGACGGCAATCGACGTGACCGCAGTCCGTGAGGGCACCGGTGACCACCTCGACAGTGCGGCCGACCGCGTGGAACTCGGGACGCCGACCGCATTCACCGACGCAACGCCGGATGGGGCCGTCCTCGCGATAGACGCGTACGAGGGCGACCGGGTCACCTTCCTCGACCCGGCCACCCTCAACGTGGTCGCGAGAGTCCGGACCGGCGAGACGCCACACCACCCGCGGTTCAGCCCGGACGGCCGGATCTGTTACGTCCCGAATATGGACGAGGATACCGTGACCGTCCTCGACACAGCATCGTTGCGGGGTGACGACCCGGCGGCCCCGGTCGTCACCACGATCGACTTTCCCGACGGGTCGGCCCCGTCGGGCTGTTTCCGTACCGACAGGAGTGAGTCCCTATGACTACAAACACAGCTTCCACTGAATCAGAGACGGACAGAGAACAGACAGTGACGCGGCCGACGATCGTCAAAAACGCCGCGAGCAGCTACTTCAGCGCCGTCGATCTGGCGGGCGGGGAAGTGCTCGGACGGGTCGGGGACGGCCGGTATCCCCACACCGCCGTCTTCCACCCCGAACTCCCCATCGCGTACCTGCTCTATATCTCCAGTGCACACCTCGAGGTACTCGACCTAGAGACCCTGGAGACGGTACAGCGCATCGAGGAGATGGGTACCGCACCCGTGGGGAGTGCGCTCGGGCCGGAGGCAGAGTACTTCTTCGCCGGCACGGCTGTCGACATGCCGGGGACCGACGAGCCGGGCGTGATCGCGCTGTCGATCGATGACGACGGGAGAGTCGAACACGCCGGGACGCGGGAGCTGGCACGCTGTGCCGGAATGCGGATCGGCCCCGACGGAAACCTGTACGTCGCACAGAAGCGCGAGTCAGAAGTTCTCGAACTGAGCGCCGATGCGGACCTCGCAGTCCAGGACCGCGTCCCCACCGGTCAGAAACCCCACGACATGTACGTCCTGGCCGAGGACGGGTTGCTCGTCGTGAACAACAGCCACGAATCCCTCGCGACGGTCGTCGACCTCGAGTCGATGACGGTCCGCACCGAGATCGAAACCGGACAGAACCCCCACGGGTTCGCGGTCGCGGACGGCCCTGACTACCGCTACGGGCTCTTCCCGGCACGGGACGACGATCACTTCGCCGTCGCGGATCTGGACGCCGCCGCGGCCAGCGAGCCGGACCCGACCGAAGCGCTGATCGACGTCGGAACGACCACGGGCTTTGCCGGGACGACGCCGGACGGCCGCTACGCGATCATCGATTCCTACGACGAGCCGTTCGTGACCATCCTCGACTTGGTCGACCTCTCGGTCGTGGGCCGCGTCGAAGTCGGCGGCGAACCGCTCCACGTCGTCTTCGCCGACAGCGGCGAGGAGTGTTACGTCGGGAACATGGAGCGAAACGACCTCGCGGTCCTCGACACGTCGCCGCTCGCCGAGGGCCGTCCCGAGGACGTGACCGTCGCCGGACGGATCGCGGGCCTGGGCGAGAAGCCGAGTGGCATCTTCCGGCCGGAGGTGGAACCATGATCGATCTCACTCGCCTCATCAGAGGGCTGGACAACCGGCCCGAACAGATCCGATACGAGAAACGCCACACCGAGAACGCCCTGGTTCCGCTGGTTGTCTGGAACACGACGCCGGCGTGCAACCTCAAGTGCAAGCACTGCTATTTCGGTGCCTGCGACGAGCGCGACAGCGAGGAGTTCTCGACCGAGGAGGCGAAACGCTTCATCGACTCGCTTGCCGAGATGGATGTCCCAGTGCTCGTGTTCAGCGGTGGGGAGCCGTTCTTCCGGGAGGATATCGCGGAACTGACCCGGTACGCGACCGAGCAGGGGATACGCCCCATCGCCTCCAGCAACGGCACCTTCCTCACCGAGGAGCGGGCCCAAGCAGTGGCCGACGCCGGTATGCAGTACGTCGGCGTCTCGCTCGATGGCATCGGCGCGACCAACGACGAATTCCGGGGCGTCGACGGGGCCTTCGAGAAGGCACTCCAGGGGCTGCGAAACGCCCGCGACGCCGGCATGGGGACGGGCATCCGGTGTACGATGACGGAGGGCACAGTTCAGGACATCCCCGAGGTCGTCGATCTCCTGATCGAGGAGGACATCGACCGGGTGAACATCTTCCACCTCATCTACTCCGGACGGGGCGGCGACATCACCGACGCCGACCTGCCCTTCGAGCAGACCCGGGAGATGATCGACTACCTCTACGAGCGCACGAAGGAAATTGCCGATGAGCACCCCGACAAACAGCTGCTGACGGCTGGAAACTACACCGACGCGGTGTACCTCTACCACAAGATCCGCGAGGACATGCCCGAACACGAGGAACGTGCCCGGGAGTTGCTGTTCGCCGACGGTCCGCGGCGCGTGGTCAAAAACGGCGACGCCGGCCCGAAGGTCGTCAACGTCGACCACCGCGGCGACGTCCACCCGAGTATGTTTCTCTCGCAGTACACGATGGGGAACGTTCGCGAACAGCGCCTCGACACCATCGTGGAGGAGAGCGAACTCTGGCAGAAGCTCGCCGAACCCTCGGAGCACCTGAAGGGCAGATGTGGTGAGTGCCCGTGGAAGGAAGTCTGTGGCGGCAACTCGCGAGCCCGCGCGGCGGCGGTCGAGGACGATCTCTGGGCGTCCGATCCGAGGTGTTACCTGACCGATGAGGAGCTTGGCCTCGCCAGCGGTACCGAGACAATCCCCGCAGTGGCAGAATCGATTCCAGATCCGTAGAACATACAATCATGACCAGAGAACCACTCACTCGGCCCAACGGAAGTGAGGAACGGAACGATCTGTCGGCACTGATGACAGACGAGCCCCCGGTACAGCAGGCCACCGGGGAAGAGGCCGAGCGGGAGGTTCCGCGAAGCCTCCGGCGGCTGACCTGCCTGAGCGTCACCCACGACACCCACTCGATGGATCTCGTGGGCGAACTCACGTTCGAAGACGACCTCGATGTCGCACGCGAAATCCACAGCAACGACCGTGTGACTGAAGCGATGGTTCTCTCGACGTGCAAACGGCTCGAAGTGTACGTCAGCACCCGAACGCCGGAGCCAGACGACCGAGAGACGGCCATCGGAGCGATAACCGAGGCTCTCGCGTTCCCACCGGACGCCAAGTCCTACTCGGGACGTGACGTTGCCACTCATTTGGCACGGGTGACAGCGGGTATCGAAAGCACAGTCCTTGGCGAAGACGAGATCGCAGGCCAAGTGAGTGACGCGCTGGCGGCCGCAAAGGAAGCGGAACTGGCCACTGGCGTGCTGGGCCGGGTCGGGAACGCGGCGCTGCGCGCCGGTCGGAAGTGCCGCGCCGAGACGGCCATCAACGAGGGACCAGCAGGGTACGGGAGCGCGGTCTGTCGGGCCCTCGCCGACGAACTGGCTGACCCGCCGGAGCGGGTGCTGATCGTCGGCGCAGGCGAGATGGCGAGCGCTGTCTCACAGGCTGTCCAGTGTCGATGGGATGCCCGCGTCGACGTGGCAAACCGGAGCCCGGCTCAGGATCTGACGACGACCGACGGGGTATGGTGGACCCTAGACGAACTGGGGGCGGCAGTCGATGGGGCCGACGCGATTGTGACTGCGACCGACGCTGACTGCCCGCTCTTCGAGCGCTCTCACGCCAGCCGGTGTGAGGGGACGGCCCCCGTTGTGGACATGGCGACGCCGCCGGATGTCTCGGCCAGCGCCCGAGATCACCCCGCGGTCGCCGTCACCGAACTCTCGGATCTCGCGACGGTGGTGCGCTCGGCGGCGGATCGGCGTCGCGCGGCCGTCAAGGAGGCCGAATCGGTCATCACCGAGGCTGTCGACCGCCTGGTCGTGCGTGAGCGCGAGAGCCAAGCGGAGAGCGTGATTCGCGAACTCCATCAAGAGGCCGCAGAGATCCGCGCGGCAGAACTCGAGCGTGCGAAAGAGCGTCTGGCCGACGGCGAGGCTGACCCGGAGGAGGTGCTCGAGGACTTTGCGAGCGCACTGGCCGGACGGTTGCTGGGGCCGCCCACCGACGAGTTGCGGACCGCGGCCCGCGAGCGCGACGAGACCGCGCTTCGGGCGGCCCGCCGGCTGTTCGACCTAGAGGGGGGTGAACAGCCGTGACGGCGACCTCGCTACTGCTGGTCGGACACGGCTTCCCGCACAGACCCCGGGCTCGCCATCCAGTTCAAGACCACGCTGAGCGCCTCCAGAGACCCTCCCTCTTCGACGAGGTGGTTCCGGCACTCATGAAAGGCGAACCGGAGTTGGACGAGGGACTCCGGTCGATCCCAGCGGGTCGTACCGTCGTGGTTCCGCTTTTTGTCAGTGACGGATACTTCGTCGGGGAGGCGCTTCCCGACCGTGTCGAGGCCGGTCGCCCCGGGGACGTTACTGTCGAGTACGCTCAGCCGGTCGGAACCCACGAAGACGTGACCGAAATCATTCTACGGCGGGCGCTGTCAGCCGTCGACGACTCCCCCACGGACGTCGAACTCGCGTTGCTCGGACACGGATCCGAACACGGCTCCGCGAACCGGGGGGCCGTCGAGAGCCACGCCCGCCGAATCAACGAGCGGAATCTCTTCGCGACAGTGCGTTCGTACTTCATCGAAGAGGAGCCACACGTCGAGCGTCTGCCGGGGGAGTGTACAAGCGGGAAGGTCATCGCTGTCCCGGTGTTCATGGCCAGAGGACACCACGTCAGGGAGGACATTCCGGAACAACTTGGCCTCGCGGGTGGGGACGACGCGGTCGAGGGGACACAAATAACGTGTACTGACCCGATCGGAACGGACCCGATGGTTGCAGATATCGCCTTCAGTCGTGCGATAGACGCAACCGGTGACGCGTGGAGAGAGGCACCCGACGGTACCCCGGACAGACGACAGATACGGAGGAATACACTATGACCCAACGCAATCCGGAAACAGTCTATCTGATCGGTGCGGGACCAGGTGACCCGGAACTGCTCACAGTAAAGGCACGGCGGCATCTCGACAGCGCGGACATCGTCATGCACGATTCGCTGGTCGGGGACGGAATCGTCGACACACTGCCCGAATCTGCCGATGTCGTCGATGTCGGCAAGCGTCCTGACGACGGCGGGCGGCGGTGGACACAGGAGGAAATCAACAGCCGCATGGTACGGGAGGCACGCGCCGGTAACGCTGTCGCTCGGTTGAAAGGCGGGGATGCCACCGTCTTCGGCCGCGGGGGTGAGGAGGCGGAGTATCTCGCAGAAGAGGGAATCCCCTTCGAGTTCGTTCCCGGCGTGACGAGCGCCATTGCCGGGCCGGCGCTGGCGGGAATCCCCGTGACCCACCGCGAGCACGCCTCGAGCCTGACGGTCGTCACCGGTCACGAGGATCCGACCAAAGAGGAGAGTGCGCTGGACTGGGACGCACTCGCGAAGACGGTCGTCGCGGGCGGCACGCTCGTCATCCTGATGGGCGTCGGTCGTCTCCCGGACAACGTCGCGGCACTCCGTGCCGGTGGCGTTCCCGGCGACACGCCGGTCGCCTTCATCGAGCGGGCGACCTGGCCGGAGGGTGACGTGAACCTCGCCACGCTGGATGCCGCTGTCGATGTCCGGGACGAGGCTGGCATCGAGCCCCCTGCAATCGTCGTCGTCGGCGACGTGGTCGGAATCAGAGAGCGGATCGAAGACCTGCTTCTGTCGTCGGTCAGCCACCCTGAGCCGGCGACGACCGGTGTCCCGATGAGAGTCAAGCAGGAGGATGGCGAGACCGGTCTCGGTACCTTCACCCGCCTGGAACAATGAGCTGGAATCACGACCTCTCGCGGGCGGACGCCCACCTCATCGACAGGTTCCAGAGCGGGTTTCCCGTGACCGAGCGGCCGTTTCGAGCCGTCGGCGAGGCACTTGGCGAATCCGAAGAGCGCCTCCTCTCGCGGGTGCGTCGGCTCGACGAGGACGGCCTCTTCCGGCGCGTGGGACCAGTTCTGAACCCGCCGGTGATCGGGAGTTCCACGCTCGCGGCACTGTCAGTTCCCGAAACAGACTTCGAGGAGGCTGCGGAGATAGTGAACTCGTACGAGAGTGTCAACCACAACTACGGACGCGAGCATCGCTTCAACATGTGGTTCGTGGTAACGACGGAGACGCGGGCCCGGCGCGAGGAGATCCTTGACGACATCGAATCACGAATTGGCGATCCGCTCCTCCGGCTCCCGATGCGGACCGAGTACTACATCGACCTCGAATTCCCGGTCGTCAACGACGACCATCTGGCCCGCGAGGGGTGGTCGACGGAGACCCCCGTCGAACCGACGGCCATCCAGGACAGAGCGTGTTCTGATCTCACGGCGTTAGACCGGCGGCTGATCCCTGAACTCCAGGGTGGACTCCCTCTCTCGCCGACGCCGTACCGCGACATCGCCGAGCGAGTCGAGGCATCGGTCAGGGGCGTGCTGGACGCCATCGAGCGCCTCAGCGAGCGCAACTGCATCAAGCGGATCGGCTGTGTCGTGAACCACCACGCGGTCGGATTCGACGAGAATTGCATGGTTGTCTGGGACATCCCGGACGCGGAACTCGACGAGCGGGCGGTCGCCGCAGGCCGCCACCCGTCCGTCACCTATTGCTGTCACCGGCCGCGCCGTGAGGCGGCCGGGTGGTCGCACAACCTCTTTACGATGATCCACGGACGCAACAGGGAGGCCGTCGAGGCGACCATCGACGACCTCGCGGCCGAGCACGTCCAGTGCGACCACGCTCGGCTGCACACCACCGAGGTACTCAAACAGACCGGCGTGCGGTATTCCGATCTGCTCGCAGTCGACACGGAGACGACACCTGAACCATGACCGACGCTGACTTCGATCGGACCGACCGGGCTATCGTGAACGCATTCCAGGGCGGGTTCCCAGTCGTCGAGCAGCCGTATGAGCCCGCCGCGGCGGCGCTCCGCGATCACGGCGTAGCCATCACGGCCGAGGAGTTGTGCGCTCGAATACGAACGCTCGTCGAGGACGATGTGTTCTCCCGGTTCGGGACTCTCGTCGACGCCAGTGCCATCGGCGGCGAGGCCTCACTGGTCGCGATGGCGGTTCCCGAAGACCGGTTCGAGGAAGTCACAGAGACCGTCAACGGCTACCGCGAGGTGGCGCACAACTACGAGCGCGACCATTCCCTGAATATGTGGTTCGTTCTCTCGGTCGCCGATCCTGAGCGCGTCGACGGTGTCCTCGCATCGATAGAGCGGGAGACGGGCCTCGACAGCTACAACCTCCCGAAGATGCAGGAGTTCGAGTTGAAGGCGCTGTTCCCGGTCGAGGGGCCGGTCTCGGAGGGGGACGTGGATCTTTCTGATCTCGGCCCCGATGTCACGACAGCGGATCGAGATGTCCTCCGTCCCCGTGAGCGCGACCTCGTGGTCGAACTCCAGGACGGGTTCCCGCTTACCCTGACGCCGTACGCCGATATCGCAGACGCCATCGGTACCCCGACTGACTGGGTTCTCCGAACAGTCCAACGGTTCCTCGCGGAGGGACGGTTCCGGCGCGTCGGCGTCGTTCCCAACCACTACGCGCTGGGCTACACAGAGAACCCGATGACCGTCTGGGACGTTCCCGATCAAGATGTCGAGACGGTCGGACGTGCTGTCGCATCGCTTCCATTCGTAACCCACTGCTACGAGCGGCCACGACACGAGGGAGTCTGGCCGTACAACCTCTTTGCGATGGTCCACGGCCGTTCACCCGAGGGTGCATCCGAGCGGGTCGAGCAGGTCCGAGAGACTGTCTTTGCACGGTGTGGCCCCGTCGACAACGACAGGGTCGACTCGACCCGTATTCTGAAGAAGACGGGGATTCGCCTCGCCGAGCGTGCGGCGGCCAACACCGAAGTCAGTAAGGATTCGTCTGTTGTGGGCGAGTAGTAACGCTTCGTTGGCGGGCTGAAACTCTGTGACGAGCGGGACTGCTTGGATCATCCAGAGTCAAAATTGGAAGAGAGGATGCGACAAGGGGGAGTTGAACCCTCGGCTTGGCCGTCGAAGAGCCACCTGCTCCGCTACGCAACCGGAACGTCCGTCTGGACGTAAATAATGGATCACATGTTGTCTCGTTCGTTGCGGACAGTGGGAGTGATCCGAATATATTCGGCAACAACGATCAGGATTCTGCCAGTGAACGAACTCACACATGAGTTGCAGGCAGACAACACTCGACAGCCAACCAGTCGGTGGCGAGAGTGGTGGATTCAACGCTGGTAGAGAGCCAACCACGATCAGCGAAAAGCGGACAGCAGTTGCTGAGCCACGGCAAAGCGGCGTCACCAATTGTGGAGGAGAGAGTGACTCATAGATGGTCTATTACTCATTGGGAGACGAGCAGCCTCCGGAGCTGGAAACGGTGCTCGATGCACTCTACGACGACAGCTGCCGAACGATCATCCAGACACTCACGGAACCGATGACGGTAGAAGAGATCACTGAGGCGACGGAGATCCCGCAATCGACCACCTACCAGAAAATCGAGAAGTTATCTGAAGCTGGATTGGTCGCCGAGGGCGTCGAACGCAGATTAGATGGCGAGTGCGTGAGCCAGTACGCTGTCACGTTCGGAGAGATCAACGTCGAACTCACCGAGCAGATGTCCTTCGAGATCGACGTCTCACACAAACCACAGAGTGCAGACGAACAACTCATCGAACTCTGGTCGGCAGTCAGAAACGAAACATGATCGTGATGCAAACCGTGACATCGGTGATCATCGGTTTGAAAACCCTCTCGCTCGTCTTGGGCGGTTTTATAACGTATCTCTCGGTTAAGGCGTATCGGCGGACTCATGCCCGTGCGCTCGGTGCGCTCGCCCTCGGCTTTGGAATTATCACCACCGGAACCTTCGTCGCGGGCATCTCCGACCAGGTGTTCGGTGCCGGATTCCGAACAGGGCAACTGATCGAAAGTTCGCTCGTTGCCCTCGGATTTCTCGTCATCGTCTACTCGCTGTATACGACCTACTCCTGATCGGTGAAACTCGTCCGAGACACTGCATACGGGGGGTTGTGCGCAAGCCGAACATATGCGCGACAACCCTCATGCTGGATCCACAGAAATGCACGAGTTGATAGCAACTATGGACGATACAGTCGACACAATTCCGACGATGCAATGGGTATACAATCGCATATTCTTGTTAGCAGCCGCAGCACTCCTGTTTTTCTTCCTCGTGTACGTCGGATGGGGACTACTCGACATCATTTCAGTTCCTCCGAGGTGATCATAGATGGGAAATCCACTCGATCCGCCGGAAGGTAACTGGTGGGATGAAGCGGTAAATCGGCGTGAAGCCCTCTGGCTCGGAATCGCAGGTGCGTGGTCGCTGGGAATCTTCGGTTGGATGAGCGGGTTCACGCGCTTCGGTGATCAAAATCCGATCGGAGAGACCTACGAAGTCGAACCCGAGGAGTACGCTGAGACAGTCTCCCAGTATCGCGAGGAGGCAGGACGGACATCGGCGGCAGCAATCGAGGAGGTTCGCCCGCCGACCGAGGAAGACTCCCAGAGAGTGATCGTCCCACCGGACGACTCCGTTTACGTGATGGGAATGCAGTTCAACTGGGGCGGGTTGCCAGTGCTGCTGGAGGCGGGCAAGGAGTACGACATCCATCTTGGCTCTCGGGACGTACAGCACGGGTTCTCACTCCGTCCGGAGGAGAGCCTGAGCCAGCAGATCAATCTGCAGGTGTTCCCCGACACTGAATGGGTGATTCCGATGACGTTCGAGGACCCGGACAAGTATCACGCCATCTGTAACGAGTTCTGTGGAAACGGTCACGCCACGATGCACGGTGAACTGTACGTCGTCGATCCAGACGACTACGAGACGGTGGTAGGTGAATAACGATGTTTGGACGAATTACTGGCTTATTCGAGAACGAGTACGACGAGGATGGCTTTCGAACCTGTTCGGTCACGGGGCTGAACATTCATCGGTCGGCCGAAGTACACGCCAAACTCTTCGGTTTGACGGCAGTTATCGCGCTGATTATCGGCGGCAGTTTCGCCTTTACCGTCGCGATGACTCGCTGGGAGGTGATCGGCTACCTCGGCGAATTCAACGGCTATTACAAGCATCTCAGCATGCACGCCTGGAACATCCTCATCTTCTGGATGGTGTTCATGGAGATTGCAGTGCTGTACGTAGGCGGTCCGATCGTCCTCGGACGACGGCTTCCGCTCACGAAGGTCGTCAAAGCTGGCTATCTGTTGATGCTCGGCGGTGCCATCGGGGTCAACTACTTCATCTGGACGCTCAGCGGCGGCACGTACGCGCCACTGCTGACGGCCTACGTTCCGCTCGATGTTCCGCCAGGCTTCTACGCGAGCGCAATCGTGTTCCTGCTCGGTGCAACCGTGGCGGCGCTTCCGTTCCTCGTTTCCCTCTTTCAGGAGAAGCGAGGCGACTGGAACGCCACGCTGCCACTCGTTGCCTTCGGCGCGTTCACCACGTTCGTCATCGCCGTCCAGGCGATTCTTGGCGGAATTGCCGCCTTCTCCTACGCGCTGACGTGGCACATGGGCTTCATCGACTCGATCAATACCGGCATCTACCGACAACTGTACTGGATCGTCGGCCACGGCACCCAGCAGATCAATCTGCTCGCGATGATCACGGTCTGGTATTTCCTCACCCACGTGGTCGGCGGTGCGGTCGTGGTCTCTGAGAAAGTCTCACGGACGGCCTTCATCATGTATCTGTTCTTCATCAACCTCGGCGCCGCTCACCACCTGATGGTCGATCCGGGCCTCTCTGTCGGCTGGCGAATCTTCAACACGTCCTACGCCTTCTACGGCGCGGCGCTGGCGAGTATGATCCACGCATTCGCCATCCCGGCGGGCCTCGAAGCAGGCCGTCGACAGCGCGGTCTGGGCGGTGGGCTGTTCGGTTGGCTCACCTCTGCCCCGTGGAAGAATCCGATTTTCGTCTCGACGATTTTCAGCATCATTCTCTTCGGGTTCCTCGGCGGCATCACCGGCGTGTTGATGGGCCAACTCCAGCTCAACATGACCTGGCATAACACCTACGCCACGGTCGGACACTTCCACGCGACAGTCGCACTCGGGACGACGCTGGCGTTCATGGGGCTGGTCTTCTTCCTCATCAAGACGATGTTCATGCGTAATTTCATCTCCGACAAACTCGCACTGCTGGTTCCGTACGGCTACGCCGCCGCGATGGGACTGGCGTCGCTGCTGATGGTCTACATCGGGATTCTCTACGGCGTCCCGCGCAGAACGTCAGAGGTCGTCAGTAACATCATCGGATCGAATTTCAGCCTCTCCGGCGCCGAACCGCTGTTCATGATACTGGGGCCAATGACGGCACTGGCGGTTCTGGTCGGCGCAATCTTCGTCCTCGTGTCTGTCGGGTCGTTGCTGTTTGGCTCTCGATTCGACGAGGAGAACGTTCAGAGTCTCCTTCCCGAAGGCGGACTCCGCGCGGACGGCGGAGGGGAGCCAGTTCACAAAGTGGACATGCGGGGGACGTTCACCCTCTGTCTCATCTTCATGGCCACGTTCGTCTTCCTGTACATCCTGAACTGGTTCCTCCTGACCCAGCTGTGGGAGATCGGAGCCTGAGATTCGACTGCTGAATACCTCTTTAATTCACGACTAACCTCGACGGTTCCAGTCACACAATGAGTTCCCTAACAATTACGACCACGGTAGGTAACGTACTCAAACAGTCCTGGCGAGACCTGCTGAGCATCTACTACGCCAATACACCGATCTGGCGCTGGCTCAAAAGCGGGGCCCTGCTGTTTCTCGGGTTCGGGCTCTGGGCAGGCGGATCCGCCGTCCACTCGGTGACTGGCTGGCAACCAGTGCTGTACGTGATGGCCTACGGGTTTCTGCTCATCGTCTGGGGACCGTTTACCCATATGCTCCTCATTCCATTCACCATCCGACTCCGCCGTACTGCGGAGTCGAAACCGGCGCGCGTGTTCTCCCGGAACTCCGGAAAGATCAATCTCAGCATCTTTTTCGTCTGTGTGATCGCACTGGCGACGTTCGCGCCAGGAGTGATGTTACTCGACTTCTCGGGGTCGCCGGGCAGTGGTGGTGGCGAAGTCACAGGGAACCTGATCTGTGAGTCCGGTGAAACGGCTGTCTCGTGTGAAGTCGAGAATCCACAGGGGTTCGACCGGGTCGTCGTGGTTTCTGGAGGTGAAACAGTTCGGACGGTAACGGAGGAACCGTTCACTTTCGAGATACCGTTCGAGGAACTCGAAGAGATCAGTTCTGGACACCGGTTTGTGGTCGAATATCAGGACAGCAACGGGAATACACTCAGACGGTTCGTCGAACGCGTCGAATAGTCCGACAGCAGCCTCCTTTCCTGCCGAGTGTGAGGACAGCCCACTGTGCCCGAAGACGAAGCAGTGATTGTCAGAGGACCGACCGCCGGGAGTTCGTGACGACAATACTGCTACTTGCAGCCATCGCCAGTGCCGCAAACAGCGGGTTGATCATTCCGAGGACGGCAAGTGGGACGGCGACGGCGTTGTAGAGAAACGCCCAGCCGATATTCTGGCGGATCCGTCGCCGAGTCCCTGCTGCCAGATCGAAGACTGCTTCGACCGCACTGAGGTCGTTGTCCGTCACGACGACATCTGCTGCGTCGATTGCATCGGCAGTCCCGTCACCCATTGCGATACCGAGATCTGCCGCCGCGAGCGCCGGAGCATCGTTGGTTCCGTCACCGACCATCACCGTAGTCCCCTGTGCCGAGAGTCGCCGGATCGTCGCGACTTTCCCGTCCGGTGGAACACCCTCGAACACCGTGTCGATGGCGGGATGCTCGCGGTACTGCTCCGGACCCACGCCCTCGTCTCCGGTCAGAACCGCAATGTCGCGGTCTTCGAACGTCTCGATGGCTGTCTCCCACTCCTCGCGCTTGCGGTCGCCGACCGCGATTACGCCTTGGGGCTGGTCATCCCACCCGACGACGACGGCAAGCTGTCCGTTCGACTCGATAGTATCGATCTCCTGCTGGAGAGTCGGTGGCACCGCCCCAAGTTCGTCTGCTACCAGTTCAGGAGTCCCAACGACGATCTGTCCAAGGTCCGTTACGCCCGAGACCCCCGCTCCGGGATGGCGGGTGAACTCACGAACCGCCGGCAGCCGATCGGTACCATCGTCGGTTATCTCTGTTGACCGTTCCTCAGAGAGCGTTTCCGACGCAGTCACACCGCCGTCGGTTGCGGCTGCGTTCGTCGGGGAGTCGCTGTCTTCGCTGGTCGCCGCATCGAGGATCGCGTCTGCTGCCGGGTGACTGGAGAACCGTTCGACTGCAGCCGCGAGTTCGAGCGTTCGGTCGTCACCGACGACGTTCAGGACTTCCATCTCTCCGGTCGTGAGTGTTCCCGTCTTGTCGAAGACGATAGTCTCTGCTTCGGGGGCAACCTCGAATACTGACTCGTTGGTGACGACCATCCCTCGGTCGAGACCGTCGCGTAACCCGCCAGAGATCGCAAGCGGTGTCGCAAGCCCCATCGCACAGGGACAGGAGACGACGAGGACGACCAGCCCTGCCAGCAGCGCCGCCCCGACCGATCCGCCGGTGACCAGTTGCCAGCCCGCGACTGCCGTCCCGAGCACCAACACGGCCGGCACGAATACGGTCGCGAGTGCGTCAGCGAACCGCTGAATGCTGGGCGTCGTACTCTGGATTTCCCACAGGGCCGTCGCAATCCGGTCGACAGTACTTTCGACATCCTCGCCGACAGTGACGACCAGTGCCTCGTCGGTCACGATCGATCCACCGACGACTTCGTCACCTGGCTCTTTGGTCACTGGCAGCGATTCACCGGTCAACACAGACTCGTCGACATCTGCAACGCCCTCATTTACCGTGCCGTCGACGGGGATTCGCTCGCCGGGCGTGACGACGAGTTTCGCTCCCGGTTCGAGATCAGCCACGTCGACAGTTTCGCGTCCATCCTCGGTGAGTCGGGTCGCCTCGGTCTCCCGAGCGGCGGTAATCTCGGAGAGTTTCGCCGTCGCCTGTGACCGAATTTTACCCTCGTAATACCGGCCGAACGTGACGATCAGAATTACCGCAACGGTCACGTCGTAGTACAGGTGTGTACTCCCAGCAGCCAGCGCAACGGTGCTGTAGCCGTAGGCAGCGAGGGCTGCTATCGAGACGAGTAAGTCCATATTCGGGTGCCGCGTCTGGACGCTTATCCACGCCCCTCGAAGGATCGGAGCGCCGGTATAGAACAGAAGCAGCGTCGTAAACAGACCGAGCATGACGAGCGGGAAATAAGTGGTCGCAGGCGTCGTCGAATCGACTGCAAGAATCCCGGTTTCGATGCCGACGTAGCTCGGATAGAGATAGAAAAAGTACCACGGCATGATCAGCATCGCGAGAAAGCCACCGACCAAGAGTCGCTGGACCGTGTCGCGCTGGCGTGCGTGTGCGTCAGCGCTCGGATCTTCGTCAGGCATCCGAAACTGGTAGCCTCGACCGGACAACAGCTCGGGTAAGTCTTCTTTGTCGACCGTTTCGGGGTCGTAGAAGACCCGCGCCGTCTCGATGCCGTAGTTTGCCTCGACAGCGTACACGCCCGAAATCTCCTCGGCCCGGATTCGAAGAAACGCCTCACAGGTGGTACAGTGCATGCCGTCGACCGACAGATACGTCGTCTGCGCGTCCGCAGGAATAGCGCGTTCGTCGGTCTGTTCCGCTGTGAGTTCCGGCTGTCCTGCTTGTGTCTTCTCTCCCCTCAGTTCTGGATTCTCTTCGAGTGTGCGTGCAACTTCCAGACAGCCACGGCAACAGAACTCGCCTTCGACTTCCGGGTCTGTCAGCGGTGGATCCGGGGTTGGAAGATCACAGAGGTGGCAGCTGCTCATCAACCAATCTTCGACCCCTGCCCTCGAATGTGTACGGCCGAACCTGTTCGGGAACACGGTTGAGTAGGAACGTGGTCACAGTTCAGGTATCAACACGCAGATTATGGTTCTACGCAACTCAGCGAAACGAGGATTCTCGAGTGTACTCGCAGTAACTACATTTGCAGTCTACGTGCTCGTCGCCATGGGGGCCACGCTGGCTTCCGTGGGAACGAGAACCTGTTCGCAGTGGCCGATCTGTCTGCCCTCGTCCGGGACGCTATTTTCGCTTTCGTCGCTCGTGGTAGTCGGACACAGGGCGATGGTCGGCGTGGTTGGCCTCCTACTTGCGTTCACACTCCTCAGGGCGCGCTCCGTTTCACTCGATTGGCGTGTCACGATCCCCCTGTACGGTGCAGCAGTCGCGTTCCCGGTACAGGTCGGACTCGGCGCACTCGTCGTGCTCGCAGAAGTGCCGTACGTGACCGAGATCCATCTTGTTCTCGGAACTGCCGTGTTCATGCTGTTGTTGACGGCGCTCGCCTGGTCGCTCGAAACGGACACAGCAGAGCAGGCGAGCGAGCGCGATACAGCCCAGCGAAGCCCGGAAATGGACGATACCGCGGTTGAGAAGGCAGTTCAGTCAGATCCTGCAGAGACAGATGCGAACCCGACAGCGACTGCGGATCAGTCTACCCACACGATTGTCGCACGCGCAGGTGCCTATCTGGAGTTGACCAAACCGCGCCTGATGTGGTTGCTCTGTTTACTCGCCTTCGCCGGGATGGCGTTAGCAACGACGACCGGGGAGAGTCTCTCCGGTGTGGTCGTTGCCGCGACACTCGGAGGCGGAATCCTCGCAATCGGCGCGAGCGGAACCTTCAATCACCTCTACGAACGAGACCGCGATCAGAGGATGGAGCGAACCGCGGACAGACCCGTTGCGACGGACGAAATTCCCGTGCGGAATGCCGCGCTCTTCGGGGTTGGGCAAGTACTCCTCTCGATGGGTGTGCTGCTCGTCTTCGTCAACGTGCTTGCTGCAGCGCTGACGTTTGCAGCGATTATCTATTACAGTGTGGTGTACACCGTCATTCTCAAGCCGAATACCTCCTGGAATATCGCGATCGGCGGCGGGTCTGGCGCGCTACCTGCGCTGATCGGCTGGGCAGCAGTTACCGGCTCGATCGGACTCGGAGGACTGCTATTGGCCGGGTTGGTGGTCATCTGGACACCACCGCACTTCTACAACCTCGGAATCGCATACAAGGACGATTACGCTCGTGGTGGGTATCCGATGCTGCCGGTCGTCGCCGGTGTCTCGGTCGCTCGTCGGCGAATTCTGCTCACCCTCGGAGCCACCCTCGTGACGAGTGTGGCGCTGATCGTCTGGACTCCCCTCGCCTGGCTGTTTGCCGCCATCTCGATACTCGCAGGTGGCCTCTTTTTCTGGAGTGCAGTCAAGCAGTGTCGACTCCGGACTCGGAAAGCCACGATGCAGACGTTCTTCGTTTCGATTGCGTACCTCGGCATCGTGCTGGGGGCAATCGTCGTCGAAACGATACTCGTACCGCTGTAGTCTGTAGCTGAAAGAAAAGACAACGACTCGCCCGCAGTTCGCTCTCTCAGACTCGAACGACTTACCCGATAAGAGAGGAGGGAAAGTCAGGGTATGTTTCGATCCGGTACGTTACGGGTCGGGGTCGAAGATGTCGGGCTCTGCCTCGCCCTCGACGTTGATGATCCCGAGTAGACCCTTCCGAGCAACCCGACTGAGCGCGTGGTCGACCAGTTTGATCGGGCCGGGCACCGGCGTGTCGATTTCCGCGATGGCGACACTGCCGGGCACGACCGGAGCCGTTTCGACGTAGTGGTCCGGATCGGAAGCGATTGCGCCGTCGCGGTAGAACGTCTCCCAGACGTTGCCAATCCCGTGCCAAGAACTGATGAGGTTCGGCCCGCCGTTGGCGTGGAAGATGCGGATTCGTTCACCTTTGTCGACGTTGACCGGTCCGTAACCGTCGCCGGTGATGGCGTATGCCTCGCCGTTGAGACAGACGTAGGTCGGGTCCTCGGACTTCATCGCGCCGAAGTCGAAGTTGTGGTGGCCTTTCTCGCC
>NZ_JBAOJI010000010.1:0-82927 GCF_037080055.1 Halovenus anhuiensis
CATCCGAGGCGAGAACGTTCTCGACCGCGAGACGCTGACGGAGACACTCGCCTACCAGCAGGATCTTCGCCGAAACTGGTCGAGATGATCGCGTCCGCCTGCTCCGCGCCGGCGTCTTTGAGCGTCTCCTTGATCGTCGCGTCTGCGTGCAAAACGAGACAGTCGTATTCGTTGGCAATCGCGTCCGCTCGTTGCTCATCCTTTTCGATGACGACGACTTCGTTCCCCGATCTCGTCGCAATATCGATCAACGGGGATCCGATATCGCCTGCACCAACGACGATAATATACATGTCTCTCATCTTCAGCCGTCCCCATTGAAAACGTGTCGACTCTTAATTCTTCCAGCAGCCGCAACACTGCGTAGCTACGCTCTGGCGATGATTTCGTCGGCAAACGACGTTTCGACGAATATGATAACGTGATCGCCCGCTTCGAGGGTTGTGTCTCCTCGTGGTGTGATCAGCGTTCCGCCTCTTGTGAGTGCACCGACAACGAACTGGCCGGAGAGTTCGCTGTCGAGTTCTCTGATCGTGTAGCCGACCATCGAGCTATCGGAATCGAGTTCAAGTTCGAGCACTTCCGCCTGATCGTTTTCGAGGACCGAGAGATTCTCGGCGACGCTCTCGAAACTAAACCGCGTTATCTCTTCGGCTGTCACTCCCCGAGGGTTAACCGCGACATCGATTCCAATCTCTTCGAATAGTGTTACGTACTCGTCGTTGTTGACGACTGCAATGACTCGGTCGACACCGAGACGTTTCGCAAGGACTGCAACTAACAGATTGCGCTCATCTGAGGGCATCGTCGCGATGACGATATCGGCTTCATCGACGTGTTCTCGCGAGAGGAAATCCACATCTGTTGCGTCCTGATGCATGACAACCGTCCCCGAAAGCTCCTCTGCGAGCTCCCGAGCGCGAGTTTCGTCTCTCTCGATGAGCCGTGATTTGGACTCCCGCTCTTCAAGCAGTCGGGCGGTATGATAGCCAATTTCACTCCCGCCAGCAATAACAATGTCGTCGGCTTTGTCGGGGGTAGTCGATGGATTAAGATCGTTCGAAAACCCACGGACGCTTGCCGGACTCCCGATCACCACCGCCCGGTCGCCTGCTTCGATTCGCGTCTCGCCGCCGGGGATTAGTACAGAACCATCACGAAATAGTCCAGCGAAGGTGAGCGATTTGAATCGATCAGCCTCAGCAACGGTCTGACTGGCGACTGGACTGTCGGCAGTGATCTCAAACTCCGCCATATGAACGAGACCGTCCGCGAACGGATCGAGGTCGATTGCAGCGGGAAGTCCGGTGACGCGGACAATATTTTCTGCAGTCAATAGATCTGAGCAGACGAGGTGGTCCGCACCGAACGCACCGTGTTTGCGCTGCCACGTGCGGAGATACTCGGCTGATTTGACCCGAGCGATTGTGAATGGATCGCCCAACGTCTTCGCGGTGCCACAGGCGACGAGGTTCGTCCGGTCGTCACCGGTACAAGCGATGAACATATCAGCGTCGTCGACTTCTGCTTCCTGAAGCGTCGCTAACGAGGTCCCATCACCCAAGATTGAGAGAATATCAAGATCAAACTGGAGTTGGTCCGCACGGTCTGGATCATCCTCAACAACAATAACGTCGTTATCCGCGGCGAGGTTCGCGGCGATGGATGTTCCGACCAGCCCCGCGCCGATGATTACAACACGCATACGTCAATACCACCTGCTCGGTTCACAAGTCAATTTCTACCGAGTGAGTGCGTCGAGAGAATTTAGTATGACTGGCGAGAACGTATAACAATGGACATCCCAGCGAAGATTACACCAGCATCGAACAACCAAATCGTGTTCGTGGTTCTCGTGTGGGCCGGTATCGCGACGGGGAGTACGTATCTCTTACAATCTCCGCTGGTCAGATGGGAGATCATCCTCGGAACTGCCGTGGTACTCATCTGGACAGTCTGGGCAATCCAGCATCAGCTCGAACAGGTTCGTCAGGACCAGTATCGACAAAATCTATAACGTGAAACCGAGAGTCTACCTCGACGACTACGTGAGATTCACACCCCAGAAAGCGATTTCTGCCAATCTGCACGACAAGTAAATCACCCTTCAGTGAAAGCACGTAGCGCTTCGTCAGCAATCCCTGTCCGGGAAAATAGTGTGGCCACATCTCCCGCCTGAATCGTCGTATGACCCGCAGGAGTTTCTGCGTTTGCTCCGTCCTCTCGTTCGATCGAAATGACCAGTAGGTCCTCCGTGATCAATCCCTCTTCGGTCGCCGTTTGAATTGTTTTTCCGGCGATTGCTGCATTCTCAGCAACGGGAAGCTCCACTAAGTCGGCATCCTCACTGAGATCTGCGATACCGGTTACCGGTGCCCCCATTTCCGGCTGATCCGGACCGAACGGCTCGTAGGGCTGGAAGTGCTCCTGGTGGAGAAGTTCCTCGTGGTCGATGTCGACCCCGAGCGCCGCGATTTCCTGAGCGATGCGTCTGATATCGGCTGTATCTGTCGCGATTACCGTCACGTGGAGGTTCTCCTCACCGGACATCACCTCCCGGATGTTGATCACGCCCGGAATATCCAGAATCCGCTGGGCGAACCGGTCCCGATCAGTCACGACCGCAGTACAGAAAAACAGGTTGGCGAGCCGCCCGCCGAGCTTTTCGTAGTCGATCTGAGCGTGATATCCCTCGATGACCCCCTCCTCTTCAAGCCGACGGATCCGGTTCCGGATCGTCGGTGCCGAGACATCGACTTCCTCAGCGATTTCCGGCGCAGACGTGTGCCGGGCGTCTTGCGTTAATCGATGGATGATTCGCTCGTCGATAGCATCGATCTCAATACCCATATTTATACATACGAATCGAATCACAAAATAGTACCAGTCTTATTTTTGTATCACTGCGTTCGCGAGCCACGATTCTCTATTGCCTCCTTGTCTTGAATCGCTACCCCAGCATGATAACGAGTAGAATGCTGTTCCGGTTGATTAAACGAATACCAAATTTCGGAGCCATAATATTATGGAACAGTTGGAGAACACACCACTTTTTGCACCTCAGTAAATACCTAATTGTATGTCCGCAAACGAACAGCGCGATTTGCTGTCGCACGTTCTCTTGCCAGTGGCTCACAAGGAGGATGCACTGGCGACGGCAACCGCCCTCGAACCGTACGATCCCGAGCAGGTGACAGCGCTCCACGTTGTGGAGAAAGGCGAAGGCGTCCCCGACAAAACGCCGGTCGAACAATCGGAGGAAATCGCGGAAGAGTCCTACGCTGCGGTTCGGACTGTCTTCCCCGATGCCGACGATCATACGGCATACGGTCGGGATATCGTGGGGGAGATATTTGCAGCCGCCGAGGAGGTCGACGCAAGTGCAGTCGCGTACAGAGCTCGCAGTGGAAACCGTATCATGCAGTTTCTCTCTGGCGATCTCTCTCTGAAACTGGTCACCCAAGGTGACCGGCCTGTAATTGCTCTTCCGCGCTCCGAATCCAACGATGAGTGACGAAGAACTCGCCAAAGACCTCGGTCTCGTCTCCGCGATGACCATCGGAATCGGGACGATGATCGGGGCAGGCATCTTCGTCCTGCCGGGTGTGGCCGCCAACGCGGCGGGTCCGGTCGTCGTCGTCTCCTTCGTCGTTGGCGGATTGATTGCGATGGTCAACGCGCTGTCGGTCTCCGAGCTTGGGACAGCGATGCCCAAAGCCGGCGGTGGCTACTACTACATCAACAAGGCGCTGGGGCCGATGTTCGGCTCTATCGCCGGGATGGGTGATTGGATGGGACTGGCTTTCGCATCGGCGTTTTATTGTATTGGCTTTGGGCAGTACCTCGCCGAGTTCGCCCCGCTCCCTGCAATTGCATTCCTTAATCCGATCCAAGTCGGTGCACTGTTCGCCGGCCTCGTTTTCGTTGCTGTCAACTACATTGGTGCGAAGGAAACAGGCGGCGTCCAGACGGTCATCGTCTTCATCCTGCTTTCGATCCTCACCCTGTTCGCCGTCGCAGGGTTCTTTTCGTTCGACTATGCGACGCTCTCCGGGTCCAACGGACTGGCACCGTTCGGGACCGGGGAGATCCTCCCCGCCACGGCGCTGGTGTTCGTCTCCTTCCTCGGCTATGCGAAAATCGCGACAGTCGCAGAAGAGTTGAAAAACCCCGGCCGGAATCTCCCCATCGCGATCATCGGGAGTGTCGGCATCGTAACCGTCATCTACGCGATTCTCGTCACGACGATGCTGGGAGTGGTTCCGTGGCCAGAACTCAGTCAGGACGCGCCTGTCGCACAGGCAGCGGAGGTCGCGTTTCCGTCCTCGCTCGGGCCGATCGGCGGCGTCGCCGCCGCGGCCGCCGCGATTATGACCGTCGGGGCGCTGCTGGCGACGGCTTCCTCTGCCAACGCCTCGATTCTCGCTTCGGCCCGGATCAACTTCGCAATGGGACGGGATAAGATCGTCACGAACTGGCTGAACGAGATCCACCCCAACTACGCGACGCCGTACCGGTCGATTCTCGTCACCGGCGGACTCATCATCGTGTTCATTGCCCTCTTAGGACAGGATATCGAGGTACTCTCGAAGGCGGCCAGCGTCCTCCATCTCATCGTCTACGCGCTGATGAACGTCGCGCTGATCGTGTTTCGGGAAGCAGATACGCCGGAATACGACCCCGATTTCACTGTTCCACTGTACCCAATCACACCGATTCTCGGCGCGGTGTTGTCACTGGGACTGGTGGCCTTCATGGACGGGATCGAAATCGCGCTCTCGGGAGGGTTCGTCATCGCCGCACTAGTGTGGTACTTCCTGTATGCGCGGGACAAAACGACCAAACAGGGCGTACTCTCAGAGTATATCCGCAGTCGCGAGAGTGACCTTCCAGATCAGGTTGTCGACGCCGCCGACGCGGTTGCCCCGACAGGGGACGAGGGGCCGACGATCATGGTCGCCGTGGCGAACCCGCGGACTGAGAGCGCACTCATCACGCTCGCTGCCGCGGTCGCACAGCAGAAAGGCGGCCGCGTGCTCGCCACGCACATCGTCACAGTCCCGGATCAGACCTCGCTCCAGACCGCCTCGGAGAGAGGGATCGACGAGTCCTCCGAAGAGCTTCTGAACGCCGCAAAATCGGACGCGGAGGAATTCGATGTTCCGATCGAGACGCGAACGATCCTCTCCCATCGCGGATTTGAGGAGGTCTTCGACGCGGCTCGGACCCACAGCGCAGATACCGTCGTGATGGGTTACGGCGGCGCGCAGTTCGCGGGCGGGCGCGCGGAAGGAACACTTGAGGAATTAACTCATAATCTCCCATGTGACTTCCTGGTGCTGGACGGGGAGGAGTTGAATCTCACCAACGTGCTTGTTCCGACTGCAGGCGGTCCCTCCTCGGACCTCTCCGCTGAGGTTGCTCGCGCACTCCGAACGAGCATCGGCGTGGACGTTTCTCTGCTGCACATCGTCGACTCCGGAGAAGAAGAGTCCGGTCGTGCGTTCCTCACCGACTGGGCAGCGGGCCACCAATTGGAAGATGCTGATCTCCGCATCGAGACCGGCGACGTGGAGACCAAAATCGGGGAGGTTGGTTCGGAATACAGTCTAGTAATCATCGGCGCGACAGAGCGCGGCCTGCTCTCCCGAATCGTCCGCGGGTCACTGGTGTTCGACACGATCGAACGTCTCGATACACCCGTTCTCTTGACCGAACGGCCGTCGTCTCGGTCCTTACGGGAGCGGTTGTTTGGTCGTCGCTGACCCCGGACTTTTCTGAGTTATATACTATTCCAGACAGATAGCTTATATCACGCGACGACGAACTATCGGTTATGTCAGACGATTCCGCGGCACCAACTCCGCCCGAGGGGTTACCAGAAGCGGTCGTCACAGAACTCAATGGCCTGTCTGCGGAAGACCTCCGCAGAGCAATCGTGCACGCGCAAGAGTTACTCCAGTGGCAAGAAGATACCCCGTCGCAAATCGAGCTTCATCCCGGAGAAGACGTTATTAGAGTGAACGAACGGGATACGTATACAGAGGTCGTTAAGACGGTCCCTTGTCCGGAAGGATGCGAGGACTGCCCTCATGGACCGTATCTTTATCACGTCAGGGAAGAACAGCGACCAGAGGGCGGCACCCATACTCACTGGACGTTCATCGGCGAAGTTGACACTGAGAAGAATTGATAACGTTTTCTCAAGGGAGTACGCTCCACAATCGAAGTGTCCTGTCCCCAGCTCGAGGTTGTCGTGCTTCTCGGTATCGGTCGGCCCATTCATTCTTTGATTTTTATGATGAACCATCTGTTATACGAGCGTGGCGACCCAGAATGAGTGTTATTTTAGACCAACAACAATAGCTGGTCTTCTTGCTGCATACATACTCTATATCTTGCAGGGCACTTCTGATTAATTCCTGATAGACAGCACAGCTCATCGGTCACTGCCTCACCAATAATGATCGGTCGGGAGCATCATATTCAGTCCCAGACTCATTCTCTGACGCTAATATTGAAGGAGGCATCAACGACAAGTACGATGGGTTCAGATCCTCCGCTGAGAGAACGACGATTGACTGACGCCTATTGTGTTGGTATCGAGTTTCGGGATACATTACGCGGTGGGGCTGGATTACTCGATGCACTCTCCGCCGTCGAACCGAAGTTTGACACCTTGGAGGATAGCTATCCTGACTGGCATCCAGCACCCTATTCATTCGATGGGATGATTCGACTGTTTCTCTATCATGAGATTACAGGGACGAGTTACCGACAACTCGAAACGTATCCTGAGCTCGCGACTGCGGTTGGCCTTGAGAAGACGCCAGATGAATCAGTTCTCTCACGAACATGGCGCAATCGCTTCACTGACGGCGTCCGGGAGTTCATCACAACCGCCGCACACTACGTCGTCAAAGAAATCCACGACCGCGATATTTCAGTGCCTGAGGTACGCCCGAAAGAAGAGGTACTCACTCCAGAGAAGGACCCTCACACATTTTCTGATGAAGACACCGAGGCAGATGATGGTTTCAGCGACGAGCAAATTTATCGGACGACTCGCCTCGCACGGAATCATGGCTTCGACGGATTCGAGACGGGTCGTGGTGAGAACGCCACCTACGAGGATGTCCAGTTTTTCGAGTTGCAGACGTTCATGGGGATGGTCGGCTGTGGAACAGCCCAGGGAGCTGCTCGCTTCCAATACCAGCGCGGCAAAGAGTACGGCCCTCACGGTGATACACATCTCCGAGCAATCAAGCAATTCGATCCCGAGGACATCATCGAAGGATTCGATGTAGCCAGCAATCAGCTTCTTTCAGCCATCGCCTCAGAGGTCTCGTTCCGGCGGCCGGTCACTGCGGCTATCGACATCACCACAGTTCCTTACTACGGCAAGGTCGAGGGAATGCCGATGGTCAGCGGGACGAAAGAAGGGGATCAGCGGGCGTTCAAATTTGCGACGTTGTCGATTGTCGGCCAGAATATTCCGTTGATCTTGGCCGTGGAGCCAATTCGCGAGAGTTCTAACTGGGACGAGAATCGATCCAACCAGATTCATCGCGCTGTCCGGCGGTTAGTGCAACAAGCCCAAGAACACGTCCAGATCGAAACGGTGCTATGTGACCGTGAGTTTGACTCACGGCACGTCTTTCAGACGCTTTCCAATCTCGGCGTGAACTATCTCATTCCGAAGCGGATCACGAGCACTGAACGGGAAGCTATCGAGAAGATGGAGGCCGATGGGGAAGAAGTCGCTGTGGAATCTGCATCGGTCCACGTTGAGACGGGCTCGCATCCAATGCGATTCTTGTACGTCACTGCCACGAAAGGAGAAGGGACGGCTGTCTTTGCGACGAATCTTCGTGTTGGACCTGATGAGGCTGAATCATTCTGTCGGCGGTATAGTCGCCGCTGGCAGATCGAAAACGAGTACAAAAGCATCAAGAACGACTTCCTCGCAAAGACATCCTCGAAAGACTACCGGGTACGGCTGTTCTACTTCGTGTTCGCTGTGTTGCTGTACAACATTTGGCGACTGACCGATTTCTTGCTGAAGGCGAGTGTTGACGGCGCAATCGACTACGCACCGGCCCTCACAGCCGGTGAGTGTGTTGAGTTGATCTCCTCAGCATTAATTCCGCCTGACTAACACTGCTCGCCCCTCGGTTCGCCATTCGTGAGTGGCAACACTCTGGAGATAACCATAAATTAGTCAGAGTTCAATTAATTGAGGCAGTGACTATGTCTATTGCGTTCTCAACCGGTACAAATTCGTAGGATATTCCACAATTTCCGAATAGAATTATGAAAAATAAACCCATCCTCCGAAACTCTGGGCAACTCAACGCTCTATATTCGGTATATCGTTATATAGTTTATCTACTGTATACTGGAGTTGTCGCCACCCCGCCAGTGCCTAATTCCCGAAGGAACCGTCTTTTAGGATGCTCAACCCTCGGGGTGTCGTCTCGATAGCGGTTAAAATCTGAGTACACTTTGACCTCCCAGAGGACTAATTACCGAGAGTCATAATTTATATACACAAATAACCAAGATTAGACGTGAATCTAATATCACACCAAAACGCAAGACAACGGACGACTGGTAACTATACAAACACTAAACTGCGCCATTTCACCGCTACACGCCCTGTCGCTACAGCGACTAACAGGCGAAAATCACCGCTATCGAGCTTTTAGTTGTGTACATGAATTAACGGCACTCGACGCCCTCACTACACACCCCCGCGTCCGCAATTCCACCGAAGAATCGTACCGGCGGACACACCCCCGCGTCCGCAAACACCCCACCCACAACGCTCTCAAAACACATCCAAATCACGCACCCGATCAAAATCAGTCACCAACTCACCAGCCAACCGTCCTGCCTCACTCTCACCCACGCCAACCCCGGTGAAATGCCGCGTCAAAGCATTCTCCGCAACACTCCGACTCTCCTTGTTCTGCCCGACAATCTGCCCTGCCTGCCACGCGATACTATCAATCCGAAACACCGAGACTTCACGATCTAACCGCATCGAGACACCTTCAGTTACCGCACCCCACGCCTCGATCACATCCTCTGCAGTCGGGGACTCCCCAACAATCCCCGACAACAACGCCATCCGCTCCGTCTGCAAATCCACAGGGATCGGAACACGACTCGGCACCGACAAGTATTCGCCGTGTTCGATAAACTCGATCACGTCGAACACCTTCATGGCGAACACAATCGTCTTCAGGTCCATGTCGTTATCGAGCGCTGCCGCCAACTCCTCCCAGACAGTCACCGCCTCAACATTAGGGTACTCCGATACAAGCCATTCAGCAAACCCGCTCTCAAAAAACCGCTCCACGCGCGTCCGCTTGTACGACACGCTACGAGAATTCACCGGGTCCTCCAAAAACACGTCAAGCACGGCCTCAACATCTGGGACTGACGTGACAGCCCCATGATCTTGAACCGCAGTCGACAACGATGACCAAAACGACTGTGCGTCACCGGCTAAACGATAATTAATCAGCGCTGCCCCCATCCCTAACGCGATGCGGTGTTGAATAGTCTCAGCGAGCGACACACCCAACTGTTTCTGTTGGACCCGTAACTCTGAGAACATCTCAAATTCTGGCTCTGCACGGTCGAACGCCGCAATGTGATCCAGTCCAAGCGCTGCGAAGGCTTCCGCGACGGCAGAGACACGGGCTGAGTGCATACGATCGCCCAACTGTGCCATCGAGTTAAGCTCGCCGCACTGTTCACAGTGTCCAGTAGGAATATTCCTACACAGGAGCCGAGTTCTCAACTACTGCTACGCTCGTGTGTGAACTGACGCCTGCCTACTCAGCCGTCTGAGACGGCCTCCTTGAGGCAGGGGCTTCCTGTTTCCACGACGGAACTTGCAGAGACAACCTCGGGCTGAGCCTGCTCCACAGCGGTTCCAGCCTCCGCAGGCGTTGTTGCTTCGGAGTGAACCACTCCTAGCTTCCGCAAACCGCGTTCCCAGACGTTCAACGCAGCATTATAGTCACGGTTGACTGTGTAGCCTCAACTCGGACAGCTATATTCTCGCACCCAGAGAGGTTTGTCTGTCTTCACACCACACTGTGAACATTCTTTGGTGGTGTCTGCGGGATCAACTTCCACGACGTGACAGCCACGCTCTCGTCCGTGTCTAACTATTTATCGAACATTTATGTATCAAAACAGGGTAGTCCTCACCAAGCGATGTCAACCCAACAACCAGCCGTAGATACGCTTGCAGTTACGAAGTACCGCTGCCGAGAGTGCGGTGAGACGGACTGGTCTGAGGCAGCCATCCGTAAACACGCATACGATGAACACAGGAACACAGACAACAAATATGAACTACTTGAACTCGGAAGTGCGAATCGGCAAACGGTTGACTCGGAAAGCCAAGTCCATGACACCAACGGGCAGATGGAACTCGGATGCCCCGCCACTGGCTGTCAATTCTCTCACATCGAGAGAGTCGAGTACTCGGACGCGTTCCGTGTTCTCCAAAGACACTACTGGGCCGAACACGACGGCGGCGCTGCGACGTGGAAAAGCGAGACTGTTGGTACTGTCTCAAAAGAAGTCTTAGAGCACTTGTACGTCATCAACAAGCACGCCAGAAAGTTCGCCCGCCTTGGAACGGAAAACTACCGCGCCGATAAAAAAGCTGCGGCCAAACGAAATTCAGTGAAGAAAAACGCGCTGTACGTCGTCAAAGGGAAAGCTCTGTTTCGGATTTACGAGCAGGCTGACGACTGTCATCTGCACACGATCGACGGCAGTGACTTTTGGCTGTTGGATTTCGGGTCTGTCTCGTTCCACTCGCCGCTGGATTGTCTGTCGTTACGGTTCGAAGACGTGACTGAGACAGACACCCTTGAGGACTTCGACGCTGGCGAGGAGAAAATCAAGTATAGTCACGAATTAAAAGAGTCATTATTGTTCTTGAAGAAGCGTCTCGGCATCTGTGCGAACTATTGCGTAGATCAAAAGTACGATCACATGCATGATGAGTACGTTCAGCGTCCGGGAGACCGCGACAGGATTTTCGCTGGCTGGAAGCTCGGAGTCGAGCGCCGTGTTTTCGATTCTATAGAACACTGATGAGAGCGAACACGCTCGGGGAACTCGTATTTCGCTGGCTGGGACTTCTTTGGCGAGCCCCGGTTTTAGCTGATCGCAGGCGCTACGCCATTTCCTACTGCGCTACTCGGTCGTTTCGCTCCCTGTGTTGCTCCTTGAGGAATGGGATACAGCGTCCTTGGAAATCGAAGATTTCTGGTGTGCAAACGAGACGGTTCGCGTCTCGTCAACGCCGTCTTCGTCTCTTACGCACCCTTGATTCCCAATTATATTCTGACAACAATACCGGTGTAGCAACTTTCCACGCGAACGGCCTCACGGCACAGGGCCCGTAAGATTCGCTTTGACCCGCCTGTAGATGCCATCTTCGCTTACCGACGCTACCCGTTGCTTGGTAAACATTCAAGTACTACGCGAGCGCAGTGTTTACCAAGCAATGCCAGAGAAACCGCGCGCTCCCGACGGCCTCCCGAAATACCTCCGAGAAGGCATCCCGAAACAGTCCTCTGAAGACTTGCGAGCTGTCCAAGACTGGATTGACGACCTCATTGAGTACCGTCAAGACGTGTCTCCTGACGACATCGAAGCCGGTGACGGCGAATCCATCGAGGCGGTTGAGGAATCCAGCAGCGGCGGAACAGTCGTGATCCGCAAGAACACGTGCGGGTCGAAAGGCTGCAAATGCCAAAGTGGCGACCTCCACGGTCCGTACAAGTACGTCGTGACCCGCGACGGTGACAGTCTCAATTGGGAGTACAAAGGCCCGGTCGCTGAAGAGTAGGAGCCAAACCTGAGAAAATTCAGTCTTCGACTTTACCTTCGTCGATGTGTTCATCTTCGTACTCTGTCCATGACTGACTGAATTCGTGATCGGAGAACGCCTTTTTTAGCCCACTCACCTGCTTCAGCCGCAGAACCTCGTCGCGTTCCATCCCAAGTTCTTCCATGATTCGGTCGTCATCCCAGCCGCGATCAAAGAGTTCAACGACGATATCGCTCATGTCCCTGATTTGGTGCGTTCCACGGGCGCGGTTGTGGCGTATTGTTGACCCCATCCGCTTGTCCTCGGGCTTGTCGATCACCGTTACCGGAACATGGTCATGAAGGCGTTCACGGATGTCATCGTACTCTTTCCCGATGATACTCCGGTGCTCGCCATCCACGACCTCGAAGTGCCCGGGTTCGGTCTCGTACGTGACGATCGGCTGCGTGTATCCGTCCTCTTTGATCGACTTGTGCAGCAGTTCCATCTCCGGCGTGGCAACCTCGTTCGGGTTGTAGTCGTTGCCTTCGAGGTTGTCTTGGTCTACCCACTTGATATACTCAACTGGCTCGCTGAACGGCGATTCTTCGTGCAGTTTCTCTCGGAGTGCATTCAGCGCCGAGACCTGTTCGTCAAGGTCGTCGGTCTGATCGAAGAACTGATCAACAGCATCGAGGAGGAGTTCCTCGGTTAGCTCGTCGTCGCTATCGTCATCCAGTACCTCTACCAGTTCGTCGAGTGTCGATTGTTTAGTCATTGTCATCAACCTCCAGCGTCATGTGCGTCGTCCCCATCTTGTACGACTCGCCAGCCTCGAAGCCAAGATCTTCGTACAGACTGGGATGGTATGCGTACGTGTCTATCATATCTGCACCGTCAGCCCTCGCATCTTCTACACGGCGATAGACTAGCGAAGCGCCGATGCCCTCGCCTCGACGTTCCTCACGCACCCAGCAGTGTGAGAGGCGTGCCGTGTTTGAGCGATTTTGTGGCCACCAGAGGCAGGCTATCGCGTCATCTCCAACACGATACCATTCCGCGTCATCTCTGGGTTGTACCTTTACACCATCTTCATGAGCTTCTGCAGCGAGTTCGTACACTTCTTTGAAGTCGCACGCTTCGACATCGACATCTGCGCGATCCTCGATTCGGTCGTCTTCGACAGGCGGGGTTTCTTTGTCAGACATTGTTCTCTGCCCATTCACCGAGGTGTTTGTCGTCAGTTGCACTGGGATCAATCAGCGATTCACCATACTGTTCACGGAGCATCTCCAGCTTCTCTCTGCCGCCTTTTGTTTGGTTGAAGCCCAGGCGTTTCATCCAGAAGTCATTCCGTTCAAGCGCCCACGCAATCCGCTCCCATGATGGGTATCCTTTCTTTGGGAGATCGTCTGGATGTGCGTCTGGGAAGTCTTCAAGACCCATTTCTTCTGTCCAACCTGTATCTTCGTATTCGGCGTCCTCGTACCAGTCGATGAATCCAGTGATCTTGTCTGTGTAATGATCTCGGAGCTCTGGACTGTAGAGGCCCACACTCTCCAGTAGGAAGACGGCGTATTCTTCCCACGAGAGATGGTCTGGCTTTTCGCTGCTGAACTCTCCGAGCAGAGAGGTTCTAGCGTAGATATTTCCGAAGTTGACGCCAGAGACACGGTTCAGTAGTTTCTCCCAGGTCTCTGGCTCAATTCGGCGGAACTGGTCAAGTCCATTTCGTTGATCGTCGCCAAACGGTTGGCAGATACGAGCATCGTGGATCGACATACCGTTTTTCCACATTTGCTCGTATACGTCATTGTAGGGGAGATCGTACTTGCTCACGTAGCCCCAGATGTCCTCCGTCCGCCAGTCATAGATAAAATAGACATTGTACACATCAAGATACTCGTCGTCAACCTGGAGTTGTGTTGTCCAGTTCTTCCCGCCGTAGCGTTGTTTGGTATCGCTGGTCAGCGACCGGAATCGGTTGAGGCTTTCATCGCTCCGGATTGCGATACCAGACGCAGAGAGTCCGTCGTGCTGTTCAGCGTACCACCGACCGAATTCATCAACAAAATGCTCGAACTCCATTTCCTCCTCGAAAAAGTCGAATGGGTTATCATCTGCCGTTAATATGTAGTCGTAGTCAGGCATCTCCCGAACCCACTTCTCACGTTCTGCTGGATTCCAACACGTCCACGTTGGTTGGATCTGTGAGACGGCATTCCGGAGCGACAATGGCAGACAGCACCAGTATACGTCCCCAAGGACGTGCTCGCTGTTCTCGATGAGAGTTTCCATCTGCTTGATGGTGGCTTTGTACTGTGCTTCGAGGTCAACAAAGAGCACATCGAAGGTTTCGCTCCGATCTCGTTCTTCGAGTACCTGCCGGACGAGCTGCATCTGCACCGAGGAGTCCTTGCCGCCGCTCACGGAGAGATACACGTGATCGAACTCGTCGAACGTGTAGTGTATCCGCTCACGGGCGGCTTCGAGGACGTTCTTCTCTTGGTAGTTTTTGAGTTCAGACATCGTTACGTGATGATCCTATCTTCTGGCGTTGAGCACCCCGCGCAGACGATTCGTTCACCGCTTTCGAGAATGAGGATTTTTCCGAGGTCGTACTCATCGCCGCATTCTTCACACTCGAACCCGCCACCATCCACGCCGATCACGTCTACTTCCACCCGGTCGCCTTCGCTAACACCCAATGTTTCTCGTGTCTCTATCGGGATCGTGACTCGGCCACGGCTGTCGACTTCATCTCTTATTGACTGCGTCTTCCCAGACGGAGACCGGACACGAAGATGCGCTTTGTCGCCAGTATCGATCTGCCAGGATTCGCGGGCTGATTTGGGAATGACAATGCGCCCCTTCGAGTCGATTTTCGGGTCAGGCATCGTTATACCAGGTTGGCTTCACGCCGCTGTATCAAGTCTTCAGTATCGGCAGTTAGTTTGGTTCCAAAATGCCCTTCCGCCAGTTCTCGAATACCGTCGGGGACTTCCGTCCATGTCATTGCGTCTGCATTCATTGGGCCTTGGTAGAGGAGTGACCCGTCTTGAACTTCGAACGTGAATTGCTCTTCCAGGTCTGCTCGCTCGATACAGATCGCTTTGGAACGGTCATCGGTAGGACGGTCTTCGATTTCGATCTCGTAATCGCCTATCCTTTTTCCCATATATCCCACTTACCCCACAAACACAATAAATCTTTCCCACATATCCCACTATTTCCGTTGTTCGATGTCTTTCAACTCGTTTGTCTCGCCAGGATAGATAAACTGGGATATTTCCTGCGAACCGAGTGAGTCAAATTCGCTGTCGTACAGCGTCACCAGCCGGTTTTCCCGTGAATCGATGCCATCGTACAGTTCTCCCTGTTCGTCGTAGATCTCGTGATAGTCGAGGTCGTGATCGACGATATATGCCCACACGTCTGCGGTTTTCAGATGATGGATCGGTGCCGCCGCGGGGTCGTGCGAGGTGTCTGTGGGTATCCGTAGGCCGTCGAACCTATCGCGGCGCTGTGGTGACTCTGCCGCCCGAATACCGAGGACACGACAATCCCAGTGCTGCTTGCGTGCAAGCCGCTCGTAGGTGCCCCAATAGCCGTTGTAGCCGTGCCCCTCTTCGAGCAGCATCCGTTCGTCGTTGACAGCTTCCGAACTACGGACGTATAGCTGGCTCTCCCACTCGTCTGCGAGGTGTCGGACGAACTCGGTCACACCAGGCACGTTCAACAGCCCGTTATCAAAGTGAAAGACAGGCCATTCGATTGCACTCTCGTGCATCAAATGCCAGAGTACGAGCGAGTCTTTTCCACCGGAAACGTGGAGTGATGGCGCATCAAAGCGCTCGTCTATCCGCTCGATATACGTTCCCGCACGCTCTATCCGGCGCTGATAACCATCTGCACGTGCATGCAGTCGAAACCGTCGCTGTTCAAGATCCTGCATCGTTACGCTGTCAGTTCGCTCTCTAAGCCGAGATCAGACTCCAAAGCATCTTCCGGGAAGTCAGTGAACGGTGTAATCGCCATCGACTGGTTATGTGAGTGCCAGTACGGCGGTCGGACAGTCCGTCTCTCGTACCGTGTGTTGGCAACGACCCGGGACGCGAACTCAGCCGGTGTCGAGCGGAGGATCGTGCCGTTGTGGTGAAGCGCCGATGAGACACTTCCAGTTGCGTCAACGAGATCGATATTGTTGATCTGACCGAAGCCTTGCGAGCGCTTTTTCCCGATCCCGGAGACATGGCGTTCGATGAGTTCAACAACTCTTTCCGGATCTGCATCTGTGGCTGGCTCGAAAAAGAACGTCAGTTCGTCCGCAGCTGCATACGGCAGTGCTGCGTTGTAGGACTTGAACGACCCGCTGGAAGTGTTGATGTGCGTTTCTTTGATCTGGTGGACAGGGTCATCATCGAAGTGTTTTCGCCACTTCGTCGCACTCCAGCGCTCTGCCTCCTCGATGCCAGCCGCTTCCCCGGTCGCAATTCCGGCGGCGGTCGTCGCCCACACCCACTCGTCGTCAACTTCGTATTTCCTGAAAGGCATCTCATCTTCAAAGTACTCTGGTTCACCACCATCATCCAACTCTGCGATGCCGTCGTGGCCGATGCTTTCCACAGCAGCGCCGTAGGAAACAAAGCTATCCAAATGGATGTACGGATCTGACGCTGCGATTGGGCTGCCGAGATCAACGCGCAGGCAGTACACATCTCGTGGCATATCAGTTCACCTGCTCGTCAAGCTCCTCGACGAACTCCCGAACATCTTCCTGGTTCTCGTCGAGCCACTCGCGGTACCGCTCGCCGTCTGGACGGTTGTCGTACTCGAATTCGACTTCTCCGAGGCCACGAGACGCCATTCCACCGACGCGAGCCCTGTCTTCGAAAAGGTCGAGCGCGTGACCGAGACAGGCCGCTTCGATGTCTGAGTGGCCAGATCGAAGCGTCAGGTCGTGATGGAAGCGCGTTCCTGGGATGAACACTTGCACGTCGTATTTCATTTGCTGTGCCTCCTCACCATCTTGTTTGCCGCCGACGCGATCATCTTGTCGCGTGTAAAACGTTTTATCGACGTACTCGAACACGGACTGGTCGGAGTCGCGTCCGGTGAATGATTGTGTTTCGACGGCGATCGGCAACAGTTGCCCCACGTCGAGGCGGCCTTCAACCATCTGATCCTCGATGGCTGTGCCGAGCAGTGAGAGCGGCGGGATGTGGTCACGGATGTTGTGTATCAGTCGCCGGTTGAGTTTCCCAGCGCCTGCCGTCCGCTCTAGCGATCCACCAGAGTACAGGGCGGCCGAAAGCGTGTCACTCACCTGCACTGGGTCGTCGTCCAAACTGATCCGGTCAAGGAAGTCCTCAGCGAGCAGGTCTCGGAATTGCCCTCGAAGGCTGTTCCCTGAGATGACTGGAACATCCTCGTGATACACGTCGCCGTTGTCTCTGACTGCCATCTCCAGCGTTCGGAGTCTGATCTCCATACCGAAGTCTTCGTCGCTGCCGTGGCTGATTGGTGACTGTGCCTCGTACGTGCCGGTGATATCTGTGACTGTCTTCATTCGTTGTCATCCTCGTTACCGCTGAGATTCATGTACTGTTCACGCATTTCGAGTACGACCAGCGCCTTGTGATTCCGGATAGTTCGAAGGAATTCCTGTGCAGTGCCGTTCTCGTCGTACTCGTAGATCGTTTCTCTGACACCGTCGATGCTGGCCAGTGAACGCATCCCCCACCGATCTGCCAGTCGTTGCGCAAACGATGCGACGGTGTCTGTCTGTGCTGCTGCGGCAATCCGAGAGGCGAACTCGTCGTCGAGGTCTCGGTGCGTGTCGATGCTATCGAAGTCAGTCTGGCAGAATACCGCGTACGCGATTGTCGCAGCATCCTGCACCTGTTCGAGATCTGTTTTTTCAATCGTCATGTGTGGTGAGCGGGTCGTAGTCGTCTGTTAGTTCTGTCCGCGGCTGGTCGTCATCACTTCGAGAGAGTGTGAGCGCCAGTTCTAGGCAGGCAGTTCGTCGGTGTGGATCAATTACTTGGTCACGATCGCGGTACGTTCCGCGCCCGATTTCACGCAAATTCCGGACTCGTGGTTCACCGGAGCGGATTTCGTCGAAGGTGAACCCGTGGAGTCGCAGGTCTTCGATCGCTGCAACAAGCTGTGAGAACACGCTCCAGTCGTCGATTCGCACCTGCTCTCTGTCGTATGCGACGGTGACGGTGTCATCGGTCGCGTTGACCGGTGTCCAGATGTACGAGTGGGATGATCGGATCGGGCTACTCGTGACGTGGACTGCAAACGGCGCGTCGATGTTTCCTCTTCGTAGCAATCGGAAGCTGTCGAGTAAGTCACCTGTGGATGGTGATTCGACACCGTCCGCGTGCGCTATCCAGTGACCTTGTTTGAACGTCCGCTGGTCCATCACCCATGCGCAGTGCTTGCAGACGTGGTCGGAGTCTGGAACTGCCAGCAATGGATCGTCGCTAAAGTATTTCTTTGATGTTGCTTTGTCGACTGACTGGCCGTCGGAATAGACGCCGCACAGGCAGCAAACTCCGCTATCTGTGCGGTATTCAGCGGAAATACGTTCTGTATCTGCTAATACGTGTGTTGCGGACGGCGGGTCGGTTGCGATGGATTGTTGGGAGAGTTCACTCGGCATTCGAAGTTAGGTGTGTTGGTGTGTGTATTGGTTGATCTGGCGTGTGCGTTTCTGCGTCTCTATACGACTGGCTTTGGGGTGGTTCGGTGCTGTCTGTACTCAGTCATATCTCCTCCATTGACTTATATGCTTGAAAAATTCTGTAGCAGTTGAGTGACTGTGTTATTCACACTTGGGAGAAGAGTGTTTAACGAGAGGGCCTCGCCTATGACGGCGACAGCCTCAATTGGGAGTACAAAGGCCCGGTCACCGAAGAGTAACGCAACTCCCAACCTACTTTTCGGCTTCTTTGCCTGTTCGGACTGTACACGCCGACACAGCGACTTTTGCTGAGACTTCATCTCCGACAGCAATTATTTCTTCAAGCGTCGTGAACTCGTCTCCGGACTTGACGTTATCTGCCATACTACGATCACGACACTCTAACGATATGAGTCTGTGGGTGACCTATAATACACAGTTCTGCGGACTGTGTACCTCCTCACTCCTCAAATTCGTCGAATGCGTCTTTCAAATCCTGATGCGCAATCACTGCCTTGTCCCGACCCAACGCTTTCTTCGCCGCGCTATTCACTAGCGACTCTAAATCAGCGGCTGACAACCCATCTGTATGCGCAGCAATCCCCTTGATATCACGTTCTCCTAACTCGTGCTGTCGATCCCGGAGTTGCGCGCGCAACACTGCCTCGCGCTGTTCTTGATCAGGCATCCCGATTTCAATTTTCTTATCGATCCGCCCAGACCGCGTTCCCGCCTCGTCAAGCGCATCAGCGCGATTTGTCGCGCCAATAAACACGATGTTATGATCCGTTGCTTCCTCAAGATGACTCAGGAACTCGTTCACGATTTTCTTATCTTCAGCGTGACTCCGCACCGCCGTTCGGTCTTTCAGCACCGTATCGAGTTCGTCGAGGAAAATCACCGCCCCACCGGTCACTTCCGCAATCTGCTTCGCTTCCGAGAACAACGCATTGACTTGTTCAGCTGATTCGTTAATCCATTTACTCTGCACGTCACCACCGCTCAACGCCACGAACGGGAACTTCAGTTCAGCGGCGAGCGCTTTCGCTAAGAACGTCTTCCCTGTCCCCGGCGGGCCGTGGAAAATAATGTTTGACGGAGTGACGCCGAGTGCTTCAGCTTCTTCTTGATGCGTTCGCAACGGTTTGATCACGTCTTCATCAAGTTCACGTTTCGCGTCCATCAGCCCGCCAACGTCACCGAAATCATGGTCTGGATCAGTCTGCCAGTCGTACTCAAATTCATTAGCTGTGATTCCCGGCTCACCACCCGCTTGCTCGTTAGCGGGTCCGTCTCTTGCTGATTGTTCCGTGCGATTCCCCTCGCCATCACGGGGTTGCTGGTGAGATGGATTCCGGCGTCCTGACGCGTCTGATCCCGGTTCTGAGTCCGAAGACGACGACTGTGAACCAGTGGTATCGTTGGATTGTCCGCCGGGTCCATCACCGTTTGATGCCTGCTGTTCCGGCGTAGCTGCTGACTCACTCTCCTCACGCTTGATTGGAGTTTGGAACTCGACGTTCTCGCCGAACGGCAACACATCCGGCATGGTTGCATCGACACGTGGCGCATCGTCTTGCGACGCTATGTCAACGCCTTGCTTGTCTAGTACTCGCCGCGGTTGCTGCTCTCGAATTGCGTCTCCTCCCTCGACGGGAGCGTGCTGCTGCACGAACTGGGTGTGGTGTTTCATTGCTCGCTCGCCAGCTGTCGCATCCTGCAGAATGAATAATATGCACGGGATCAGTAACGCGACGGCTGCTCCGGCTGTCGAAAGCAGCGATGGGGACCCGGTTGGAAACGACGAAAAGACGAGTTGTAGCGTTGGGCCTGTTTGCCCGTGCGCGTACGCAGCCATTGTGAACGCGGTTGTCAGCCCGATCACGCCACCGATGCCGACAATCGCAAGATCGCCGCGTGGAAGCGATGTGAGAGGCGTAATTCGTTCGCTCACCAATTCAGCAACGCGATAAAGAATCCCCGCACCAACCACTGCAAGCACCGACATGAGGAGTGCAGCGAACCACGAACTAGTTGCGATCACTCCATCGAGAATTAGCAAAGCAATCCCAAAGTAAGAGGCACCGATGCCGATTAAGAGTCCGGCGCTGAGCGTTATGAGGGCGTCGAGTTGGTGGATTGCAACGCTGGAACTACGCCGCTGTTGTGCGTCTCTAGGCCGGTCGTGTCCGCGCGCCGCATCGTGTTCACGACGGTGTTGAGGGTTGCCGTGCTCATCGGACGGATTTTGTTGGGCGGCATCACGCTGCTGGTTCGGGGAAGACTGGGCGTCCTCGTCGCGTTGTGACTGCGACTGGTCATGTGGCATGATACGCTTCCTATCGTATTGTTCTCGATTTAGCAGGATAAACGCTCGTTTTCTCGCTCTGTCGCTGAACTAATCACGACACGAGATTCGGGAAATCACAGCAGGAACAGCAACGCTGCCGTAGCGAGCAGAAACCAAATCACGACCGAATTCATCGCGTAATGCGCGGCGACAGCTGCTTCAAATCCGTCCCGGCGGTGAATTTGCTCGTACACCACGCCAGCGCTGAACAGCGGGATCACAGCGTACAGCGGAATCCCGGCAAACATGTGTAACACAGCCCACACCGCGACTTTCGCGTAACTGCCGCGCCACAACTCTTCTTCGTCGATGACGAGTACGGCAAACGCGTACTGGAGTGCTGCGGCGAACGCGACCGTCGCTGCTGCAAGCAACACGAGTTCTGCCGGAGCTGACAGGACATCACCAAGCATCATCGCCGTGTTGTCAGCGGCTGTCCCGGCAGTATCGGGTTGTGAGCCGTCAGCAGCGGCTGTCTCAACCAGCGTGTTCAACGGCGCTGTGAACACGTTCTCCCCGAGCAACCCCCATTCCAGCATCGGGATGTATGCTGTCACGCGCACCGCAGCGTACGCGACCGGTGCAACGACGCTGGCTACAACAACCAAGTACGCCGCGGTTCGTTTGCTGAGGCCTGCTCGAACGACGCTGAATCGGTCTCGAATGGATGCTGAATCACCCCTAGTGAACGGGACGGTTGCTGCTAACACGGTCAGCGCCCCGGTCAGCAGGCCGAGCGTTGCTCCCAGCATTGTTACACAGTGGACGTGTTGCTGTCGTTGCTGTCGACGCGTTCGTCACCGGGCGCGGACGTGTGTTGCAGTGAATCCGCGCCGCCGGTCACTGCGCGGTGATCAACATCGAGTTCGTACCGGACACAGTACGATTCACCGTCGATGGTAACGTGGTGACGTAATCGCTCCAGTAATTCACCTTCTGTGATGCTGATTGGTGCCGTGACAGCCTGTTCGCCGCAAGTTGCAATCGCAACACACAGTTGTTGTGTGCGCGCCGCAGCGGGCTTGAAGAACGCTGTCGGTGGGACGCCTGCCGTTGAATTGTGTCCCGCGCCGCTGCGGCCAACGACGCTCCCGGTAACGTCGTCGTGGGTGAGGTACAGGACGTGTGGTTCTGCAGTGTCGTAAATCTCCGTGGACGCGTTCGTGCTGACTGCGCTGGTTGCTGACGGAGACGTGAGTTGCGTGTTGTGCGCAACAGTGTTGATGAGCGTTGAGACGGCGATTGTAACCGGCGTTCTGCTTTCGTCACCGTCACCGCCGGAGCCAGTGTGAGCGGCAGCGCCGAGTTCGTCGGCGTGATCTCTCCGGGTTGGTTGACCGGGGAGCAGCGTGGTTGTTAGCGTTTTCACCCAGGTTGTGATTGGTTTGATCAGAGATTTCGTGCCGTCGTCAGCGTCATCGGTGTCTTGTGAGGGTGGCGTCGTGGATATTGGGCACTGTGGTCCGCATGACTGTTCAGCTTGGTGATCTCGCATATTTTACTGTAGGACTGCGATCGTGGTAAGACCTCGAATCCTCGCTGAACGAAGATTGTCAGCGGGAGCCTCGTTCATTCTTCGATTTTCAAAGCGAATGTCTCGGGGCTGGCCCGAGCCAGTTCACGTGATGAGGAGAGACGGGGTCTCTTGACCCGACCCCACGGCAACTGTGTTTCCTTTTCGAGTAGTCACTGTGATGATGCGGATTCCGCTTGGTCAATCACGCGCGTCAGTTCCGCTAAGACTTGCTCACAGAGCGCAAACTCCCAGTTCCGATACGATTCGATTAATTGATGTTGACTGTGCTGCGGATCGCCGCTGTCTGCCCGAGGATTTTCCCCGCGATTCTCGACCGTCGGCATCGAATCCACCTCCCAAACGGTCGTGGCTGACGCCGATGCTTGCATGCGGTCCTGTTGTAATTCTGCAGCCCGCAGGACGAACTCGATTTGATCGCGGAGCTGTCTCAGTTCACCAATCGAGACGGTCTGTCCCTGCGGCTGCACGTCGTCGGTGCTTTGCCTTGTTTCCGTGACAGTCGCTGCATCCGATTCAGCGTCAGTCACCGCCACGCCAGCAGCTGCACTCGCATCTTCATCAAAACGTTCATTCTCGCCGTCGTCGCCGTCGAGCGTCTCAGTGCCCGTGACAGAGTTAGTAGTGCGCTCACGACCGCTCATCGTACTCGCCGTGTCACTGTCGTCGTCAGTGCCAGGGGCGTCTCGTGAAGTGGTCGGGTCTGGAATTGATAACGCAGCAAGCGACAGGCTGTCACTCCGCACAATCCCGTTGATCATTTCATCAACAGGAGCGTCACCAGCGCGCGATCTGAGAAACGGAAGTACAGCAGCCGGTACGCTGTCGCCCGTCGTGGTCGCTGTGAACACGTCGGTCTGTTCATCGCGCGAGTCGCCCCATTTGAATTGCCGATACCAGGCGAAATCGTCGATGATGTGTTGGGCTCGATCTCCGACTTGCGACGGGTTGCTTTGCGCAGTTCCGACGCGATCCGCGATTTCTGCGTGCGTCGCATCCGACTCGGCGCACGCTAACAATTCAACGAGAACGCATTGCTGCTTCAAGGTGAAATCGCTGAATTCTTCGGTCTCTGCGGACTGCGATTGATCATCGTCATCGTCGTCACCGGGGTCCTGTGAGTCTGCCGTAGATTCATCATGCGGGGAGGCAGACGCAGACGCGTCTTCTGACTCGACACCGTCTCGTTCTTCCGCCTCAGAACCAGAGTCCGCATCCACGTCTCCAGACTGTGCCTGACTGGAAGACGGCGTGTTCTCGCTTCGATCCTGCGATTCAATGCTGGAGTCATGCGTATCTTGCACTGATCGAGGCGGCGTGACAGCCCATTGCTCCGCGTCGATTTTGAACACGGTTGTCAATACGCGATTCACAGTTGTGGTTGACACTGACTGTGTTCCGACTTCGTCGGCGAGGTTGTTCACCGCGTCTGCGAGCGACCGATACGTGATCGTTTCTGGGGAGTCCCACGCCCAGTCGGTCGCTTCATCAGCAAGACACTGGAGTGCGCCTGCAACAACAACCTCATGCCGATGGTCGAGTGCACGTTCACGATATCGGCAATCAGCAGGCACCTCACCGGGATCATATGACTGGAATCGTCGTGTGAATGCTGCACCGGCGTCGCCTTGTGTGTTGCCGCCATACACAGTTTCGATGTAGGTGCGGTGAGAGTCCCATGAATCCTGCTGCGCGCCTTCATCTTCCTCGTGCTCATCCTCCGCTCTATCTCTCTCCTCGTCTGTGTCTGTGTCTTCAAACGCCGCAGCAAGCACTTCATGGCCGAGTCGTAACTCCGGAGAGGGGAAGACACACTCGCAGACTTGGCACGTGACATAGTCGTCGTCGAGAAGCAAGAATTCCGGTGGCCCGTGCCCGTCCGTCACCACGCTGTGCTCACCTATTGAATCTTCGTCAACACTCGCTGCTTCTTCCCCTGTCTCTGAGGCCGTCTCGCCAGTTGACTCCGTACGTGTCTGTGCGTGTTGTGATTCGAGTTTCTGTGTCCCTGATTTGTAATTAGAATACCTCGCAAATGGTGTTGTCGTGTCCTGCTCCGTGTTATCGTCCTCAGTCGGTTCAGTACGCGTTGTCTCGCCATTCTGTGCTTCACTAGAGGTGTTCTGATTCATCGTCATTGTGGTTGAGTATGGATGTTAGTTTGTCGACTGTGTACACAGTCGCTGTCGACGAAATCGATGCTGAGTCGGTGAGAATCAACAACAGTGGTCATCGGAGTGTATCTGGCAATGCGTGTAGGTTGTCTTCATCGATGAGGCCAGGAGAGATCGGTGTGCCGAGCGTGACGGATTGCTCAAATTCTCGTGGCAATTGCCACGCGATCAGTGGACGACCTGTTTCGTCGGGCATCGCAGCAGTTCCTGCCTCATCTGTAGCGGTAGCAGTAGTATTCGTGGTGTTTCTGGCAGCGTCGCCGGATGCATCGTCAACAGATTCACCGCCTGTGTCTGGGTGTGAGTCTGCGGGTTTTTCGATCGTTATTGTCTCCGTTGCAGCTGTCTGTGACCCCGGCGTGCTGACATTACTGCCGACGATACCTACTTGCTCGACAGTAGCTCCTGCTGATGACTGCTCACCGCCGTGAGCCGAAGATGCACCCGAAACAGAGGGCTGTGTATCAACGCTGATGTGCGCCTGCGGCTCGTCGAACACACCGCCATCGTAGAGGCGGCCCGGCGTGACCGATACGGCCCCGGAATCGCGCGCGTTGCCTTGTGAAGTCTCCACGCCGGTCGTTAACTCTGTCAGAGCGTCTTGCATCACGCTCACCGAATTCCGCCCAGACTCGGTCATCATGATGAACGTTGTGATGCCGTGGTTGAGCAAGACTTCGAACCGCCGTTTCAGGTTGAGATACCCGCACGTATGGAAGATTTCGACGGCGACACCACCAGTCACGTCACCAGGTCTTGGCGATCCCCGTCGGTCGTTTTCGTAACTGAATACATCACCGTGTTTATTGGTCGTCCTCGTCGTGGTTTCTGTGCTGGTTTGCGGTGAGTCAGCGTGATTCCGCGAAAGTCCGGTAATCGGGGCAAACACATCGCACATAATGTGTCGTTGTTGCGAGCCGACGCGTTGCTCGGTTGTGATTCGGTCAGCGTGATCAAGGAGTTCAGCGAGTTTGTACAACGCGAGTTCGACGCCAGCTCTGTGCGCGTTCGACATGGCGGCAGATTGTAAGCAATCGGTCCCGTCGACGTGGTAGAACCGCCCGAATTGCGGGTGTGTTCTGGCTGTGAATTCCGTAGCGTTCAGCGACGTTGGGTCTGTGAGGGTGTGTTTGCAGAGGAAGCGTAACTCGTCGCCGCAGTGCAGGCACCGGTACGTATCGGCTTCACTGAGATCGTTACGGTGGCGGACGGCTGATTGGACGATAGGCTTGTCATGCCGGTCGTGTTGTGCGACTAACATTCACGTACAGTTATCGGCTGCTACGTCTTAAAAGTAAGTCGTCGATTCGGATTTCCGGAAAACTCTCATGCACCAATCAAACATCCGCAATTTCGGAGAGTTTCGCTTGTTCCTGCTCAGACGCTCCCCTGTCCGCGTCCCGGTTGTCGCTGGGTCTAATGCCACTGACAACCACATCAACTAATGCCTGCAATGCCTGCAACTCACACCGTTTGTTCTCACGATCCGATTCAATCGCATCGTTCGCACGGATCGCATCACGCCGTGGGCCTGTATATCGGACCATCAGCGGCGTTTCGCCGAACTCTCGGTAGTGTTGTAGTACTCGTTCAGACGGATTATACTGGTTAGTTCGGCGTGACTGGGTGCCGTCTTCACACGCTGTTTTTTTGCTGTCAACGGTGACTGGTGCCCGGGGTGTAACTTCACCAGCAGCAACCTCAGCTTCAATGCGTTCCGTCCAATCCGTTCCGTGGCAAATCTCGATTACGTCATCGACTTGTTTACCCGAGAGGTATACGTGACACATTGCGATGAGTTGTCGAAGCGTACCGAGCGTATCTGTCTTACTCAGGTTTGCGGATGCTGGTGTTTTCCGCGGTCGAGTCGCGTTGACTGACATACCCTGCTGTGCAGAATGTTGGTTGTGTGAGTTGCTGCGCGGTGAATTCGCGGTTGATGATTCGGTATTTGTTGCTTGTGTATCCGGCGCTGTCGAGTGTGTTGAGGACTTACTGATGGGTTCCTCATCCTCACGCTGTGACTGGCCGTGATTGCGTGCTTGTTCGCCCGGTTGAGGAGTCCAATTTTGTAGCTCTGCTTGATAGTTCGCGTCAGTGTCGCTGTGTTGTGAGGTGTTTTCAGTCATGATTAGGGGGTGTGCGAGGGGTGGATTTGTTCGGTGCTGTTTAGTTTTGACGTGGCAGAGTACGGACCATGCCTGTGATCGTCGGTATTTGATTCGTCGTCGGTTAGGGGTGCTGTGTTTGCGTGCTGTGTGGGTCGGTTCTATTTGTTGTTACTATAATCCGTTTTTATAAAAGGTAGCAAATCGCGTAGACTCTCTGAGAGCTACACGCGCATGTAACTCCGACACCAATACTTCACAAGTTTGGGGATGTGAAGCATTGGTGTGAAAAAGTGGTGTGTCCACCGGAAAGACGGTGTCCCCGCCAACCAACAGCGCCCCACCACACTCTCATTAACTGTGAACGTTCTGCTCTTCCGTTTCGTCAGGCGATTCAACGTCGAAAAACTCACTATACCGTTCCCCGATTGTCACGCCAGACACGCCAATCATGTTTCCTAGGATTTTCGCCGACATCCCGAGCAATTCAGTCTCTCGTCGCACAGCCTCCATCGCCGCACACGCAACTGATTGATTTGCCAGCGATCCAACTCGATCAGAGTACGAGTCACGCAGCCAATCAATCCGCTCCACCGCCTCATCAACAACTGCTTCACACCGGCACGGTTCTATGAATCCGTTCTCTGCAGCCAGCCGCATGGCGATCGTCCCTCGCAGCACCCACGACCGCGTTGCCTGATCCGCACAAAACAGCCGCGGTGTCGTCCGCATTTCCCGTCGAGATTGCTGAACGCGATCAATTGCAATCTCGTCGATATCACTACCGTTGCCGAGATTCGCAGTCATGCAGACCGCAGCAAGTTCGCGGCTTAACACGGGGATATCGTGAACACAAAACGCCAGTGAAACAGCTGCTACAACGCGTTCGGCTGTGCGGTGATGATGATACGTTGATGGTTGATACCCGTCAATCGCTGCGTCGCCATCGCTGATCTGCTGGGCCAGAATGCCAACGCCATCACGAAGTACCGCCCTGCGGTCACTTGCCGTCATGGTCCGTGCGACGGCTTGCAACCCGAATCGCGTCGCCCGCGGGAGCGTGTCTTTGACCGACTCAGGCAGCTGTTGTGGTGACTCAGCGACGCCAAGGGTTCCTTCAACGGGTTTAGGGTCATCGTCGCGGTGGCCAAGTTCTACATCGTTGGGAGCGAACACTCCATCGATTGTGCTGAGTAGATTCGCTACAGTGCGTTGGTATTCCCCGGGGATGCCTAAATTCGAGATTGCCCGTGGGATTGGTTCTGAACGTGGGCTTTCCGCGCCAGCATCGTTGTCCATCGTGTGACTGTTGTCTGCGTCGGACAGCGCCGACGTGGAGAGTATTTGGATTGGCTGCTCAGACAGGAGATTCTTGACCTCACGGTGATGCGGGTTCATTTTTCGCGTCTGTCTTACCGTAAGCCTCCCAGCAATTAAACCGGTGGAATTGCGTTCGCTTTCAGCCGCGGTGATTGTCTCAGCGAATTGTCGAAGAGTTTTAAATACCGTCGCCTTAACGCGACGTGGACGTATGACAGCTGACGGTAACGGCGAGAGTCCCGACCAGCCTGCGGACTCGCCACACAACGATGACTCTACCGACGACTCACCCTTGATCGGTGAGGATGACGAGCGCGTAGAGCAGTCAACTGACTCAGATGCAGAGACACCCTCAAACGAACCCTGTGCTGACGCGCCGAACCCTATTCACGAAACTCAAGAGACGCCTCAGAGTCTTGATGACTCTAAGGATGCCGCTAATACCAGGATTAGTAGTGGTGACGGAGACGATCCCGGCGGCAGCCCTGGAATCGATGATGATGACGATGCTGATGATTCTGACGGCGTGACGCGACGGTCAGCGATTGCCGCCGGGGCAGTTCTCGCTGGCGGGGGAGCGTTAGCTGGCCTCTTGCGCAACAGTGATGACGGCGACGGCGATGATAGCGATCCCGGTCCAACTCCTGACGCGGAGCCAGACCCAGGCCCAGAGCAACCGCCGGAAGACAACGATAACGGCGAGGATGACGACGTGGAACCGGTTGACATCCGCCCGGATTTCGACCCGGTCGAACATTTAGAATCGAACACACCGGCTGCGTCGACGTATCAAACCGCGTTCAACGGTATCCGTGATCCTGCTCTCAGCACCGAAGACTGGAATAGGAAACTCATTGAGATGGAAACCGCGTTGCAAAACGGTCTGCCGTTGATACCAATCGGGCACGCTGCAGATGAGGTATACTACGATGAAGGCATCTCGTTCGATGCTGCTGATGAACTCGTGTTCTGGCAGCTGCGGCACAACACGACGACGATTGACACCGACATCACCGGCGGGGATAGCCGTCTTCGAATCCCGCGAGACGACACGACGGTCGACGGGTATTCACTCGATCCTGTCTCGCTCAGAAGCATCCGAACAGAACTCATCACGAGACAAGTCTTCGACCGCCTCACCGAACCACGATCCGAACCCGGCGTTGAGTACAACTTGCTCGATGATGCAACGGAAGCTGATGACGGCTTATCATGGACATTAACGCTAAGCTCCGATGCAACGTTCCACAACGGCGATCCAGTCACGGCGCACGACGTGAAATATTCGTGGCGGCGCGGGATCGAGAGCGAAAACAGCAAAGTCGTCCCATTGTTCCGCAGTGCAGTCAGCGGCATTGGCCTTGCGCACAGGCGGTATTATCCTGGTGAAAATACCACCGACGACGGGACGGGACTCGAAGTCCTCGATGACGACACGCTCCGTGTTCACCTCGCAAAACCGCAACCGAACTTCCTCGAACTCATCTCCACGCCGCCGTTCAGCGTGATCCCGGAAGGCATCATCGGCGACATCGACGGGTACACAGGTAACGTGCCTCAGGGTGAATTTGAGCAAGCGCCGATCGGCAGCGGGCCGTTCACTGTTCGTCGTCATGACCCCGCAGAGTTAACGCAACTCGATGGTTTTGATGACTATCACGGACCTGGGCCGAGCATCGACGGTCTCGATTATCCTGCTTACGACTTCGGTGAGGATTGGAACGCTTTCGTCGATGGTGATGTAAACGTGTACATTCATGACACGTTTGGCGATGGCTTACTGCCGCTCGGCACAGACGATGTGTCGCTGAGCGAGGCGGGGCAACCGCACGGAACGCTGCCTGCGAGCCTAGAATTAGGGAGTGATCGGGGTGATTTAAGTGACCTCTCTCGGAGCGTGCAATACAGCGCCGCAACCCGGAACGACGTGCACTTCCTCTTGTTCAACGTAGCGAACGTGCCGACGAGTGTGCGGCACGCCGTCGCGTACGCGCTGGATCAGCCGGAATTCCTCAGCGAATCAGCACGCACGTTCACGCCCGCGTATTCGTATCAACCGCCGAGATTGTGGGAGCAGTTCGACACTTCTTATGATGAGTTCGCCGCTGGCTGGCCGTACCATCCAGTGCCGGAAGATGAGCGGATCACGTGGGTGACGCCGAGTGCTGTCGCTGACGATGATGAGGACCGGACTGAAGCTCGAGCTGAAGGCATCAGGCAGTGGGAGAACGAGATGGTTACTGCAGTGCTGAATCACGATGGGTACACAGTTGATGATCCGTACGAGCTAACGATTGATGTCGGGATGCGACGGCACACAGCCCCGTTCATCAACAGGCTGCAGACCAGGGTGAACGATGCTGATATGCCGCTCACGATTACGACGAAAGAACCCGGTGACGTGTGGAGTGGTGAATTCGAAGCGACAGTGATGGGGTCGGATTGGTTAGCGCCGGATCGCGTCCGTGGATTCAACCGGTTCGATCCGGGAGTAACGAACGTTGACGTGACGGGCGCGGCGTTCCCGGTAAATTGGCATACGGAACTCGACGGCGCGGCGGCGAACTCGGATTCGGATTCAGGTTCAGGTTCGTGACGACGCGTTCGTGACTACGGCGACACAATTCTTCGACTCACTTCACTTTACTGTTCACAGTTGGTCGAGGGCGGTTCACGCGTCCCTACGGAAAATTTTGATGACTGTGTACGGTATCAGTAACACGATGCCTGTCGTGTAGAACAGTCCAACTGTGTACAATGTACCCGGGATTTGCGTTCGTGGCACGCCGGTCATCCGCGCAGCGACAAACAAGCACGTCGCTACAACGATCGGTAACGTCCACGCTGCATACGATTTGATCACGTTCCAGAGTGCTTGTTGCTCGCGGAGATACTGCTGTCGTGCTGACGCCTGTGCATGTGTCGTTGCCTCTCGGAGTGTCTTCGCTCGCTTCCTGTACCGATACGCAATCCACCACGTCACCGCGAGAACGGTGACTACCGCGGTGAACTGCCCGAGGTGACCTGCAGTCATCAGTAACACTGTTAGGAACGGGATGATTGCGATCATCACGAGCACGCCGAGAACGTATGCTGCGAGGGAGAGCCACCGTGCAGCCCACGACACCGGCGGTGTAATTACGGGGCTGATGGTGTCGGTGATTCTACTCCCGTAGTGCGTTGTGAGCGCGAGGAGGTTTTCTTGGAGCGTGCTGGCAGCGCGACTGTGACGGCGAGACAGTCGATCAGCTGATTGGTGTTGTCGCGTTGCCGAGTTCTCAGATTGCCGTGGCTGCCTGTGAGGTGCTTGCTGTGTCACTCGGTCAGCATCGTTGGTACTGGGTTCTGTGTTGCCGGTGACAAATTGGTACTGTGTCTCGCTGTTGTGGGGTTGTTGCTGTTCATGACTGCCTTCGTTGTTCACATCGGAGTGATCTTGTTCTGCATCCGATTCAGACGAGGGTTTAGTCATGTATCCACCCCTGTTGTTTCCGTCTCTGGTCCTTTGTTTGTCTCTGTTTCTCGCCGGTCACGGCACGGGTCAACGCCGTATTCTGCTTCGATCAAGTCTAAAACACGGTTGAACGCGGTTGGCGGGATCGGGCACAAATCATCGCTAAAGTCGTTCGGGATGGCGTACTCCGGCAGCACGTCATGTTCCCGTGCGACGTGCCACGTCGCGCGGATCGGGACTGGCGCGTCATCTGATAGCGGGATGTGGTCAGCGGTTTTCGCGTGTCTCCACGCCCAGAACATTTCTGCGTCGGTGAGTTCACCGCGCGGATGCCGGCCTGGTCGCGTACAATCGCATGCATCGGTGCAGTCACAGTCAGCCGCGACCGCTAACCACGTGAATTGATTGTAGTAATACGCGTTTTGCGTTTTATCCGGGGTTTTGTAGTCTTTCACGGTAATGTTCCCGTCTTTACGGCGGCGAATCTCGAAGTAATTGCCGTCGCTGTATTCGTCGACTGGGTGAGTGCCGCGGTAGAGTTGCCCGGTTCCACGCGGCGTGATGCCGATGTCATCCCATGGGATCACGTCAGCAACTGTTAACTCTTGGAGTTCGTCGACGGGAGAATCCGTGCTGGTTGCTTGTTGGCTGGCATGTGACGCCGGAGTGGCGTTCGTGTCCGCGGGAGAGTCTTCGCGTCCGGATTCTGCGCCGGTTCCTGATACCTGCGGCGTGGTGTGTTCGTCGTCGCGGTCCGATGGTGACTGGGTTGATTGACGGGAAGTGTCGTCGCGGTTCGAGGGAGTTGTATGGTCGTGGATGTCAGCGTTGTATTCGTCGTGGTCGACCGCCGGAATCGCGTTTTCCAGCACGTTTTGTAACGCATCGGCGTCGTGCTCAGCGAGGAAGTCTGCGAGATCAGTCTCGACCCCTGACTCGGGGAGCGGTAATTCTCCGACGCGGATCGACGTATCGATTGCGTTGGCCATGTCTTCTGACAATTCTTGATCAGCGTGCGTGTATTCATCTTGGATTGCTTCGAGGCGGCGAGCTGTCCGTAACGCGCCGTGCAACCCTGCCTGTGAGGGTTCGCGGTCCATTACGACGATGATTTCTGACGCGGCAGGCAACACGTCCCTCCGGACTACGTCCCAGTGTCGGTCTTTGAAATGCGTGGTTGCTGGCGCGACGCAGGGGAATCCGTGTTGGTGTGCCTGTAACGCGTCTGTAACTCCTTCTGTGATGATGACCGGAGCGTTGGGTGTTACTGAATCAAGCCCGAAAATTGGTTCCGTGACGAGGTGTGGAATCCACGGCCGGTCGACGGTTTGTTTGACGTATTTCGCCACGTCAACATGGAACCCGGGTTCGCCGGATAACCAATTTTCGAGCGCATCAAACCGCGTCTGCGTGTCGATACTGTCGAACGCGGCGAGAAGCCCGCATCGAACGATCTCGTCACTTGGTGCCTGGGCGTCAGCGTTTGATCCCGTCACCACAGTGACTGTATATTTGTGGTATCCGGTTCCCGTGGTGAAGGTGAGTTCGTCGCCGGGGTCGAGGTCGTGTTTGTGTGGTGTGTCAGCACCGTCTGGTAACCAAACCGGTTTGAATCGTAGGGTGTGCCGCGTGTCGTTCACGATTCGCACGGGTTCGTTCGCGGCGACGCCAGCACCGGGCGGCGTGATTCGGAGTGCGTCTGCCAGCGGCGTGTCGTCGGTGATGTCGTGGTAGCCGAGAACGGTCCGTACGTCGCGTGGGATTGTTCGGATGTCTTTGACGGTGATTGTTGCTGCGGTGTCTGGAGAGCGTCTCCGGAGTCCGTACCGGTGCTTCACAGCGGTGTCGAACAGTGAGTCGCCGTCGGTTCCGTGCGGTGTATCGTCAGGAGGGTACCCGGTCGCGGCGGCTGTCTCGTCACCAGTAGCGTTCCCGCCGCCGTCACCGGCGGTAGTAGTGGTGGGTGCGGATTGGAGTGCAGTGGTGATGTCGGTGATTGCTGTGTCTAACACGTCTTCGTGGTGTTTATCGTCGCGGTCTGGGTAGCGGTACAGCTCCGCGTAGCACTCGTCGATGGTAACGTGCGACAGTGCGTCCGTGGGTACGTCGAGTTCACGAGCAATCGGCGTGTCAGCGAGTGACTGTCGTGTCGTACAGTCAACGAGGCCGTTGCCGTACACGATGTCATCTGATTCCGGCGTTGATCGAGCGATGACGTATCTGGGTTCGCCATCGACGAAATACGGGAACGTGTAGCGGCGGTCCCACCAGCACGATGGTTGCGCAGTGTAGTCTGGGTGCTCAGCGAGCACGTCGACGATTGCTTGCAAGTCAAGGTTGGCTGTGTTGATGTGACCGGTTGCGATGGCGTGAGAAACCCCGGCGAGTTCGCCCGGTACGTCGTGGTGACAGTCAGTTATCGCGGTGTCTGGGAGTTCGTTTGTGATGCTGAGGTCTGCGGCGGCTGACGGTGCGATCCCACCGCACGTGTACACGTGCGATATAACGGGGTGTGACACTAGCCCGGTTTTCAGAATCGTTGCCGTGCTGAACCCCTGTGTTGTGAGCGCTGAGACAACACCTGTACCGCCGTTTACATCGTTGTCGTCGGATGTAGAACTGGCGTGTTCTGGGTCAGTGCTGTGGTCGGTGTGCGTGTCGCCGGGGCCTGTGTACCCGATGAGTCGAGCATCAATCATGTCGTCGGACAGCCCCCAGTGATCGCGGATGTCAGCGCGGTGGTCGGCGGTCAGGTTATCGTGGAAGTACTGGGCTGCTGCGGCGATGCACTCGCGGACTCGCGTGGTCGTGCTGCCGCGCGGTGCCTGCGCGTCGATAGTATCGGTGTCTCTGGATGGGGTGTTTTCGTCGTCGCTGGCTGACAAGGCATGATCGTGCAGGTATGGGCTGATGTCGGGCAGGTGGTCAGCGACAGGTTCGTAATCATCAGCAGGGGTCGTGGATGTGGTAGGTGTGGTGTCTGAGTTAGTCATGATCCAGCGTGATTAACCGTCTTCGTAGCCGTAGTGCGTTACCGTCATCAACAGGTCACTGTCTCGCGGTTCGAATTCGACGCGGTTCTCGACCGTGGCGGCTTCGCTTTGATGCAGTCAGTCATGTTTGAGGTGTCTGGACTGGCGTCTCTATCTACTCTTTCCAGTACACGTATAAAAAACTTCGAGGCCTCGCTGACGGTAGTTCCCGCGAAAGCTTTGACTCCCGACATGGTTCAGCGCTGGATATCCTGTTGTCGACCATCGGATGGGAACTGCCGATGACCTGTGTAGATCGGCGCAAACTCTCGAAGCCACCTTCGTGCACGGGTTTTGAAGTCGTTGGACACGTCGCTTTCAGCGAACAGTTGCAACCCGATATCGACCGTGTTTCGGAGTTTGAACGTGCCTGATTCACCGGTGTCTGGGTCGGTCACGGTGACGCGAGCGTACAGCGTATGCGTTTCACCGCTGCCTTCTTCCCACGTTTGCTTGACAGTCATGTCCATTGATTCGCGCCGCTGTTGCCGGTCAGTCATGTACGCGTTTTTGTACGCGATTCAACCCTGTAAACGGGCGGTTTGTCAACAGCCTCAAAACTAGGTGTGCGGTGAATACACAGTCCGGTGACTGTGTCCTTCTGGAGTGAGACGTATTCGGTGAAGACCCCGCCTCTTACCATTCCCGGCACCGAAACATGAAACGAGAAATGGATAACTCGCCTCGTGCGGATGATGATCAGGACGCCGCACCCACCAACGCAGACGTAGACTGTGTTCATCAGCACACTACGCAAGAGACTCCACAACAAACTGCGCTCAGAGGGTTGCACGGGCACGTCGGCAGTGACTGCTTGATACACAATTCAACAGGCGACGGTGGTACCCAAGCGACGCAAACGGAACTCTTGTTGATGAATGAATCAACGTTACGTACTGCGTTGTTGCTGTATTTTGAAGGGCAATTATCTGACGAGACAACTGATGTTCGTACTGCTGACTCGGCACGTGAAGACTTTGATGATAGCGGGACGAGACAGCACCACGTCTCGCCGTCGTATTCACTGGTGGCGTACACGGTTGATTATGTCCGGTCTGGTGGTGCTCCGTTAACCGAGAACGTTCCAGGCAGTGGCTTACCGACTCGTCTCGAAGCACTTGAACAGCGACCGTATTTGCGTGTCGGTGATTTATCACTGAAAAATCAAGCGCATTGCGTGTACCCGGATTCACGACGATATGATAGCGAACAGGATCAACGTCAGCGGCAAGATAAGAAACAAGAGTACGATGTGGGCTCGGAGCGGTACACTGTCGGTGTTGTTTCGATAGCGTCTGACTTCGCGTTACGCGAGCTGGGGACGCGCGATGGATACCCGACGCACATCGATTTAGTCCGATCCGACGACGCTGAGACGGGGTTACTCAACGCGGATGATGTGTACGATCCCCGCGAGTGCGAGGGTGAGATTGGGCGGTACGCGGTGCAGAGTCGCATATCAGATGCGGTGTTGTGGCGGCGAGAGAGCTACGAAGACTCTCCGCCTGTTCATCGTGATGAAGGGCTTTCAGCGCCGCCTCGCGGTGAATTAGCTGCTACTGACGTGAACGGAGTATCTCAGCGAGCCGTGAAACGGTGGTTGTTAGATATGCGCGCGGTTGTTCAGCGCCAGTACGAGTTCGGGTGCGGGTGCAAAAGCACTGTCGTCGTCGTTTGAAGCCCCCGTGTTTGTGAGCGAGAAAACCACCAGTGACGGTGACAGGAGCGATGATCATCGTACCGCCAGTCAGCTACTGTGCCTGTGTATCCGGGGTGTGAGGCGGTTCCGCCGGGGTAGCGGGTATGGGCATTTCAATACGAGGTGGGCCTTACAGGCGGTCGAGGCGGCTGCCTCGGGGTCAAGCCCCGAAGCGGATCACGGATAGATGAGATCTCCCGATCGTTCGAGGGCAGTATACGCCGAGACAATGCGCTCGCGTTCGTTTGAATCGGTCACACCAGCCAACGTGTGACGGTAACTCCGATCTTCGAGGATGTCGATGAGTCCGGTCCAGTCGTCATGGTCGATTTCGGCGTACGCGTCGACTTTGATGCATTTGAGTTCGGTTTCCTCGCCATTAACCAGTGTTGTGGTGAACATTCCGCATCCGGGCGTTGCGTGGGCAAGGTACACTCGCCCGAATTCGTCGTGTGCGAGCAGGTATCCGCCGACTTCGGTGAATTCAGCGTAGTTGTTGAGCGCGCCTTTACCGGTGTTACTTTCTTGTTGCGGGACATCTTCGGGGTTTGCAGATCGACCGGTTTCATAGTCGACAAGCCCGAAAATCCCGTTTTCGATGAAGTCGTCGATCACGGGTTGCGGGTATTGTGGGCCGCCGCCATCAGTGTCGCCGCGGTTTGGAGCGACGCGGTTGGTAAGAACAATTGCGCCGTTGTGCTGGGCACGCCGGACTTCGGGGGCATTTGTGCGCGACATGCAATCGTTATCGAGTGAGCTCAATTATATAAACATGGCGTTTTAAGTACTATTTCGGCGTTTTAGGGCTTCCTGCGCCTATTTTGTTGGGATTAAGGGGGGAGTTGTGGGTGAAGGTTCCGCGTTCATCTATCGAAAAACCCCTCGTTTAAGTGAATGGGGATGATAACAATAGACATGGGAGAACTCGACGAAACCCACTTCAGCGACATCGGCGGCGCACACCTCGACATAACCCTCTACGACGGCGAATGGACAATCATCCCAATGGACGACGCCGATCACGACGAAACGTACACAGTTGAAGCGGAGATCGCAGACGACAGCGAGCAATGGGTTGCCGTCATCAACGGCCCCGACGACACTTACCAGTACGATCGAGAGTTCATCGTCCACAACAATGACGACGTAACGCGCCGTGATTACGAATCAAAAGGCAGAGCATACGTCAGCGACGGCGACATCATCGAAGTTGTGCAGAAAATCGGCGGTGAACGAACCGACCAGTTCTTCAGAATCAACGGCTTCGATCTCGATCACATCCAACAGCCGTCGTTCGACAGCGAATCACCACACCCAACCCTTGGATAGCGCTGTGGCAACCACGTGTTCACTCCACGCCTGCTTGCTGTTTTGCCTCAGTCCATGAGCCGACGCGATCAATCACAGTCACGCTCGACGGATCGATCGGCCGTCGATGATCATCATACGCAGCGCACGTCAAGTTGCCGTCGACGCGCTCAGCAACGACTCGCACCGAATCAACACAGCCATCCGCAGAAATCGGGATCATGTGTTGTGGAGGCAAGTCAGCTGCTTGCTTCGCTTCGGTCCAAGAGCCGAAGCGATCCTTGTAAACTGAGACGGAATACGAGCCGACTTCGTGATAGTACGCGTTGTCAACGCGGTGTTGGCTGCCGGCTTTCTCTGCCGTTGCGCGTAAATCGGCGAGCAGTTCGTCCGTCGTGAGTCGCGGGCCTTCAGATGTCTTTGACGAGATTTCTAAGCCGAGTTCGTGTTTCATCTCGTTCCAGGAGCCGAAGCGATTAACAACCGTCTTTCGAGTGTGTTCACCGTGTTCGCGGTACTCGGTTTTTGTGAGCGGGCCGTCGACGCGATCAGCGGTTTGTTTAATATCTGCGATGAGATCGTTGGTGGGGACGCGTTGCCCGTTGGATGTGTGTGTTGTCATTGGTTGGTGATTGTGGATGTGGGTAGTTATGTGTCTGGGTCTGGGTCTGTGTCTCCGTGTCTGCTCGGGCTGTGCGGTGAGGTAAGGCCGAGTTCATGTTTCATCTCGTTCCACGACCCGAAGCGATTCCATATCGGCGTGTGACTGTACTCGCCGTGTTCGCGGTACTCGCGTTGTGTGAGCGGGCCGTCGACCTCGCTGGCGACGCGGTGTAAGTCTTCGGTAAGGTCATCGGTTGCAATGTACGGTCCCGCGAGTTCAAGCCCGAGTTCGTCTTTCATGTCGTTCCACGACCCGAACAGACTGTTGACGGTACCATCGCTGTACTCGCCGTGCTCGTCGTACTCTGCGACGGTAAGCGGGCCGTCGACCTCGCTGGCGACGCGGTTAATATCAGCTGCGATGTCGCTGGTTGTGACTTCTGGACCGTCGCTGACGGACTCGACCACATCGCCAACCGCGTTGCATACGTCGTTCCAACTGTCGAAGTGCATCATGATCGTTGCGGCGGTGTACGCGCCGTGATCCAAGTACTCTGCGAGCGTGAGCGCGCCGTCGATCTCGCTGGCGACGCGTTCAATGTCGGTTATGAGGTCGTCGACAGTGACTGACGGGTGGCGGTCAGTCACGCCGGCTTCGCGTTTCGCGTCGGTCCACGACTCGAACCGGCGCTTGACCGTGTATGAACTGTACTCGCCGTGTTCGTCGTATTCGGCTCGGGTGAGCGGGCCGTTAATCTCCTCGAAGACGCGTTGCAAGTCTTCGATTAGTTCCTCGGTTGCAATGTACGGCCCTGTGACTTCGAGGCCGAGTTCGTGTTTCATCCCGTTCCAAGAGCCGAAGCGATTCCGTATCGTCGTGCGACTGTACTCGCCGTGTTCGTCGTACTCGCTTTTTGTGAGCGGGCCGTTAATCTCCTCGAAGACACGGTGTAAGTCTTCGATTAGCTCCTCAGTTGCAATGCGCGGTGAAGTTGCAATGCGCGGTGAGACTGTAAGGCCGAGTTCGTGTTTCATCCCGTTCCAGGAGCCGAAGCGATTCCGTATCGTCGTGTGACTGTACTCGCCGTGCTCGTCGTACTCTGCGACGGTAAGCGGGCCGTCGACCTCGCTGGCGACGCGTTTGATGTCCTCGGTGAGATCGTCGGCACCGTCGTCGGTGAAGAGGGTACGTTGAGCGGACGGTTCGAGAGTGCCGTGCGGTGTGTCGTGTTCAGGCATACGTAAAGTGTGTACGCGTGTTCTTGCAGTGATGCGATAGGTGGGGTGTGCGGATTATTGCATGTCGGCGAGCGACACTGCATTGTCGCTCGTAATCGGGGTTTTCGACGGGATTTCCACGACGCGCCGGACGATGATGTTGTCGAATGGTTTTTTCTCGCGGTCATGTAATGGTCCGGTGCGCAGCGTAACGGTGTAATCGGTGGTGCCGCTGAATCGGCCATCACAATGCCGCACGAAGCAGAGTTGATCTCCGTTTTGCAAGTCAACGATGATGCGAGTTGGACCGTGCCGGTCTGTTTGGTGGTCGATGTTTTTGACGCGGTATTCGGCGTGGTCAATTGTGACGGTGATGGTGGTTGGGGCGTCTGCGTTCGATTTCAGTTTGTTGTAGGCCGCTTCGAGTTGATGTCGTGTGGTAACGGCGGTTTCGAGATTCATATTGTCTCTCCTCTATGAATTTCTTCCCCCTCCTGTGTACTTAAACAAGGAGTTTCTCGTTAGACCCTCCTTTTCGGCGTTTGAAATTGGAATGCATACACAGCCCGCGGGCCGAGCTGTGTATCACGGTGCAAGGCGACTGTCTCGGGGCTTGACCCCGGGAGAGGTTCACCACGTCACAAATCTCCCGAAGATTGAAGGCTAGACCGCACTGCCCCTCAGGCCGTCCTCACCGAACCCCTCTGGGTGCGCTGTCGGAACACACCCCAGTGTCCGCAAACACTCCGGGCCTCTCATTGCCGCCGCGACCGGAACTCAAGACGACACACCGCACGGAACCGACGATTTCCTTCGATGTCCCACGCAGTCAGTTTTCAAAGCGAATCTGTTGCTAACGGCTGGATACGGTACGGATCATCCCACTCAACCAGCGCCAGCGTCACGTCACCCGGTGACACCCCGTCTGGAAGCGAGTTTAAATCAGATAACGCTACGCGGACTTCGCGCGTCTCACCGGGTTGGAGAGTCGTCACCATCTCCCCCCACGACGACACTGCGCTCGGAGCGTACGCTCGAACTTGCGCGAATCGCCCCGGGTCATACGACGATGGCACCGACGCGGACACGGTTAATTCAGCACCAGTCTCGCACTCAGTAACCGTCACGTCAGCATCGCCCGGCGCGATAGTAGAGCTGATCGAAGTAAGTTCAACGCGCTGTACGTCTTCGCTGGAGACTCCACCGGTCGGGACATCAGCTGCGAACATTACTGTAACCGTGTCCCCACTCGTCAATTCTCGATCTTCGAGTTCAACTGTGAGCGTCTCGACCGTCAACGGGTCTACGTCATCGATGTGGTCATCAGTTCGCACACGTGTTCCGTTCACCGACACGACGAGCCGGTACGCAGCGGTATCAGTGGTTCCCGACGCCGGCGTCGTCGTCGCTGTTGTTGGTGTTGGCGGCGTGTCCGGGACCACAGCACGGACAGTCACCGCGTCAGCACCGCGATCCGGCCCGGACACGTCAGCGAATGCGATGCCTGACACGACTGTACACGCAGTAGCTTCAACGTCATCGAGGGATGCCCAGTCAGCAGGGTACAGTTGTGCTTCGACTGTCTCACCGAGTGATAAGACACGTGAGTTGATCCTGTGCGTTGCAGTCCCGTTCGCACCGGCTTGCGGCCAGCCGAGATCTACTCCCCACGCTCCACCGCCGGTTTCCGGCATCAGTCGAGTTCGCCCGTCACCGAACGATTGTGAGACGGTACGGTTGATCGTTACGTGATCAGATCCGACGAGAACCGGTTCTGTGAACCCGATTTCCGCACCGGTCGTCGTTGTTTCGTCGTTGCACCGCGCCTGCAAGTTTGTTCCATCGTCGAATTCATCGATCAGCCGCGATTGCGGTGACGTGTCACTGGGAGTTGTGTATCGGGCGGCTGTCTCCGACACGGATGCTTTATTCACGCTGATGTCGTTGTGGCGGGCGTGGAACAGGAGTACGTCCTCGATGATGTCACTGGAGTAATTGTGCCCGATGCCGTCGTAGACGCGGATTTGAGAGTTTGATCCGACGCGGTCGTGGATCATTTCGCTGATAACCATCCGTTCTTCCTGCATGTCGTCACCGTAGATGCGGCGGGCTTTCGCGGCTTCGTCGCGGTCCCACACGTCCGGGTACGGCAGCGTATCGTCGTTCGGTGATTGTTCGAGCGCGCCCATGTAGCACAATTTCGGCGTGTCTACCCAGTCGCTGCGGTTGAATTCCGAGCCGGTGAGCGACGCAACGTCATTAACGCCGATTTGGTAATTCAACTGTTCACCGCGGTACTCGGTGACTGGCAGCGTTACCATGCCGTTGATCGCGCCGGCTGTCACGCTCGCAACGCGGTCGGGGTGGAGGATCGTGAAGTTATCGACGAAGTCCCCGGACGCAGAGAAGCCGTTGAACATGGCGTCGCGCGGCGTCGTGATGTCGGCGGTATCGTCGAGGATGGTTCTGGCGGTGTCAAGCATACTGATGAGTTGCAAATCAACACGCTCGAATTTCCCATCGTCGATGTGCATCGTGTTCGTGTCCAGCGATTGCACGAATTTGTTGTCCCATTTGCCGCTCGTCGGGTTCGGGAAGACGGGCACGAGTAATGCGCAGCCGAGTTCGTCGGCGAGGGTGCGTTGCCGTCCGCGCGTCACCATGCGCCGTCCTACATCGACGTGGACTTCGAGGTTGTCGTCGCCGGAGCCTTGGTTCACCGGTTCGACGAGCAAGGGTTTGTTGTCGGGGCCTGTGTCTGCGGCGATGTCCTCATCGGCTGGGGCGTACAGGAAAAATGGGAAGTTGTGGTCGTCGTCGTCGGTTGGTCGGTAAAGCATGGGTTCACCGCGTTGCACGTCAGGGCCGCGGTCGGCGTCGTCGTCGGTGTCCGTGTCTGTGTTGGGATCGTCTGTGCGTGCTTGTGTTGTGTTGGTGGGCTCGTCGTCGGCGCTGGCGGCCGTGCTGGTGTTGTTTGTCCTGGATGTGAGGAACGATGCTGCGAGCGTGGCTGTTGCAGCTCCGCCGGCGATTCCAAGAATGGTTCGCCGAGTGAGCACGGGACTACGCGGTGGTGAAGAGGTGGTTTGTGAGCGATCAGTGTGAGGTGCGTTGGTGTCGGCGTGGTCGCTGTTGCTGTCGGTGTCGGCGTCGTTGTGGGTGTCGCCCATGTTTGAACTGTGCGGGTAGACGAGGGTAAAACGTGGTTTTTTGTTCAGGGAGTCAGTCGCGGAGTGTAGCTAGCACGTAGCGTGCGGGGGTGTGTAGTGTGCGCCCCGAGGGGTTGTGCTGCGAGTTCTAATGGGTTTGAGCGGCAGGTGAACTGCCTTGGGGTCAAGCCCCGAGGCACTCGGCCTGCCCCGCCTGTAGATGTACGACCGACACAGGCCGCCAACAGCAACAAGTCTAGTGCGCCTCACGTTCACCCCGCCATGTCCGCAGTTATTCGGTGGACTAATCCCCGGACTGAGCAGGTGTCGACCGGCGGTTGTTTACTTAGTAGCTCCCACTAAGAACCAACGACCGCAGAAAGGACGGATTCAGTCGTGCGTGGCCCCGGAAATCGCGTCAGGGACTCGTGTCAGTGACTTTTCTTCGGCACTCTCGTAATCGACTTCTTCGGCGCTCTGCTGCACAATATCGACCTTGACTACCGTGCGCTCGGCTACGTTTTCCTCTGTTGTCGAAGCGTAGAGGACGCCCCTTTCGTCTTCAGCAAATGCCAACTCGGAGAGTCGGTTGACGCCCGTCTGTTCAAGGATTGCTGCACTGAGATCGTCTGGTGTCTGAGCCTGTTTGTCTGCCGTGGTGTCGGTGTTTTCATCCATTGTTCTCACGCTCGTTCGTGTCGGTCCAGCACATCAATTGAGACGATTCCCGGCCCAAGTCGTCGCCTGACTGTCCCGTGTTCGTCGTGAATGAGGACCACTTCTGTCTCTGTGGGGAGTGTGACGTGTGCCTCGCCCGAAAGCGAGCCTGTTCCTGTACCGGGTGTGTTCTGCCACCCCTCCTCGAAGATGACAAGATGATTGCCGACTCTGACGTTCGTCTGTGTCAGGTCATCGGGTATCTCCGCTTCGACCTGTTCGCGGGCTTCGGCTTTGATTGCTTCTTCGTCCGGCTCGTCGACAGCTTCCTCGATTTGATTCCGTACCCACCGCTCGATCAGGTCGCTTCGTCGCCCGGCTGTAAGTTTCTGCCAGTCATCACGCATCATCCCACGGATTGTATCTTCGGACACGCCGAGTCGCTCTTGCAGGTCGCGTAGCCCGTCTGTATCTGAGGGTTTAGCTCGCACGGACAACCGCCCACTACCAAGACTACCTGTTGTGATAGAGAGGCTGTCAACGTCGGCCAGTGGTGAGTCGTCCACGGCATCCTGCCGCGCTCGCTTTGTCTTTCGGTTCACTTCGTTGTTAGCCCGGCTTTTGACGGCTGACTCGATCTTCGCTGAGAGGGGTGTCACGCGCAGCGCCACATCTCCCTGTGACTGATACCACATCCCCGTCTCAAGCTCCTCGCCAGCGTCAGGGAGTGGGAGGTCGAACCCAAGCCAGCGGCGTACATCGCTAATCGACCAGTCGGCCTCGGTCAGTGGCTTCTCGAAACGGCGTTTCCAGTCGACGCGATGAATGAAAAACTCCTGTGCGATACTGTCATCGTGGCCCACTACCCACAGCGCGTGATACGTCCCGTCGTCGCCATCGTCAGGGGCGGAGTGCTGTTTCCGTGAGGAATACATCTCAGAGCGCACCAGTGCGTAGGTTGGCTCTCCCGCCTCGTCGTCAATCAACACGGCCTCGACCGCCGATTGTTGTTCGTCGCCGTCGACGAGGTGGGAAAACCACTTGCTAACTGCCGTGCGGTCGTCCTCGCTGTCAGCGAAGATCGTGAGCAACGTCTGTTCCTTGCGATCGTTGACCAACGTCGGGATGTCCGTCAGCCCGGCCTCAGTCTCGGTGAGCATCTCCGCCAGCGCGTCCACCTCGGCCAGCACATCCTCAGTTTTCATCGCTGTCACCTCGGGCCTGCACGTCAACCACTGGGGCCTCTACCTCACTCACATCGACGGTCAGCCGCATCTCCTGTTCGTTGCGTTCCAACCAGTCGTTGATGTTCTCGACCCACTCCTCGAAGCCCTTAGCGACCATCACCGCTTGCTTGGGGCTGGGGTCATCATTCCCAAGCGGGTAATCGCCGCCGACTTTGAGGTACTTCGCCGACCCATCATCCTGATACTTGATTGTCCACTCCGTCCCGTCGACCTCGGAGTTTAGCTTGCCGTACTGGTCGCCAAGCGTCTGTTTGACCACGCCTGCAACCGTATCAAGCGCATCCCACAGCTGTTCGGTCACGTCGTCCCGAACTTCGGCTACCTGCTCAGAGAGTTCTTCGACCATTTCAATTTTCCACTCCATCTCAGCGAGTGTATCTTCGGCACTGCTAAGTCCCTCTCCCTGAATACGAATCCACTCGTTGACTGACGTAATCCACTCGTCGTAACCTTCCATCCCGTCGACGACCTCGGTCGCTGCGGGGTCGCCTTTCGTCGAGATGATGTACGTCCCGCCACTGTCGTCACGGCGGAACCACTCGACACTGCCATCTTCGTGTTTAAGTGTGTACTTGTATCCACTCTCTGTCGAGAGAGTGAGCTTTCCGTAACTCTCGTTTCGCAACGTGGCAACCGCTTCCGCCACATCCGAGAGATGCTCTCTGACCGTTGTGAGTGTCTTGTCGCGCTGTGCTTCGATCTGGTCTGTCTGTTCAATATCGCTGTCTGTCATTACTGGTGGTCCTCTGTGTTCTGGTCTGTTGTTGTTGTGTCGATATGTCGTAGACTGTTCACGGGCGAGCGACGGTGAGTTTGTCTTTCAGAATTTACCGATAGCATGTGTACTAGTTGGATCAATCCATTCGTGCGGGAGTTCTCTCGTGTCCTCGAATTCGACGACTTCGGCATTTTCGCCGTAGCTTTCCTCGTAAGCGACTGTTTCAGTGGAGGTGAGTTCGACGGTCATGTTGCTGCCGCTGATATCGAGTTTAGGCATGGTGCTTCGATAATGTCTTGCCTATTGCTTTACTTAAAAAGTGGTTTTTTGCTTAGACTTCTTCAGAACGGAAGGTGAGTCAGTGCCCGATACACAGTCTAAACGAAACACAGCGCGAGTTCCCCCCACCGTGGACGGGGTACTTCACTGACTGTGTACGCAGTCCGACCAGGCAATCAAGCAAACACAACTGAACCATCGCAGGACTGGAAACCAACCCCTTTATCGAACGCGATACAACCCCTGAGGAGTATCCGGAACGACACCCCACGATAAGTGATCTGTATCTCGACGCCGTGCCCTCAACACAACACACCGGCGCTTTGCGCAGATTGAATAACTGAGGTTACTCAACACCGGCTCGGTCTTTCGCCTCTGTCCACGATCCAAGCTTGCGCCGGACAGTCTGGGCACTGTACTCAACGTGATCAGCGAACTCGGTAAGCGTCAACGACTCATCAACACTGTCAGCCACGCGTTTGATGTCCTCGACGATTACTTCAGGCGTGATTTCTTTCGGTGACTGCGCCGCGCCAGCCCGCTCTTTTGCTTCGCTCCAGGACCCGACACGATTAATCACCGTCACGCTTGACGGATCTATCGGACGTTTGTGTTCGTCGTAAGCTTCGCACGTCAGGTTGCCGTCGACGCGCTCAGCAACGACACTGACGGAATCAACGCATCCGTCTGCCGAGATTGGCGGGATATGCTGCGGAGCTAAATCAGCTGCTTGCTTCGCGTCGTTCCATGACCCGAAGCGGTCGACGTACGCTGACAGGCTGTACGTGCCGTGGTTCTCGTAGTAATCTTTATCGACACGGTGTTGGTCGCCAGCTTCCTCAGCCACAGCGCGCAAGTCCGCAAGCAAGTCGTCGGTCGGGATTTGTACGTCTTCACCGTCAGTTCTACCGGGCGACGAAACTGCAAGCCCGAGGTCGTCTTTCATGTTGTTCCAGGAGTCGAACCGATCGATGACTGCGGCAGGGCTGTACGTGCCGTGCTCGTCGTACTCGCGTTTTGTGAGCGCGCCGTCGACAGTGTCGGCAACACCTTTGAGATCTTCGATGAGGTCGTTAGTGTTGATGTGACGGCCGTTCTCTGGGGGTGCTGTCATTATCTTACCGTCATCTTAGCCCGACATATACTTAAATTATTTGTTTTCTGGTAGGCTGTTCACGGGTAGAACAGACAGACAGAACACAATACAACACGACAGGAGCAGCCCGTTACCAGCGTCAATGGACGACCAGCTCCAACAGCTAAACGCGTGGGCCTTTTCCCCTGTCACCGCTCCTAAGGATTCAAATTGACTCGAAGCTGGTCCCATCCCATTCGTAGGTTGACCGCCGGGTACTCCCGCTCCCATGGGTTCGTTTATTGTGGATCTCGACGGTGTCACCGACTTCAAGATCAGCAGCGAACACCGACAGTTTCGATGAATACGGGTATTCTGTGTCGCCGTATTGTTCCTCGTCTGCGACGACTCGGTCTGACTCCCAAATCCAATCGTCGTTAATCTTCACCCAGCGTGAGGTGCTGTTTTTCTTCGATGTATCTGCCTTGTAGCACACGAATACTGGAATGCCGTTGTGAACGGTTTTTGCTGGGCCGACTTCCGGTGATTTGGAGCTTTTCGTTTTCCCTCTGAAATGATCAACCGCGTCTTCCATGTAAATGTCGACGACTTCCGCTGGATCGCCAGCCTGCGCGGTTTGTCGGTGTTCAATCTCAGCGGTGATTTGATCGCGCAGCGTTTTCAGTTCGTCCATCTCTAAGTCGTCAAGTTCGACAGGGTTGTTGCTCCCGTCATTATCGAGTTTTGGCATGGTGCTTCGATAATGTCTTGCCTATTGCTTTACTTAAAAAATAGTCTTTTTGTTAGACCCTTTTAGAGTTAGGAGTTCACTGCCCGATACACAGCCCAGTGACTGTGTATTCACGTAACTTGGCAAACGCGAGAAGTGGTAATTGATTTCGCTGAAGAACCCATCATTGGTTAAACCCTGGCACTGAGTCTGTTCTGCCGGTGGATACACAGTTTCCGCGGTGGGTAGCAAAAGAAGTCGAGCTGAGCTGTAGCGGTGCGGTAGAGAGCCAAGCCGAGCGCAGCGAGGCGCGGCGATTTGAGCAGGCGGTTTTCCTGCTGTGTCTTGATCAGCGATAACTGAGGAGTACCGAGTGCTGATCACTGGGATGCGTGGTACGCGCGCAGCGAACGGAGCGTAGCGCAGTGAGCGAGCACGGAAGGACCGCCGGAGCGTCTCGGTTCTCCCCTCATCCCATTGTCGACTGTGTACACAGTTTAGTGGGTTCAGTGGTGTGCAGGCGGTGTAGAGTGATTCTTGTGAGTTGTGGTGGGGTTGGATCGGCTGCAGGCCGAGGGGTTGAGTCGTGTGCGCTCTGAGGGGTGTGGCTAGCGCTCTTTTCCAGGGGTTGTATCGCGTGCGCTCCGAGGGGTTGTGTGGCGTGCGCTCCCGCCCCCGTTTGTATAAAATGGTTGAAACAACGCGGCAGGGAAGCGGGGGCTACGTTGCAGTGCAGTTGTACAAGTAGAGATCCATCTCATCCACTCGCATCACTTCGTGACAGTCCGTGCAACGGACTTCTTGGCTTGCTCGGTTCTTCCAGTCGAAGGGTTCTGGTGGCGTCATTGTTTGGTCCTCTCAGGATTACCGTGCGTCTCTGGTCCGCCCACATTCGGGGCAGTATGGAGTGATCATGCTGTGCGGTCCTTTCTCGCCGTGGTACGGCCAGTCGCGTGCGGGGGCCTCGAAGTCACAGTCCTCGGTGTCACAGCTGATCGGGAAGGTTCGGTCTGCAGTGGTGGTTCGAGTTGAGTTGGTGGTTGAGTTAGTCGTCATTGTCTTCTCCCTCTACCAAGCTCTTAGAGCCACATGCACTAAATAGTTTTGTCCTGTTCCGGTGGGATGAGATGGTGAGACGGCATACACAGTTCCCGCGGCGGGGCAAAAGAAGTCGAGCAGAGGCTGTGCGGTCGGTAGAGAGCCAAGCCGAGCGCAGCGAGGCGCGGCGCGTGAGCAGGCGGTTTGTCCCTGCGGCCACGGGGTCATATCCCGAGTAGTGATTTGGATGCCGGTCTCGGGATGCGTGGTGGTACGCGCGCAGCGAACGGAGCGCAGCGGAGTGAGCGAGCACGGAAGGACCGTCGGAGCGTTTCGGTTCTCTTCTCATCCCGCAGACTGTGTATGCATGCGGATTGTGCGGGGTTGGGTCCGTGCTGGGAGTGTGTTGGCTGGCTCCGTCGTGGCGGTGTATTGGACGCAGTTTCCAGGGGTTGTGTAGTGAGCGTTCACAGGGGTGTGGCTAGCGCTCATTTTGAGGGGTTGTGTGGCGTGCGATCCTAGGGGTTGTGTGGCGTGCGCTCACGAGATTTTCTTATAACTAAAGTGAAACGAAACAGTGTAAAAGTTCGGATTCTCACTCAGCAATCCAGCACACGTCGAGGAATCAGTATCGACCCGAGTTCGAGGACTGACCTTGCTTCCCACCCTGATTTGCGGAATTATTCGGGCCGTGAATCAAATCGTGGAGACTGCGCCAAGCTTCGTGTCCGACAACATTGAGGCAAGTCACGAGTCCTTCTTTGAGTCGCCGGGCGCTGAAGAGTTTCTGCTGATCGAGCGTATCGAGAATGTGTTGATCATCGCACGGAACAATTACAGGGATATCAGCAGCGACGAACTCGCGGATCACGGTGATGAGGCTTTTCGCAGATCGATCGACAGAAATCGTGTTCGGACCGCCCTGGTGCGTCGAGGAAACCCGGGCGTCCATCGGATGACAGTCACCATATTCGAGCTCGGACTCGACGATCGACATGCCTTCATCGGGGACTTCGAGGATAAACCGGTCAGGGTCCGCGTCGCCGCGCGGAGATCGAACGAACACTTGGTCGTGTCGGTTGGTGACTTTGACTTTTCGCTCGTCGATCAGCTGCGGACGGTAATTACACGGACTAATACTCCCAGCCCATCGGAGCAGATGAGCGTGATGCACTTCGTGCTTGCACAGGGCATCAACGAACGGGCACTGCAAGCGGACGGTCCGCGTCGAAAGGTCAGCAGGGTTCGATTCGATCACATCTCGAACTTTAAGGAACCGGTCGTAGGCTTCCTCAGGAGTTTCGGGAGTGTTGCTGGTCTGCTGATCGCGGCGGACGTTTTTGTCAGTGTGGGAGCGGGCGTGTCGGCCTGCACTGAGTGCTTGGGAGAGTTTGCCGGTGAGTTCGTTTTCGTCCGCGGGTTCGAGCTTGGTGTCGCTGCGGATTTTGATTTGATCAGATCCGTTGTACGTGTCGTAGACTGCGCCGTAAATGTGGAACGGGCCGGACGGCATGCGTTCGAGGTTGTCGCGGCCGTTAACCCATTTGATCGCATCGACAGTTTGGTCGGCAAGTTCGATTTCTCCTTGTTGGAGATCTACTTCTCGGCTGGTGCTTCGGATGCCGCCGGCTTTGAGGACTGCGCCGTGGATGTCGATGGTGGTTTCGGGTTCGATTTCGTTGACGGTGCTGTGTTTGGTGGTTCGGGTGTTCGTAGTCGACATTCTGTCTCCCTCTATTACCCCTTAGAGCTACATACACTAAAAAGTTTTGTTCCGTATCGGTGGGGTGAGATGGTGAGACGGCATACACAGTTCCCGCGGCGGGCAGCAATAACTGCTGAGCTGTAGCGGAGCGGTAGAGAGCCAAGCGGCGCGCAGCGCCGCGCGGCGATTGAGCAGGCGGTTTGTTTCTGCGGTCACGCGTGGTGCGTTTGTGACTGTGTGTTGTGGCGTCGCGGTGTGTGTCCGAAGGGTTTGTCAGCGGTAGTATTGTCAAGGTGTGTCGGAGTGGGAGTGTGTTGGAGGAAGGCTGAGACGTGTCTGGGTTGGCGAGGGTTCATGTCGTGATCGTGTTGGAAGGCTGCTTGCGAGCACGAGCGTTTTGAGACTGACTCGCGTGGAAGAGCATCCCGGCAAAGGCCGCGTCGATGAACGCCGCGAACCCGGCGGCGTCACCAACGCCTCGGTACTGACTGCTCGCTTGACTCTCGACGCATCGTGATCACCGCTACCCCTCCGGTGCTGCCTGCACCGCCACGCCCTGTGAACAGGAAACCACGACTCTCACTCCTTCGCGCAAACCACGCACCTAACCCCTGTGAACCGGTTTCGTCACCAACCCCTGTGCACCGACGCCGCCACCAACGCCTCAGAAAACAAACACACCCCGCCCGCCGAACCGGACCCGCAGCCAACCCCTCCAAGAACACCTCACAAACCAAACACGAACACTCCACTCCCACCCCGCACAAAATACGACACCAACGAACCTACCCCTCCAAAACCAACCACCACCAACCCACCACGAACCAACCCCACCGCACCCCACCCCAACCAAACCAACACCCCGCCCCCAAACCAAAACCACCACTCAAACCCGACCCAACCCACCCCGACTCGACCCACCCCAACACAACACACCCGAAACCGCAACCCCAACCCCACGCACACCGCAACCCTTTCCCCCACCCTCGCTCTCACCCACCACCAAACACCTATCACCAACACAACACACCACCACCCTCACCACAACACCACCCACCCCACCCCCAAACCGAACCCACCCCTTCAGCCACAGCACGCACCCTTAATCTGTGGACTGCGCCGAGAACACCCTCTTTGCAGTTTGAATAAACCTGTAATCACAAGCTGGAATTACACGTCTGAATAATCCAGAATTTTTACAACTGGGGGATCTAGCATAAATCAGGATGACCAATCCACCCACCGACAGTCAATCGTATAAACAATCAGATATACAGAATCTCTCCGAACCCGACCGTGAAGTCATCCGTGTGATTGCTCGTCAAACCGGTATCAGAACTCCACACCAATCCACAGAATTAAAGAGTGATCCCACCACGGATTCTTCAACTGAGCTCAGCGACAACCCTGACGAAACCACTGTCGACTCCGACCAAGAATCAACGGTATCAGAAACGACGACAAGCCACATTAGGAAGGCGACCCACCTCAACGGAAGCCAAGTCAAATACCGTATCAGAAAACTTAGTGGTGAGCCAGAATCTGGCGTTGATCGGCCACTCGTCGCGCAACGCAACCGCGGACAAAAAGAAACTGGAGGGAGTAAAGCCTCGGCTGTTTGGCTGACACCAGCCGGGGTTGATGCTGTCGAAGACGGCCTCATCCCTGATCCGCGAACACCAGACTGGTTCCCCGAACACGAAGACAGAACGACACAATTATCAAAATTAGCACATAGAATAGACCAGCACGAACAAGCCCTCAATCTCGTGCTGACGGAACTTGGATTCATCTCCGCAACCACGCTCATCGACTCGCACGAACAACTGCTTGCAGAGTACACAGCCAGCGCCGTCGACCCTGACGATGACCCGTCACCGCTCACCGAAACGCAGCGTGAGACTGTGCTTGCAGACCCAGCTGCTGCCCGGTCGTTCGTCAAGAGTGCAGGCACAGACGCGGACACGATAACCGCGCTGTTGACGAGGCAACAACGATTCGCGCTCGGCGTAAATCGGGCACTTGCCGATACGATCGATGTTGATGTGCGTGAAGAGTACTTGTCAGCTACCAAGGGCTAAAGTCGGTGGGCTTCCGCGCTGCATCCGCTGTGATGTTTGCACTCCCCCGGTGTTGAGTACTCAGTCTGCTCCCACTGTCGACTGTGTACACAGTTGTCGTACTGGCGACAGTCCCGTTCCTAGCCCGAGTATCTCTGCCTGAGTGTGTCAATTGCTGGAACGCGGTCTAGGAGACTGTGTATTGTTTTCGTTGTTGCGTTCCGACCCTCAACTTCACGAACAAATATTTGTGAAGTTTCCGAGGGTGAGTGCGGAGTGGAGCCGGACAACCCACTCTGCTCTGGTCAGACACACCCCTCTAACCGAGTTAAACACCCCTATACCATCAGCAGCTTTCCGAGCAAAACAGACCAGACCATCCAGATTCCTCCACCCGTAGAATGGAAGCAAATCAATTCCGACGACCCACAGCCGACTTTCACTTCGGTTTAGCTGACTGCTTTGCCTTCGACTTTGCCTGCCCCGTAACGAAAAACGCGATAAAAAGCGGAATAAGATACCCGACTGACGCAACGAGCATACTAACAATATCGAACTGCGGGCCGGGTTGCAACGTTGGAATGTGGAACAGAATAACAGCAGCAACCAAGAAATTCACCCCAATCACGATCAACGTAGCAGGGGTTCGTGACCGATTTTTCCTCAGGCTGAGAAGCCATGTGAATCCGGAGACTAACAGCGAGAACACCGCGACTAGGACAGCAGTAATCGTGAACAGGAGTGTCGTTTCGAGAATGATTCGGAGAACGAAACTAAGCCCGGCATCCGAAGTACCAGCCCCGGACAGAAGCGGACCAGACGTACCAGTGATAACCACCGTACCAAGCACGGCAAGAATCACGCCGATGATTTTGAGGTATCCTGCTCCGCGGAACCGCCGTAAGAACTGCGACCGCATAACTCGGCCTCTCAGCCCTCCGCGACGATTCTCTCGTCCCGTCCGCGAATCATAATCTACCCATGCATCACGAGACTGACTACCCTCTGCCTGTGTATCCGTTCCTCGATCATGCTCTCCGTCACTGTGCCTGCGGTCGTGTTGCGCAGAGTCTTCATCACCACGATTCTCTGGCATAAATCTACACACCAGTACGCTAATGATGCAATTAAGTGTTTGTCTCCTCGTTCTTTCTTGTCGTGGAGTGGAAGCAGACACTCTGAAAACGCTGTTGGGCAATCGGCCACGCTGTGTTGAAAACGATCACGGTCGTCGTGGGAAATCGCTGAATTCCACCGACGATGACACAGCAGTCGTCTTACCGCATTCGGAAGAGCAACGTCGGAAGGAATTTGTACGACATCAACACTAACACGATCAGCAACATGCTGTACAACGGCATTAACGGGCCGTTTGGGTGTATCATGAAGAACAGTCCGTCAATGCCGCCGCTGATGAGTCGCCGGGAGAATGGAATCAACCACAACGCTCCAACAAGCAACACCGTATTCCCACCAATCATGCACCGCATAACGGAAGCACCGGTGAAGCGAGACGCGATGATGGCCCACACAAATACCATCCCCATGGCCAGCCCCATCGAAACTGTCGAATACAGTAGCGTGACAACGATGAAGCGCACGAATCCTGAGAATCCACCGCCACCGCCAGCGCCGCTTTGCGTCGGGGTTCCTGTTGCTGAGAACAACATTACAAGCGTCAAGAGTAGTAACAGCGGCGCACCGAATTTGACGAGGTATCCTGCTCCGCGGAACCGCCGTAAGAACTGCGACCGCATAACTCGGCCTCGTAACCGCCGGAATGTGTTCCGTTGTCGGTGGCGCTTCTGAGCCGAAGACTGCCCGCGTTGCTGTGCAGTTCCCCACGTATCGTCAGGTCTGCGACTCGAATTACGACTGTGTTGTTGCTGTGACTGATCTCGGTCTTGATCACCCTGCGGTCGTCGCTGTGGATGTGATTCTCCACCCCAGCTTGAGTCGTCGGTGGTATCGTCGCCGGTTGACGGGCTACTCCAGTCGTTAGTCATCTCGTTATATGTGATTCGGCATTCGACGGATTAAATGTTCGTCTCTTCACCCAGAACCCGTTATAGTGCGCGCCTCGGCATTGAGGATCAGTCACCGTGACTGCGAAATCCACGGTTTATGTACGCACCAAGCACAAATACACAAACACACATGACGTTGCCGTTCCACGCCACTACTGGAGAGTCCCTGCGAAAACAATACGTCAGTCAGTTCCACAGTCACGATACTGCGAACGCTCCCTTCGATGCAACTGGCGTGCTCCGCACCGGGCGACTATTATCTCGACTCACCGGCACAACGCAAACAATCCAGTCACACGAAATCACACCAGCTATCGAAGACGCAGTGAAAGAAACACGGGCAATAACGCACAAAGGCGCTGAACCGATGCTGTTCAAAGTCCGCCCGTACAAATACGCTCAAACGCCGATACATAGCGGGAAAGTTGTCTGGGAGCAAGGGTTCGCGGACATGTTCCGGACGTATCTCAAGTTCGTCAACGTTTCCCCGATTTTCTCATTCGAGATTTGGCTGCACGAATCAACCGTTGACGTGCGCATTTTCGCCTGGAATAAGCGCGGTGAAGAATACTCAGCCAAAAAAGTGGTTAACTCGATCAGTTCACGGTACCCGAACGCTGAAATTGAGCAGGTCTGGCCGAGTCGCTGGCATGAACAAAAGCCGCAAAGCGGGTTACTCCCGCTTTTCACAACTGGGAACATCGCTACAACGACGAAATTTCGGGCAAAACGGCCACGATACCACGCGTACAGAGCAGTTGATGAGCGCGCCGCCGGAGATCGGGATGTAGAAGGCGTTCAAACAACGCGGGAATACATCGACCCGATGGGAGAGTTACTGTCGGAACTCAACATCGAAAACGATTCGCTTGCCGCAGTCGTCCAACTCACAGCGCTACCCGTCGGGAGTAACTGGGCTGACAAGCGACGATGGGCAGTGTACCCGCGGAAGAAAACGCTGGACCAAGCGATTGAAACGTATAATGAACGTGAGAAAGACCGGAAACGAGACTCAACGAGTGACGAGCAAGATTACGCTGACGAAATCAAAAACCGTGCTGATGAAGACGGGTTTGCAACGAATCTCCGGTTGTACGTCGCGGGCGATCGCACCGGGAGAACACCAGCGACGGCGCGGCAAGTCGAATCGTTGTCCGAGCGGCTAGCACAAAAACTCAAAGGCATGTTTGAAGCAGAGCAAAAACTCCGGAAAGTCGCACCGACGCGAACTCGTATGGTGAAGAAATTGTTTTCAAGAACCGCAAGTCGTGACTTAACTGGGGATTTGTGGATGCCGAGTAACGAAGTTGCTGTGTTAGGGCATTTACCGAACCAGCAAGTCGCTTGTGACAATATGGACTGGATTGCCGAACAAGCCGCAGAAGGCGTTCCGCAAGCCGCTCCGCGGTTCGATGACAGCGTTGGTGAATTGTATCCGATTCGAGCTGCACCGCGATCCGATTCGCCGTCCGTGGCTGATCTTGATGACTACGATGCCAAGGATGAAGATCGACGCGCAGTTGCAGCTGCATCCGATTTCGATCCGAAGGTCGAGAGCGATCACCCGTGGTATCCGAGTGACAACTGACTCCAATCTTAACGGTGCACACCGGAGTATCTGCGTACGTCCGCAAGCAGACTGTTGATGCTGTGAATACGGTACGTGTTGGCCTTAATTCAGTTGACTGTGTATACTATTCTCCGCGCTGTTCACGGCGGGATGCTCTCTGTGTATCACGATTTAAGCCGACGACCTCGGGCTTGACTCCGAGATGAGTTCACCATGTGACCATCGCAGGTTCACTGTGACCGTAGAGAATGCAGAGTATTTTATCCGTACGCGTCTTAGTGCTGGCAACAATGGCTAGCGGTGAAGAGAACCCACCACAAGATCATCCGGACAGTGATTCTGAAGACCACACCGCACCCGGATTATTCGGCGATCAAACCCCAGAACACAACTCTACCGGTACCGAAGGAGTCCCTGACGCGCCGACAAGAGAACACAAGTCCGCTCACCGACGCGGTGATTCAGCACCGCAATACGAGTTCGAACCCGTCAACCCCGATGAATGGGGCGTAACGTGCGACGTGTTCGGAACTGACTATATTCACGAATTCGAGCCGGACACCGTTCACAACGACAAAATCGTTGAAAGTAATGCGTATCTCCGAAAAAAACACCGATCAGCCGACAGCGAAACAATGGCCGGGTTGACCGCGCGAACCGCCTTCGAATACAACGCCCTGTATCCTGAAGTCCCGATTTGGCTCGGATACACCGACGCCAGAAACCCATACTCTGGAACGCGTTTCGTCCCGTTTTCCTCGGATGGTGAGAACTGGTTCCAGCATCTCGCATTTTTCGGCGGGACTGGGTCGGGGAAATCTACGTCGCTGGTAAATTCGCTCGTACAACTCGCATACGGCGGATACGGATTCTGCTTCATCGATCCGGATAGTGACGGAGTATACGACTTACTGCAACGAATCCCAGAACACCGCACTGACGACGTGATTTTCATTCAGCCGCCGGTCGGTAAATACGATAAAGTCACACCACTCAGCTTTCTTCACATTGAGAAATACCCAAATGAAGGCGAAGACGAGTACGACGCCCGGGTTTCTCGGATGGTTAACGCGGTGCTTGAACCGATTGCCGGCGATCAAAAACTGTACGCTCGGATGAAACGCGTCCTGAAAGTCTTGGTTCAACTGTTCTTAGATTTAGATGAGGACTACACGCTGGTGAGCGTGCATAAAATTCTCATCGACGAGGACATCCGCCAAGGCTTCATCGAGGAACTCAAAGAACGCGATGTTGACAGGGCTGATGAGGTTATCGACGAACTCGAAATGATCGATGAAGACATTGAACAAGAAGATTTAGAGCCATTACTTGGTCGTGTAATGCAGTGGGTGCTCGACAGAACAGCACGAAAAACCGTTGCGCACCCGACTTCGACGTTTGACATGGTCGAAGCCATCGAAAACGGGAAAATCATCGTGTGCGACCCGAAAGAGAATGACATTTCGTCTGACGTAGCTGTCGCCATCGCGTCCGTGCTGGCTCACAAACTCTGGGATGCGATTCGGCACCGTTACGACCCCACCAGTTCCGACGCATTGACACCGTTTTTCTTGGCGACAGATGAACTCGACGACGCATTTACGTACTCAACGCCGATTCCCAGCATGATTAGTAACGCCCGGAAATTCCGCTTAGGGTTGTTACTCGCTTCGCAGTACCCAGGGCAACTCAGCGTGCTCAGCGATCAAGATACAGAAGCATGGGAGGACGCAATTTTGAATCAAGTCGGAACCATAATCGCCGGGAGAAACAGCGAGCAAGGTGAAGCTGAAAAAGTCTGCGGGCGGTTTGAAGGAATTAAACCTGAAGACATCTCGAACCTCGACGATCACACCGGGTACGTCAAAACCACGACAGCTGATGGTCAAAGCGATCCGATAAAAATCAACACGTTCCCGCCAGCTCCGCCGATTCGGACGCGGCGAGAGGTTGAGGAAGACATCATCGAACCGGCGCTTGACCGGTACGGTGTTGACCCGAGCGACGCTGTTGCGAAAGGCGAATCGATGGTAGAACAAGTTGTCAGCGGAGAAGTGTCGCTGAACACGGGCGTAAACGGGATCGCAATCGAAACTGACACGATGCTAGCCGCGATTGACGCAGTTGGAATCCAAGCCGGTGCCGTTGAGGCTGACTACGGTGTGCGCGTCACCGCAGTCGCCAACGAGATTCGTAACCGTGCGAACCTCGCACCACCCACCGCAGACGACGGCGTCACCGACCAAGCACTCGAACGCATCATCGTCGAGGAACTCCCGGAATCATACGTCCGGACAGAAATTCAAGACGATGACGTTATTATCTCGTTAACTGAGGCTGGCCGGCAAAAAACCCGTGACGTATCCAGTGGTCGTGGTGGGAGCGCTGGCGGTGCACTCCATCATCAACTCGCCTTGGATGTCCGTGATTACCTGACTGCTGTCGGGTTCGACGTTGACGTGGTTGACCAGTATGGCGGTGGTGAAGAACCAGATTTAGTTGCGACGCCGCCACAACCGGAAATCAGCATCAGCGGTGACGCACGACCAGTAACAGAGATTGCCGACGAGCACGATCTTGATATTGGTGAGTTGCTTGACTCTCACCCCGGGAGTGACTCCATCACAGATGAGTTATGGCAGGTCGCCGGCCCGGAACCGTCAGACGTGTATGTCGAGGTTGAGCAGAGTACAGACGGCGCGCAAACACTGCAGAACCTCTCCAAAGCCGTCGAAGACGACGCCCGCTGCGTGTTCGTCGTCGGATCAGAAGAGAAGCTGAACACGACGCTCACAGCGCTACAAAACCCACCGTACCACAAACGCGCTCACACGCCTGACGCCGCTTGCGGATTGTACACTAGTACAAACCCGCTGCACGTCGAATCGACTGTGCAGTCCGACAGCGGAGAGCACTACTGGCGAGCGCTCAAACCCAGCGATGCTGGCCGAACGCGCTGGGACTTACTGACGACAGATGACTCAACATGGATCGATCCAAGCGATCCAGACACCGACCCACGCCTTCGATTAACATTCAGTCAATCAGCTCAACGGTCGGAACTCCCACTGCAACACTTCCGCAACGCAGTTCCGCGGTCACCGGATTTGCCAGCATGGGGCGGGAAAGACCCTGAGACGGGAACGTGGAAAGTATTCACACCGACCGATAGCGGCATCGAGCAGGAAGTCTTCGACTCGCGGAGTGACATGTCCGACAAGTACAGCGAGATCAAAGATCCATTCCGCCCTGTCCACGAATTCGATCGGCGTCCCACCGTTGATGACTGGGCAGTCCTATCCTTGCCTGAAGCTGAAGCTGACCAAGATGCACCAGTACTGCATCGGCCTGTACGGCCTTCACCGAGCGCTGACGCAGACGATGCGGGTGGCGCTGTTGAGATTGAAGAAATTGAATTAACCGCACCCTCGCGCCCTGAGCGTGTGCAAATCACTGCAGACGCGTCTGTAAACAGCGGTAGCGGGAGTGGTGACGGTGCTGAGGGTGATGTGCCGAGCGTTGCTGATGCAGTCGATACAACTCAGGAACACACTGACGAGGCCAGCCCTAGTGGAGGAAGTAGTGATGTCGGTACTGAGAATATCGGTGAGGATTGTGGCGGTGTTGCTGACGGTGATACTGATGACGTGCCGTCGATTGGCGGTGATGATGGCATCGAGTGGGGGAATGTAGAAGTTGGTGAGTCAAGCGATGACTCAACGGTTGACGATGAATTAGAACTTGATGCAGTGACCGATGATGACGGCGAGTCCACCGGTGAAACACACCGTGCGACTGATGACAGTTCCGGGAACGATGGTGAGAGTGCCGGTAATCACGCCGATAACGAGGCTGTAAGCATCGGCGAACAAGACGCCCGGAGCGATACCAACGAAGGTGACTGGGATAGTGAGTCCGCTCAGGAAGAATTCGATGCAGTTTCTGATGCCGACATATTTGATCCGGCGGCGGCGAACAACACCGATGAAAGCGCTGACACTGCCGACACGCCTGATGAAACAGCTGAGGAAGGGGAATCAACCGTGGCTGAAGAAAAACCCGCTAACGGCGCTGTGAGCAGCGAAGACCAATCGTCAGCTGAGGACTTCATCAGCCAGAGTGAGTCCAGCGACAACACGACGGTGACTCCCGACGCTGCTGACGCCAACGCCGCTACCGCTGACACCAGTACAGACAACGCCGGAGAAATCGAGCGCAGTGAAGACGATCACGACGACACCGATGATGGCGACGGCGCTCCCGATCTCTCCCCCGACGACGCCGACACAGACACCACCACCGCTGACGTTGATGCTGACGCCCTCGGCAGCGAGGAAAACGCGGTTGCTGAGAACGCCGGCGACACCGACGAACCCACGACTCACGGTGAACACGGCGATAACAGTGATGATGAGAGCACTGAAACTGACGCGTCTTCAGACACTGATCTCGACGATGAATGGGTGCTTTAATTTTAGCTGAACGTTGCTTCAGGCCGCAACAACCCAGCATCTCGCAACTCATCCACAATCGCTTCGTAGTACACCGTGGCTTCACTGACCGTCGCTGCACCCGTCACATACGCGCTTCCAGTCGAATACAGCGAACAGTGAATCGTTGATGCTGATCGGTCATCAGCACTGTCGGACTGAGAAGAGTCATCTGCATCTACAGCGCCATCAACATGGTTGCCCGCTTCAGTTTCACGACGACTCGCCGAGGCTGGCCACTGCTGGCCAGCACTTGCATTGTGTCCGTGAACGTTGGTTGCTGACTGACAGGCGTCAGTCGCGCAGTCATCGTCTTCCGGATTCCTCTCCGACTCGCATCGGGATTGGATGAACAACGCGTTGTGTTGTTCTGGGTCGTACTGTGTCTCAAACGACTCGCCTAAGAAGACCGCAGCGTCACCTAATTGTACGTGGTGACCGGCAGCGTCGAACGTCACAACAACATTCCGCAAGCCGATAGTGATGTCATCGAGGATTGGTACGTTGTGCGACTTGAGATCTGTCGCTAACCGCCACGTTGCCTCAACTACGTCTGCCTGAGTAACCGCGCCCTCGAACGTGAACGTTCCACCACCCCATAATTTTCCGGAAATCGGGTCTTTGCGAGTGGAGACTGGAACGGTTAAATTGGAGCGCCGCGTGTCAGTCGGCGCGGAAATGTACTCTGACTCAGCAGCACAAACAGCTAGATCAAGGCAGCCAGCCCCGGCGACGAACTCGCCTTTGAATAAGGCGTTGCTGACTTCGGCGTTGCGTGGCAGATCCTCAGTGCTGAGTTCGTCGTCGACGGTGATGCGAATCGCCTCATCGGGCGGGTCTTGTTCAGTAACGTCGTGCGCCGTGACCCTGGACTGCAGCGGGCCACGTGAGTCGTTCCACTGCGAGAGTGTTGCTTGATTTGCTGACTGACCGGCGAGTTCAGATTCTCTCGTGGACATACCTAAGTTTGCTCTTCCGGCCCCTTATAAGATCACAAATTCGCTTGACTTCTCGGAGGTTTACCGAACATTAGGCCATTAGCACAGGGCTGACCGCCAGGTAGTTCACTGGATTCTTACCACCCAGCACGCTGACTATGTGAACTCACCTCGGGTCAAGCCCCGGGGCAGTCGCCTTGACCGCCTTTACACAGTCGATTGCGCGGGATTTCGAGGAGAAACTTGAAGTTTGGATTTGCCAGCGCACCACGGCTGCTTGTTAAACACTGGACTGTGTATGAACGCTGTCTGTTAGACAAGCAACGAGGAGGCGACATCCCAACCACTGCTCACCACAACCGCAAACAGTTACGCAGCGGATACAGCGCGGAAACCCACACCCCGAGTTTGGCCGTTGGAAGCTGACAACGGGATCACCCCGGCAACCAACGGTTTCAGTAAGCGGGTCACTGACAGACCGCCTCCCTCACGATTCCGGCCACTCTGACAGCGGGACAAGATCTGCATGCCGGAACGACACCGGCAGTTCATCCCCGGTATCAACGCGTCGAACGCGATAATGATGACTGTCAACATCTCGGCCGGTCACCTCACTCAATCCATCTGGATCATCCTCAACAACCTCACAGACAAGGCCATGATATTGCGCATCAGCATCGTCCTCGCTAAGATAAATCCGAACGCTGTCACCGGTATCATACGGCGAATCGGACGGGTGCGGGATATCTGCCATACGGTCAAGACGATGGTCCGGACACAAAATTTCTTCCCCCGATCTTCCACCACCGCGTCTGTTATCGTCCTACCCAAATCGTTGTGCGGTTATTCGTCGGTTGCAGCAGCTAATTCAGCCGCCGTCTCCGCCCATTCCTCAGGATGCTCTAACAACATCTTCAAAGCTGCCGTCTGCAACTGCCACTTGTCAAGATCAGCTAACCCGCGATCTATGTTCCGCAATTCTTTCTTAACGGCGGTGTACCCGGCGTTTTGGAACTCCCACCGCGCATCCGTATCAACACGGAATTGCACAACCCCGCGATCATCAGTATCCGCATCAAGCAACCACGCTGCATCGACATCCGCAGCAGGAATCGACTGACTCTGTTGACTGCCAGCAGCACGCTCTGCACCGCTCACGTCGCGTTCGCTCCCGGACTCAGCTGTCTCTGTCTGTGACTTCTGAGAGTGTTGTTCCGTCACGGATTCATCACCGCTGTCAGTACTATCCGTTGTGTTAGGCTGATCATCACCGTTGTCATGTGCTTCCTCAGAGGGTTGCGACGACTCACTACCCGCATCGTTGTCCGCGTCTTTGATTTCAGTTACTTCCTCGTTTTGCGCCTCCTCTTCGTCTTCGTCATCGTCCGCGAACGGATCGATGTTAGCACCGTCTTTCATTCCGCTCATTGTTGATCACCTGCAATTGCTTCAGATTCCTGTAATTCTCCGGGCTCCGGCGGGTTTGGCGCTTCGATGCCAGCTGTTGACTCCAAATGCCGGGCAATCCGGTCGAGTTTCGCTAACGTCTCGACCTCGTAATCTCGGACACGACTCCGGTGTTCGGCGACGTACGTGAACGCACTGCAGTGCTCTCCCCACGATCCCTCGAAAAGCGATGCTCGCTCACCGATGATTTCTGGCGTTGAATACTCAACATCCGCTAGAATGCTGTTTTGATCACGCGTATCCTTGAATTCAATCGGGACTGTCGCAAGCACCGAAACGTCCGCGTTGAATTGAGCGCTGAATCCCTCAACGAGAGATTCAAGCCCGCCGACTGAAGCGTTCCCCTTCGGCGACGGTTCGAGTGGGATACACAGTGATCTCGTCGCGTTGATCGCGTTGTACAGGTGCGGGCCTTCGGTTGCTGGTGGATCACAAATCAACACGTCGTACTCTTCGTTGACGTTGTTTTCGCGGAGTACACGGAGTAGTTGAGCGTGAATTCCAAAGGACTCTCCGAGTTCTTCGGCTTGCTGTTTTTCACGATCTAGGTACTGGCCCAACGACGACAGCATGTTGTGTTCTGGAACGATATCAATGCCTTCTGCGGTACGGATAAGATCGTCAAATTCGCCGGTCCCTCGGTCAATCATGTGCCGGACAAGCGTGTCTACGTCTGCATCACGCTCATCGTCGACGCCGTAATAGTACGACAGGTTGCCGTCTTGCGGGTCGAGGGGGACAACGAGCACATCAAGGCCGGCGCGTTCGTGTGCTTTCGCTAGGTTCGCAGCGAGCGTGGTTTTCCCGACGCCGCCTGCTTCTGAATAAGTTGCGTAACTCAGCATTCGTCAGCACCTCCTGGTTGACGGTCTTGATGATCGGTGTGGTGGTTTACCGCGCGGGATTGTTCCCGGTGTGTGCGTGGACTGTGTCGCATACGCATCTGTATGAAGTGAATGTACTTAAAACACTGCATCTACTCTATGCCATCCATACAACCTATGGGAATCATAGAGTTGATGGAGTGATTAGAGTTACTGGACTAGATAGAGTGCATACACTCCATGATGTGTATGAACTGTATAGAGTCCATAGAGCTAATAGAGTGCATAGAATGATGAGAACATATAGAGTCTATGTTATTGGTGGAGTGTATGAACTCCATAGAGCGTATGAACTGTATGAAGTCTATGGAGTTAGTGGGGTATATGCGTTGAATAGCATAGATTAAATGGATGGACTGTAAGAGGACGCTATTGTCCGGCGGTTCACCGATTCTCAACGCAGATCACCGACCAGACCTCAAACAGCCCAAACTTCACACTTACAACTGTGAAGAAAACACAGCCACGGCCAACTTGTCGATCTCCACCTATTGGCCCTCCACCTGGTGTTGTCGACCCGAGGCAGGGGACATGCTCAGTTACCGCAGTGGAAGGCACGGAGACGGAAGCCCATGCCATACAGGCTGTGTACAGTCCACGCACTCTGCCTGTACAAATGAGCGTATGGCAGGACGAGACAAAACAATTGCGTGTACATCTGGAAAAGACGAGCGTGTGTGAACCAACCCGGCCTACTCGCCGCTTTCAGCGGCTCTTAGAGGACGGGAACTTAGCGTGGAAGATTGAACACCGTGGGACTGTCATCTCGCTGTTTTTAACTTTACACATAGCGAAGACGATCCTAATGACCGATGCCCCTGAAACCCAATCTGACGCTAAATACGATAGTTCCTGTTGTAAAGTCACACGAATAGCTGCTAAATACGACGTGTTAGACTACGCTGAAACAGCCCCGTGGAACAGTCACAATTACGGCTATCCAACCGAATTCGACCGGTATCTCGCCGCCAGATACCACGGTGATTCCACAAGCAACCATACCGGCGACAGTCTTCGTGATCTTGACGCACATTTCAACGCGTTAGTCACGGAAGCTGCCATCACAACTGCTGATGAGCCTTCCAGTCAGCAGGTAGTGAAGTACAGACCTCGTGATGTGTATGAGATTCTCAGCAACAAGCGGGAGGTTGGAGAGCAAACTAGAAGAGAAATCGCAAGTTCATTAGAGACAATTGGGATTGACACCGACGACCTTCGCGCGGATTACACGTCATACCGGTCGATTCAAACTCATTTGAAAGAACACATGGAAGTTGACACGAGCCGGTCACCGACTACGCGAGAGGTCGCCAGAAAAACTCTGCTATCGAAGGTCAACCGGATTGAAGCGATTACGCCGCAAATGCTTGCTTCGTTACAGAAGAACGGCAGACTCGCTGATATCGGTGAAGATATAACGGTCCCATCAACCCCTGATGATATGCGGATAACTGTTGATGTGACGGTTGAAAACACTAAAACCGGTGATGTTGTGAACGTCGAGAGATTGCTTGCCGATGAAGAACCCGATGAAAAAGACTGATCTGGACCAGCTGTAGAGACGACTACCGTCCGTGTTTGAGCCTAAGACGATTAGTTAGTAGTATCAACGTATTTTTGTCATCCGGTTCTGTACAGTGTACGCATGGCAACGACGGATTCTAACTCCAGACTAGGTCTTGATGGAATCGATCCGGCCGACTTGCGAGCGCTCGTCGAAATCAAGTATTTAGGCGGGATTGAAGAAGCTGAAACAGAGTTTACTCCAGGATTGACTGTGTTATCAGGCGAAAATACGACTGGTCGGACATCATTTCTCAAGTCTCTTACCAGTATTCTCGGCGGGTCGGCTCCCTCAGTAAATGAGCACTCCGATGAAGGAGCAGGGTCAATCTCTCTTGAAATACAAAATGACGATGACTTACTTGTTGATCTTGAGCAAAAGCATACGCAGAAGGGGAGTGTAGTCGGTGATTCGCTCTATTCGAATGAAAAAACGGTGGATACGTTCATTTCTCTTCTAGAACGAAATCCAGCGCGTGAAGCTGTTGAAAATATTGACTCAGAGTCACTCCGTGATTTGTTAATGCAACCGTTGGACGTAGCGGCGATCGAGGCTGAGTTATCAGACCTCAAATCCACTCGGAAAAATAAGCGACAGGAACTCGACGACAAAAACCGGCAAATCGGGGGGCTTACTGAGAAAATTGAAGAAAAGACAAAGAAAGAAAATCGGCTTGAGGAGATACAATCAGAACTCAGCGATAAGCAAACCAGTTTATCAGACGTTGAGGATGAATTAGAAAGTCACAGCCAGGACCAGCCCGATACCGATCTTGATGAGGAAATCAGTTCTGTCGAATCTGAAGTCGATGACCTGCAGGCCACAAAGCGAGATATCGTAACGGATATAGATGTGCTTGAAGACTCGATTGAAGCGGTTGAACGCGACATCGAGGAGGTTAGAAGCAAGCTGGCGACACACTACAATCAGGAAATTATTACTAAAGACGTTGACTCACTGAACCGGCTACGACGTGTGGATGTAGATGCTGAGCCGCCGGTCGAAGAACAAATCCCGTGGAGTGATGTTCCGTCTGCTGCGGAAACCGTCGAAGACATTGAGGCAAAGAGATCTGATCTCGCAGCTCAGGAAGAGGAGTTTAACTCGCTAATCGATTCGATTAACGAAATCACCGGATTCATTTCAGACGAATTAGAAAACAATCGTGGAAGCACCATTCGAGATGCAGAAGAACAATACACAGACACGGGAACAGACACCGAGAAAGACTCCGAAACCCAAACTACGTCGGCAGACGAGCTAACCAGCCAACTCACGGCCTCATCAGACACCGAAGAACGGGAGTGCGTCGTTTGCGGAGCATCAATCACTCAAAAACAGCTGGAACAACGACACGAACACTTGGATTCCGAACTCAAAAGCGCAGTATCAAAGAAACGCTACAAGATCATTCAACGAATTAATTCGCTTGATGAAGAAATCGAGACCATCACCTCAGATGTTGAACAACTCTACACGCTCAAAACTGACCTTGAAGACAAGCAAGCCGAAATTCAACGGTACAAAAGTGAACTTGAAGATAAAAAACCACGACTCAGCGACGTAGAAGACGAACTAGCGGACAAACAAGCAGAACTCGACCAGCTCCGTGAGCAAAAAGAAGACGTTGAACAAGAACTGTTTGAACAGCGTGACACAATCCAACGTAAAATCACTGAGCTCGAACTTGAGCAGGAAAGAGTAGAGGAAACAATCGCTGAAATAGAGGCAGAAATCGAGGAAGCACAGCAGCTAAAACCCGAAGCTGAGAAGTTAGAAACCGAGATTGACGATCTCAGCGACTCTATCAAGAACCAACGTGAGAAAATTGTAAATAGAGAAGACCAGGTGGTTGAGGAATTTAACACGCAGATGGAAAGCTTGGTCTCAGCACTCGACTACGAAAACATCGACAGAATCTGGCTGGAGGTCAAAAACAGGAGTGAAACTGGATTGCGGGAAGCTGAAGGCTTCAAACTTAACGTCATCCGCAACGGACAAAACCGTTCGATCGAGACGTTCTCTGAATCAGAACGTGAAATGATCGGGATGGTCGTCGCGCTCGCCGGATACCTCGCCCACGACCTCGATGATGAAATCCCGTTTATTCTGATTGACTCCGTCGAAGCCTTCGATAACTCTCGGCTAGAAGCCCTGCTTGAATACTTCGCCGACAAAGGCGTATTCGTTGTTGCGGCGTTACTCCCTGAGGACGAGCAATCGCTCACTATGGACTACGATCAACAACTGGCCACTGACATCATCACGACCAACAACTGAACTCTCGGCCTCAGCTTTTGACCGGGCACCAGCGTCAAACCCCTCTCCTTTGCCTTCTACACCAACCCCTCGTTACGGCGTATACACGGTTTCACTCCGCGTTTCCACTTCCACGATCATGTTCAGAGCCAGTGAACCCGCGGATCGAATCGGCTTTATTTCGAATTGCCTCCAACCCATCTGCTACCACAACTTCATCTCCAGTTTTACTCTCCGTACTCCCTTGTCGTGTCCGTCCCGCCAACGACTCATCAGCAACTCCAGTCCCACGCTGCGCCGGTACTCGGGTTGCAGCTTGCGGATCTCCTCCAGCACCGGTTTCATTAGACCGAATATCTGTGTACAACCGCTGCGGAACAACCGAGCCCAGAGACACACCGCCGTCGCCACTGCGTCGGCTTGTTCCGGTCTCACCATCACCGCATACTCCCGAATTTGCCGTCTCACCGATTTGCTCTTGCACAGTCACAGACGGCCCCAACAACACCGTCGACCGTCGCTCAACCGTCGGGTGAATCCCCGTCGTCCCGACGCCACACAACGATAACAGTGTCAGTTCAGTCGGGTCTAACTCCTCCGCAGATACAGTTCGACTGCCTGTGTATCCGTCCGCGTCGTGACTCACACGATCACGATACCAATCTAACAACGTATCTGCTTCCTCACTGATTTGCGACGGCCACCCGCCAGTCACCCACTCCGCCTCAATTGTAACCCCAGCGCTGTCTTCACTACCGAGTACACTCGGCCACGACGACGGTGGATTTGCTCGTACACCACCACCGCGGCGACTGGAGGATCTCGAGCTGCCAGCCACATCAGGACCAACTGTCGTCTCCGGCTGACCTCGCGCTGTACCCGCCGGTGGCGGCCCGGCGTACTCGTCGAACACAGCCATCACACCACCATCGCACAGCACTTGTTTGTCGTCGTCACGCCCACCACGACGACTCTCATCGTCCGGTGCGTCGCCACCACGCGAACGATACGACCGGTGTCTCTCGCCGACTGCTGAAATTTCGACGCCCGCGGATTCACACCCCAGCACCGGTGCATACACCGGTTCACCGTTCGCAGCGCGGTCAACATCGACAAACCCGCACGACGCAATCGCATCACGATGCGATTTGAACGGTTTCACCGACAACCCCGTTCGCTCCATTAATTCACTTCGCCGGACCTTTTCTCCAATAGGGACAGCTAACACCGCAGACAAGATTTCCGACACAGAGTCTGTGTACTGTGGAAACACGCTTTCGGACGAGAGCGTTGCTAACACGCGTTTCAATTCAACACTCGACACGCGCCGCTTCCCAGCATCCGCAGCCCGCACGATCCGCTCTAACGCAGCCGTCGCCGCAAACGGTGCCCGACACACAGTGCTTAACACGGACACTGCAGGCCGACTCAACACCAACTCTTTCCGTTGCAGCGTCTGCGCCGCCGCCACAGCGAACGCCTGTCGCCCAGCACCACTCTGCACCGTCACCGGCACTGCAAACTCCGGCGCGTCCTCCTGCACCCGGTCATGCCACGCCTCCACCTCTTCAGTAACCGCCTCATGATACCGTGACGCAGCTTCGCTGCGAATTACCCACATCCCAATCGCGTCACCAAACGGGTCCACAGCAGATACATCCACATCCGGCGTTGACGACCGCTTCTCATCACGATGCTCAAACAGTTGCCGATACGCCACCGCATCACCGTACCGCGACGACACCGAAACGTTGTGAACGATTGTCTCCGCAATCTCGCCGAATCTATCCGTCGAGAAATGCTCGCTGACGCGGATCTCCCGACACACATCAACACCAATTAACTCCAGTAAATCCGCAACGACACCCGCTAACCCGTGTGCAGACTGCATAATATCGCTGCGCTTCTCACGACGAGTTTCCGCGTCCGATTCAGCACTTGCCTCAGCAATCGCGTCTCGAATCCCATCAGCAACCTCACGCAACCGATCTGCCACGCTCCCCGGGTCCGTCACGACAGCCGACCCAATCCACCCCAAACACCGCTCCGACAACATCGTCTGCATCACTCGCTCACGACTCCGAGCACGAACGTCTGCCTCAGCCAAATCAACGTCACTCCGATCATCAACCGACTCAGACTCACGAACCCGCTCAGCAAGTAATTGCTCTCGCGCATTCGGTAACTCCTCCTCGACGTACTCGTCGATCGCGGCAGACAACCGCTCCTCAGACAACAACTCCAGCACCCTCGGCGAGCACAACGCTAACGATGTACTCGTCACGACTTGGTACGCTGAATTCCCAGCGACGGACACCGCCACCACGTTACGATCATCGTCAACGTCAACGACTTTTACAGTCTCAGAATCCCCGGTCGGCAACGCCGATTCGATACACACCACGTTGGGTCCACGTCCTTTGCCTTCGCTCACCACGCCGTGCAACGCATCCCGGTGCGCAGGCCGCATCCGAAGCACCCGATACGCATCTTCCTCGGTTGAATCGCGTGCTGGCTCCGACGAAACGAACGCTGGTGCGTATTCATCGGGGTGGCTATCCGTCAACTCACCCTCTTCACCGTTGCTGAGTGAATCGGTGCCGGCTGTAACTGGTTGGGTCGGGTGCTCAGTCGGGGCTTTTGCGTCACGAGCGCTCGTTTCACGGTTATTGTTAGTTGAAAGTTCGGGGGTGTAAACGCTGGCTTCTGCGGTCGACGCTTGTGAATCGGTAGCAGTGGTTGTCCTGGATTCAGTGGCAGCGCGGAACGCGTTGTCAAGCGAGGTTTGCCGGCCATATTCGGCATCGAGGATTTCGATGACGCGTTCACCGGTCGGGAGAATTGTGGCTTGTCGCTGCCTTTGCGGCCCGGTTTTTTCGATTAGCCCACTGGATTCGAGTGTGGATAGCGCGTTTCTGACCGTTGAGTTTGCGGCTTCAGTTGCGGCGAATAATTCTGAAAAAAGCCGGGTTCCGGTCGCGGTGTTGGTGAGCGTTCGCAGCACATCAGCCGCGACCGTATCCGGGTCAAGGTCTGCAACGGCAGTAGTCACTGCTTGTTCGCTCCGGGGTGTACCGTCGCTGCCAGCAACACCTGGTGGATCAATTTGTAAGTCATCGGTATGATTTGTTCGCAGGACCGCTTCCGTGACTGGCGAGCATTTGATCGTCACATCGTGCGTAGCTGCCAGAGTGTCGAGGAGGTGGCACAGGTCAACGCGTTGATGCCGTTTCTGCGAAGTGAATTTGCTGGTGATCGTGGCTTCGATGTAGAGCTTCTGCGCCGGATCGACGGTGTACTGTGTATCCGGCGTTTCCGTACCGGTGCTGGCGGCGTGGCTTTCGGTGTCGTGGTCTGCAGGGTTGAGGACAGCAAATCGGAGAAGCGTAGCAGCAGTGTCGATATCTGAAGTGCTTGTGCCGCGTGCTTGGCCGAGCGTACTGACAGCGTCAACGAACCTGTATAAGGCTGGTTGCTGCCCGCGGGCTACGGAGACGCAAAGCGATGCAGGGTTACCGTGCCCGAAACTGGGTGTGATGCCGAGTTCGTTGAGATCGCTGTAGAATTCGGTTACAGTGCGGTTCTGAGCGATAGTTCGGATCGCGCGCCCGTACGCCTCGACGATCGCCGGGTGTGAACACAATTCGTTCCAAACCTCGGTGATGGTGTTTTCACCGGAGAGCGTAAGATGCACATCAGCTTCTGCTGATTCCGGTGAGACTGCTGAGTCTTCCAACGTGTTGATGTTGGTAGTGTTGAACGTGATTGCGGTGTCGGTGACTGGCGGCGTCAGTTGTTGTGCGTCGGGTTCCGGGATGCCGTTATTGGTAAATGATAGGCCGTTCCCGGTCATTGCTCTCCCTCCGTCGAAAAGTGGTGAGGAACGCCGGTCACCGAGGAACAGTTAACACGCGAGGTTTGAGAACGGTACTGCCGACTGTGTATCGGCGTTGTGAACCGCTTTGCGGAACTTTTTTGTCCGAAAAGGTATTTGTCTAACATGCCTTCGTAGTGTTCGTGACTCTGGGCTGCTTCGCGGCTTCACGCCGTGTTCGTTGCTCTGGAGTCTTCGAGCGCTCTGAGGCGTGAGATTGCGTGCGAGGTCGGGAGAACTGGACCGCTCTAACCGGTTCGGTTCTGTACGATCTGTCGTGCGTTTCCGTGGAGATTCCGGTGATCATGATTCGGTGGTTCGGGTCAAACGCCGCGTCATCTCGCTATGGCGGGATGACCGAAGCGGAAACGCGCGACGATAGGAGCCCGAAGGTGATGCTTCGGGTTCACCACGCTTGGTGCGCGTGGTGACTCCTTTTGTGCCGCGTGGCAACGTAGTTGTCAGTTCTTCGTGCGAGCCTGTCGTCCGCTCTGCACGAGCCGACGCGTACCGGCGAACTGGTGGGAAGCGACAACACAGGAATCCCGCCGTCTTGCTGTTTGTCGCTTACCACCACATCAGCGTTTCCACCCCTCATCGTCCGATGTTGAAGGGGTCGGGGAGTGACTGCCTCTGCACTCTAAGCACACAGGCATCTACCGCGGAGTCGGTCATACCGAGTGCTATTCTCGGCGTTTGACTACCTATCCTTCATTACCCGCTACGGGTTTATAAAAACTCGGGATAGCACCCGTGTTCTATGGCGTTCATAGACCGTCTACTCCGCATTCAGTGTATGTACTTCATACAGTCCAGACACTCTGTCAGGAACCCACCGCAAGCCGTGGGTTTCCGCCTCGAAAATCTATAAGTTTGAGATCAACTCACCACAGCGCTGCAACAGCGAAACGAGAAAACTCGGGTTTAATTCCGCTGAGGAGATACTTGCGATCACGACCATGAATGTAGTAGTGATCGGTGTCGGCGGATGCGGCATCCGAATTACGAGAGAACTCCTCGCTCAGGACCCTAACTGGAGTGGTGACGCTGGGAGTGGATACACGATCAAAGACTGCGTCCTTGCAGACACTGACTTACAATCGTTCCTCGTCCCTGACGAAGAAACTATAATCACAAAAGACCTCGAAGACCAGTCACGAACTGAACCAATACCAGAAGAGGAACTACTCAGATACCACGCCAACGATTCACCGGGTGTTGCAGCTGAGAAGCAAGTGTATTTCGGCCTTGGACGTGAACCCTTGGCGGACAATTTCAAAGAAAGGGGTGCGGCAGCTCAAGAGATACGTGAATTGAACGCGCAAGCTAATCGACTACAGGAACGCGTCATTGAGGACGAACGGCATGCGTTGACTGCGGCAGAACTCTGCGAATTTATCGGCGTGATTGATTCAATCCGCTCCATGTCACACCACCCATCATCAGAGGTTGTGTATCCTCGCCGAGAGAGTGTCCTCCGGAGTTCACGCGGGGCGAAAACTAATGCACGAGGTGGGGCATCATTCGCGGCTACATCCAGTCACGCTGTGTTGCAGCCCGCAGCTGACGAGTTACGTGACTGCGACGTATGCCTGATCGTCGGCGGGCTCGCGCGCGGCACCGGTGGCGGCGGTGTTCCCGTGCTTGCTGATGAACTCGCATCATTCCGCGATGATTGCGGGCCGGGCACTGATTTCGGGATTCTTGGCCTTGGCGTACTGCCGTCGCGCAGTCTGCCAGAACAATTACTCGCCGATACAGCTGCAGTATTCAACCGATGGGTGGCAAGCGTCGATTCGTTGCTCGTCGTCGATAACGACGCAGTCGACGTTCCTGTATCGGAATTCGACGCACGCGAAAGGTTAGTGGCTCCGTGGATAACTGAGGTGTTCCAGGACGCCAATCAGCGTATCGCGGCAACTGTGTATCAGCTCTTGACCGCGGACACTCCACCGGTTCCTAAGCATCATTCCGGTGTGATCACGACAGAATTACTCCGAGAACTCGTGTTCTCCGCACCGATTTCGACGATCCAGACGGTTGCTGCAGATCAAGGTCCATCGCTAACGGCAGTTCGTGATGTGTATCAAAGATTACTGCAGACAGCTATGGAACGCGTTGGTGGGTCCTCGCGGCACCCTCAGCCACAGGCACAATCGGACCCGCCTCACTCGCAGACTTATCCAGGAAGGCCTGAATCACCCGCACCACCATCATCACACGCGGCGTCAGAACCAACAGCACCGTCGGCCGACCAAGCCGCAAGTGAGACTACCGGAGCTGGGATGCCAACAACGGATGCCCAGATACTCGCTCGTGATCCGACATCGCTCGTAAGAGTCGCTGAAACTCTCCACACACCCCGTGAACATTACGAGCAATCCCCGAAACAACAGCCACGGGCAAACCACGATGCGAGAACTGCTTCGCGTGCCGGAAAGCAAAGCGAGACTTCTGCGCGGACAGTCTCGGCTGGCACACAGCCGTCACCGCCACTGGAAGTAACCGAAACGGAGTTCTGTGCGTCGGCCACGACCGCTCAGAATTCCCTATGCATTGTCCAAGCGCGCCCGGCGTATGTATCGGCGGAGAGAGCGGCTATCGAGAACAGTACTGTCCGAGAGTACAAAGACGGGTCTGTCGTGTCTGTGTTCCCGACGAGAAGCCATCCGACGCGCGTCCTGCGGTACTGCGCTGGGATTACACCGCAATGCCTCCCGCGTCTTGAATCGGCATATGAGAACTACATCAGTCAATTACAGAGCTAAAGTTAGGGTTACGTCGGTGCCGTTTCGGTTCATCGTCATTATCATCAAGCCTCGATGCGGTGCTGCAGTCACGTGACGGCAGCTGTGATTACTGAAATCGACAGCGTCACCCCTAGAAGAATCGTGCCACCGACGAGGAAGACGATGTTTGCGATACGGTTACTGGCCGTACACCATCGCAGTGTGATCTTCGTATCATCGAGCGGTGTCAGCGGCGTGATGCCAGCTGGTGTAATCACGTCGCCTGCAAGATGCCCGATCACGCTCAGGAACCCGGCGGTGAACCCGATGAACAATACGATAAACAAGTTCGTCTGCGAGCGCCATGGAACGAATGTGAACGCTCCAGCGGTGACTGTTCCGACACACAAGGCGAACCAGACGGTGTGCGTAACGCCGCGGTGCTGGACTGGAACTCGTTGCCAGACCGCCGCGTGATTCGTCATGCCAGCGAATCGAGTATCAATATCGGGGAGACTGGCGAACGCGAGGATGACAACGACAGCAGTCATGCGAAGCGGCATCGACGCGACCGGGGCTGTCAGGACTGTGAAGATGGCAGCGACAGCTGCGTTCACACCGAAATGACCTATCCGATACATGGATTAGTTGTGGTCGTTGTTGAGTAGTTCTGAAGGGGTACTGCTGTGGTTGGTCGCAGGTGAGGGTGTTTTTTGTTATCCACGGTGAGGTTCCCCGTGCTGTTGCTCACCTCCCGGCATCACACGCCGACGCTGAAGCTTGCCTCTGCATCACCAACGGATTCAGGCGGGATCGACAGCGTCGTAACGGTAGTCACGTCACTTTCTGTCGGCGGGTCTAGGTCCGGATCAGTCAACGCGTCTGTTTGGGTCGGCGATAAATACACGATCCGCACAGAGTCTCCGTGTTGTGCAGTCGAGACGTTCACCTCAGCGATCGTTTGCCCGCCAGTAATGATCCCCGGCGTATCCCTGCCGAATTCAATAAGCTCTGCTCCGCCCTGCTCACCGCCCCACAACACAAGAAACGCCCCGTTATCGCTCGCGTGGATTGCAGGACTAACTTGTGCTGTCGACACTGTCAGATTCTCCGCATCAGCACTGTACGAAACTGTGTATTCGCCATTCGGTGGTTCATCTGGATGCCCGCCAACTCCAGCAAAAAACGCGGTAATCACCACGAACAACGTCACGGTTATTGCGGCGAAAACAATCACGTTTTGCGGGCGTGTTAACGCTCTGTCACCGGCGGCTTGCCGGGTTCGCTGCTGCTGAATCATTCCGTATAATAAGCAATTCACCACAGTGTCAAAAATGGTCGTAATCCCGCTCATAACCATTCAACGTGATCTAAAACGACGCGTTTCAGTCGTTGAAGTCCAAGACTTCACCAAATTGGACTGCCGAATCACCAGTCCCTTCCTCCGGAACTGTGTACTCGTACATCACGGTCGCATCGAACTCCCGCGCAGCCTTGGTACGTGCTTGGCGGTCATCGTCTCCACTGCCTGCGTCACCCATCGACTCACCAATCGCAGCTTCTAAACTCAAATTCCCACCAGTCCCCGGCGACTGTCGTGAATTCGCTGCAGCCCCAGACTCACTGTCTTCCTGCGCCTTCTCACCAGGCATGCCACTGCTTCCGCCCTCACCGCCGCTCGTAGCGGCACTACTGCTTATTGATTCGAGATCGCTCTGCGAGAGGTACAAAATCCCGATCGTGTCACCAGCCTCGACATACTCCATGTCGACTTCAGTGATCGTCTCACGAAACACTGGAGCTGGTGTTTCACGCCCGAACTCAACGATAACCGGTGGTTTCTTTGAGAAATTCGCGTCTCTCACCACGAACGCAATTCCGCCCGTCGTCGAATTCCGTAACGCCGGCCCTTTCTCATGCGTTAATCGTAACTCACCAGCGTCGTGATCGTACGAAACTGTGTATTCACCACGCGGATCTTCTTCGCTGTGGTCACCCCACCCGGAGAGGTACACACCGATTGTAGTGAACAGCAACATGAACGACAGGACTAATAGCAGAAATTTTGCTACGCTGATCATCGCACGTCTATTCCGTGACTGACGCACCGGCAAGTCGAACCTCCGCTTCATACACAGTAATTCAACGTAGAAGAATAAAAACACGCGATTCTTCGCTGACACACTTCAGGTGTACTGTGTACGCTTCACGCCCGGTGTGAACTACTCTACCCTACCCTTTTTTGCTCGGGGCCGGAAGCCCGACGCTTCTTAACCGTGGGCCCTCCGCCTTGAAATAGCTAAGATATCGGGGTTTTCGCGGTCTTGACGGCCTACGCGGTCATCTGCACAAGTCACACGACACGAGCTACAACGACTGCCAGCATGAGCACAAGGACCAGCAACGGCGAAAAGTTCAGAACACTGGTTAACAGAACCGCGATCACCACCCCGGAAGTGAATCCTTGCATCCCAGCGGATACTGGAAGCACCGCCGCATCACCGCCTGCGCTCGTTAAATTACTCAAACTCCGACTGATTTCAGTAGTAACGTCATTCCAGTCTGCCTGTTGCTCTTCATCACCATGACCGCCAGCCGGATCACGCCGCTGGCGCTGCGTCCGCTGTTGTCGTTGATGCTGCCGAGGCTGTTGCTGCGGTGCTTCTTCCGCAACAGGCCGTCGTGATGATTCATCACGATGCCCGTTTGTCGGGCGATCACGACGGGACGGGCCCGCGGTCTCATCTTTCTGCCAGTCGTCATTTCTCTGCCTGCGTCTGTTTCCGCGTAGACCTGAGGCCTGTTCCTGATCCTGCCACTCGCCGCCTTGCCTCTCTCTCGGATTCTCTCTTTTATCATCAACATTGGTCTCGTTGCGCCGTTCATCGTCAGTGCGTTCCGACTGCCGCTGTGATTCACCACGACTATTTGATTCATCGCTTCGTCGATTCCGTTCGGCAGTCTCGTCACTAGTTGAGCGGTCAGTGTGGGGGTCGTCGTGCTTGTTGTCGCGTCTGTGGTTGGTCATGTAGGTACACCGTGGATTCCGTTTCTAATTTGTCGTGTCTATACGTCAGCTGCATCTCGATTGGTTTGAAAATCGTCACCGACTTCGAGCGGTGGTAAATCACTGTTCTCACCGAGGCTACAATCTTTGTTCGTCGCTGCGCCGCTGACAACAACTCTGAACCCGCCGACGCTTTCCTCGGACAACGCCTCACCGCCGTCGTAGGGAATCGTCACTGCCCTGTCGCCACTGTTCGGAGACGTGTCGTGATTAAATTCGTATTGTGCCTGAAGGGCACTCTCGTTGACGCTGTCACCGATTCCGAACACGAATCCGGGAACGACGGCGGCAAACACCACAACTGTTGCAATCATCGAAATCACTCCGATGACTATCGATACAGCTCTGTCATTGTCGATAATTGTAAGTCTATCCAACATCACGTCAGCATTATCGATGTCCACTCTTAAACCCGGGTTTTCTCGTTCAGATTCCACAATGACAACGACCATCTTGGTGTATCGAAGATGTCTGGGTTTAATTCTGCACAACACCACCGCAGAGGATACAAATGCGTTCTCTCGACCGCGCCACGTCAAACACTGGAGATGAACCGATTCGACCACCGAGATATGCGTCTGTCGTGACGCTAGAAATCACTGTGACGTGGTTGTGAATCGTGGTGTTCTTGAAGTACGGAGTTCTGTTAACCCAAACAGGATCAATTTCTTCACAAGCAAGTACTTGTGAAGGCACTGGCAGCAGGAAGTGTCAACGACCCCGCTCTCGCCAGGCCTTTGGAACAAAATAACCCCGCGGCAAGAACACCCGCTCTTTCTTGTTGAATTTACGTACTTTCGGAACGAATACCCGGTAAACCGTACACAAACCAGTTGCTGAGGCCGATTCAATACAACCCCTGTAATTCAGTCTCAGCGCCTTCAGTAATGACCGCTAACCGAGATCGAGGTATCTCTTCCGCCAAGTACTGCATCGCAATCGGTGCCAGCGTCTCAGCCGCCGTAACACTCCCAGCCAATGGCCACGGCATCCCCGTAGTAGCGAGTTTCTGGAGTATATTACCACCACTCGCTCGATTACCTACAGCATCTTTCTCAACACCAGGCGCGTATACGCGGTTAATTTTCGGAATCTCTGGTGAGACGTGTGCAGAGACACTCCGCACAATTTCAGGCGCAGCGTACTGATTGAACGCCTGCTTGAACGGCGTTTCACTCGGTTTCACGACTCCTGGTTCTGCAGGAATGATACCACCGACGCACACTCCCTCGACGATGGTTGCCTCGCGGAATTTCCCTGACCGAGACCCAGCTGCGCCGCCGACTGGGAAATGCCCGAACACGAACGATTTGCTGTCAGGGTGCTGCAAGAATCGGCTGAGTCTTCCAACAGCGATTGGCGCGGTTTTCGACGCGATCATGTCTGCCGCATCGCCCTCGGTGCTGTTTCTTGATCGAGGATCGATGCTGCGTTTGAATTCCGTGACAACATCATACACAGATTTGATGCCGTCGTCTCCGCCAGCGAAAACCTCTCCCTCAGCTGTGTCTTCCGGCACACCAACGGTGTGCGGATATGAACTGTGCACTCCAGCCGCTCGGAACAACGCCAACAACGCTCTGCTTTTCTCGCCTTTCGATGTGAGCGGCACAACAACACCGCTTTTAGACGGAGCTTCTGCAGAGACTGTTGAGCGACCTTCACTTACCCATCGGTTTAGTTCCGGGATCGTGCCGGGTAATTCGCCAGCACGGGCGACGATATCTTTGTGACTCGCAATCACGAACGCGTCGTACGCGATCGGTATTGCCTGATACGTGTCACTTACGAGATCTCCGCCTTTGAACCATGACGCTGGCACGCCGATTGGGTGTTGATCGGTGACGGTGCTGTGTGGAATCGTTACTTGCGTAGTTGCCGCGCCGAACTCACCAGACGCTGTGATGTCATGGCGAAATGTACCAGGTCGCGTAACGACAACCGCCACATCGAAGTTGTTCTCCGCAACCGCTGTCAGCATCGCTGATTGCGTCTGCATACCGACAGCCGCACTGTCACTAGCGAGGTTAGTCGGCGGTGAAACTGGAATCACAGTTAGTTCTACGGTTACTGTTGATTGCGGTGTTTCATCTCTTACCCCGGACTGTGTATTCCGGATCGTCGCGTTGCTTGTCGTTCCAGTTTGTGATTTTTCGACGACAACATTGACTGGCGCAGTGACGTGGCCAGAAAGCCCGGATGTAATGGCGTCCTGCAGTGCTGCTGTTGGGACTACGTCTGGAGACAGGGAATCACCAGCAACACACCCCGGCAACACCACGCCAACGTTGATACTTTGAGATTGATACGCTGGTTGACCCGGCTGGGTACCTGTGTTTGTGTTTCCGTTTTCACCGGATGAGTTATCTTCAGAGGATTGCTCTCCATCTTCGAACGTGATTGAGCATCCAGCAACCGTCGTTGTAACGGCGGTTGCAACGCCGGCTAAGACGTGTCTTCGGTTGAGTTGCTTCTGAGGCATACCTCACTATGTTCACGGTCAGTGCTGCGACGATAAGAACCCGGACATTCTCGTTCACAGCTGAGATAGTGCGGAAGTCCACCAGTTTTAGTCGGTGGGTAGGTGACAGTAGGCGCTAGTCACCCCTAGCCGTATTTCAGAGTTCTTTCTGAAACAACTCGGAGTATCAGATAGTTGGAATTTGTCAATATTCTTAAGAGACAAAGTTTGACGGGAAGAACAGAAGATGGCCTTTTACTGAAACCCAATCTTGGACTCACGCGGGGTCAGGCTGTGGATCACGACGCAACGCCGCAAGCCCATCGGTGATCGAATCGTACGTCTCGATGTTGTCAGCGCTGAACGACGCCGACGCAACGATTCCGATGTCTGAAATGTCGAATTCAGACGCGATTTCCTGGCAGTGTTTCTCCAGCATCGTTGGGCTCGGAAGACTGTCAGTCACCCACGGAGTTACTGCGAGTAGCCCATGGATGCATTCAGTCGCTGCTTCTGTCGTCGCTTCTGCTGGGGCTTGCCGCGTGATTTGCTGGCAGGTCCATTCGAGTTCTTTCTCCCGGCGCAACGCACTCAGGTTCGGGACAACCAACACCACAACGTGCCCGCGGACTTCAACACCACTCCGTGGTGGAATAGTCCCTAGGTTGTCTGGTTTGCTCATCACTACACGTGTTACCACGAGTTCACGTCGTAAAAACATCAGTATCCTCACACAGAACGCGGAACAAAGACCAACCAGCCATCAAAAGATTTCTCAGGCGTTTCAGGGTGACTCCTTCGGGCTCGTGCGGAATCGAAGAGTTCCGTGATGACAAGAGAAGAGGTCTCTCAAACCACTTGACCCGGGTACTTCACAAACTCACCACGAGGCTACTCGGCAATACTTAGTCAAAATCCGAAAGATTCGGCGTCGACGCCGTCCCGATCTGATCGAATTCAATCCCATCAAGTCGTGGAATACTATTCAACACGTCAATAACGATGTCAGAACTCACCTGCAGCGAGAAATGCCATGCCGGACCGCCTCTAGACCCTCCAGCTTTCTTCCGCGCGGTAATGATGCCTTGCATATCTAAATCAAGAAGATGTTCGCGGATTCGGCGCTGGACAAGCTTATTCGACCCGAGTTCATCGGCAATCCCCGTATACACACCGTACACCGGTTTCGTGCGAGCTGGCGTATCACCTGTTTTCTCAAGAATCGTTAACGCCGCCAACGCAAGTTGAGCTTGGGTCGTCATCTCCCGCATCGCCTCACTGACCGTTTCTTTCTCCACTTGCGACCGTGCTTTCCGGACAGTCTCTTCTGTTATGATCGCATCATCACTGACATCAGCAAACTCTCCAGCCTTCCGAAGGTACTTGATTGCCTGCCGAGCATCGCCCGTATCCTCAGCGCACAGCGCTGCGATGAGCGGAATCGCACCAGTCGTCAATACGTCGCTTTTGAATACGTACTCGTCGCCTGTGTTATCGATTTCAACGATTTTCCAATCCGGGTTTTCAGCTGCCGCCTCGGGATCAGCAACATCACCAAGCGGGATGAGTTCCGTGTGCTGGAATGCTTTCGCAGCGCGTCGACGCAGGATTTGCTGGATTTCGTCCGCATTGTACGGACTGAACAGGATCTGGTCGTCATACAGAGAACTCTTAACTTTTGGTGAGAGGTTATCTCGCCACTGCAGATCATTACTGATCCCGATGATGCTCGGGTACACGTGCTCACCAACGTACCCTTGAGATCGTGCTCTGGGCAAGCTATACAAAAGTCGATCATCGCTGCCGAGCGTATCGATTTCGTCAAGGACAATAATGATAGTACCGCCGATGTCGTTCATCGCGTCGAACATCATGTCCATGACAGTATCTGTCGAATGGCCGGTAGGCCGGTCGTTCCCCGTTAGTTCCATGTAGATCCGTGAAGCAGACCTGAACGTGGTGGATAAGTCGTGAGATTGGCACGAAATATACACAGTGGTGAGGTCGAGGTGCGTCGATTCGTTTTCAGCATGCTCTTCGAGTTCAGCAAGTTCACGTTTCGCTGCAGCAGTCTTGCCTTGGCCTGCTTTACCGTATAAGAACGCATTGTTTGCTCCGACACCACGGGCTGCTGGTCGGAGTGCCATATGGAGTTCTTCCAACTCCTCTTGACGTTCTGGGAGGTCGTCAGGACGATGCCCTTCTCTGAGTGGTTGTTCGTCCTCGAACACCGCCGACGACGCGTCGTATCGTGATCCCATTTTTGACTCTGATGATGAAGGCGTACATAATAAAACCCTAGTGTCCGGAAAGTCCAGAATGTCTGCTCTGTCCACACCCACACACACCCCAGTGTCCGCAATTCCACCGCGATGAGGACAGGGGGGCAGAAGACAGCATAAAGTAGAGAGACAGGCCTATTGTCTCTGAAACAGCCTCCGAATTGACCGGCGTGATGATATTTCTCGTCTGATACTGTCTTCCTTCTTATCTCTTTCTACTAGTCTAGGTAAAGATGCTAGTAAGTAGTAGTACAGCACTTCCTATTGCAATTGGTTTCTGTCCAGCAGACTCTTTATATACTGAACCCTCAGCACCTGGATTTGTGACTCTTCTCTCACCCCGGAATTGCGGACACCAGGGTGTGTGGGGGTCCTGAATCCCATCCGCTTTGATTCCTCGGCTACAGAACGCCTTGTGGTGATTTTCTTCAGTTATTGAATCTGTCCATGGTGGTCACCATTCAGGAAACCATGGACACAGTCACATCCTCTCGCCCTTGACAGAGCATGCACACGGTTCCAAGAATTACGCGTTTCGGCGGGGTATCCAACCTGTTTTCCCACCCCGGAATTGCGGACACTAGGGTGTGTGGGTGGCCTCTTTGACCGAGTCCCCATGCATTTGGGAGTTGTTTCGGCTCTCATACCGGAAACAGCGCGGAAACCCACCCCTAAAGGGATGGGAGCAAGCGCGTACGCTCCGTGCGACAGCCCACCGACTACGACAGGGCCAACTCCCGAATAATTTTGAATCATCAAGGCTACTTATGATGTATGGAGAAGCGGCGTACTGTCCCTGTCAAACTCGACGTGGACAGTGATGACACCGCACTTCTCCACAACACCGTAGACGAGTTCCTGTGGGCCGCTAACTACGTGACGAGCCACGCTTTCGAGGGTGAATACGTCACGACGAGCAAGACCACGCTCCACGACGAGACCTACGAGGACGTGCGAAACGACACACCGTTACACAGCAACCATGTCCAAGCCGCCCGAAACAAGGCCGCCGACGCCTGCAAGAGCGTGGTCGAAAAATGGAAGCAGGGCAAGAAAGCGTCGATGCCCCACTTCACCAGCCCACACGTCGTCTACGACCACCGTACCGCCACCTTCCACGACGAATACGTGTCGCTGGCAACCGTTGACGGGCGCATTGAAACAGACTACGTGCTTCCCGACAACGAGCGAGACACGCCCCACGCAGAATACTTTTTCTCGGATGAATACGAGACGACATCGCCGAGGGCGGCGAGGAGTTCAGTTTCGACCGGATCGTGATGGGCTATTACGACGCCTACGAGTATCTCGACAG
>NZ_JBAOJI010000011.1:0-73668 GCF_037080055.1 Halovenus anhuiensis
TCCACAAAATCTAAGTCGAACTGGGCGATACTACCGCTGAGGCAGGTGTTTTCGGGCATGAATCACTTTGAAAACACCCCGCCTCACTCTTCAATCCTTATCTGAACACCGCGGCTGGCACAATGCTCTAAACTAAACCCTACAGTCAGTGTTTCCAGCGAATTTATATACCTCCTGAATTTTGCCCTGGCATTATAGCCTACACACTTGCACTTTTGAGGTTTTAGAGGCAATATAAGTATCAATGACCAGGTTGTCTCGCCGGACAGTCCTCAGGACAGGAGCAACAACAGTACTGGGGGTAACTTCCCTCAGTACTACGCGGACAGTGAGTGCACAGCAAGGAGGAACTGAACAGTGGACTTACCAGACAGACGGTCCTGTATTCTCGTCGCCAGTAGTTGTCAACGACACAGTTTATGTGGGGAGTGACGATGGCAACGTCTATGCGTTGGATGTAATAAATGGTACTGAGCAATGGCGTTTTGAGACAGGGCGCTTTGTGCGGTCATCGCCAGCAGTCGTTGATGGTACTGTCTATATTGGGAGTGGCGATCGCAACGTCTACGCACTGGATGCTACCAATGGTACTGAAAAATGGTCCTATCAAACAAATGCTCCTGTCTCTTCATCAATCGTAGTCGCTAATAACACCGTTTACGCTGGGAGCAATGATAACAACGTCTACGCGTTGGACGTAATGGATGGCACTGAGCAATGGCGTTTTGAGACAGGTCGCTTTGTGCGGTCATCGCCAGCAGTCGTTGATGGTACTGTCTATATTGGAAGTGGCGATCGCAACGTCTACGCAATAGACATGTTCAGTGGGGCCGAGAAGTGGCGATTTGAGACTGGGGGATTCGTGTTCTCCTCGCCAGCAGTCGTTGGCGGTACCGTTTATATCGGAAGTAATGATAACAATGTCTACGCGATCGACATATTTAGTGGGGGCGAGAAGTGGCGGTTCGAAACGGACCGTGCTGTGCGGTCGTCGCCAGCAGTCATTGATGACACCGTCTATATCGGGAGCGATGATAGTCATGTCTACGCACTAGACGTGTTCAATGGGGACGAGAAGTGGCGGTTTGAGACTGGGGGATTCGTGTTCTCCTCGCCAGCAGTCGTTGACGGTACCGTCACCGTTGGCAGTGGCGATAGCAACGTGTACGCGTTGGATGCGGCCAGTGGCACTGAACAGTGGACGTACCAAATGGGGGATCTAGTTCCGGTTCGTTCATCGCCAACAATTGTCGACAATACCGTCTATATCGGGGGATCCGACAATAACGTTTACGCGCTGCATGCAGGTGAATTGATGAGGGACATAGACGATACTGCTGACTCGACAAATAATACTAACAGCGGTAGCGATCTTGACAATCAAACTGGTCAGGATGGAACCGACGATATTAGTAGCGATGATGCTGGTCCAGGTTTCTGGATCAGTGGAGCTGTGGTTGGACTCAGCGGCGCGTACTACCTGTTGAAACAACGGACTAAGTATAACTCTAAAGAGGATTAAGTACTGTCCTGCGCCACTATATGAAAATTAGGTACGTTCGTGGGATGATTCCGTACATCGATATCCACACAGACAGAACAATGACGACATTTTTGATTTGTCATCGCGTCGCTTGCTTCCACTGTTGAAGACCGATTACCTCGCCATCAAGATCGGGTGCAGCGCACTCCATCCCAGCCCATCGAAAGAGTTCAGCAATCTCTTGTGGGTTATGACCTTGCTGATTCGTGAGTTCCGTTGCGACCAAGCCGGGATCAACTATCCCGACAGTCTGTTCAACATCGGCCGCAAAACTGCGCGCAAGCCCTTCTACTGCAGCTTTAGAAACTCCGTACGCCCCCATTCCCTCAACAGACTCCCGGGCTACAGAACCTGACGGTATCAGCACTCGACCGTCTCTGGGCATGAATTGCAACGATTCACGTACTACTGCGAACACTCCGTAGACGTTAGTGTCCATGACAGTCTTAAATTCCTCGTGCATTTCTTTGTTGAGTGGTTGCTGTCCCGGTGGACCAGTCGTGGTTGCTGCAGCAGGTATCACAATATCAATCGATGTGTCTATCGCATCGACGATTGACACATAGAGTTCGTCCGCATCTGTGACGTCAAGCGGTTTTATTACAGGAGTTCCTCCAGCGTCGGACACAGCAGCAGCTACGTTTTCAAGTCCGGAGTGAGATCGAGAGCAGAGTACAACCCGCCACCCGGCGGAACCGAACGTCTCTGCTACAGCGGCCCCAATACCTCCGCTAGCGCCTGTTATTAATACAGTCTGGTCAGCCATAAATCAACAATCCACAGTTGGCTTCCATTGAAATAAAAATGCCGTTCAGCTCAACTGAACTTCACTAACTATCAGAGAGATGTCCTCGTAAGCAAGCGAATGGATGACGATCAAGACAAAGTCAGCTCTCTTATCTCAGAATGATATTTAGCGTGGGGGAGGTGACCCGTATTTCCAAACCGTTGATGATGCGTACATTATGTTTTCTACTGAGTATATCAATTATAATTACTGAGGTCTGTTACTCGGATGGTACTGGCTACTATCGCAGTTATTGGATTCAAACTGAACTGATTAAACGTGTGTCGATGGCCGTTAGCTTTGGCAGCTGATAGTAGGATGTCTTGGGTTCTGAGAGAATTATAATAGCTTCTTAGAAAATCATCAACTAGTTAGTTCTTCTCCTATTTATATTGGCGAAACCATTTTGATTCCAGATTGTGTGATACCGGTATGCGACTTGAAGATAAGACAGTACTCGTAACGGGTGCGAGTTCGGGACTCGGTCGAGCAACAGCACTGCGGGCTTCACGCGAAGGCGCCGCAATTGTGAATGCCGATATCCGACGTGAACCTCGGACCGACGAAGCTTCCACTGACCAGCTAATCGACGACGAGGGTGGAGAAGCGACCTTTGTATCAACTGATGTGACTGATCTTGACGAAGTCAAAAATGCTATAGATACCGCTATCGCAGAGTTTGGAGATATTGATGCCGTAATCAATAATGCAGGGCGAGCGGAGTCGTATGCGGTTACTGATACCGATGCGGAAAATTGGCAAGGGATACTAAATCTCAATCTCACAGGTGTCTATCACGGCTGTCTAGCAGGTGTTGAGCGGATGTTGGATAATGGCGGTGGAGCAATTGTCAATATTGGGAGTGTGTTTGGCGTTGTCGGAGCACCGAACTCCGCGTCATACAGCGCGGCTAAAGGAGGGGTGATCTCACTAACACGTCAAATAGCTCGTGATTACGCAACCGATGACATTCGTGTGAATGCCGTTTCTCCCGGTTTCGTCGATACACCGATGTTACAAGAAGATACCCACGACGGTACTGTAGAGTTCGCAAAAAGCGAAACACCAATGCGAAGGGTTGGGCAACCGGATGAGATCGCGGACGCAGTGGTATTCCTTGCTAGTGAGCAAGCATCGTTTGTGACTGGACAGAATCTTGTTGTTGACGGAGGTTACAGCATGGCGTGACTGCCTGTCTGAAATTCAGCAGACTGGTTACTCACCAATAAATATATTACACTCGATGATAAAAAACCGAATGGCTCTCAGTGTGAGAGCCATGATAGGCACGAGAATAAAATGGACTACAAATCACCCTAATCAGAGCAGATTGATTGGGTTGCACATCCCTCGTTGATGTCACAGAGTAGTTCCCTCAAATCCCCGGTCTTCCCCGTTTTGCCCGCCGCTAGTCTGGTTCTCTGCTGGGTCTGCCAGCCCCGTCTCCGCTGACGATGCCAATCGATTGCGATAGCAGAGTTTGGGTGAATCGCAGTGTGAGGAGAGGGCGAGGCATACAGACGGTCTACAATCACGGGGCAGTCGCATCATCTATCCACACCTAGAAACCACGACTCTTGTAGTAGGTACTAATTGTGCAGACTGACCCACACAGGGGCTTTCCGAGCGGAGCCAGACTCAGTCATTTAGTAACCGCCCGACATCCATAGGTGTCGGCTCAGCACCGCCAACAAGCGCGCGCTCGACTGTTCGTGTTACGTCCTCGGTAGTAGCCCGGCCACCAGCTCGACGGATGCTTCCCACGGCGGAGGGGTCAAATTCAACACCGAGTGTGTCATACGTCGGTTTAAGCACACGGGCGAGTTTCTCGTGGTCACGTGTGACAACGAGTCCGGCGGTCAGTGCCGCTTCTTCACGTACGCGCTGTGCCATACCGACGATCTTGCCGCCGGCCGAAAGCGACTGTGAACCGGGACAGAAGGCACCCGAGGGTTCTCCACGCTCGACGGTGACGCCCAACGAACTGAGCGCCTCTTGTAACTGTGCTACGGTCCGGTCATACCGATCCGAGATACTGCGGCGTCCGTTCTGGACCGGTTCAGCCCGAGCGAACGCAACGGTGGTGCCGGTGTACGCAACTGCACGGCCGCCCACGGAACGTTCACGGATACGGTACCCGTGATTTCGGACGATTGCTCGCGCCTGGTCGTAGCCGTCCTCATGGACATCCCGTGGGCCGAAGACAACCAATTTCGGAGGACACCAGACACGAACAGTTGGCTCCTTAGTCTGTGACACGGTGGCAAGCATTGCCCTTCCAACATTCTGGTCTGGGATAGATTCCGAAACTTGGCCCCGTAGCACGCGCATATCCGTAGATACCGTTACAAGAGATTCAACGTTGCGGTCGGGCTCAACTTACGATTTTACATAGCGGCGGTTCCTTGTCTGTGTCTGCTTCTCGTATGGGTGCGATCCGCAACTCCACGCAGTGCCCCCAACAGAGGATTTGATACTATTCAGCGGACCTACGATAGCGAAGAACCTTGAGCAGATATCTAATCATTCGGCCCGTACTGGGGGAGAGATAAATTGGCCACGTACCGGTATTCAGAGTGGTTCTACACCCTCGATTATGCGTATCGCCCGATCTGCGAGCTGTGGAACTCCCTCGCGCATCTCTGGATAAAGGGGGTCATCCGAATTGCCCTCCAGATAGCGCCGGAAGAACATCTCACCGAGGCCAGCGAGTTTGTATACCGCGAGCGTCCGATAGAATTTCTCGTTTTCGAAGGTAAATCCTGTCTGGTTTTCGTATCGCTCGACGAGTTCTGTTCGGGTATGATACCCATCGCGCATGGTGACAGGTTCGTAGAGTTGCCCTACAGATGATGGCGGATCGGGATCCTTTTTGTCCCACCAGAACGACAGCATCCAGCCGAGATCGGTAAGCGGATCACCAAGTGTACTGAGTTCCCAGTCGAAGATGCTAGCGATTTCCGGCGGTGTTCCAGGACCGAACATCACGTTGTCGAGTTTGTAGTCGCCATGAACGAGCGTGTGAGGGTATTCGCTAGGGACGTTTTTGTGGAGCCACTCTGTCACCTCGTGAATTTGCGGGACTTCGCGTTCTGTGGACGTGACCTCGAAAGCCCAGTCTAGCTGGTCGCTCCATCGATCGACCTGTCGTTGCGTGAATCCATTGGGGTGCCCGAGATCACCGAGTCCGGCTTTCTCGTAGTCGACTTTGTGTATCTCAGCCAGTCGGTCAATCAATTCGGTGCCGATCCGTTGACGATGCTCGGTTTCCTCAAACCGGTCCGGTTCGTCGGCACGTATCACGTCACCGTCCTGCTTTTCCATCACGTAGAAATCGCTGCCTAGGACCGAATGGTCATCGCAGGCGAGCACTGTCGTAGGGACACAGACGGCGGTATCCTGCAGTGAATCGATGATTCGGTACTCCCGGAGGACGTTGTGTGCCGTCTCGGCCGTCTCACCGGGCGGTGGTCGTCGGATTACCAGTTCGTTGTCTCCCCAAGTGACAAACAGCGTCTCGTTGGAGTGACCCTCCGGATGATGCTCGATATCATACGTGTCGACCGGGCCGAAATGAGTTTCCAGATATGCGGCGAGCGAGTCACTGTCTACGATGCGATCGATGTAGTCCGTGTCAGTATCCTCTGTCATATTGCTGGACCGTCCAGTCGTCCGTTTCTGATACTGGAAACGGACGCCTGTGTTGCAGATTCTGTCCACACCGGCATCAATATTTGGGCAGGACGGTGGATAACTGGTCACGACGCCCGTTGACCAATGTTGGACTCGTAGAACGAATGTTGCCCGAAGGACTGAACAGAATATTTATGACAGACGGTATCAAGCCTCTATATCATGGCACTCGATACTCCAAATTTCACGTTCGATTTCAAACCAGGTACCATTCAGTTCGGGCGGGGGGCCATCGATGGGTTAGACGAGACCCTTGCCGAGAAAGAACTCGAAAGCGCACTGGTAGTCTGTGGTCAAACCGTTGGTTCGACCGACGCAGTCATGGATCCGGTGAGATCGGGGCTCGGAGATCGGTTCGCCGGCGTGTTTGATGAGACGACACCTGCGAAGACGCTGTCGACTGTATTCGACGGAATAGAGCGTCTTCGAGCGACAAAAGCGGATGCAATCGTAGCGGTCGGCGGCGGAAGCAGTCTCGACGTTGCCCGTGGAATCAGTGGACTCGCGCGAGCGGACCGAACACTATCTGATGTCCGCTCCGAGGTTCTCGACTCGGGAGAGGTGACGTTGCCGGCGGACGATGATGCGTTTGTGCCGGTACTGACCGTTCCAACGACGATGGCGGGCGCAGATTTCTCTGTCGCGGCCGGTCTCGTCGCCGAGACAGAGGAGGGTCCTGTTGAGGCGATCCCAGTCGATACTCGGCTGATGCCGACAGCGTTGGTACACGACCCGGACTTGTTCGAGACTACACCGATGGACATCTTAGCGGCCTCAGCCATCAACGGATTCGACAAAGGCGTCGAAGCGATCTACTCGCGGTTCGCAACTCCCGTGACCGACGCGACGGCCGTCCGCGGCCTCCGATACTTGCGCTCGTCGCTGCCGCACCTCCGTGAGTCCTCGGACCCGGCGGTCATGGAACGCGCTGTGGCAGGCACGCTACTGGTCCAATACGGCGTTTCGATGCCCGATCAGTACAAAATCAATGTCGTCCACGCGTTCGGGCACGCGCTCCGCAACCAGTATGGCATTCAGCAGGGTGCCGCCCACGCGGTGATCGTCCCCCACGCCCTCGAACTCATCTTCGCCGAAGGAGGAGGCCGACCGGACGTACTCGCCGACGGACTCGTCACCGGGGCTGAAGATGCGGATGGGACCGAGGCGGCCGTCGTCGAGGCTGTCAGAACGATTCGAGACGGACTGGGGCTGCCGTCGCGACTCCGAGACATCGAGGGTACGGACGAGTCCGAACTCCGCGCTGTCGCCGAGCATACTGCCGAAGACGCATTTCTTGATGTTGGTCCGCAGGAGTTCGATCCGTCCGTAGACGAAATCGAACGAACGCTCCGTGACGCTTGGTGAGTCCCGGCGTAACCTTCTAAGGGTTTCCCGATGTTGGTGTAGCCGATGGTCGAACGCCGACGGTTCGAGGAGTTCGAGACTGGGGAACAGTACGAGACCGATGGTCGAACAGTGACTGATTCGGACATTAGGCAGTTCGTCGGCGCATCGGGGTCGACAGACCCCATCCACGTCGACCGTGAGTACGCTGACGCGCATCCGCTGGTCGACGATGTCGTGGCCCAAGGGACGCTCCTGCTCGGAATTGCCGACGGATTCCTCGTCGACGCAGTCGCGAGCGACGCCGCGCTGGCGATGAACTACGGCCACGAGGAGGTCCGCTATCTTGAATCGGTGTCGCCGGGCGAGACGGTTCACGCCGAGATTGAGATCGTCGACACGGAGCGTCGAAACGAGGATTGGGGACTCGTGACGGCACGGGTAGAACTGGTAACAGCCGACGGTGAAACGGCCGTCCTCGACGTTCACAGGTTGCTCGTCGCGACGAGCGACAACGATGCCGCCTGAGATCTTCTACGCGACGGCATCTGGCCGGGAGTCGGTCGTCAGCAAGAGGATTCCGATTCCGAACAGGCCAATACCGACGTAGACAGTGAAGGTCGCCGGCCATGAGAGCGCACTGATGAGCCAGCCACCCACGGTCGGAGACACGAGCGTCCCGGTGAAGGCAATGGTGGTAAACAGGGCGAGAGTCGTTCCTCCGGAGTTCTCCGTGGCGAGCTCGCGAGCGTATACGTAGTATACGCCGGAACCGAACTGGAGTGAGAAGCCGACACAGATCATCGTCACGGCAAATCCCATCGACGAAACGCCGTTCGCAATGACGTAGAGACCCGGGAGTGCGAACAGCAGCGACGCCGCGACGACGACCCGCCGTCGGTAGCCGAGGGCATCTGATACCCACCCGCCGAACGGCCGGGCAATGACGCCGACTGCCGGGAGGAGAGAGGTCACGGTGCCTGCTTGCGTGAGCGTCAGAGGGAGGACTTCTGTTGCGTAGGTCGGCATCCAGGAATTGAAGAAAATGTATAGCATGTACGAACAAAACGCCGAGACCGACACGATGAGTACAGATCGGTTCCGGAGTGCATTCCCAAACTGCGCGAGTGAGATGGGATCACCCGACTTGATCGGAGTCGACCACGAGAGGCTGAAGAGTACGAACCCCACAGCCGACAGCAACGGATACGTCAGAAACGCTACCTCCCACTCGAAGGCCCTCGCGACGGGAGGACCGCTGAACTGGCTGAGCGCGAAGCCAACGGGAGCGCTCGCAATGAAGACTGTCATCACGAACCCCTGCTTCTGTCCGGCGAACAACTGACTCACCACATTTGTTCCAAGCACGAATAACACACCGCCCGCAATGCCTGCAACGAATCGACTGGCTAGAAACAGCGGGTACGACGCTGAGGCAACACCGACGATGCTCGCTGGGAGGAATACGGCTGTCCCCGCAGCCATCAAGCGACGGTTATCATACCGGTCCATGAGGAACCCGCAGGGAATCTGGGAGAGTACCGTCCCGAAGATCGCCGCGCTGATAGCCAGACCTGCCACCGTCTTCGTTACCGAGAACTCCTCGACGAGCAGCGGAAGAACGCTTGCGGGGGCGATGAAGTAGCCGTTGGCGGCCACCGAAATGATGAAACATGCGACTAACACGCCCGAGCGCGAGTTGCCCAGCCGGCCACCGCTCCCCATGGCCAACACGATCATTTCTGGCTCAGATTGAGCGGCTCCGTTGCCGATAGGGAACCGAATACGCGTTGGTCCACGGCCGTATGGTTCTCGTCTGGCGCCGATCCGACTGTGCCAACGACTCGGTTAATCTGGTCGTCGTCTGGAGCACCTAGGATCACTGTTAGTCGAGTGCTAGCAGCCCACTCACTAATACTCACCGGGAATCGGTTATCAGCGATCCGATCTGGGTGCCCTGACGGCGGAGCAAATAGTGGTTGATTACCTGGCAGCGATGCCACCGTCGGTGACGTGGATTTCACCAGTAACGTAGTTGGCGGCGTCGCTGGCGAGGTACACCGCGCTGGCCGCGACCTCGTCGGGTTCGGCAAATCGATCGAGCGGAATCGTCTCGAGAAGGTCCGAGCGAATCTCTTCGTTCTCGCGGACGCCCTTCGTGAAATCGGTCTTGACGTAACCGGGTGCGAGCGCATTGACGCGGATCGCCGGTGCCCACTCAACGGCGAGCGATTTCGTCAGGCCGACCATCGCGTGCTTCGAAGCGGTGTACGGTGCTTGGTACGGAAGTGCAACGACCCCGCCGACGCTAGCGAGGTTGATCAGCGATCCCGTCCCGTCGCGCTCGTGGACGCGCTGTCCGAATTCCCTGGCGCAGTAGAACGCCCCCGTGACGTTGACATCGAGAATATGACGCCACGTTTCCCCATCGAGATCCCGCGCGTTCCCGAAGAAGGGGTTGACCCCAGCGTTGTTAACGAGTACGTCCACGTCGCCGAGCGATTCCTCAACCTCCTCAAACATCGCCGTCACCGCCGCTTCGTCAGTCACGTCGAGCGGGCGGGGATGGGCGGTCCCGCCGGCTTCTTCGATGCGTTCAGCTGTGGCTTCAAGCGCATCTTCCGAACGAGCGACTGGGGCCACATCGGCCCCCGCCTCCGCCATCGCGACAGAGATCTCTTCGCCGATACCACGGCTACCGCCGGTAACGACTGCGACACAATCTGACAGGGAAAACATCTCTAAGACCATATCCAACGAATCACAAGGCGCGATTATGAACGTTATGCTGCTAGCTCACAGGGGCACTAAAATAGGCATCTATATGACGAGTGAGTACACGGGCGAAATCACTCCCGACGGAGGGCTCATTCTTGAATGACATCAATACTCTACAGACCCGCACTATTTTGAGGGGCGCCTGAGAACGAACGCAGTGATGTGCGCAGACCAGACTGTGTCGACCGAGATACTGGTGATTGGAGGCGGACCCGGCGGCTATGTCAGCGCGATCCGGGCCGGACAGCAAGGGAAAGACGTGACGCTCGTCGAGCGCGATGCGTACGGTGGCGTCTGTCTCAACCGCGGCTGCATCCCATCAAAGGCATTCGTAACCGTCGCAGACCTCGTCCATCGAAGCCGGACTGCCGAGCACATGGGCGTCAACGCCACAGTTGAGGTTAACTTCTCACAACTCCGTTCTTGGCAGGCCAATGTAGTCGATCAGTTGACTGGTGGTGTCGAACAACTTTGTACAGCCAACGGCGTCACGCTTGTCGAAGGAAGGGCGACGTTCGAATCCCCCGGTGAGGTCGCGATTCATGATGGATCGCCTGACAGCCCGGATCGGATTGATTTTGAGTCGGCAGTGATCGCGACGGGGAGCCGGCCGATACAAGTCCCTGGCTTCGAGCCCGACGGCGAGTCGGTACTCACGTCAGCCGACGTGTTCTCGCTGCCGGAACTCCCGGACAGTCTGGTGGTCGTCGGCGGCGGCTACATCGGCATGGAACTGTCGACAGTGTTTGCGAAACTCGGGACCGACGTGACGGTCGTCGAGATGCTGGATCGGATTCTCGCGCCCTACGAGGCCGACATCGCCGACATCGTCCACGAGGAGGCAGAAGCGCTCGGCATCGATATCCGCACAAACGAGGCAGCCAGCGACTGCACCCGGACTGACAACGGCGTCGCCGTGACGACAACCGCAGACGATGAGAAATCGGAGTTTGAGGCCGATCACGTGCTGGTCGCGGTCGGGCGGGAGCCGGTGACCGACACGCTCGACCTGGACGCAGCAGGCGTCGAACTGACCGATGACGGGTTCATCGCGACCGACCGACAGGGACGGACGAGCCAGGAACACATCCACGCAATCGGCGACGTCGCAGGCGAGCCGATGCTCGCCCACAAGGCATCGAGACAGGGCGAAGTCGTCGCGGACGTACTTGCGGGCGAACCGGCGGCGTTCGACTACCGCGCCGTGCCCGCGGCCGTGTTCACCGACCCGGAAATCGGGACGGTCGGGCTCACGGCGGCCGAAGCCGAGGACGAGGGGTTCGAGCCGCTCGTCGGCACGTTCCCACTCGACGCAAGCGGGCGGGCGCTCACCCTCGACGAGTCCAACGGGTTCGTCCGCGTCATCGCCGACGCGGCGACAGAGAGAATTCTCGGCGGACAGATCGTCGGGCCGGAGGCCTCGGAATTGATCGGCGAACTCGCGCTTGCCGTCGAGGTCGGCGCGCGAATCGAGGATGTCGTCTCTACTATCCACACACACCCCACGCTCTCAGAAGCGGTCATGGAAGCGACCGCCGACGCGCGCGGGGAAGCAGTCCACATCTATAACCGCTGAGGTCAGACGCGCCGACGCCGGGGACTGCTGAATTATATATAGTCGCGCCGGGTACGCGGTGACATGCTGTATTTCGAGGACTTCAGCGAAGGTGAGACCTTCGAGCTGTCGTCACAGACACTGACGCGCGCGGAAATCATCGAGTTCGCAGAGCAGTGGGACCCCCAACCGTTCCACCTCGGCGAGGATCATGGGAAAGACGCCGTGTTCGACGGACTAGTCGCGAGCGGGCTCCACACTCTCTGTCTCGGATCGCGGATGATGATCACGGAGGTAATGAACGAGAGTGCCAACATGGGCGGAAAGGGAATTACCGACATCAGCTTCCACCGACCGGTTGAGCCCGAGGAGACGCTCACAGGCCGTCTCGACGTCACTGAGAAGACCGCAACCCATCCGGAGCGCGGCGACGTTATCTTCGAGTTGACGATGACGACGTCGGACGGATCGGCGGTATTGTCGGCCACGTACGTCAGTATTCTCGGCCGTCGGCCCGACGCGTGAGTTGGATTTTCATCAGACTGCCCCAAGGTCGTCGAGTCGTTTCGCGAGGAGTCTGCTCGACGAGTTGACCGGCCGTATCGTGAATTACTCGTCGGTCAGTTTGTGACGCTGGATCTTCCCGGAGACAGTCGTCGGAAACTCGTCGACGAATTCCACTTCACGAGGGTATTTGTAGGCGGCTTCGCGCTCTTTGACGAATGTCTGGAGGTCGCCGACGAGTGCGTCCGACGGATCGACATCGGGTTCTAGTTTGATGAACGCCTTGACGACCGTCCCGCGTTCGGCGTCGTCGATGCCCATCACCACTGCATCGTTGACGGCGTCGTGTTCCCGGAGACACTCCTCAACCTCTAGGGGACTTACTCGATAGCCGCTGGTGATGATGACGTCATCGGCACGCCCCTCATAGTAGATGTACCCGTCCGAATCGTAGGAGCCGGCGTCACCGGTCTTCATCCAGTCGTCAACGAACAGGTCGGCCGTCAGATCCGGCTGGTTCCAGTAATCGAGCAACATCGATTGGTCCGGCCGCTTGACGGCGATGTGCCCGATTTCTCCGGGCTCTTTCCGTTCACCGGTTTCCTCGTCGATGATCGCAACCGTGTGACCGGGACACGGCTTCCCGGAGGCCTCCCGGTTCTCGTCCATCAGATTGGTGTTGGTTCCGACCAGGAAATTACACTCCGTCTGGCCGTAGATTTCGTTGACGACTGCGTCCCACTCATCTTCGACGTAGTCGTAGATGTCGGTGGTCACCTTCTCACCGCCACTGGGCACGACATTGACGTCAAGATCGTACTGGCTGTGGTCTTCCTCTTTGAGCATGCGGATCATCGTCGCGGTCAGCAAGGCGTTGGTTACGCCGTACCGTTCGAGTATATTATAGACTGACTCGGCGTCGAACTGCCCGCCGTAGCCGACGACGGGTTGGCCGTGATACCACGCGCCCCAGACGACGGCGAACAGGCCGCCGACCCATGACCAGCCCGAAGGCGTATAGTGCACTGCCTCATCGCTGGGGAATTCGTTGATCATCTGCCAACCGGGAATGTACCCAAAGAGCTTCCGGTGAGCGTGGTGTGCGCCCTTTGGTTTTCCTGTCGTTCCGCTAGTGTAGATGATGTAGGCTGAGTCCTCCGGATCAGTTGTGACTGTCTCAAAGTTCGGTGATGCGTTGGCGATTCCTTCCTCCCAAGACTGGCCCTCTATCGCATCGGGATCATCGATAGTGATGACCGTCTCCAAGTGGTCGAGGTCGTCACGAAGCGAGTTTAGCAGTTCCGCACGTTCCTCATCGACGATCGCAACTTCCGTCTCAGAGTGGTCGAGGCGGTACCTAAGCCCTTCTCGGCCATACAGCACTGAGAGCGGTACCGAAACTGCTCCTCGTTGAAGTATACCGATGTTGGCGAACAGTGTCTCCGGTCGCTGGGGGAGAACGATACCGACGCGCGACCCTCGCTCGACACCGGCATCGCCCAACAAGTTCGACACCCGATTCGCGATCCGCTGAACCTGCCAGAAGGTGTAGGTGTCCCGGTTGCCGTTTTCATCCTCGTAAAAGAGTGCCACTCGGCGTTTGCCATCATCTCTATCCGCCCAGCGACCACAGAGCGCCTCGGCCATGTTAAATGTCTCTGGAATATCCCACTCGAATCCTTCGTAAGCCTCGTCGTATGTGTCGTACTGACTCAGATCTATGTCCATATCCGTTCCAAGAACACCCTCCATAATGATTGTACTGGATATGATGACTGAAATCGTACATGAACCAGGCACTTGTGGTCCGCGAGGGAGCCAACAACCAGGGTAGTTTCCTTATTGCAGTAATCTTCTCTCTACAGTCGTATTGGTGAACGTAGGAGTCTAGATAAGGTTTTGATTTTGCGATTCGCATTCGAGTCACTGCTTTGAGATGACTACCACTCATCTGTCGATTTCAGCGGAACTACTAATATACCGGGGGTAGCAATGTCAAGACACGGATGGCTCAAGAAGATACAATCTTACAAGTAGAGAATCTCACGAAAAAGTTTGATGGGCTTACCGCCGTTGACGACGTGAGTGTTGAGTTCAAAGATGAAGAACTCCATGCAATTATTGGACCAAACGGTGCGGGTAAAACAACATTTTTTAATCTCCTCACCGGTGCACTGGCTCCGACAGATGGAACCATCCGCTTCGAAGGCGAGGACATCACTGAGTTGGAGCCCAGCGAAATTGCACGTCGTGGCATCATTCGGTCATATCAAGTGACAAAACTGTTCGAGGAGTTGACCGTCCTCGAGAACGTGTCTATCGCAGTTCAATCAGACTCGATGTCCTTCAACTTCTGGCAGCCGACTGATCCGGAAATCGGTGACCGCGCGTACGAGATTCTCGAACGCGTTGGCCTCACCGACAAGGCAGACAACCTCGCGTCGGACTTGAGCCACGGTGAGCAACGAACCCTCGAAATCGCAGTTGCACTCGGCACGGAGCCGAAGATGCTCTTACTTGACGAACCGACGAGCGGTATGAGTCCCGAGGAGACAACAGAAGTAATCGATTTAATTCACCAACTGCAGGGTGAATTTCCAGTGGTACTTATCGAACACAAAATGGATGTAGTCAACGAGGTGGCTGACAAAATAATGGTACTGTACAATGGAGAAAAGATCGCAGACGATGTCCCGTCAGTGGTACAAGATAATGAAGAAGTGCGGCGCGTATACTTGGAGGGGTCAACATGAGCATTCTCGAAGTTGAGAATATTAATACATATTATGGGCAGAGTCACATCCTCCACGACCTCTCGTTGTCGGTTGAGGAGGGATCGCTCTGTGCGCTCATTGGTCGAAACGGTGCGGGCAAGACGACGACGTTGCGCTCAATTATTGGCAGTCAAAATCCCAAGTCCGGGACGGTCAAATTCAAAGGAACTGACATCACGAACAACGAGCCACACGAGACTTCACAACTCGGCATCTCAATCATCCCAGAACACCGCCGCATGTTCCCGGAATTAACGGTCGAAGAGAACCTCCGGTTAGGTCACATGGGACAGGAGATAACAGAAGACCGTGTATCAGAACTAACTAATCAAGTGTTTGAATATTTCCCGCGGTTGGAAGAGCGGTTGGACCAACAGGCTGGACAGATGAGCGGGGGAGAGCAGCAGATGCTTGCCATCGCCCGTGGCCTGTTGTCGGATCCTGACTTATTGCTCATTGACGAACCGACGGAAGGGCTGATGCCGACGCTGGTTGAGAAACTTCGAGACATACTCACACGTATCAGCGATGAGGGGATCACAATTCTTCTCGTTGAACAGAACGTGGAACTCGCCTTCGATATTAGCGACCACGCCTATGTTATAGACGAGGGGGAGAATAGGGTGGACGGACCGAGCGAGACGCTCAAAGAAGACGAGGAGATCAAGGACCGCTACCTTGCGCTTGGATGATCGTCTGATCAGGAAGTTGAAGCTGATTTTCGCTGGTTTTGTCTTTACTTCGAGTCTTATCGTCACTTAGCAGAAGATTCACGATGACTCAACCGATGTAAAAACAAATGATCCTCTTAACGACGAAGGCGCTCAAGCAGGCGCTCAAGGTCGAATGCCTTCTCTTCGTCAAATATGGCTTTGCGAACCAAGCCGATCAGGCCTTCAGGTGCCAATAACACAATTCCGATGATTACGGCTCCGAAGAATATCTCCCAATGCTCGGTGACTCTGGTCAAGGTGTCCGAGAAGAAGATGAATATGATGGCTCCGATGAGTGGCCCGGTGAGCGTTCCGACACCACCGATGATAGTCATCAATACGACTTCCCCAGAGAGCTGCCAGAACAGGATCGATGGGGAAATGAACACGAACAACACGGCATAAAGTGCGCCGGCCAGTGCCGAGAACGCCCCAGACATGGCGAACGCAAGCCATAGGTACGAATTCACGTCGTACCCGAGGTGGAGTGCCCTCTCCTCGCTCTCACGGATCCCCTTCAGAATACGTCCGAACGGAGAGTTTACGATCCGAACGATCGCTAGGAACGACAACATAAACAACGCACAGCTCAGCACGTAGAAGTGGAGGTCGTTGCTCATTGGAGCCAATGGACCGAGGGGTGCCTCGGTAATTGGGATCGCGATTCCATTTGTCCCGCCAGTCAGTTCGTTCATCTGGAAGATTATGGTATAAACAAGTTGAGCCAGCGCTAGCGTGATCATCGCGAAGTAGATCCCCCGGCGTCGAAGGCTTAAATAGCCGAAGACGACACTAATGATCGTCACCCCGATGACTGTAATAGGAATCGCGAGGTAAAGACTAGAAACAAGGTGTTCTAGGCTCAGGATGACACCGTAGGCACCCAATCCGAAGAAGGCCGCATGACCAAAAGACAACTCACCGCCGAATCCAAGGATGATATTATAACCCATTACGAATATCGCCATGATGATCATATGGGATGCAATAAACCATCCCATGAGACTTGGTAAGGCTGCTATCACCACTAAAACACCGAGATAGACGAGGTTTCGTTCCCCGACTCGCGTGTACACGGACCGGGCCCGGGTGGCGATAGCTGAAATCATTCGACAACCCCCTCCTCTCCAAATAGTCCACGCGGACGTACCAGCAATATCAGCGCCATGAACACGAAGACGATTGCCTGCGATGCCTCCGCATAGAATACACCGGTCATAACTTGGAGTTCGCCGATGAGAATTCCCGCGATGACGCTGCCGCGAAAACTCCCAAGTCCGCCGACGACGACGACGACAAACGCGGGTATCAGTAACTCGATTCCGAGCGTTGGGTACGCGCCTCGCACCGGCCCGATGAGCGCACCAGCTGTCCCGGCGAGCGCGATACCAATACCGAACACCAGCATATAAAGGCGTGATACATCGATACCAAGCATGTCTACCATCTCACGATCCTGCGTTCCTGCTCGGATAAGTAACCCTAGGTCCGTCCGAGTGAGGAACAGATACACAGCGACAATGAGCACGGCAGCCGCGACGATAACGAATACCCGGTATACCGGGTACGTGAACAACACGAGGTCGATAGACTCGCTTCCCCAAGACGGCGTGGCAAAGTTCTTGCCAGTCCGACCCCACACGAGGATCACTAACCCACGCATAAGCTCGGCGATACCGAATGTTAGCAATAACTGCAGTAGTGCACCATGCCGACCGTAGGTGTATCTGAGCAGCGTCCGCTCTAAAATCATTCCAATCACGAGGGTCGCGACTAGCGCCGCCCCGATGCTGATCAGGAAGCTCCCGGTCGCATCCATTACTGTCCAAGAGATATACGTTCCAACAAGTAACAGGTCCCCGTGAGCGAAGTTGATCACACCGAGAAGCCCGAAGATGATAGTCAGTCCTAACGAGATGAGTACGAGGATCATCCCCAGTACGAGCCCGTTGAACAACTGGGTTGAGTAGTAGTCGATCTGGAGCGGCATAAGCAGCATATCAGCTACTCCGGGGAGTGCATTTACGAGTATAGATGAAGTCATGAGTGAAGGTTAGAACGAGCAGCCCGTCTGGTCGCAGGTCCGCATCTGCGTCTCTTCGGGGTTCTGAGGAACGTTAATGATCTCGTAGAAGTTCTGCCCGTCGACCTCGGAAGGGTCACGACCCTGTACGGTCATCGTTGAGATGCTCGCACGGTGGTCACAAGCCCGGAACCGCTCGCCGACGCCCCACAGTTGTGGGAACAGCTCGCGGTCCTCCATCTGGTTTCTGATGTCCGCGGTTTCTGTGCCACCGGCGGCGTCGATTGCTTTGAGTGTCGTGCGGACGCCCGCGTACATGCTTGCGGAGAAACCGAGTGGCCGTTCGCCGTACTCGCTTTGGAAAGCATCGGCGAACTCCTGTGCGCCCTCTGCATCGTGTTGCCAGTACCACGGCGCGCTCGCGTAGAAGTTGTCATTGCTCAGGACATCCGGTCCGATCTGCTCGGCCTCGATGATACCCGTCGCCGGCCAGACGCAGACGAAGTCATCGAAGAGATCGAATTCGTTGGCTTGTCGGGCACTCTGGACGTGGTTCGACGCAAACAGATTGAAACTAATGATGTCTGCCCCAGAGTTACGTGCATCGGTGATTGCCTGCGAGTAATCTGTCGCCCCAAACTCGACGAAGCTGTTGCCAAGGTACTCCACGTCGTCGTAGCTTGCGACAATCTGGTTTTCGTTCCAATTTTGAATGGATTGTCCCCAAGAGTAGTCAGCTGAGATCTCGTAGACGCTCTCCCCGAGTCCCTCGTCGAGGACGTACTTGAGGCCACCGCTGGTCTGCTGGACCGCGCTGTTTCCGGCGTTGAACACGTTCGATCGGCAGTCGCCTCCTGTGATAGCGTTACTCCCCCCGACACACGTGTAGATTACGTCCTCACGCTGTGCCAGCTCACCGATTGCCAGAGCGACACTACTGGAGAAGTTCCCCGCCAGGAAGTCTGCGTTCTGCCTCTGGAGTAGTTCGCGTGCAACCTGGGTTGCCTCCTGAGTATCGGTCTGGGTGTCGCGGAACTCAACTTCAACTTCAGTGTCGCTGACATCCCCATCTTCGTTTGCGTGCTGGACCGCTAGTTCGACGCCTTTGACCTGGTTCCCCCCAATGTTCCCGTACGGACCGCTCGTCGGAATCGTTGCGCCGATCATAATACTGTCGGAATCACTGCTGCCACCGCCGGTCAGACACCCGGCAAGTGCGAGTGCTGACCCTGCTGAGGCATATTTGAGGTACTGGCGTCTAGACTCCCCACCGGAATTGGTATTATTTCGCATGCCTAATCGTATGGACAGACCGGTTGTTTATATATTTTTATTCGGAATTATTACATTATCCGCATCAAAGACAAACTACGTCGATCAGTACACTTTCTCATGTCACTTCCTCCTAAGATATTTGTTACTACGTTACGCCTTCTCTCTATGGAGTACACGACATTTGGGCCGACAGGAACGACAGTTAGCCGCCTGTGCTTAGGCTGTATGAGTTTCGGATCGACGGACTGGCGAGAGTGGGTTCTTGAAGAGGAGACAGCTACCGAGATCATCGAGGAAGCAATCGATTTAGGAATCAACTTCTTCGACACCGCAAATATGTACTCGACGGGCGAATCTGAACGGATCCTCGGGAATGCTTTGGAAGGGCGTCGTGAGGAGAGCGTCGTCGCGACGAAGGTGTACTTCCAGATGCGCGACGGTGATCCGAACTCAGGTGGACTCTCGCGGAAGACAATCGAACAAGAACTTGACGCTAGCCTCGACAGACTTGGGATGGACACTGTGGATCTTTACCAGATCCACCGCTGGGACGAGAACACGCCCATCGAAGAGACACTCCGGACACTCGACGATGCAGTCCGGCGAGGGAAGACTCGTTACATCGGTGCGAGTTCTATGTGGGGCCACCAGTTCGGGACCAGTTTACGTACGAGCGACGTGCAGGGGTACAGCCGCTTTGTCTCAATGCAACCGCACTACAACCTCTGTTACCGCGAACAGGAGCGGGAGTTACTACCACTCTGCGACCGGGAGAACATAGCTGTGATGCCGTGGTCGCCGCTGGCCCGCGGATACTTGGCTCGTCCCCACGAGGAGTTCAAGAATAGCAGCCGTCCCGAAGCCGATCCCTGGGTCCTCGATAACCCCTATCATGTCGGCGGTGGGCAGAAGATCAACGAGCGAGTCCAGCAACTCGCGGCTGACGAGGGGGCCAACATGGCACAGATTGCGCTTGCTTGGCTGTTGCACAAGGATGTCGTCACGACGCCGATCATTGGAACGACGAGTGTCGAACACCTCCGGGAGGCCGTTGAGGCGCTCGACATCTCGTTATCTGACAGCGATATTGATTACCTCGAAGAGCCGTACGAGCCGGTCGAACCCGCCCGGTGGTAACCCCGCAGCGTACTATTCACCGTGGCGTTCGAAGACGGTTTGGCGCTCGATTTTCCCGGTGCCGCTTTTCGGAAGCGAGTCTACGAACGCGACTTCTTTTGGATGCTTAAATCGTGCGAGGCGGTCGGCGAGGAACTCGTCAAATTCAGCGTCTGAGATAGGATTACCATCTGTCGTTGCGATCACAGCCTTGACAATCTCACCCCACTTCTCGTCGTCGACGCCGATGACCACAACCTCGTCGACTTTGTCGTGGGAATACAGCGCTTCTTCGACCTCGGAGGGATAGACGTTCTCTCCGCCAGTGATGATCATGTTGTCCTTGCGGCCGTGGATGTGGTAGAACCCGTCCTCGTCGACCTCCGCAATATCGCCAGTGTGGAACCACCCATCCTCCTCGAAGTCTTCAGCGGTCTTCTCGGGAAGTTCTAGATAGCCGTCGGCGACAGTTGGTCCGCGGTGAAGAAGCTCGCCCGTCTCACCCGGCGGGCATTCCTCGCCATCTTCATCGACGACCTTCGCGTCCACGTGGGTGAACGTCTTACCGTTGCACTTTGGTGGCTTATCCATGGCATCCTCGGGCCGAAGGAACAGGGAGCCGTCGGTCGTCTCGGTCAGGCCGTATGCCGCGATACAGGGGACGTCAATTTCTGCAAAGGCCTCCTTGAGTTCGGTTGGGACTGGTTCGCCGCCGCCGACGACCAACTCCAGCGAATCAAGGTCGTACTCCTGCCAGTCTTCGACGCTTATCATCGAGTTGAGCATTGTCGGGACAGCGAAGGTTTTGGTCACGTCGTAGTCAGCCATGATTTCCCAGGTCTCGGCGGGCTCGAACTCCTGCTGGAGGATCACCGTTCCGCCCGCGTGGATCAGAGGGAGCGTGAAGATGTTAAGCCCGCCGACGTGGAAGAGAGGAGCGGAGGTCACAGTCACATCGTCACTGTCGAGTTCGGTGTCGACGATGTAGCTCACCGACGAGAAAAACAGGTTCTTGTGGGAGAGGGGCACACCTTTCGGTCGTCCAGTCGAGCCGCTCGTGTACAACAGTACGGCCGGGTCTTCGAACCCATCGACTACCTCGATTGTATCGGGGTCGCGCTCGTAGAACGAGCTCCAGTCGTCGGCCGCCACTCGTTCGTCACCGTTGGGCTCGCCGATACGAACAGCTGGGACATCGTCGAGTTGCAGACCTGCGGCAGTATCCTCGAAGACGCCCTCATAGACGAACAGTTCAGGATCGGCGTCGTCGTTCAGATACGCGAGTTCGTCGGGCGACAACCGGTAGTTGAATGGCGCGAGGATCGCACCGAGTTTGCACGTCGCAAAGAATAGCTCGAAGAACTCCGCAGAGTTTCGAAACAGTCCACTGATTCGGTCGCCTTTGCTAATACCTCGGGCTTCAAGCTCTGCCGCGATGCTGTTCGACCGTCGTTCGAGTTCGCCGTACGTGTGTTCCTCGCGCGTGGTCTGTTCGACGATGGCAACGTCGTCGGGTTGGTAGTACGATTTCTTGCGGACAATGTAGCCGAAGTTTGATTGTCGCATATCAGAATTCTGTGTGTGTCCAACGCTTATTGTTTTTGTACGATTTTTGTCATTCCTGGTCGCGTAACGCCTCCAGCCGATAGTTCGTCTCGTAAGCGTGGGGGTACTCGGCAAGGAATACGAACAGGCCGTCGAAATCGCGTGGGTGATAGAGGTACTCGGTGAACTCGCCGGCCGTGATCTCCCCGACGGGTTCGACGCCGTCGGCCGCCAAGTCCGCTCGTGCTGCATCGATATCGGCCACCTGAAGCGCCAGCGCGTACAGTCCAGTGCCATGGTCGGCGACGAACTGTCCCACTGCGTCGGCACCGTCGGCCGAGTCCGACGAGACAATATCGATACCGATCCCGCTGTCGTCGATGACGCTCTGGAGGTCGTGGCTGCCGGCCGAAGTCTCGGTCGTCAGAGAGAGTAACTCACCAAAACCGATGTCGAGACGCTCCGAGAGCGTTCCAGAGGTACGGTCGAGGTCGTCAGTGGCGATCACGATTCTGTCGATGTCAACTACGTGCATCGTACCAGTGGTGTCGGAGGGAGGCTACTTGAAACTGTGTCCGTGACGGCAACGAGAAAAGAGGGGTGTCGTGGCGGCGTTTTACGCGACTCCGTTGCGGTCGAGGAAATCCAGACTGGTCTCCGCAAGTCCTTGTGGGTCCTCGAACATCGGGTAGTGCCCCATCTCTTCACCGACGATGAACTCTCCGTATTCGTCGGGAACACTGGCTATCGTGGCCTCCATTATCTCGTCGGGGACGTAGAAGTCCGACTCGCCTTTGAATAGCATGAACGGGCAGGAGATATTACCCAGTTCGTCCCGGACGTCGTGGTTAACCCAGGACTGAAGATCACCGGTAGCAATCTCCTGGGGCGCGTACCGGTGCATCCACCGCGTCTCTTCGACTTTCGCCTCGGATACTGGGCGGTGCATAGATTGTTCGGCTGCCCGTTCCATTATGTCTCGCCAACCCGGGCAAGCGTGTGGGTGTTCGTACACGTTCACGTCGGGGAACGTCGGGGTGTGTGCCGCCCCTTCGAGTGCGAGAGCTGCTCGCATGTCCTCAGAATAGTGACAGGCCATATCGGTGACCATATTACCGCCGATGGAACAACCCATGACGATGGGAGCTTCGTCACAGATATCCTGGATAATCTCCCATGTATACGCCGAATACTCGCGCATCTGTCGGAACGGTTCCCAGTCAACCGGATAAGATTTCCCATGCCCCGGGAGGTCGACGGCGATGGCCCGGTAGCCCGCGTCGGCGATTAGCGGCAGGAACTCGTAGTACTCGATAGAACAGGCACCGGCAGTGTGGATACAGAAGAACGGTAGGCCCTCACCCATCTCCTCGTAGTATATCCGCGTCCCGTCGACATCCGTGTAGTGTCCAGTAGGATCTGTCATGCGTCCCCCTCGACTTTCAGATTCTCACCCATCAGTTCTGCCATCCGAACGATGGCTTCGTGCATTCTGTTCGCTTCAAGCAGATTCCCATCAATAGTTATCTTACCCTGGCTGTAGGCTTTCCAGAACGGCATTTCTGCGTCGTTGACCGCTTGCCAAGCCTCCACGGAACCCGACAGGATGACATCGTATCCTAGTGGGTTCGACATTGGTTCATACTTCATCGTATCGATGATCTCTCCGCCGTACAGTTTGAGCCAGTATCGTTCGTCGTCAACCTCAAGCACTACGTTGACATCTGACCACTCGGCGGCTCGATTGAACTGGGCGTCGTCGTTGCATTTCTCCTGTAATTTGTCGATCCAGTCTTTTGATGGTATGTGCATACCGATACCAACTTTCTTTTGAGAGTACATAATTATAATGCATTATAAATTTACATAATGAAGGTCTGTTTACAATAGGGCACCCAGTAACACGTCATGAAACCCAACTATGACGCGGTGTCTATCGTCGTCAGTACATGTCACCGTGACACTGACGCCGACGCTACTGTTTTAATCCCCCGGTCTGAATAATGTGGCAAGCAATGGTACAGGCAGTTCGGATGCCAATGATGGGTAATACGATGGAAACAGGCCTCCTCGTCGAGTGGCACGTCGACAAAGAGGACGAAGTAACGGATGGGACGGTTCTCGCAGAGGTTGAATCCGAGAAAGCGTCTGCGGAAATCACCGCCAATCAGGACGGAACGCTCGCGAGGGTTGACGTTGAGGCTGGGGAGTCAGTGCCGCCGGGGACGGTCCTCGGGGTCGTGCTTGGGCCCGACGAGAGCATAGCGGATGCACCCGAGCCACGCAGTCGTATTTCAGACGACGCGGACGACGGTGACGGGAGTGATGTACCTAATTCAGAAGCGGAACCTGAAGAGCCAGCAGCCGAGGAGTCGTCGGGAGATCGCGATGAGCGTGAGCGCGCGGCCCCAGGCGCACGCAAGTTGGCTGCGGAACACGACCTCGACCTCGCAGCGATCGACGGCAACGGTCCTGAGGGAGCTGTTCTTCGGAGTGATGTAGAAGCAGTCCTCGATCAGGGAGAATCAGAGCCAGAGGCGACCGAAACGGCTACTACGGGGCCGGACTTTACGAGTCCAAGCACGCGGCGACTGGCGAGAGAACTCGGTGTCTCCCTCGACGACGTCGAGGGACAGGGAATCGGTGGGCGAATCACTGAATCCGACGTTCGCGCCGCAGCAGGACGGGCGGACCAGCAGTCGGCCGCGGAACCCCCCTCATCGAGTACCACCGTGGATACTCATCCATCGGATGTCACAATCACCGAGGAACAGCCCCTTTCGGGAATGCGCAAGACTATCGCCGACCGGATGTCACAGTCCGCACGGCAAGCGCCCCACGTCACGCTCAACCGCGAAATTGGCGTCGAACGGGCATTCGAAGCGGCTGAGGACCTAACGACTCAGTGGGATGTGAATATTGGATTCACAGATCTTCTAGTCGGAGCTTCGGTCCGTGCCCTCGCAGCGCACCCCGATTTCAACGCTTGGTTCGAGGACGAGACGGTCAGGAACATTGCCGAGCGAAATGTCGCGGTGGCCGTAGACACAGACCGAGGCTTGCTGACGCCGGTGATTCGGTCCGCCGGGGAGCGATCTCTGACAGAAATCGCTGTCGAGCGACGCCGTCTAACCGACGATGTCTTGGACGGAAAGCATACCATGGACGACTTGCAAGGAGGAACATTCACGATTACCAACCTCGGGATGTTCGGCGTGGACTCGTTTGATCCGATCATCAACCCGCCCCAAATTGCCATCCTTGGCGTCGGTCGAGTCCGTGAGGATGGCGACGAGCGTACCTGTACGCTCTCGTTGTCGTTCGACCACCGCGTGGTAGATGGTGCCGCTGCTGCTCAGTTCCTGGATACGATTACTGAGGGGATCGAGTCGCCGTCACTCGTCGTCGCAGACCGAGCAGACGCTCGGACGAAGATCGACGCAGCGAAAGCCGAACACGACGCCAGCGGGGACGACATTACGGAACCCGCGAGCGAGCTGGGAGAAGACGACGTTGCTGAAATCATCTCCCGTGATGTCCAAGCGCACGCGAACGAGATAGCTTCGAGCCATGACTGGCCCGTTCCAGAATTCGAGGTGACGCTTAATGACGGCGGGCCCTCGGTTGTGATCGGGTCACCGAACGGGGCAACACTGGCAACGACGAAGCGACTCGTATATGCCGCATGCCGAGAATCGGAATACGCGGATACGATCGCCGGCCTCAACGATCCGGAAATCACCGGTCTGTGAGAAGCACCCCGTATTTTATGACTGTTTCCTGGCAAAAATACTAATACACACGAGTAGAAGTAATATGTGATGGATTTCGCTCTCTCCCAAGAGCAACAGATGATGCAAAGCTTGGCCGAAGACATTAGTTCGGACTACCCGCTCGACTATTGGCGTCAGAAAGACGATGCGGAGGAGTTCCCTCACGAGTTCTGGGACGAACTCGCAGATGCCGGGTTCACGGGTCTGACCGTACCAGAAGAGTATGGCGGTGAGGGACTCGGTATGACCGAGATCGTCGCGACCGGGTTGGCCCTTGGACGAAACGGCGGGGGCGTCAGCGGACCAAACCTACTCACGCTCGGCCCAGTGTTCGGCGGCATTTCGCTTAACGAACACGCCAACGAAGAACAGAAGCAGCGATGGCTTCCCGAGATTGCCGATGGTGCAATCGTCTCGCTCGGCCTGACCGAACCGGACGCCGGACTTGACACAGCTGGTATCAAAACGACTGCCGAGGAGGATGGGGACGAGTATGTCCTGAATGGGACGAAGATTTGGACAACGGGCGCACACGTCTCGGACTACATCGTTACCCTCGCACGGACATCGCCGATGGAAGACGGCTCGCGCCACAGCGGCATCTCGCTGTTCGTCGTCCCGTCTGATGCCGACGGCATCACTGTCAACAAAATCGACAAACTCAGTATGCGATGTCTCGGTTCCTGTGAGGTGGTCTTCGATGGTGTCCGGGTGTCCGAAGAGAACCTGCTCGGCGAGGAGGATAAAGGATTTTACCACCTGCTGGGCACGCTCAATACTGAGCGGATTATTTGGGCAGCAATCCCGCTTTCGGCTGGGGAACTCGCGCTGGACCTTGCAGTCGATTATGCGAAGGAACGAGAGGCATTTGAGCGCCCGATTGGAAAGAATCAGGGTGTCCAGTTCCCGCTTGCAGAATCAAAGATGGAACTGGAAACGGCAAAGCTCATGATTTATAAGGCCGCTTCGTTGTACGACAAAGGAGAGGACTGCTCGATGGAGGCCAACGCTGCGAAGTTCATGGGTGCCCGGGCCGGATTCAATGCGTGTGACCAAGCGATCCAAACCCACGGCGGCATGGGATTCGCCGATGAGTACCACGTTGAGCGACTCTATCGGGACGTTCGCCTAGCACGTGTCGCACCAGTGAGTGACGAATTAGTCAAATCATTCGTCGGTACGGAAGTCCTCAACCTTCCACGATCGTACTGAGGGTTGTTGGTCAAGCAGAGTTGTCAAGGATTGCCCCTCATCGGTTAGTCACGCTAGCTTTCGGTTTCCTCGCCGGCCTATTCTCCGAAACAACGGACATTCAGTCGGAGACTGGGGAAAACATAATGGTGGTGGGTCGAAAGGTGGAAATATGCGCGCAGCAGCATTTACGGCCCTTGGTGGCCCGTCGGGTGTCGAAGTAATCAATCTAGAATCGCCGACTGCGGACGCTGGGCAGGTGGTTATCGATGTCGAAGGTGCATCGGTAAACAGACACGACCTTCTATACCTCGAAGGCGACTTCAGGTTGCAGGAAGACCACCTACCGTTCGTCTCCGGCGTCGACGTCGCGGGCACAGTCCGGGAAACTGCAGACGATGTCAATGGTTTCCAGCCGGGTGACCCAGTAGTGTTGAACCCCATGTTGACCTGCGGGTCGTGTCGGTTCTGTCGTGATGGGCCTGAGAACCTCTGTCAGGAGTACAGTCTCTTTCACGGTGGCTTCGCCGAACAGGCAGTCGTCGACGCTGATCGATTGATCCCCGTGTCTGATGCGGTAGATCTGATAGCTGCAGCTGCCTTACCGGTGGCGTACATGACCGCCTGGCACATGTTCCGTCGCGCGGAGGTCGACGCAGGCGACACCGTACTGATTCCTGGCGCAACGGGCGGTGTCGGCGTCGCGGCTACACAACTCGCAGACGCAATGGGCGTCCGATCAATTTGTACTTCGTCGTCGGCCACAAAACTGGAACAACTCCCAGCGTTTGGTGCCGACCGACTAATCCAAGCGGCAGATACGACAGAGCTAGGTGAGAAATTGGACGATATAGTACCCGTTGACGCAGTGATTAATCACTTGAGTGGGGAGTTTACGGGAGTGTGTATGTCCGCACTTGATCGGGGCGGTCGAATGGTGATTTGTGGTCGGACGGCTGGACAGTTCTCCGAGATTGATACCCAAGAACTGTTTCTCGAACACAAGCGAGTGATCGGGAGTACGATGGGTACTCAGGCCGACCTCGAACGAGTCGTCGGGTTATACGAAGACGGGACCATCGAGCCGCCGGTTCACGAAACATACGGGCTGGATCGGGCCGGGCAAGCGTTCGCCGACATGCGAAACCGAGACGTCATCGGGAATCTCGTCATTACACCTTGACCCGTCCGGACTGATGGAATATCGACCGGCGTGTTGGCAGCGGGATGCCTTTGTCACACATCATACAAGAACAAATAAACGCAGTGTGGACAACTATTATGAGAACACCCCTCGAAGACTCGAAAGATGGCAGGAGAGTACCAGACAGTCGAGGTTGAACGAGACGAATCGATTGGAACAGTTCGCGTAGCGCGGCCAGAGGCGATGAATGCGGTCAACGCCCAAGTGTTGGTCGAACTCGCTGACGCAATTGAGACACTGTCACCTGAAGTTCAAACAGTGGTCCTGACGGGCGAAGGTGACGATGCCTTTATCGGTGGTGGAGATATCAAAGAGTTCCAAGACCAGTCGGGCATCTGGTTTCGTAGCGAGTTCCGTGAGGCGATGAGCGACCTAGAAGAGGCGATTGAGGGAAGCCGTGTCCCGGTGATAGCCGCCGTCAACGGGGCGGCTCTTGGCGGCGGCACCGAGATCGCGCTCATGTGTGATCTCATTGTCGCAACTGAAAGCGCTATATTCGGCCTGCCGGAGATTGGTCTCGGAATTATTCCAGGTGCAGGTGGGACGCAGCGTCTCGCGCACCTTGTGGGCTATTTGAAGGCCAAGGAGTTGATACTGACCGGGAAGCACATTTCGGCGAGCGAAGCCGTTGAAATCGGACTCGCCAACGAGGTTGTCGATGACGATGAGTTCGACACACATATCGACGAGTTAGCGACTGAACTTGCTGACGGGCCACCGGTTGCTCAGTGGTTCGCCAAGAAGTCCATTAATGAGACCAGAGCTCAGCTGGAGTCTGGATTGGAGCTAGAGGCGGCATTGGCTGGGCTGCTATTCGAGACCGAGGACAAAGAAGAAGGACTGAGCGCGTTTGTCGAGAAACGCGACCCTTCGTTCGGCAAATAGCATGACAATCCGCTGACGCCGGCACATAGTTTTTTGTGTCCCGGTTCACGATATCAGTTCATGCCAGATGTGGTAGCTGAGTATACGGAACAGTTAATCGACCAACTTCGGGAAATGATACTAATACGGGAGTTCGAGACGCGGGTAAGTTCGCTGTTTGAGGACAACGAACTTCCCGGGTTCGTCCATCTCTGTCTCGGGCAAGAGGCGGTCGCAACCGGAGCCTGCTGGGCGATTGACGACGATGATTTCATCACGAGTACGCATCGCGGTCACGGTCACTCGATTGCCAAGGGTCTGGAACCAGACCGGATGATGGCAGAGCTTTTCGGCAAAGAAACCGGATACTGCGGCGGGAAGAGCGGAAGTATGCATATTGCTGATGTCGACCAGGGAATGCTCGGCGCCAACGGCATCGTCGGTGCGGGTCCCTCGCTGGCTGCTGGGGCGGGGCTGTCCATTGATCAATCAGACGACGATCGTGTTTGCTTGTCGTTTTTCGGCGAAGGCGCGATGGCGGAGGGCGTCGTCCACGAGTCGATGAACCTTGCGGGCGTCCGAGACCTCCCGGTTGTATTCATCTGCGAGAACAACCAGTACGGGGAGATGACACCTGCAGAAGATCAGCATAACGTCGATGGGTTTGAGGCCCGAGGTGAAGCTTATGGCATGCCTGCCGAGACAATCGACGGTATGTCTGTCCATGAGGTCTACGAGGCGACTGCTGAGGCGGTTGAACGCGCCCGGAATGGAGGCGGCCCTTCTCTGATCATCTGTGAGACGTACCGATATCACGGCCACTACGAGGGTGATCCAATGACCTATCGCACCGAGGAGGAGGTAGAGCAGTGGCGCGAACGTGACCCAATTACAACCCTCGAGAAATCCCTTGTCGAGAGCAATAATCTCGATGAAAGCGATGTAGAGGAGATACGCGCAGTTGCGAGCGAGCGAATCGACGAAGCAGTCGAGTTCGCCCGAGACAGCGACTATCCCGACGAGCAAGCGGCTTTTGAGGGTGTCTACACAGAGGAGATCTGACGATGCCAGAGAAATCAATGCGAAACACGATCAACGATGCACTGTCAGAGGAACTTTCCCGCGACGACTCGGCATATCTCATTGGCGAGGACATCGGGAAGCCAGGGGGTAGTTTCGCCGTCACTAGAGGGCTCTACGACGAGTTCGGCGGTGATCGGGTCATCGACACCCCAATTAGCGAAGCGGCAATCGTCGGGAGTAGCGCGGGCGCAGGGTTGACCGGCTCTCGCCCAATTGCGGAGATCATGTATGCTGATTTCATGGGTCTGGCAGTTGATCAGGTGATGAATCAAGCTGGTCTATTTAAGTACATGTTCGGCGGCGACGTGACCGTCCCAATAACAATTCGAACCGTCAACGGTGGGCCTGGATCGAATGCTGCCGCTCAGCATTCGAAGAGCTTGCACGGGCTGTTCATGCACATGCCGGGGGTCAGGGTTGTTCTCGCGAACACAGCGTACGACGCTAAAGGGCTGCTCAAAAGCGCGATTCGGTGTGATGATCCAGTCATCTTCTTTGAACATATGGAACTGTATAACCGCGAAGGAGAAGTTCCCGAGAAGTCCTACACACTACCGCTCGGTGAAGCAGTGGTCGAACGTGAGGGTGCGGATGTGACAGTCGTCGCCACACAAAAGATGTTTCACCATGCGCTTGACGTGGCGTCGTCGATCTCCGACGAAATCAGCGTCGAGGTCATCAACCCTCGGACGCTGAAACCGCTGGACGTCGAGACGCTCGTCGAGAGCGCCAAAAAGACTGGTCGCGTCGTCGTCGCTGACGAGTCCGTCATCCAGAATGGACCAGCGTCTTATATCGCCCAACGCATCGAAGAGGAGGCATTTTACCACCTCGAAGCACCGGTTGAGGTTATCGGCGTCGACGATACGCCGATTCCGTTCTCACCGCCGCTAACCGAGGCCGTCGTCCCTGACGCATCGGACATTGAAACTGCGATCCGAGGAATGCCACGACTATGAGCTTAGAAGACCGAATCACACGACTGGAGCACCGAGAGGCGATCACCGAACTGCGAGCAGAGTACTGTTACCAGATCGACTCGCGAAACTGGGACAGATATGCAGCCCTATTCACCGAAGACGCACATCTTGATTTCGGCCCAATCGGATCCTTCGATGGACGGGATGCAGTTCGGGACTTCGCCGAGAATATCGTTGGGGAGGAACATCCGTTTCTTGCCCATATGGTCCACAACCCGATAATCAATATTGATGGGACGGCGGCAACTGGGAAGTGGTACTTCGAGGTCCCTTGTACCTTTGCGGAGGGCTCTGCGGGATGGATTCAGGGCGTCTATGACGACGAGTACAAACTAGTCGATGGGGAGTGGCGATTCGCAGAGGTTATTGCTGACTTCAACTACTTTGCAGAGTATGACGAGGGTTGGGCCGAAATCGTCGGGAGTGATCAATCGTAGTTCATCAGTACTTCGACGATGTTGCCCGACCGCATAAGCAACTCCGGGAACTCTTCGTGGAATCGCTCGTCGTCAATGCGATTCGTCGGTCCGTAGATTGTCAGCGACCCCCGGATTCGATCGTCTCGGTCGATAACAGGCGTCGCTATCGAGCGCATGCCAGTCAATCGCTCCTCGTCGTCGAGCGCATAATTATTTTCACGAATCCAAGCTAATTCGTCGTCCAACTCATCTCGGTCGGTGATTGTGTTCTTCGTTCGTTCAACCAACCCGTGCTGATCGATAATGTCGGACACCCGGTCTTCATCGAGATACGCGAGAATTGCTTTTCCTGGTGCCGCGGTATGCATATGCATGACAATACCATTGTATATATTGACCGGGATAGCTTCAGTTCCCTCTTCAGTGGCGATGATTACTGCCTTTCCGTGTTCCTGAACTGTGAGACTCGCGTGTTCTCCGGTTTCCGCCGCCAACTGTTCAAGCTCGTCGCTAGCAGCCTGATAGATCTCCATGTTACGACGGTTGATATCTCCGATCCGGAGGAAATCTGAACTGATGTGATACGTCTGACCTCGCTGTACCAGATACCCAAGTTCGTACAGAGTGACCACGTGGTCATACACGGTACTCTTCGGTCGATCCAACTCCGCAGTTAACTCGGAAATCCCCGCTCCGCCTCGCTCTGCGATTATCTCGATTATTTCAAACGATGTCCACAGGGAATTGATCGGTAGATCTTGCGACATACATGAACATGTATGCCGCACCTTGAAAAGTTTCCGGCATTACCAAACAGACTGAGTTACCGACAATCTTCCTGTTTTGGGAGTATATAGCATAATAATTCTCAACTTTACCACCAATTTCTGTTGGTCTGATTCGAAACTGCTGTGTGTGGTGTATGTGTACATGTACCAAAGACCAACAAATCGTCCGGTATTACCAATTGAGAAATCCGCCGGCGAATAGCTATGAAATAGTTCTTTTCTGCACCGCTCTGGGGAATATGTGAAAGAGTCTGGAGTGTTACATTATTTCGATATTATATCGATTTAGGCTACAAAAACGTCTAAGGCGACTTTTACTGTATTTTGAGAGAGTCCAAGGATTACTCTGAAGTGGAATATATCCCAACCGGTATTACCAGATGCTATATCCGAGTACGAGTAGAGTGATGAATTTCGGATTGGTATTCGAACCGACGGACTAAGCGAATTGGACTGGATTAATTTCCCTATCAAATCGAGTGGAAACGGCCGACTCACATGGCAACGAGGTATTGAGCAGCTTCGGGACAACAACCAGCTAACACTCGGAGAGTTTCAGACTTTAGCTGATAGTCGCATCGTCTGTGAGGACTGTAATTCTCAGTTCGATATTCTGGAGTTACTTGATCAAGGGGGGTTGCAACTGTGAGACAGTAGAATGAATAACAGACATAAGATTGTTATTCAATTGCGTATTTTCCAAAGCTTTGATAGTAGTGGATCAGTAGTGTCTTTATATGAGTATGGAACAAGTCGGCTCAAAGGCAAAATTCACCGTGGAGAAACTCGGTGGGATCGACGAAACATCTGTCGCAATCGAACCAGGTGTGACGGTGTTGGCGGGTCGGAATGCTACTAACAGGACTTCGTTTTTGAAAGCGGTGATGGCTGCTATCGGGAGCGATGATGTTTCAGTGAAGGCTGATGCTGACGAGGGTCACGTTACATTGGTGCTTGACGGGAACACCTATACGCACACGCTTGAAAGTCGCAGTGGAACCATCTCCACTAGTGGTGACCCATATCTAGCGGATCCGACTGTCGCTGATCTCTTTGCGTTTCTATTGGAATCTAACGACGCCAGACGGGCAGTAGTTACCGACGGTGATCTAAGAGAGATTATTATGCGGCCGGTCGATACCGACGAAATTCAAGCAGAAATCAACCGTCTGGTCGAGGAGCGACAACAGATCGACGATGAACTTGATGAACTCGATGACCTCAAAAGTCGGCTGCCCTCTCTTGAGGAAGAGCGGAAACGACTTGAGAGTCAGATTGAAGATAAAAAAACCGAACTCGAGGAACTCGAAGCGGAAATCGATGTGACAGATGCCGACGTTGAACAGAGTCGCGAGGAAAAGGCGGAACTAGAAGAAAAACTCGAAAACCTCCGACAAAAGCGCTCAGACCTCGAAGACGTACGGTATGAGCTAGAGACCGAACAAAACAGTATCGAATCTCTCCGGGCTGAGAAACGTGAGGTCGAGACCGACTACGAGGAACTCTCTGAAACTCCGGCGGGCGAGCTAAAGGAATTAGACTCGCGGATCAAGCGGCTTCGTAATAATAAACAGGAATTAGAGTCAGAGTTGAACGAACTCCAGAGCGTCATCAGGTTTAATCAAGAGCGACTCAAAGAGGATACTGACGAGTTCATGCCAGCGGTAGACAATCAAAACAACGACAGTGCAGCGATTACTGATGAACTCCTGCCAGAGAAGACAGTCACCTGCTGGACGTGCGGCACCGAAGTTGAGTCTAATCAGATTGAAGCCACGATCGAAACCCTGCAAGATCATAGTCAAAAGACTGTCAGTGAAATCAATGATATCGATACGGAACTGGAGGAAGTGAAGGCGGAAAAACGCGAACTACAAGACCAACAACGCCAACGGGAGCAGCTCAAACGCCGCCAGCGCGAACTGAAAGATGAACTCGAGAATACGGAACGCAGAATCGAGACCTTATCGGAACGCCGTGAGGAGCTACGCGAAGAGATTGAGACAATCGAGGCAGAGGTCGAGGATTCTGAGAACAACGCGTACGAAGAGATACTCTCTCTTCATAAGGAGGCGAACCAATTGGAGTACGATCTTGGGACACTCGAAAACGATCTTGAACGAGTCGAAGAGAATATTGTGACGATTGAGAATCAACTCGATGAGGAATCCGAACTGGAGGCTCGGCGGCAAGATGTCGCGGATGAAATTGAAGGGCTACGGACGAAGATCGAACGAATCGAAACGCAGGCAATCGAGGAGTTCAACGATCACATGGACACGATGCTCGATGTCCTCGAATACAAGAATATCTCGCGGATCTGGCTAGAACGAACTGAGACGGAGGTGTCCGATGGCCGCCACAAGCGAGACAAGAGTGTTTTTGATTTGCACATCATCCGCCAGACGGAGTCAGGGGTAACCTACGAAGACACGGTCCATAACCTCTCAGAAAGTGAACGCGAGGTAACCGGACTGGTATTTGCTTTAGCGGGATATCTCGCCCACGATGTCCACGAAAAAGTCCCATTCATGTTGTTGGACTCGCTTGAGGCAATTGACTCTGAACGGATTGCAATCCTCATTTCTTACCTCGAAGACTACACAGAGTATCTCATCGTCGCGCTGCTACCAGAGGACGCAAGTGCGCTTCCTGAAGAGTACGCACGACTCACTGAAATCTGAACAGGTTTCACTAACAAACATAATGGTGTTATTCTAAATGTTCTGAGTGCACGTTATGAGATATTTGCACTGCTTAGTAGCGAGAAGGTGCATATTATTGATATGCAATATTGAGTTCAAGTTCGTTTATTATTCCCAGGAGGAGATCAGGAAGCTCTTGGTTGAACCATTCCCCTTTCATTCGATGTGTCGGGCCCGAAATTGAGAGTGCACCGATGACTCCCTGTTCTTCGAGAACGAGCGGTGCGCCGACAGCGTGAAGCCCTTCAATATTCTCTCCGTGATTGAACGCGTATCCACGGTCTCGGATATCCTCCAGTTCGCTCAACAAGGCCTCCCGATCAGAGATGGTATTTTTTGTAAGAACCGGCAGCCCCCATTCCTCGATGATTGTCTCTACTTTCTCCTGGGGGAAATGAGCGAGAATGGATTTGCCAGCCGATGTAGAGTGGAGATACATTCGTTTCCCTGTCCCGGAGTTTGTCTCGACGGCATGTTCGCCGGTTTTACGGTAGAGAAACACACCTTGCCCATGTTCCTCAATGACGAACTGTGCGCGTTCATCAGTCCGTTCTGCTAAGTCTGATACTTTCTCGGCGATCATCGAATATTCTTGCCGGCGCGTGCGAGAATGTTCTCCGAGTCGGAGAAATTTCGTGCCCACGTGATAGACGCTTCCGTCTTTGGTTAGATATCCCTCATCGTACATCGTAGAAAGATATCCATGGACTGTACTCTTTGCTAACTCACTCTCTTCGGCAAGTTCAGTGACTGTTGCACCGCCAGTTTCCCTGATCTGTTCCACGATCTCCATTGCTCGGTGGACTGATTTCACAGATCGGTTATCACTACTGTTAGATTCCATATGTGGAGACTACTCACAGACAGTATTAAAGATTCGGGATTATCGAACAATACGCATTATGTGTTACTATACCTCACACATCTACTCTGGGGTCGCTGTCGAACACAGTGGGTTCTGTAGTTTGATTCGGTATCGCCGTACAATACAATTTCCAGCGAAAGAGAGTTTGCAGCGTTCAATCGTATACAACGGCATTATACCCGAATTTGAGTTGTTCGGGTATCGTGAATAGGAACAAATTCTTCTCTAAAAGGGATAATATTGATTTAAATTGAGGGACTGTGGGCGGTTTCGTCTTTTAATAAGATCAAGGCACCAGATAGAGGTCTCTCATGAGTAAGTTTGAGCCTTGTCTGTTCACTAATGCCGAAAAGAGAGGGTTGAGGATGATTATACAGCAGCGCGCTTTCCACCTAATCGTCTACGAGCAGCACACCAGTATGGTTTTCAGCGTAGTTCAGCCATAGATTTATTTTGTAGCCACCAAAACGTGTACAGAATGAGTTCGTTACAGTCAGCCATGGAAATGGTAGAACTGTCCGAAGAGCAGCGATTGATTCGGCGGAATATTCGTGAGATCTGTGATAATTTCGGCGACGAGTATTGGCGTGAGAGGGATAAAAACGCGGAATACCCGACTGAGTTTGTCGAAACACTGGCGAATGAAGGGTGGATAGGTGCGCTCGTTCCCGAAGAGTACGATGGCCCGGGGATGTCGACGAGCGAAATTGTCGTTATTATGGAAGAAATCGGCGCGACAGGAGGCTTCGCTGCAGCCCAGTCGATCCACGGTGGCATCTACAATATTCCGCCCATCGTTAACTACGGCAGCGAAGAGATGAAATCAGAACTGTTGCCCAAAATAGCCGCCGGCGAGACGGCCATCCAGTCGCTCGGACTCACAGAACCGAATGCAGGGTCAGATTCTACATCGATTGAAACTGTCGCTGAGCGGGAGGGCGACGAGTACATCATTAACGGGCAAAAAATCTGGATCTCCCGGGTGGATCATACCGATTATCTGATTTTGATGGCTCGGACAACCCCGAAGTCTGAGGTCGAGAAAAGTACGGAAGGAATCTCGATGTTCCTTCTCGATGTGAATCGAGTGCGTGACAGTGACAGTTTCGACATGAAGTCGATACCAAAAACTGCCGCGAGATGTGTCCACTCATACGAACTCTGGTTTCAGGATCTTCGGATCCCGGAAGATCATCTCATCGGCGAGGAGGGCAAGGGATTCTACCAGTTACTTGACGGCCTCAACGAGGAGCGTCTTGTCATCGCCGCTGAGTGCATCGGGCTGGGACGGTCCGCACTGGTCACTGGTGCCGAGTACGCCAGCGAACGGGAGGTCTTCGGCCGGAAAATCGGGAAGAATCAGGCTATCCAGCATCCACTGGCAGAGGCCTTCGCTGATCTCCAGGCTGCAAAACAAGTTGTTTACAACGCGGCTGACCGAATCCATGATATCTCGCGGACCGACGCAGGTATCCAAGCGAACATGGCGAAGTATCTCGCGGCTGAGGCTGCATTCGAGGCGGCCGATGTCGCAGTCCAGACCCACGGTGGTTTTGGCGTCGCCAGAGAGTACGATATCGAACGGTATTTCAGAGAGGCTCGGTTGACGCGACTGGTACCAATCACGCAGGAACTCGCGCTGAACTATCTGGGAACCAAAGCGCTTGATCTTCCGCAGTCGTACTGACCCATCTTGCGTACCGCCCAACCCACGAAAAGAATTAATGTGATACGTAGTCACACACAGTATATGGGTGAACTAGAGACATACTCGCACTTTATCGACGGCCAATACGTTGACTCGGAAAGCGATGATCGCGGTGAGGTATCGTATCCGTACAATGACGAGGTCTGGGCATCGGTCCCGCTCGGAACTACGGGAGATGTCGACAGCGCGGTCGAGGCATCCCGAAACGCGTTCGAGAGCGAGGAGTGGGGTGATCTTCTACCGAGCGAGCGGGCTGATCTGCTAGAGAACATCGGTGATGTTATCGACAAGCACGCCGGCGAACTCGCGGAGATGGAGACCCGACAGAACGGGAAACTCATCAGGGAGATGCGTGGGCAGATGCAGGCACTTGGCGATTGGTACAGGTATTACGGCGCGCAGTGCCGGACGATGGAGGACAAAGTCGTTCCGGTCGAGAACAAAAATGGAGAGATGTTCAACTACGTCGTCCAAGAGCCTCGAGGGGTGGTCGGCGCTGTTACGCCCTGGAATTCCCCATTGCTTCTGACAACGTTCAAACTCGCTCCCGCTCTCGCGGCCGGCTGTACATTTGTCCACAAGCCGAGCATGTACACGCCGGTCAGTGCTCTCAGGTTCGCTGAGTTGCTTCACGAGGAGGCAGGTCTCCCAGCCGGAGTCTATAACGTCGTGACCGGAGAGGGGAGGCCCACGGGCAGTAGTCTGGTGAGCCACGAGGATATCGACAAAGTTGCGTTCACAGGAAGCACGCAGGTTGGGCGTGAAATTGGGAAGCAAGCGGGCGAGAGTCTGATTCCGGCCTCCCTGGAACTCGGCGGAAAGAGTCCAAACATTGTGTTCCCGGACGCAAACCTCAACAACGCAATCAATGGAGTCATCAAGGGCATTTTCGCAGCGACGGGACAGACCTGTCTGGCTGGCTCGCGGGTGTTCGTCCACGACGATATCTCCGAGGAGTTCGTGGACAAATTCACTGAACGGGCTGCAGCTGTCGAACTCGGTGATCCGATGGATCCAGAGACGGAGATGGGTCCGGTCGCGTTCAAAGATCAATGGGAGACCGATATGGAGTACATCGAACTCGCGCAGGAAGAGGGCGCGACGCTGCAGTTCGGTGGGAGACAGCCTGAAGACTTGCCCGGCGAGTGTTTCCTCGAACCGACAATTCTAACAGACGTCGAGAACGGGATGACCGTCGCACAGGAGGAAATTTTCGGCCCAGTGGCGAGCGTCCTGACCTTTTCCAGCGAGGACGAGGTAATCTCTCAGGCAAACGGCTCACAATTTGGGCTTGCAGCCGGCATCTGGACCGAAGACATGCGGCGTGCCCACAGGCTGGCAAGCGAACTCGAGGCCGGAACAATCTGGATCAACGAGTACCGAACGCTCGCCTACAACTCCCCGTTCGGCGGCTACAAGGACAGCGGCCTCGGTCGCGAGAACGGAACCGAAGGACTCGAGGAGTATCTACAGACAAAAAGCGTCTACAAGGACCTTTCCGGCGAAGTGTCCGATCCGTTCAAACTTGGTTGAGTGGGGCTGCTACAGAAGTCCGGTGACCGTAGAGATATCCTCGACATTCCGCAGCGAATCCAGGCGACGGTAGGCTGTCTCGGCGGAGTCTTCGGATCGGATGACCTGGCAGCACATCTCAAATTTTTCCCGTAGTTCGGCGTCAGTCAGCGGATTATCAGCCGTTCCGGGGGGTTGCTCTTGCGTTCGCTCGTGGACGGATCCGTCTGTCATTTCGACTGTGACTGATGCACCGTAATCGTCGTACGGTCGATTCTCATCAAGAGCGAAAGAGACCCGCTTGCGAATCTCTTCAACTTCTGGGTCAGAAATTGACTGCTGATTGAACGCATCAATGTCAACTGTTCCGTTGACAACCGCGTACGCGATGAGATACGGCATGGAAAACTTGGCTTGCGTTGGGGTCTCGGGATCGTCATATTCGACAGCATCGATAGCTCCCTGTGAGGCCTCGATGCGTATCGATTCGATGTCGTCAGCACCAATACTGTACTCGGCAAGGAGTTGGACTGCGCCGTAGATCGCTGCGTGAGTGTAGTAACAGCAGGCGTACTTTTTGACATCGATTCCGTCAGTAAGTAGCTGCCACTGTTCGCCGAGGTCGTGAGCAGCGGTGAGGTCGGGTGGTTCTTGACCGCGATACAGGTCGAAAAATCCTCGCTCACCGCTGATCGCGGTTGGGTCGGCATCCACTCCTTCGGCGGCTAACCGCGCGGAACTGACACCTGACCTAGCGGCCTGCCCGGCGTGAACAGGCTTAGTCATCGAACCGAAATTCCGTTTGAGGCCGGCTGGCATTGATGCAGCGATATTGAGTGCGTGTCGAATCTCGGACTGGGAGAGGTCAAGAAGCGACGCGGTGGCAGCAGTCGCGCCGAAGACGCCGATGGTTGCCGTTGCATGCCAACCTCGCTCGTAATGTTCCGGACTGATCGGCGCGGCGAGATACGCTTGTGTCTCGAAGCCGATCACGTAGGCGGTCAGCAGTTCTCGGCCGGCCGCTGCGTTGCGCTCGCCGATCGCGAGCAGCGGCGCGACCATCGGAACACTCGGGTGGCCGTCCGTTGCAGACAGCGCCGTGTCGTCAAAATCGAGCGCGTGTCCCGCCGTCGCGTTCGCGAAAACAGCGGCCAGTAGACTCGATGTGTTTGCCCCGCCGAGCAGCGTCGTCTCTCCCTTTTCGTGTGCTGCAATCCGCATCGCTCGTGCGCCAGCGTCGCCATCGCTGCCCGCCATGGTCACGCCGACAGTATCGACAAAGGCACACTCTGCAGCACGGACTGCTTCAGTTGGAATATCACCGTAGTTCGTTTCGGCGACGAACGTGGCAAGCCTGGTTTCTGGTGTCTGCGAAGACTGTTGGCCCATATATTGGCGATTTTTCTGTTTTTACTAATAGCTGTTGCCGGTGGCCTGGCACTGACCAGATGACTTTAGACAGTACAACCGAATGTCCCCTAGATTTATAATTCCTTACCATAAAATTACACGTGCCTTGGTAACAAGGCGGGTTAGAGTATGTCAGCAGTAGAATTTGCTAGCCACGAATGGTGGGAGGAGTATCGCGATACAGTCAACCATGATCAAGAAATGAAGGTTCGGGGACACGATACCTTCGATGAGAATTTTTATGTCGAGATCGGCGACGACATGTTCCTAATCGAGATGCATGGTGGTGAGGTGGAAAACGTCGTACCAGAACCGGGAGTCAATGATGTCTGGTCGTTCGGTGTCGAGGGAAGCCGAGAGGCTTGGGAGGAGTTCGTGCAGGAATATCCACCGGCACATAACAACGAGATTATCGCATCTGACTACAGAACCGCGGTAAAAGGAGAAGATGGCCATCTCGAACTGAAAGGCAACAACAAGAAAATTTGGCAGAATTTCCGCCCGTTCCAGCGCGCGCTTGATTTGATGCGTGAAACACAGCAATCCTGACAAACAATGAGTATCAAACCACCTCAACACGGCGAAGAAGAATCAGTCACTGGACATTATATTGGCGTCGAAATTGACGGCGTCGATCACCGCGTATACTACGAGGAACGTGGGCCGGAAGACGGCATTCCTCTTATCTGTCAGCACACGGCAGGCAACCACGGTCAGGAGTGGCGTCACATCTTGGCCGACGACGAAATTACGGAGGACTTCCGGGTCATCTCCTACGACCTGCCCCACCACGGGAAGTCGCTCCCACCGACAACTCAGGACTGGTGGGCGGAAGATTACACCCTCACCGAAGAGAAATTCGCAGAGACCATCGTGAGCATCGCAGATGCACTCGATCTCGAAGATCCGGTCTATATGGGGTCGAGCATCGGTGGCAACGTCATCTTGCAGCTCGGAGACTGGCATCCAGACCGGTTCCGGGCGCTCATCGGCCTCGAATGCGGTGTCCGGAGTCCGGGTTATTACCTCGACTGGTTCCACCATCCCTCGGTCAACATCGCTGAGATCAGCGCGTATTCGTGCTGGGGGCTAATGGCTCCACATGGGCCGGAAGAGACTCGGCGGGAAACAATGCACCTCTACGAACAAGGATCGACCGGGTTGTTCCGTGGAGATCTCTTCTACTACTCCGTCGACCACGATTACAGGGAAAAACTCGATCAGGTCAACCCCGAGTGTCCCGTCTACGTGATGAACGGTGAGTACGACTTTGCGACCGATCCGGACGACGCTCGCGAAGTCGCCGACGGAATCGGCGACCAAGCGACGGCTATCGAGATGAAAAATATTGGGCACTTCCCGATGTGTGAGAATCCAGATCTCTTCCTGAACTACCTGAAACCAGTGCTTGAAGAGATCAAAGGGGAGGACGTGGAAGTTCCCACGGAGATGTCTCCCGAAACGGTCGGTGTCGATATTCCGGGCGCATCGGCTGACGATTAATCTGCAATTTCCACTTTTATGTTGAGTCTCTAAAATAAATTCTTTACATAATCCGCACAAACGAGACATATGAGCAAGGACCCAAAAAGACTCGTGAACCCAGCGGATTCGACCGCGACTGATCGAAACCTGGTAGCGGGGTGGGAGGGACGCTATTACGAAGATTTCGAGGTCGGAGACATCTACAAACACCCATACGGCCGGACCGTAACGGAGACGGATAACGTCTGGTTCACGAATTTGACGATGAATCTCAATCCGATGCACTTCAACGAGCCCTACGCCGCGGAGACCGAATTCGGGGAGCGCCTCGTCGACGGTACCTTCGTATTCGCACTAGCGGTCGGGATGAGCGTCATCGATATCTCGGCGAACGCGACGGCTAACCTCGGGTACGATAAGGTCCGTCATCACGGTCCGGTCTTCCACGGCGATACAATCTTCGCCGAGAGTGAAGTACTCGAAAAACGAGAAAGTGACTCCCGCGAGCACGTCGGGATCGTCACAACAGAGCTTCGGGCGTACAACCAGAATGACGAACTCGTACTCTCACTCGAACGAACACCGATGGTCCTGAAACGAGAGTACGCGGAGCCGAGTGCTGAACAGCCCACGGGCTGGCCGGAGAACATTGGCACACAGCCAGGAGATGTCGAATGAACGAGAGAAGCCGGTTCGAGGGGTCTCTACCCGAGATGTCCGCCGAAGCGGCCGCCGAACAAATTCCGGACGACGCGACCGTCGTGACTAGCGGGTTTGGGAGCGTCGGCTACCCGAAAGCAGTCCCACTCGCAATCGCAGACAGTGACAAGCAGCGCTCATTAACAGTGATTACGGGCGGGAGCGTTGGGGAGGAAATCGACACCAAACTTATCGAGTCGGGAGATATGACACGGCGGTTTCCGTACCTCGGGACACAGACAGCCCGCGACGCCGCGAATGCGGGCGAGATCGAATTCCACGATCGGAACATCTCGCAGTTGGCCGACGAGGTACGGAGCGGCCAATTTGGATCCATCGACGTGGCACTCGTAGAAGCAGTCGCCGTGGGCGAAGACTGGCTCATCCCCGGCCCCTGTCTTGGCCAAACGCCGGGTTACGTCGAAGCGGCGGATGAGTTAATCGTCGAAGTCAACCGATCACAGCCCATCGATCTCCGATTGATCCATGACATCTACTGTCCGTCGCTGCCGCCACACCGAGAGCCGATCCCACTCGACAGTCCGATCGGACGGATCGGCAAAGAACACATCTCTTTTGACCCTGACAAGCTAACGGCTGTTGTCGAAACTGATCGACGGGACTCCACCTACAATTTTCGCGACCCAACCGAAACAGACAGGACAATCGCAGCAAATTTGGGAGCGTTTCTCAGCGACGAGACTGATCGGAACCCAGCACTGGCAGAGTCAGTCAGAATCCAGTTCGGCGTCGGTAGTCTGGGGAATGCGCTTTCGGGGACGTTGGCTGACATCGACATCGGAGACAGCGAACTTGTTTATTACGGCGAAGTCATCCAAGACGGCATCTTAGATCTGCTCGATGAGGGTCGACTCGCGGGCGCCAGTGCGACTTCACTCGCACTCACACAGGAGGGACAGGACAGATTCATTGCGAACATTGAAGAGTACAGTGACGATGTCGTGTTGCGACCGTCCTTGATTTCCAACGGTGCTGAGTTGATCGAGCGATTCGGCGTCATTGCGGTTAACAGCGCTCTCGAAGTTGATATCTATGGCCACATTAATTCGACACACATCGATGGCACGCACGTCATCAACGGTGTCGGCGGGAGCGGAGATTTCAATCGAAATGCTCTAGTAACTGTCGCAGCGCTGCCATCAAGTGCCCGAGACGGGGACATTTCCCGTGTTGTACCGATGGTTCCCCACGTCGATCATACGGAGCATGATATCGATGTGGTCGTAACTGAACAGGGCGTCGCCGACCTCCGGGGAAGGTCACCCCGCGAGAAGGCAGACGAACTCATCTCTGTTGCACACCCCTCCTTCCGGGACAAACTTTGCAACTACGTTGAGCGCGGACAGCAGTACGGTGGGCACGTTCCACAAGCTCTCGAAACGTCATTGTCTTGGCCACAGCGTCGCCAGCAGTCAGAGTGACAGCGGTTCTGGACCACCGAACTTCAGGTTAATAGTGTTAATTTCGGTACCTGGTGTATATTGGCCTTCTACGCACGGACATAAATTGAGATTTCGAGTACATTTGCACCAACCTATCAAAATAAATATATGCATATACTTCGTATATGTTAATGTAATACAAATAAAACAGCCACTTCAACAATTTATTTGATGTATTCGGTTATACCCATATAGTTACATGAATAAACACTATTGACCCATTATTAATTATTATTTCATATTAACTGAGAAAATTATCTGTATCTACGTGAGAGAGAGAATTAAGTCTCTTTTCTGGATAGGTAGTGTTAAATTTGGCTTTGCGTCAGAATTCGACGTTTTGAGACCTTTTCAGCTGTTCTTGATCCGACACGACGAAAACAATTGAAACTAAATACTTCTAACTACCCATATATTAACAGATATGTTTGACAGCATTCCGAGTTCCGTGGCGACCAGTTTGAAGTTGGAGTTCTAGATGTGGCCAATGATTTATACTCAAAAGATGTGATTTGAAGATATGACACACGTTCAGGTGGGCGATGACACCAATCTGTACTGTCAGGATTTAGGCAGTGGTCCGCCCGTCGTACTGGTACATGGTGGGTGTATGAGCCATCGTGTCTGGGAATCACAAGTACATGCGCTTCTTGAGGCTGGGTATCGGGTCGTGACCCCGGATCTCCGTGGTCACGGCGACTCTGATAAGCCAGTCAGCTCATACTCCGCAGACATGTATGCAGAGGATCTCGCGGTCATGGTTGATCAACTCGATATCAACCAATTCACGCTATTGGGGTGGTCGCTTGGCTCAACGATTGCAAGTGCATTTGTCGACGCGTACGGTGAATCACTGGACGGACTCGTACTCGTTTCGAGTGCGATATTCGCCCGGATTGGAGCAGTAGCACGAAATGAGGACACAGATACTGACCTCCCGATCGATCGCATGCTCGATAATCAACGATACAACAGGCCGAGTGGAATGGAACGATTCGTCAGTAGAATGTTCAACGAGAGTCCCGACGAGTGGACACGTAATTGGCTGTGGAATATCGCCATGCAGACCCCGATGCGTGTTGCAATCAAGATGCTCCAGATCTATGTCGATCCTGACCACGAGCGGCTACACGATGGACTGACCGATTTGGATGCTCCTGCGGCTGTGTTCTACGGAGAGAACGATCGATCATCGTCAGTTTCCGACGCCAAGACGATCGCACGAGACGTATGTTCTAACGGTCGTTATGTGCCGTTTGAGGACAGCGCTCACGTCCCGTTTCTTGAAGAGGCTGAGCGATTCAATGATGAGCTGGTTGCGTTTGTTGATGAGATCTATCAATGAACGACGTTCTGACTAAGCTAATGCTAATTAGTAGGATTTTATTTTGACGTACAGTTGATATCACGACTCTTACAGACAGAGGTTAATGACAGAGTCTATAGCAATATTTTGACTAGAGTGCATCAAACACAAGTTTCAACAGATCGGGAATGAGGTGCTTGAATTACTCACGGTTTGGTTGATCGATGAGGGTAGGATACCGTTGTACAACCCCGAAAAGGAGCAAAAAATATCAACCTGGTCGTTGGCGACTGGGCATACGGCAAGCCAACTACCCTGAGGAGGGACTTGCCTGTTAATTACTTAATTAACATATGCTAGATAAACTACTCAAAAAAAAGACGGCAGTCGTAACAGGCGGGGCAAGTGGAAACGGACGCGCAATTGTCAAGACTTACGCCGAAGAAGGTGCAGATGTCGTCGTCGCAGACGTTCAGGAGGAACCACGAGAGGGTGGTATACCGACACATGAACTCGTTACAGAGGAGTACGGCGTCGATGCGACCTACGTCGAGTGCGACGTGACAGACACCGACTCACTCGTTAAGGCAGTAGAGGCAGCGGACGAGTTCGGCGGTGTCGATATCATGGTGAACAATGCTGGAATCTTCCGACAGAAAGAATTCCTTGAGGTCACGGAACAAGAATACGAACAGCTTATCGACATCAATGTGAAGGGAGTATTCTTTGGTGCACAGGCCGCAGCAAAAAAGATGCTTGAGAGCGGAGACAGCGAGAGCATCATTAATATGTCGAGCGTCGCGGGAATTATCGGGACCGCCACGTTCTCGGTCTACCACGCCTCAAAGGGTGCAGTGCGTCTGCTGACATACTCGCTGGCAGACGAGTTGGGGCCAGAAGGAATCCGCGTCAACGCGATTCACCCTGGCGTTATTGAGACGGCAATGACGACCGACGACGTGCCTCTCGCAACACAAAAAAGTGCAGAAGCGACACCGCTCAACAGGCTCGGCCAACCTGACGACGTCGCAGGTGCGGCGCTTTATCTTGCCTCCGACGAACTTGCTGGATACGTGAACGGCGAATCGCTCATTGTGGACGGCGGTCAGTCGAACACGTAGGGACACAGTCTCAAATTATTCGATTTTTATGAAGTGATATTGGGTTTATAAAAGGTGTGAGTAATGTTATTCTGTCGCGGTGTTTGGCGTTCTGCTCGACACGGTTTCAGACAATCGCGAGCTAATTGATGTCACCATACGCCTGTTCAAGGGGGTTCAGCTGCTTTGCGAGATCTGGAGGCTGTTGACGTTGAGCTTCTTGGGAATGACGGGGATGACGACGTTGCCGGTCGCGACGTGGACGTTGTCGGTGAGGATGTTCAGAGATGGCGGCGTGTCGACGATGTGCTGGATCACTCGAAGGTTCGTTGGGAACACGGGGAGATGCAGGTGCCGGAGTTGACGGCGTTCGCGAACACGGATAATAATTAACCAACACTGGGGCTGTACTGAGTGGTTATGTTGGTTAATAAAATTCCTACGAAATCGAACCCCCACACCCCGTGTGCGAGATGAAATCGGGGAGATGACGGGAAGGGGTGGTCAGGGAAAGAAGCCAAGAAACACCAGGATTTAGCGATATTGCGGAGTAGAGTCCTCAAATACAGCAATATTGAGAGTGAATATATTCAATGAAACCTTTATATAACTACTCTGTCAACAAACTCCTGACAGAACTAGAGTCGGTTGAAACAAAACAATATGTTTTGTGGTATAATCTTACTTGTCCCTAATCTTACTTCCTCGTAGACTCGCGTCTTCGTCGCCTTTGTGGCTTTTTGTGGCCTATTTCGCCGAATTCAGTTTTTCAGATGGCTATCTGCAACGGTATACAAGGAGGATCAACAGTAAATAAATAGCCAAGTTCTAAATCAGATAATATTTGATACAGAGCAATTCACACAAAATAGCTAGTACTTGTCCTGCTCAGCTGCTAATAAGTATGCTAATATTATATCTATTTTACATACAGTTTAAAAAAATCACAAGATTAAATTACAATAATAGTTCACAAACAGGGTCAGGATCAAAGATAGTACATATTTTGTCGACAATCCAACCGATATTCAGATTCCGCCCGATCGAGTAAGCCTCTAACGTTAACTATGTCTGAAAGAAAACGGAGCGTTGACGAACTATATTATAAGTTATACTTATATTCATATGTTGGATTCTGTATGTTTTATACTCAATTGAAAACCGCTGAAATTGGCCTTCTATTCTGAGCAACAATTCTTCCTATTGTTCGAGAGAGCAAAAGATACAATCAACAGAGGGTTGTACCAGTAATCATGGATCAAACAGACGATTCGCCAGCATCAAACAGGGGGCGTCGGAGTAAAGTAGCCCGCCTCATCGAGGAGTACAACCTCCCGGGACTGGGAGAGGAACTCGAACAGCTATGGACAGCAGAGGAAGACCGACGGAGTCTTCGTGAGTTGACGACATACTTCAATCAACAACTTCTCAGCCAGGCGCTCACAGACGCGAACGTCCAGTCGCTGGACGGCGAAGTAGAAAATACGTATCGGCTATTAACAGACGATGATGTTAGCACCGCGGAGACCACCCGGGTACAGCGTCGTCTCGAACGGGAAGGGATCGATGTAGGCGAACTCAAAAGTGATTTTGTCACCTATCAGGCGATCCGGAATTACCTGAAAGATCACCGTGGCGCAGAATACACACAGTCAAAACAAGATCCGCTCGAACGCGAAGAAACGAACGTCCAGAAGCTCCGCGGGCGAATGGTCTCCGTTATTCAGGGGAACATCGAGCAACTTCGCGACAGCGACGAGTTGACGCTTGGTGAGTTTCAGACTCTTGCTGATATTCGTATCGTCTGTGAAGACTGTAATGCCCAGTTTGACGTGTTGGAGCTACTTGATCGAGGCGGTTGCCACTGTGGGGACAAAAATTGAATAACAGCCATAACAGCGTTATTCAATTGCCGAGTCTTCAAAGCTTTGATTATAATCCGTCTGTTGGCTTCGTTCATGAGTGTAGAAAAAGTGGACTCAACGGCAGAACTAAGAGTTCAGAAGGTCGGTGGGATTGACGAAACGGCAGTTGCATTCGAGCCCGGTGTGACGATCTTAGTTGGCAGGAACGCCACGAACAGGACATCACTGTTGCAGGCGGTGATGGCCGCTGTTGGGAGCAATAACGTGTCGGTGAAGGCTGATGCCGACGAGGCTCACGTCGAATTAACGCTGGACGGAACCACCTACTCGAACACGCTCAAACACAATAACGGGGCTATCAGTACCAGCGGCAACCCGTATCTCGACGATCCAACAGTCGCCGATCTATTTTCGTTTCTACTCGAATCGAACGACGCCCGGCGGGCAGTCGTGACTGACGGCGATCTGAGAGAACTAATCATGCGTCCGGTTGATACTGACGAAATTCAGGCGGAAATCGACCGTCTCGTCGAAGAGCGCCAACGAATCGACGAGGAACTTGAGGAACTCGACAACCTCAAAAATCGGCTGCCGTCTCTCGAAGAAGAGCGCACACGACTTGAAAATCAAATCACAGCCAAAAGAACTGAACTTGAAGAACTTGAAGCGGAGATTGAAGCGACTGACGCCGATGTCGAACAGAGCCGCGAGGAACAGGCACAGTTAGAAGAGACACTCGGAAAACTCCGCAAGAAGCGCTCAGATCTCGAAGATGTCCGGTACGAACTGGAAACAGAACAGGACAGTCTCGAATCACTCCGTGCCGAAAAACGCGAAGTTGAACGCGACTACGAGGAGTTGTCTGACACGCCTGCGGGGGACATTGAAGAATTAGAATCGCGTATCAGGCGGCTTCGAAATAACAAACAGGAGTTAGAGTCAGATCTGAATGAACTTCAGAGCGTGATTCGGTTCAATCAAGACCGGCTAGAAGAGGGCACTGAGGAGTTTCTGACGGCGGTGGACGGTCAGGACGACGACGATGGTGCCATTACAGACGAACTCTTAGCGGAGAAGACAATCACATGTTGGACGTGCGGGACTGAGGTTGAAGCCGAGCAGATCGAAGCGACGATTGAAAACCTCCAAGAGCTCAGTCAGGACACAGTTGGTGAAATCAACGAACTTGAGAACGAACTTGAGGAGGCGAAGTCCGAACAGCGGGAACTCCAAACCGAGCAGCGTCAACGCGAACAACTTGAACGCCGACAGCGCGAACTGGACGGCGAAATCGAGAATACGGAAGCCAAAATCGAGACGCTAACGGAGCGCCGTGCGGAACTCCGCGAAGAGATCGAGGCTATCGAAGCAGAGGTCGAAAATTCTGAGAACGATGCTTACGAGGAGATTCTTCGTCTCCACAAAGAAGCCAACCAAATGGAGTACGACCTCGGGACCCTCGAAAACGACCTCGAACGAGTCGAAGAAAATATTGCAACGATTGAGAACCGACTCGACGAGGAATCCGAGTTAGAGACTCAGCGGGAGGATATTTCAGGTCAAATCGAAGGATTACGGACCAAAATCGAGCGCATCGAAAAGCAAGCGATCGAGGAGTTCAACGAACACATGGACACGATGCTCGATGTCCTCGAATACGAGAACATAGCACGTATCTGGTTGGAGCGGACTGAAACGGAGGCTCGGGATGACCGTCGCAAACAAACAAAGGGCGTCTTCGAGTTGCACATTGTCCGGCGGACGGAGTCGGGGGCGACCTATGAGGACACGGTCGAGAACCTCTCGGAAAGTGAGCGGGAAGTAACAGGGCTGATATTTGCACTGGCGGGCTATCTCGCCCACGAGGTCCACGGGACCGTCCCGTTCATGCTATTAGACTCGCTTGAGGCAATCGACTCTGAGCGAATCGCGACCCTCATTTCGTACCTTGAGGACTACACAGAGTATCTCATCGTTGCGCTGCTACCGGAGGATGCACAGGCGTTATCAGCAGAATACACCCGCATCACCGACATTTGAACAGAATTCGCTAACAGACATTACGTTGTTATTTCGACCTTCACTCCGGTCGGACACGAAGAGCGGTTTTTTGTGATGGGCAGCGAAGACATGGTTTGTATTCGATGTGCTGGGCCCGAAATCGTGGACGCACCGGCGGCTTCCTCACTGCAAATCGGATTTTTTTGTGACGTCTGGCAACCCCAATTCTTTCACATCATCTGTTTAGTCCCGTACTGGAAGTGAGCGCGACTAGAATCGACAGCCTACGCAGAGTGGGGATCTATTTCTCTTCAGGTCTCAAAAATAGCATCCACAACCGCAATAGAATCGGATGACAGTTTATCGATGATGGTTTTGCAGGATCACTGAATTCATTCGGTTGAGGGCTCATCCTGCTTTTTCACATAATGATCGTTCTATAACACCCTCGTGGTCAAGTCATAGGTCGGCAGCAACGAACTCGTCTGGTTATTTGATTGGAATGTTCAGAGGAACATCCCACCGTCTCCGATTTTGAAACTAGTTTTTGTTATTTACAATCAACTAAGAATTACTGAAAGCCGCGGTACTCCTCTCATGAAGGACTAAAATACGGAGTCAAGTTATCTGAACTGTGTCGAGGTAGACACGGTAAATTGAGAGTGTATTGTTCAATTTTATCGAATAAATATAACCTCGGAGACATTTATGCCACGACTATTATTCACACTGCTCGAATCAAGAGCGAGCCTCAAACTTAAATAATGTCGATAATATTCACAATTACAGAATATTCTATTAATGGAATCTCAATAGGCCGTACTGTTGTCTTTTAATCATTATCCGCCAATTTTTACCCACAAAAAGAATTCAAGAGAGAATATCCTCAGTAATTATTCTTTGGAAAGGAACCCACGCTCTATTCTATAAGTTAGCTAGTTGAATAGAATCCGTCCGCAAAGGAGATCTGGTCTTTATCGATCGATATTTTTCATATTTGAGTGACCCGCGTATTTTGGGGTGATTCGATATATTCGGACTCAATCGGGAAGACGAAGCGAGTTTAAAACGTAACCATACAAAAATACTAATGCTTGGTTCCCCGTAATGTGTTGTCATGGCACTATCTGAACCCGGTCGGATGGTTAAATCGGCCCGAACCGCGTTTGAGATCATCGAGTACATCCACGACCATGGTGGAGCAGACCTAGATGAATTAACCGATGAATTTGACCTTGCGAAGAGTACCCTCCACGGATACATTTCGACACTTGAGTCGCTCGAATACCTCGTGAACGATGGAGGGAGGTACCAGTTGAGTCTTAAGTTTCTCTATCACGGGACCGCCGCACGCAACTCCGTACCAATATCCGGCCAAGCCGCCGAGATACTCTCTGCTTTGGCCGACGAAACCTCCTTAGTAGCTTGGCTCGTCGTTGAGGAACACGGACGAGCAGTCTATCTTGACCGAGCGGGCGGTAACGAGGTTGCACAAGCATACGGACGCATCAGCAAACGAACTGACCTTCACGGCCCTGCCGCCGGGAAAGCAATTCTGGCTCATCTCCCCGATGAAATGGTCAACGCTATCGTCGATAACTATGGACTTCCTGCACGCACAGAATACACTATCTCTAATGAAGAAGACCTCCGCGAAGAACTATCGACAATTCGACGACAAGGGTATGCCACCAGCAAACACGAGGTTGCGTTGGGCGCCCAATCCGTAGCAGCACCAGTCCATCACGATGGCAAAGTGCTTGGTGCTATCAGCGTATCCGGTACATCGAATCAAATTGACGACCGATACTTCGAGGAAGACCTCCCAGACGTGATAACGACGGCTGCGGCCGATCTCGCGGACAGGTACGTTGAACAGCATGGCTAATACGGAAATATCCAATGTAAACAACCCGGACGCGGTGGCCCGAGGCTTTTGTAACTCCCTTAGAAAGACCGTGGAACGAGAGGGTAAGCAACCGCCGTAATCCTTTTTTTGACCCGACATGTGTAATTGCCTATGGTGCGCATCGAAAACCCGGATTCGTGCGCTGTCTGTGGAACTGATCTTCCAGATGAGCCAAAATGTGTCACGCTCCCGGGCCCGTTCACGCCCGCGATGACACCTTTAGCGAAACCTGGGATCCGGAAGGTCGCCTTCTGCAGCGAACGCCATCGACAGGATTGGCTTGATGCCAAGCAAGGAGAATGGCCGGAGGGGATCAAAGACGGTACATCTGAAGATGAGGGCTGAAACGCTGTGCGTGACTGCATTTCGTTCGATGAATCTGAATCAAAATATAGAGCAACCACTGCCTGTAGTTGAGGTGTAGCCGCTTCCACTTTCATCGTACTCGTCTCCCTCTCAAGTACAACGCCTGGACCCTCGGTCGTCACGAAAATGCGTCAATCCAGGATTCTGTTGATGAGTGCTGCGGTTGAGGATTCATGATTTACTCTCGAATCATAGCTGGCAGAATTGATCATCAAACCACAGTAAGATTTTTATCAGTCGGTTTTGTGTGTGTGAATGTCACGGGGGAGTGTCGACGATTCCCGTGGAGGTAAGTTACCGATGAGTACGGAAGATCAATCAGAACACGAACCTCGTCTCCTTGCCCTCGACACGGGTGGGACCATGACAGACTCGTTCATCGTGGACGAGGAGGCGAACTACACGGTTGGAAAAGCACAGACAACGCCAGACGACGAATCCGTTGGCGTAAAGAATTCATTCGACAACGGACTGGGATACTGGGGGACCTCGTTCAGCGAGAGTGCAGCCTCTCTCGACAGCGTCGTCTACGCCGGGACGGCCATGCTCAACCGGCTGCTCGAACGCGAGGGTGAAGGAAACATCGGCGTCATCACGACGGCCGGTTTTGAAGATCACCACCGGATGGGACGCGGAATCGCGAGTTGGGCCGACCTGTCGTATTCGGGCCGACTCCATGCCCGAGAACACGAGCATCCTGATCCGATCGTTCCCCGAGAGAACATCAAGGGCGTCCGCGAGCGCGTTAACATGCTCGGTGCTCCGGTCGTCAGCATTTACGAGGACGAGATCCGGGAGGCAGTACACGACCTCCTCGACAGGGATGTCCGAGTTATCGCTGTCTGCATGATTTTCTCGTATGCGAACCCGGAGCACGAACAGAAGGTCAAGGAAATCGCCGAGGAAGTCAAAGCAGAGCGGGACGATGATACGCCGGTGTGGCTCTCAAGCGAACAGAACCCAGTCCGTGGGGAAACGCCACGGTTGAACACACTCATTCTCGAAGCATACGCCGTGGAGCCGTCGCGGGAACAACTGTACAGCATCGAGGACAAGCTACAGGATGAGGGCTTGGACTCGCCGTTTCGAGTGCTAACGTCCTCCGGCGGAACTATCGCACCGGACCACGACTGGCTGGCTGAAACGATGCTGTCGGGACCAATTGGTGGCGTGTTCGGGGGTGAGTTCCTCACGGATAAGCTCGGCATCGATAACCTCGTTTGCTCGGACGTCGGTGGCACTAGCTTCGACGTGGCGCTCATAACAGAAGGTCACTACCCGACGCGTTGGGATCAGACGTTGGCGCAAATCCCGACTAACATTCCGATGACTGCGCTGGATTCAATCGGGTCGGGGACTGGGTCGTACCTCCGTGTCGACCGTGCCTCGAATCGCATAGAGGTTGGTCCAGACTCGGCGGGCTACCTCGTCGGCGTCTCGAACGAAAATGCCGATGTCGAGACCCCGACAGTAACCGATTGTACGGCATTACTGGGGTACATCAATCCTGACTTCTTCCTCGGCGGCGACATCCCAATCGATGTGGATGCCGCACGGGAAGCAATCGATGACCAACTTGCCAGCAACCTCGGCGAAGACCCTGTTGAGACGGCGCGCGGTGTGCTCGACATCGTCGAGCGCGACATGGCGAACGAACTTCGGTCGATGGTCCACGGGTTGGGCTATGCCCCAGAGAACTACAATCTCATCAGTTACGGTGGCGGTGGACCGCTCCACGCAGCCGGGTACACCAAGCCACTGAACTTCAAAGACGTCATCGTGCCGGACTGGGCAGCAGCGTTCTCCGCATTCGGCACGGCCTGTGCGGACTCGGCGTACCGGTACGATCAGTCCGTCGACGTTATTCTCCAGCCTGACTTCAGTAACGCTGATGAGGTTGCGGACATCCTGACCGGTGTGTTCCACAAAGTGCGTGAAAAGGCCGCCGATGCCTTCGCCCGTGACGGCATCGACACCGACAAGATGGAATTCCAACCGGCTGTTCGCGCCCAGTACACCGGTATGCTCGACGATCTGGAAGTCGAGATCGAGGAGTTCTGGGACGGCGAGCTGAACGGTGAGGACATCAAAAAGGTCGTCGAGAAGTTCGAAGAAGAGTTTGGCCGTGTGTTCCAGCGTGCGGCCCGTTCACCCGAGAACGGCTATCAGTTCACCGTCGCAATCGGCACCGGTGTCGCGCCCTCGACGAAGCCCACGCTCCCCAACGAGGACCCTGTTTCGACCGATACGCCCCCAGAACAAGCCCACAAAAGCGAACGTGCTATTTACTGGGAGGGCGACTGGCACGACGCCGACATCTGGGACATGGACCACATCCAAGCAGGTAACGTCATTGAAGGACCAGCAGTCACGGAGGCTCCGGCGACGACGATGCTGGTCCCACCGGGCTTCGAGGCATCGCTTGATAACAACCGCATTTACCACCTCACACAGACCAATGAGTAAACCAGAATCCGAACTCCACGATCCAGAGACCACAACTCGCGAACGCGAGTTCGACGACGTAGAGCCGCCGATTGGCTGGGACGGTCAGACGCTGCAGGAGATGCTCGACGAGAGTGAACAACTCCTGGAAGAGTCCGGCAACTACCACGGCCTGGACGAACTCGAATTCAAAGAACAGGATCCGTTCAAATACGAACAAATGTACTCGCGGCTCCGCGGTGCGCTCGTCTCTGCTCGTGAGACGGCACTCCACGTGAGCGCCTCACCGATCGTCCGCGAGATCGGGGAGCTCTGCTTCCAGATCTACACCCCAGAGGGTGATTCGGTTGCAGTCTCGACGGGCATCATCGTCCACGTCCACACCGGTTCCCTCGCGATCAAGTACATGATCGAAGAGGACTACGAACACGACCGTGGCATTCAGCCGGGAGACGTGTTCTGTAACAACGACAACGACCTCGGTAACGTCCACACCACGGACGTCCACACGTTCGTCCCCATCTTCTATGAGGACGAACTCGTCGCATGGGCCGACGGCGTCACGCACGAAATCGACATCGGCGGAATGACCCGCGGTCACGACCAGATCGCGTCGACCAACCGGCACGAAGACGGGTTGTACGCGACATGTGAGAAAATCGGAGAGGACGACAAACTGTATCAAGACTGGCGGGACCGCGGTCAACGCGGCGTGCGGACCCCGATGTACTGGGACCTCGACGAAAAGTGCCGGCTTGCGGGGTGCCACATGATCCGTGAGGCGATCCACGAGATGATCGACGAAGTCGGTGTGGATACGTTCAAACAGTTCCTCTACGAAGCCGTCGAAGAAGGTCGCCAAATCATGGAGTCCCGGGTCAAAGAACGAATGTTCCCCGGGACGTACCGCGAGACCGGTTTCCACCCGATTCAGTGGGAGGATAAAGCCTGGCAGCCCGGTGCCCAGCAGAACATGATGAACCACCTCCCCGTCGAGATGACGATTGACGGCGACGGCGAGATGGAATTAGACTTAGAGGGTGCCACGCCACCGGGCCCCCACCCGTTCAACTGCGCAAAGGGATCGATGGAAGGTGCGCTGTGGGTGTACCTCACTCAATCACTTCTCCATGACGGGAAAGTAAACGACGGGGCTAACCTCGCGGTCAACACCAAATATCCAGAGGGGAGCGTGGTGAACCCGCAAGATCCGGATCGCTCCTACCACACTCCGTGGGCGACAATCTTCTCGACATACCTCGCGGTGTCGCAGTGTCTCTCCAACGGGTTCTTCTCACGAGGATTCCGTGAAGAAGTGATTACTGGCTACGGAGAGCCTGGTGACGCGCTTCAAGGTGGCGGGAAACTGAAGGACTCGGTAGCTGACGCCATCCCAGACGCGCTGGGTGACTACTGGCCCGTTGGTCCGTTCGACTTCTCGTGCCAGGGGCTTGGTGCCTCGGCATGTCGCGACGGACTGGACTACGGGTACGCAATGTTCAACCCCGAGGCAGACCTCGGCGACGTCGAAGAGTGGGAGCAAACCCAGTGGGGTCTGCTGCAGCTCAGCCGACGGGTCAAGCCCAATACCGCCGGCCACGGCAAGTACCGCGGTGGCTCTGGCTGGGAAGGACTCCACACCATCATGGGCAGTGAGGACGTCTCGATGTACGCGTTCAGCATTCCGACAGTGACGTGGTCATCGTCTGGAATGTCCGGCGGATACCCCGGCGGAACCAGTTACTCCGTGCGTGTACACGACACTGACCTCGCTGAGCGGGCCGCTGCTGACGAGCCGTACCCGCTCGACGACCAGCCAGTCGGCTCACTCGAAGACCAGATCGAAGGCGAGGAGGTCATCCGAGATCATGACGGGATGTTCTTCCCGGAGGAGTTTGAGAACAACGACCTCCTCCGCTACCAGACCAGCGGGGGGCCTGGCTGGGGCGACCCATTGGAGCGGCCACCGCAGAAACTCAAAGAAGACATTGAGGAAGACATCTTCACGCCGGACATCGTCGAGCAAGTGTACGGCGTCGTGGGTGATTACGACGAGGACGACCGCGAGTTCACCATCGATGAAGAGGCGACTGAACAGCGGCGTGAGGAGATCATCGAAGAGCGCGCCCAGCGGACCCAGTCCTTCGACGAGTTCTTCGACGAAGAGCGAGAGCGCGTCGAAGACAGTGACTGGAACGACGGTGTCCAGTACATGTACGAGGGCGTGTTTGAGCAAAGCGAACAGTGGGCCGAAGAGTTCCGAGAGTTCTGGAACCTCGACGAGGACTACTCCCCCTAGGTGATACCAATGACTGACTTAGACAAAAACCGCGTTCAATCGCTGATCGAAGGTGAACTGTCTTGGAACGAGATGCGCAACGAGGTGCTTCCGGATCCAAAGGACCCAGATCGATTCCAGAAAACTCGGGAGGTCCTTCAAGATCGCGTCGACTGGGACGATCCAATCCTCGTCCCTCTGAACGATCACCTCTACGTAGTCGGGACTGACGACGGCCGCGTCGTCAGGACTGAATGCGGCGAAGATCTCTGCGACGTAGACGATAACTGGAAGCGCTCCTGTGAGGTCCACGTTCGCGAGGATGCCGAGGAGTTCGAGGAACTCTACGAAGAGTACATGCACGTCGACCCGGACTGGGCGTTCGAACTCCGAGAGTGGTACTGCCCGGAGTGCTACAAACTCATCGACGTAGACGCTGTGCCGGTCGGCTACCCGGTTATCAAACCGTTCGACCCGGACATCGACACGTTCTACGAGGAGTGGCAAGGGCGCCCAGCACCCGACCGCCAAGGCGACGAGACAGCAGCTGACTAAGTCTGCTGTCTCCCGTTGCCTGCGTTGTGACGTGCGGTACTTTTTTCACTGATGCATTGGTATGAGTCCCCATGGCAACCGACAGCGGCAGTTCTGAAAGTCGACAAAAAAGCGGCGACGCGACGGGCGCACCGACAACCCTGACCGACGCATTGATCCAAAGCCTCGACCGATTCGCTGACCGGGTTGCTGTGACGGTCGAAGGCTCGGAGTATACCTACGGTGAACTCGATGAACGGTCGAACGCCGTGGCGAACGCCCTTGTCGAGCGTGGAGTCGAACCGGGCGATCGAGTTGCACTGATGATGTCCAATTGTCTCGGCTACGTAATCGCAGACCTAGCGCTACTGAAGGCTGGAGCAGTCAAACTTCCCCTCAACGACATGCTCACCGAAGACGAATTCGAGTACATGCTTTCGGACTCGGGTACCGAGACTGTCATCGCCGGGCCAAAGTTTGCCGATACCCTGGAGTCGCTTGACGCATCTGTCGATACCCTCAATCGTGGAATCGTTATTGACAGCGAGAGTGACCAGTTCGATACGCTTGCGGACCTAGAATCCGAAGGTGACTCCACCGAACCCCCGTCTGTCTCCATCTCTTCCGAAAGCCCAGTCGGGCATTTCTACACCGGTGGGACCACTGGGGATCCCAAAGGTGTGATCCATTCGCACGATAACTTCCTCCAGAACATGTACGCACATATTACCGAGCTTGATATGACGGGGGACGATACGCTGCTCTTAATGACACCTCTCCCACACTCTGCGGGGCTGTTCCTGTGGGCAGCGATGCTTTTGGGAGCAAAGTCTGTTATTCGTCCAGACTTTGACCCAACACAAGCACTGCAGGATATCGAGGAATATGAAGTGACGTGGTCCTTCCTCGTCCCGACGATGATCTACACGCTCCTCGATGATCCAGCGCTCGACGAAACAGATACGTCGTCGCTAGAGACGTTGATCTACGGGGCGGCACCGATGACACCAGCCCGACTCCGAGAAGGTTTGGCGGAATTCGGACCGGTGTTCACGCAGTTCTATGGTCAGACGGAGGTGCCGAACCTGATCACGGTGCTTGGGAAAGAAGAACATCGCATTGCGGTTGAAGAAGATCAGGAACAACGATTGGGGTCGGCTGGTCAGCCGACACTGATGGCCGATGTCAAAATTGTCGACACCGAGACAGGCGAGCGACAGCCGACTGGACGCGAGGGTGAGATTTTGGCCACTGCACCGTTTGTCATGGACGAGTACTGGAATCGACCAAAAAAGACCGCTGAGACGGTAGAGGACGGCTGGGTCCACACCGGGGATATTGGGAAGCGCGATGAAGATGGTTACGTCTACCTCCTCGACCGGAAGAGCAACATGATAATCTCTGGCGGGATGAACATCTACAGCACTGACGTTGAGGATGTCCTCGTGACACACCCTGATGTGGCGCAAGTTGCTGTCATCGGCGTCCCGGACGAAAAATGGGGTGAGGCAGTGACTGCAATCATCGTTCCGGACGGAGAGGTCACGGAAGCGGACATCCACGACTTCGCTGATGACGAACTCGGCGACTACAAACGCCCGAAACACGTCGAGTTCCGTGACGAACTGCCGAAGACGCCCTACGGCAAGATCGACAAGAAAGCTCTCAGGGAACCATACTGGGACGATTCGGACCGCAGCATCAACTAATCAGTCTGCTACTCGATATTCTGTCGTGGGAGAAGTCACGGGGAACATTTAAGTCCACGGGTGAACCCCTTGTGTGATGATGCATGCCACAGATACAGGGAGATCGAAATCGCTCGCAACGGAGGCGCGACATGTATGAGTTCAGCTGGCGCTGACGAGTACGAGACCATCAACGCGTTACTGGCAGACCGGGCGGCTAACAAGCGGAACAGTCCGCTCGTCCACACCCCCGACCAGAGCTACAGTTATCGGGACCTCCACGAGACATCGAATGCGATCGCGAACGCACTCGTTGCACGAGGAACCGAACCTGGGGATCGAATTTGTACCTTCCTCCGGAACAGTTGGGAGTACCTCACTGTCTGGTTCGGTATCGCCAAAGCCGGCGCAGTAATGGTCTCGTTGTACAACGATCTGCGTGGCGACAGTCTGGCATATATCCTCCGAGACTCGGAAGCGACCACAATTTTCCTAGATTCGTCGACGCGAACGAACTACGAGACCGTCCGCGAAGAACCGAACCACGTTACTTCGGAATTCCTACTCGGCGAACACCCTCCAGAGTCCTCGTACCAGCCCTACCAATCGTTGCTTGACTTCGATCGGAGTTCCCCACCTGATCGCTCACGGCGAGCCTCGGACCCGATGTCGGTTATTTACACCAGTGGAACCACGGGGAAGCCAAAGGGCGTGATACTACCGCACTACTCCTATATCAATACCGGACGGGAGTACATGGATAACATTCTAAGTCTCGACCAAGACGATCGTGCGTTCACGACACTGCCGCTCTCCCATTGCAACGCACAACAGACTACAGTCACAGGGTCGATACTCGCTGGCATCGACTTCGTACTGTACGAGGAGTTCGACCCAGACCGGTTCTGGGACCAAATCAGACGCCACGACGCAACGGTGTTCAGCTATCTCGGGACGATGATAACCAATCTTCACAATACGGATCCCCAGCCGAACGACGCCGACAATCCAGCAGTGTACGGCATCGGCGCCGGTGCACCGGCAAGTGTTATCGATGAGTTCGAACCCCGTTTCGATGTGCAACTCCTCGAAGGCTACGGGCTGACCGAAACAGCGACCTTAGCAGCCGTCAATCCCCCTGAAGCACCGCGATCCGGAAGCATTGGGAAGTCCCTCTCGTATACGGAAATAGAGATCGTCGACGAAGAGGATCGACCGCTCCCGCCCGGTGAGGAAGGCGAAATCGTCGTCAGACCGACGAAACCGAACTCGTTCATGCTCGGGTACCACGACAAGCCAGACGAAACTATCGACGCTTGGCGGAATCTCTGGTTCCATACAGGGGACATCGGGTACAAAGACGAGGACGGCTACTTTTATTTCGTCGACCGGAAAGCGTACGCAATCCGGCGACCGGGAGGCAACGTCTCGTCGTACGAAGTCGAAAACGTCCTCAGTGACCACCCAGATCTCAAGGAAGCAGCGGTGTTCGGTGTCCCGAAAGAACAGGACCACGAGGCAGTGAAGGCGGTGGTCGTTCCCAAGCCCGGGAGAGACCCCTCTCCAGTCGATCTCGTCGACTACTGCGACGGTCGGCTTGCCTACTTCAAGGTGCCACGGTACATTACTATTCGAGACGAACTGCCGAAAACGGCGACTGAGCGTGTCAAAAAGTACGAACTGATCGCCGAAGACGATCAGGACACCTGGGACCGCGAGCGAGGCTACGAACTCAAACGGTAACCCCGGTCCTATTCGGTAGTCCGCTGGTTGGCGACCATGCAGAAACGGGCACTAACTGAGATTCCGGACGCCAAGTGGCGTTTCCGCCAGTCAGTTTTGATCTACCGACTCAAGGGGCTCAATGCCTTGGACGACACCGCGGTGTTCCCAGTCATCAGGCTCACCCGGTTCTCGTCGCGTGTGCAAATGCAGATCATCATTCGGTCGCAGCAATAAGGCGTGCTGGAAGCCATCTTCATCAACGACGAGGCGACACGCCTCCCAGTCACCGTCCTCGTTGGCATCAAGAGTTCGATTCATCCCGATGATCTGTCCGGATTTATGAGTGAAAACGAACTGTTGGATTCCTGGAGCGACTTCTGCAGTCTCCTGTGGGCGAAACACCATGACCGATACTTCACCGATGTCTGGATCGGTCACGCGTGCTATGTCTCCATGTTCCAAATTGCGAACGACGTCACTAGGGTCTGGCATATGATTGCTAACATGGACCGCAATGATATATAGGTGGTGGCTGAGTTGGTAGCCCCAGAGATATCGCGGCATGGAAACATGCCACGCTACTGTCTTTCACCCATCGGTTCTAACGGCAGAATTGACAACCGTGGACTGAACGATGAGATGCTATTCACGGAATTAGCGACCGAAACTCGAGGGAGACAGGTGGTTTTATTTTATGGATGACTCGGGGAGAATTCAGGCGGACTTTGGATCGGGTGAGTGTAGAAATTAAGCGGTTTACCGATCGGCTGGTGTCATTTGCGTTATGTGCAAATATACCATATCTAAGAGCCTACTGAGTTATGCCCAAAAATTCACACCACACAGCAATTATTGGATATCAACCGTGCCAGAATCTTCACTCAGCACCCCTTGCTCAAACTGGTCACCATACTGCTCATCAATCCACTGTGACACCCGTTCCTCTTGACGGTCAACTGTCCAGACATCCTCTTGGAACGATTCAAACTTCACCCACCCTCCTTCCGTATCCGAATAGCCCAATAAATGGACTTGCTGGGACTCACTTGCATAAAACGCTATCGTATAGATCACATACGGGTCAGTGTCTTCGCCCTTGAGAACAGATAACGGGACAATTCTCGGGTCCTGCTCTTTGAGGTGTTCCGCCTCTTCATCTGTCAATGGACGGTCCGGTAGTGATTCTAACACGGTATCTCAATTTTACCTTATTCAACAAAAACGCTTCGGGGGATACTGTGGTGGTAAGATTGGGCAGTACACCGGGATTAGCAGTATCTATTAGCGACCGGTTCCAGTGCCTGAAGAATAATCTCGGACTCAAGCGGTGAGAGTGGAGTTCTCGACTGCAATCCGGTGGTTGACGGACCCCACAACGTACTCGAGGGCGACAGCAAGTTTGTCGATACCATGGCGCTCAATGTAGACGTCGTCCACCAAGCCAGCTGCTTCGAGGGTTTGGACGTAGTCGTAGGTGGTTCCCTGCGGTCTCTCGAGTTCGTCGATAATATCGGAGACGTGACCGGACCGTGCTGCATAGACGTGAGCGTACAAGCGAGCGAGTGCCGGCGTTTCGAGGAGGTCAGCAACCGTCTGGAGCTGCTGAATCGGTGGCCGACCTGACTGAGGGAGTGAATGCGATCTTCCGTGGATGAATTATAAAGAACTCGTAATATGGGTTCTCGCATCGGAAGGGGAGGTAGGATAGCACCGGTAACTTTCGAGAGTTCCTTTCTTGCCGGCTTTACCCGGGGAAAGCGTTGGTGTGAGGCGGTTGCAGCATTCGTGCTTACCCGACTGCAGCCGAGTGTTTCAATCTGGTCGTGATTATCAGAGTAATCACGACCAATCATACTATCCACGGAAATGGCGTATTTGCACGCGATAAGAGCCCTTAGCCCGGAATTTGATTCTATAAATTATATAGTGATATACAAAAACTCATAGGCGCAGTATGCAGTTTTACTGAATGATTTACGGTTTATGCGATGAATTGATCAGTACAGACTTCAAGTAGCCCGGCGACCTACTCCGGTATCTCGTATCGACAGAACTCGTTTCCCTCACAGTCCGGACATTCATCGGTTCCCGGCGATACGTTTGTGCCGCAGTTGCGACATTCGACTACCACTTTTGACCCGCCACCGGGAAGGAGACGAGTGAGGATTGTGCGAACTCCCATCCTCTTTCAGGCTACAGGTGACAGCGGATTAACTCTGGTGGACAACTCGTTTCAGCGGAAACCCGGTGCGCTCGAACGAGAATCACGCCGAAATCTTACATTCGAGGACGCCACAGGAATGAATAGAAGGAATACTGTCACACGCTCCTTCCACCCCTTGGTATGAACGCTGACGACCCGTCTCTCGGTCACTGCCCGGACTGCGGTAAACGTATCCCCAGAGCATGGCTTCTAGTTGAGTACGAGAAGGACGACGGTACTGAGGGCGTATGGACAGAGTGTCCAGCGTGCGAAGACGTTGTCGCGCCAGAATGAGGATCGGCGTTTTACTGTCCCTTTGGGTGTTCGGGTACACAACGGGCCACGAGTTGCTGGCAGCATTCGAGCAAACAGACCCGGTGAGTTACGTAAGACGGATTCAGAACTTCAGCAGTCGGTGTGATGTTTCTCGGCTCAACGTCACACGACTCCGTCGGGATTCTGATGGATGACCGGAACGCTGAACGAGCAATCGCTGGCGTCATCGAGAACTCGTACTACGAGGGACGCATTCATGTCATCGATATCTGGACGGCATTCGAATACATGGAGACACAACTCGGCTGGGAGGGGAACCCGAGAGAACCATAGAATTCAGGATCTGGGATCAGTACTGTCTGCGGCATCACCGCAACTGACTGGCAGCCTAATCGCCGGACTACCTGGGGATTAAACGGATTCTCTGAAACAGCGTAACGAAAGCCCGGCGAGTCCATCTCTACCTTAGCCATCATTTTTGGGGCCTTCAGTACCTCTACTACCTCCTGCATATGGGATTGTGAATTCGGGTAGCATTCGTTACGAGTCGTGTCGGGGCCATCGCTGGGTTGGATTCGCGCTGTACGACACAGAGAGGAATGAAATAATTAATGTATCATTGCCCACTACTATTTAGCTGATAGCAGGCGCTAAGCCCCCTTCCTCAAGGAGCCGCCGAAGGCGGCGAGTAGGCAGGGGTAGTTCACGACGTGGATGTGTCGCGGCGAACTTCCTGTTCAGAAGTGTCACTCACACCTGTCACTGGTTCGGTAGCGATATCCGCCCACCCGACTGAGTGATCCGGGTCTATTACAGCGAGCCCGTCTTCCACCGTCCACACTCGATCCGTGGTCGAACAGGGAAATACAGCCCCGAGTTCGTCCTCGGAATAGACGGCCAGAGAGACCACTGGCACCACGACCGGTTCACAGGATTCCGACGATGCTAGCGACGATCGTTCGTAGCGTCTAAAGCCCGGCTCCAGATCGTATCCGGTTGAGGTTGCCCAGTCCTCGAACTGGCAGTATGTCTCCCAGCACTTATTGGCGCACGTCTCAGTTCTATCGTCGCTTGCTGTGGGACATCGAATACATTTGCTCCAAGTGTTGGTTTCGAGACGGGCAATCCGGTCCGAGTTGGCATATTCCCGAAGCCGCTCGTACACCGATTCCTGCCACGCTATGACAGTCGGTTCGGTAGTGTTTCGGCTCCAGCACTCGACGGTCACCGCCGTCGGATCCTCAATCATCTCTCCCTCCGAGATGCGCTGGTATAACAGATCGGTGTCCGTCTAATGTATCTGACCGTTTCGGCTCCTGATCTGTTGTTCGATGGTATCTCCCATTGTGACGCATTTTGTCGATGAGCCATGTGAGTTGACAACTCCCTCTCGCCTGACATCGGGATGATGGATTTGTTTCTTTTTGGCTATTCGTCGACTGCCAGTAGTAACTCGTCTTCGGAGATGATGTTCGCATCTGTATCAGAGTCCTCGTGTGTCGGTCATGTCCAGATCCGTTTCGGCTGTGTGCTCCAGATACGGTCGTAAGTGGGTCGCGTTTTCCCCGAGTTCGACCATCTCTTCCTCTTGATCGTATTCCACGATACCCTCATCGGCTAGCTTTGGGATGTGGTTGTGGTAGAGCGCAAGATGCGTCTGTGATCGCTCGTCAACCAGATCCCCTTCTTGCGGTTCCCATTTGACTATCTGTGCTGCGATGTCGGGGAGACGAACCGGATTCTCATACCGGTACAGGTAGTAGAGGACGTACCGTCTCCGCCGCGCGGAAAGCAACTGGTGGATTTGATCGTTAGGCAACGTTTTGTCGGCGTCCCCCGTGCGTGCTTTTGACATCGTAACTGTATTCTGATCCGATCCCGCTGCTCGCCGAACGGGCGCGTTGAATTGGTCTCCGACCACAGGGCCGTCTGCCCGACGCTCGTAACTGAAGAACAGTGTTCTCTCAATCACGGGTATCTGGTTACTATGGCCCGATTCATTCTGAAACGCCATATTCCAGTTCGGTTGACGGGAGGGAAGAAATCTTGCTCTAGGTATCTAAAGTTCCAGAGTTTGTCGACTTTCACAGCCTGGTGGTTTTTTCGCGTAGGACCACTATAATACCGGAAGAAGGGGGCCAAACCATTGTTATGCAGGCCGAAGTAACCTGACTCTAGATATATCCAACAAACTAAGTTATCTAGTCTCGATGTTAGATTATGAACGGCGGTGCAACGAATGAATCGGAACAAGAGCTATTCCGGTCTGTGCTCGATACCCTGTCTGCAAACGTTGCCATTCTCGATCCGGATGGAGCTATCGTGGCGACCAATCATGCTTGGCGGACGTTCGCCGAAGTGAACGGCGTTCAAAATCCGGCCGACGTAGGCGGTGCTGACTATCTCGAAATTGCCGCGGAGATAGACAGTGCGTTCGCGAACCGTGTAGCGACTGGCCTCTCTGCGGTACTCTGTGGGGAACGGGACGAATTCAAGATCGAACACTCCTATTGCTCTTCAGACGGCACGCGGTGGTTCTTGCTACGAGTGACACCATTCGAGCATCGCGGAGACCGGTACGTTACTATCATCCAGAACGATATTACCGAGCGGCGGCGGCGTGAGACGGCGTTGAGCGAGGCCTACGAAATCAGTACCGCATCCGAGTTGTCCCTCACAGAGCAAATAGACGCACTTCTGGAGATCACTCGGAATGTACTCGGAACCGAACATGCAGCGTTATCACGAACCGACAACGGCAAGTGCGTCTTCGAGGCGGTTACTGCAGCGACAAGTCCTGTGATTGAGGCCGGCAAGACGCTCCCTCTCGATGCGGTCCCCCACTGTAAGCGCGTCATCGAAACGGGCGAAACACTCGTCTTTGAGGGGAAGAAGGGGGACACAACGGAGTTCAGTGACGCCACATTGGGGATCGAGAGCTTCCTCGGTGGACCAGTCGTTGTCGATGACGAGACAGTCGGCACCTTCTGCTTTTACAGTACGGACCCACGAGCGGAGCCGTTCTCCGAGTGGGCAGTCACGTTTGTGGGCCTTCTCAGTAGCTGGGTCAGCTACGAACTCGACCGTAGGGAGCGCGAAGAGATTCTCCAGCATATTAAAGAGAGAATCACTGATGTTATCTGGCTAAGTAGTCCAGACAAAGACGAAATCGAATTCGTCAGCGATTCGTACGAGGAAGTCTGGGGTCGCCCAGCCAGCACGCTGGGACAGAATCCGACTTCCTTCGCCGAGGCAGTGCATCCGGATGACCGCGACAGAGTCCAACGAGCACTCGCCGAGCAACAGACACACCCGGATGAATACGAAGAACAGTACCGTGTCATTCACCCCGATGGCGACGTTCGCTGGGTCCACGATCAGTCTGCGGGCGTGTACGATGAGGGGGAACTCCAGCGAATTGTTGGCATCGCAACCGACATCACCGACAGGAAGGAACGAGAAGAGAAACTCGCATATCAGAAAGCACTCTTGGAAGCCCAGGCAGAGACGACAATAGATGGACTGGTGGTTATCGATTCGGACTCAATCATCCGTTATCACAACAGTCGGGTGTTGGATCTGTTCGAGATTCCAGAGGATGCGGTCGCTGAACAGTCAAGCAAAGCGACGTTCGGACTGATTTGTGACCAGCTCGCTAACCCCGACGCGTTTCTCGAAGAGATTATATATCTCAACAGACACCCTAAAGAGCAGAGTCGTGATACAATCGAGTTGACTGACGGCCGGTGGTTGGACTGCTATTCTGCACCCGTCATTGGAGACAACGGGACCCATTACGGACGATTGTGGGCGTTTCGTGATATCACCGATCAAAAAGTCCGTGAACAAACACTCGAACAGCAACGTGACGAACTCGTTCAACTGAAACGCGTCAATACGATTGTCCGGCGGACCATACAGGCACTGCAGGACACGACGACGCGTGAGGAAATCGAAGTTGCAGTATGTGAAGCACTTACAGACTCCGAGATTTACCAAACTGCGTGGATCGGCAATTTGACCGAGACGAGCAGTGGGACGGTGACGGTCCTTCCGCGGACGGCAGTCGGGGTCAACGAGAACTATCTCGACGGAATCTCGGACAGTGAAGGGAATCTCGCCCAAGCAGCCCTTGACGACGGCTCGACTCAGGTGATCAACGATATCAGTACTGCGCCTGGGTTTCCGGACGATAGGCGGGAGATAGCACTGGATCACGAACATCACGCGCTTGCGATCGTTCCGTTGAGGAAAAACGAGGCAACATACGGGGTATTAGTGGTCTATGCGCCGCCAGATCACACCATCAGCGAGACAGAACAAGAAGTCCTCACCGATCTCGGGCGAAGCATTGCGCTCGCAATCCAACGCGTGCATAGCCAACGCTCGCTGACGGCAGAACGAGTCATCTCACTCACTCTCAAAATCCCGGATGCGGACTTTGTGTTCGGAACAGTGTCATCACAACTAGACGGGGAATTCCAACTTGACCGTCGTGTTGTCGGTCAGGACGGACAGCGAGTGTACTACCTTACCGTTTCTGACGACGATCCGGATTATGTGTGTGACCTCTTGGAGGGCGATTCGTTAATCCGCTCTAGTTCCGTGGTGCGCGACAGCGACAGCGCACAGTCGGCCTTGATTGAGGCTCAACTTAAAACCGATTCCCAGCTTCCGCTCGATATCCTCACTGATTACGGCGCGTCTATGCGAAGTGCACAGACTGTAGATGGTGATATCAAACTCCGCATCGAACTCCCGTCGAGTGTCGAGGTCCGAACCGTACTTGATGCGTTGCGAGAGGTTGCACCATCCATCAAGGTAGTCAGCACACAACATCTCGAACGGCCGGCTAAGACGGTAGCCGCTATGCAAGACCGAGTCACGGAGCGGTTGACTGACAAACAGGAGGCCGCACTGAAAGCCGCATATGCCCGTGGTTATTATGCTTGGCCACGCGAAAGTACGGTCGAAGAAATCGCAGACACTTTCGATATTTCTGGCCCAAGCCTACACTACCGGCTTCGTCGGGCTCACGAAACAGTGATCGGAGATGTAATGGACAGCAAAGCGAACTCAACAAAATGACATCCCCCCGCGTTTACGCGGAGGAGGATGTCAATCAGTCACCGATTCACTGCCAACTAGATCCACGTTTGTGATCTCGAACCGCGCACCGTTTGCGTCGCTCGATGTCACGCAAATGTCCCAGCCGTGGGCCACCGCGATCTCTTTCACAATTGCGAGCCCGAATCCGGTCCCTTCAGAACTAGTTGAATAGCCCTTCTCGAAGACAGCATCACGGTCATCCTCAGGGTTCCGGGCCCCTCATCCGCGACGTAGAACCCGTCATCGAGGTCGCCCACGATGACTGTTACCCCCTCTTTCCCGTGTTTCACTGCATTCCGGAACAAGTTCTCCAACAGCTGTTGGAGACGGGATGAATCAGCCCAAATTGTACGCTCAGTCTCCACCTCGAGTATCCCATCGTCTGTCCCGACAGTTTGCCAACATCGCTAGTTGTCCACTCTGGCTCAATAGTACTGTTGCTGACATGTAGTACCAAACGAAGCGGGTGAATCAGGAAACTGATTCATCTGCCGTCCAGATTTGGAGGATATGAACCTACCAAAGCTCAAGCTTATCCTTAAAAATCCAGACGAGTTCATTTCGAACGGCCGGTTAAAATCTCTTAGCATGGAGTTGCTTGAGTTGATACCGATGGAAGGAATCGAGGGCTCAGGCCTCGATTCCGATCAGATCATGGAAGTTGCACTCCGGGCTGCTGCTGACCAGACATCGGTCAACGGTGTCACGACCAACACTGAGGACACACCAAACCGAGAGATAGTGATGGATTGGCTCCACACGCTGGAGAAGGACTCGATGCTTGATTCTATCAACGATATCCTCGCGTTGGTGGCTATGACGGTTCTCGACTTCATGGACAATCCGTTCCACGGATATCCAGACGACGAAGACGAGTTCAGAAGGATGCCAGCATGGGACGGAACCACGAAGTGTCACCGCTACTGCACAGCATTTGTTCTTGCCCAAGGCAAACCGCTAGCAGTTGAACCGGTAGATGGCAAAGACAGCAAGGCCGACGCGGTCGAGCACGGCTCTTGGTCGCGCTTGCGGCTTTTGCGTCCGGCAGAAACGTACACTTCGTCGATTTCACCGGTCCAGAAAGTGTGATCGAGGGCGCGTCGAGCGTTCTGGCGAACTGCTCGACGCGCTCTCTCAGCGTTCAGTACGACACATCGAGCTCTGCCTCAATTTGCCAAATACTCGTGTTAAACCGTAAGAACACGTAGATCGTGAAGTACCACTTTTTGAGTTTCAGCTTGGAATGAGCGAAAATCGTGCAGGTCTTGTCGTTAAACGAACCACCACAATTCTTACACAGATACCGTTGATAGACTCGATGGCTGCCGTTTGTGACCGTTCGGTCAGAACGGCAGCAGATACATTCGACACCGTTTCGCCAGCGAACCTGCTGCAACAGGTCCGCTGCGGCTGATTCCGACACAAAGCGGTGCATTGGGAACATATCGGGTACCGCTGCCGCGGTGCGCTTGTCCTCTTCGACTTTCAGCCGCAGCTCTCGGTATCAACAATCTGCTTCACAAGAGCGATCTACTGATTTATCGGAAATATAAGAGTAGATATGGGTAATTTTGTTCGATTAATCTATTTGAGGCCCTTATCTGTGGCTGAAGCACTCAATGAGCAACTCTACGAAGTGATTTATGATTATTCGGTGAATCGCTCAGTACAGACGAAGGATTGCTTAATCGGGGAAAGTTATTATTATAGCTATTTGCTTGTTCACATAATGGTCTCTCATTGAGAGGCGTCTCCTGAAGACGTACCAGCAATGGCGCGTATCCGATCGGAGTCGTTCCGAGAGAACGGAGAAGAGTACTACACGGACGAACAGCCTGCGCATCTGACACCCGCTGAGCCAGATGCTGAGGAAATTCCTGAAGATGAGTTTACCGACGATTCGTGTCGTCCAATTATTGCTGAATTGGATGGAGAGACCGTTGGCTGGGGAAGCATTCATCTCAACGAGAACGTGCTGGCTGCAACATTTGTTGATCCCAACTACACGGGACAAGGAATCGGGCGCACAATCGTCGAGGAACTCGAAACAATCGCTCGACAGGAAGGCGTAGAGGAGCTGATCGTTCCCGCGTCGATAAACGGTGTTGGCTTCTACGAAACACTCGGATACGAAAAACAACGCGAAATCGATGCAAGTGGCCCCGACACACCGGAGGTTCCGATTGTCGAACTGACGAAACAACTGTCCTAACTGCTCGACTCGCACACCCACTGAACAGTTGATCCACCCTGATCACTTTGGGATAACCCTCAACCGCCCACCCCAGATGCATTGAGATGGCCGGTCTCAACTACTGTGCAGACGTGTCTCGAATCAATTTAGGTTCGGATATCCAGTACGAGACACTCTCGTTCTCAGTACTGCAGTACAGTCACGATTAGATGGGGATCTGAACGTAGGAGCTGTAATATTTAACCAACAACCCAACAAGTCTGTGCCTTATGTTGGTTAAAAATGTGAATATTCATTCCGTTCGCACAGAAGATGGCGGCACAATTCGCAGAGTAAGGGTCCCTCGGGTCCATGCACTCGGTCCAGCCAGCTAGCTGATCCAACTAACTCAGTCAGCTAACTTATCCAACTGGCATATCCAACTGGCTTAGCTAACTAACTTAGCCAGTTGAACCACCCAACTGGCTTGTCTGACTAAGTTTTATCAGGGCCGAAAGAGAGGAATAACGTATGCTGGCCTATACGACCTACTCCGAAGCAGGCGGCGTGGCCAAAACGACGACAGCAGCTAATCTAGCTGTTGCGCACGCCCGCGCCGGGCTGGACGTGCTCGTCGTCCCGCTTGACCCACAAGACGCCGACTTGAGTCATTTGCTCGGTGTCGACGAAAATCGGGCCGATTCTGATGCCGACAATCTCGTTCGTCACATGATTAACCGCCCGAAAGGTCCATTTGAGGACCTGATCGTCGAAGCTGAGCACGGCGTCGACGTGATCCCTGAACACAATATGCTGTCTGAGTTGGGAACATACCTACGAAGGGAGAAACAGCAGGCTGAAGATATGGGAGAAGCATTCGGGATGTACTCTCAGTTGCGACGTGTCCTCCGTGACGCTGGTGTCAACGAATCCTACGATGTGTTGGTCTGTGATCCGCCAGCGACGGAGGGGCCACATCTTTACAATGCCATCGATGCAACACGGACGCTCGTCATTCCAATTCGCCCATCGCCAAAGGGCGAGACGTCTGTTGAAGGGCTTTCGTCTGTCGTTGAAGGACTTGAAGACCACCTCGGTGCCGAGATTGGTGTCGTGGCTGCTGTGCCGAACGCTTATAAAGGAACGAACAGTCAAGATCGGGTTCTCGAAGAAATCGAGTATCCGGTCCCAGAAGTGATTCGAGAACGCTCCTCGCTGATGGAAGGCTGCTGGGAGCAACAATGTTCCGCATACACGTATGTAGCCGATCACCGCGAACGGACACGCAACTACGAACTGGAAACGCTAGCAAAGTTCGACCGCCTCGCACGATATATCGAGGAAGCCGCGGAGATTGAAGCGCCAAACCCACCCGAGACGGGAAGCTTGGATGATGGAACCGAGGTGACTGTCTGATGGCGGGCATGAAAGAAGGCATCGGTGATGACCCATTTGATGATGAGTCGGAGAGTGAGAGCGGTGAAGCGCAGCAATCAATGGCTTCGGAAGACACTGATACTGTCAGTCAAACAGGGCGGAACAACTCAACATCGTCGCAGCGATCACTGCCATATATTCACAGCCGTGACTACGTGAAAGAAAAACGTCAGCAGCGGCCCGTGTTTCTGAGAGAACAGACAGAAGACGGAATCAGTGATCTTGTCGATGCCGTCGAAGATGACCTCGGTGAAGAAATTTACCAAACTGACGTTTTAGAGGCGGCGATGGAGGTTGCAATTGAAAACCCGAAATTAGTTGCTGAGAAGTGCCGGGATTACGGATACGATTGGGAGTGAGCTGACTGTCAAGAATGACTACTGAAGGGAATATTTCCGTACCGTAACGTAGCACAGGCCCGCAAGCGAAGGAGTAGCGACAGCGTACAAGATCCGCTCATGGTATGCCGCGATGCGATCGTTAGTATTGATCAGATTACCGCTCTTTCTTCGAGATTTATTCCGCCACATCTGCGTTTCTTACTACGATGTTTGATCGGCTCCGTGGACCCGCTGGGCCGAGCGACCGGTCGAGATCGAATTTACTCTCCCTCGTCGTCGCCCCAGTCGAGGTCGCGAGACCAGTCGGTCTCTCGGAGGATGAATGGCCCGATGGAAAGCGTGCGCTTCGCTACGGTGACAATACGGAGAATGTAGGAGAACAGGAATGCGAACGGCAGCAAGGAGACAGCCACACCCGCGCTCACCACCACGACAAGCGTGCGCACGCCGAACACGGTCCCCGGGAACAGCGCAGGTTCGAGGTAGAGGATTCCCGCGACCGCCGTGAGGAGTGCGGGGATGGACGAGTACAGCATCGTCCGGGAAAGATCGATAAGCGCCCACTGGAAGTACAGCGTCTTGAAATGCTCGCGCGCCGGTCCGAACAGCTCAAGCGCGTTGCTGAGTTCATCCAACGCGTGGTGCGCTTCTTCAGTGAGTACGTCCTCGTTCTCCGCGCGGATACGGCGCGCCGCGTACAACTTCCACGAGTAATTGTAATTCAGTGCGGAGAAGATCACGTCGAATTCGCCGAACTGGGAGTCTTTGAGACTGCTCTGGACGGCGTCCGCGTTCCGCTTCAGATTCTCCGTGAACGTGGCCACCTGATCGTTGAGGGTCTTGTCGTCAATGTTTTCGACGGCGTCCGAGACGGCTACGGCGTGTCGCTGCGTGAGTTTCACGAGCGACCGGAGGAACGCCGAGGGCTGGGCGGGACTCACCGGTTCCTCAATAACGTCCTCGACATCCTTCCGGAACGCCATCGCGCCTTCCATGCGTTCGCGCTGGTCGCCGACTGGTCCCTGCTCTTGAGAGACAGTTGCTCGGCGGTATCGGTAGCAATGTAGTAGGTGTGTTTGCGATGGGTCTCGGATTTCGGTTTCAGTTTTCGCT
>NZ_JBAOJI010000012.1:0-44718 GCF_037080055.1 Halovenus anhuiensis
TCGTTGTAATCGTCGGGATAGTGCTGTTCGATCTGGTCTTGCGTGGAGCCTCGAAGCACTTCTCCGACCTCCGTTTTACGAAGATTCGCTTTCGCGTGAAATCAGCTTATCTGAACACGATGCACGCGCCGGTCTCAATGTTTTAGTAGTCCCAATGGACCCACAAGATGGGAATCTTAGCCGTCTCCTAGGTGTCGACGATGATCGGGCTACCGGAAACGCCGACAACTTGGTCCGACATATGGTTCAAAGCCCGAAGGGGCGCCGTTCCAGAGTCTCCTTCGAACAAAGGAGGGGGTAGATATCGTTGCAGAGCACAATATGTTGTCAGATCTTTCGACACACCTCCATCGGGAGCAACAGAAAGAGGAAGATCTTGGCGATGCGTACAATATATACGCCCAGTTACAACGTGTCCTCCGTGAAGCAGACGTTCAGGACAACTACGATGTACTGATCTGTGACCCTCCAGCGACTGAGTCCGATCATCTTTATAACGCAATTTACGCCACACGAAATCTCGTAATCCCGATTGAGCCGAGTGCTAAAGGACAAGCATCGGTTGAAGGGCTTGAGGCACTTGCAACGAACTTTGCTGATCAACTGAACATCGATGTCGGCGTTCTTGCTGCTATCCCAGTCGGGTTCAAGGGGACCGTCGACCGACAGGAGATGCTCAACGAGATTTCGTTTCCAACGCCGGAGGTGATTGGTGACCGGACAGCTCTCATGGAAGGATGCTGGAAACAACAGTGTTCGGCTTTTGCCTACCAACAGGAGTATCGTAACTACCCCAGAGAACATGAGGTTGAAACTCTAGAGCAACTGGATCGGATTGCACGGAATCTAGAAGAACAAGTTGGTTTGAAAGCCCCGTCACCGCCAGAGCCTGGTGAGCTTGAGACTCTGACGGGTGGACGCATGACCGGATTCAAGGACGGTGCGAGTACCGATGATCCACTCGGTAATGATGATGAACAAGACGAATCAACAGCGTCTATATCGGACTCTGTAATTGATACTTCTGGTCAGCCGTTGAGTGCAGAAACTGAGACGGCCTCAGCTGATACAGGACTTCCCTGGATCTACGAGCGCTCAAGTATTACTGATGGGCGAGAGAAAACAGTCCAGCTTCATCTGCAGGACTCTACTGTAGACCAACAGCGGGAAGTGAAAACTGATGTCGAAACGCTTCTCGATGAGTCTGTTAAGAAAGCAGATCTCCGAGAAGCCGCACTTTTGGTAGGATTTCAGCATTCCGAAGAAATTGCTGCAAAGCTTCGAGAGTGGGGATACGACTATTAGATTCGTATTGCAACATATAGTTTATTCCCACAGCGTATATTGAGACGAGTAAATTGCTTATTTCGTGTGTCTCTTACAGACAAGTGGATAATCAATACTATTATTATTCTGTTAGATAGATTCTACAGTATGAAATCACCTGTCTTAGAATCACCACATGGGAACGCACACGGGGTTCTTCCCCGGGATTTCCGTGAGTGAGCGAACCTACAACTGGTCGCGGAAATCACTCGACGAACTCGTCGACTTCTACGAGCACGAAATTGCTCCCGAACGCCGGCGCGAAGGGTACGATCCAAACGAGGATATTCCATCCTACCAGTGGCTCGTTGACCACGGCTATAGTGGCCTGCAATACACTGTTCGGGAACATCACGGGATGACACTCTCTGAATTCTTCGAACGAACTGTTGGAATCGGAGAAGACGAGACAGATGTCGCCTACGAGTGGGGAATCGAGACCGAACAAGTGATCGAATACCTCGAACAGTACTTCCGGTCACAACAACGGGGGGCAGCAGCGGAGAGTACCCTCCAGTCAAAGCGTTCCCGTATCGCGGAGTTTCTTCGGCACTACGAAGACCTCCACGGGACAGCAGCGATCGTCTCCCGTATCACCGACGTGGCTGACCAACCTAAAGAAATTCAGCGCGTCACAGCCGTCTTCGACGTGCTTGATGAAGAGCTCGAAAGCAACGACTCGAAGCGCCGATATCGATCTGACATCGACGATCTCTACAATTGGTTTGTTGACCGCGGCTACGGTGCATTCAATCCTGTTCGATACGACCACGAATGGAACGTCCCAAAGCGAGATAACCCGGCACTCTCGCCTGAACAGGTCGGTCAACTCGCAGCGACTTCTGACAACATCGAAGAGGATCTGATCGTCTTGGGATTATGTGCGTGGGGACTCCGTCGAAGTGAGTTGGCGAACCTCAATGTCCAGAACATCGAACTACAAGCTGATTCGGCGCATCTTGCCTTCGACACCCGGAAGAATGGTCCCGGAACAGTGGCGTTGATTTACGGCCAGGATGTTCTCAACGCCCGGATTAGCCAGCTATCAGATCGCGAGGAGTGGAACGGATATCTGTTTCCCTCACCAGACGCTCGGCGTGACCACGTAACTGGAGAGACTCTCAATCGCCGGTTCAAATCAATCGCCGCACGCGCGGACGTGCGTGTTCGCAATGAGCGTCCAACCTCGAAAATGGGACGGCGCTTCTGGTACAGCGCGTACGCTGACGCCGTCGAGGCAGTTATCGAACGCCTCCAGAGTGTCGCTCACGAACAGGGCAGCAGTGACCCAATGGTCGTATTTCGGAACTACCTCTCTGAAGAAAAACGTCGTGAGTATCTTCGCGACGCGATGCAGGACCGACTTGCGGAGGCGTTTGACCTTGACCTCGAACAGTAGCCAGATAGCCTCGTGTCGTGCTCGCGTTCGATAGAGCGGTGCACGTCTAGCACCGCCAGCGTATAGCGTTTAACACATCCGTAGACAGAAGAATTCTTTCGGGTCGGTATCGTGGCGATCGACATTACCGAGTCTGACCAGTTCATCGGAGATCCCGCTCAATAATGGACTATAGAAGTCTACCGAAAGAACCAGCAGCGGAATTTCGCGAGCGTCCCCAATCGGGGTATCTTTCCCACTTCAAAGCTATCAGAAGTTGATAGATCCACAAGCGGAACGGTGGCCAGTGTTCTGTACGGTCGACCAGCGGACACTCACAACGCCCGTGCATGACAACCTGATCAACTGAGGAGAGTCTTGGGATAGAATTGACGAGCAGCATAAGGAGTACGCTCGGAACCTCCTGCTAGCGCTCGAGGAAAACACCCGCCTGCCCTCGATCACGATCACGGGATACAATCGATTCTCCAATGATTAACAGAGGCTACAGAGATCTATATTGACTACCCGGAACACTACTATCTCGCACCCCATGGCGGTGACCTCGCGGGTGGTCGTCGACGCGACATCGAAGATATGCGGAAATACGCCCAGCGTGGCCTAGACTACGAATCGATTCTGGCCGAAATCGACGAGCAGCGGCCATTCAACACTGGCATGAAGCACAGCGGATCCGTGACCGCTCGCATCCGTTGTTCGCGATCGAAATGGCAATAAACTCGCTCTCTGGACTTCCGAGCACATTCACGTCCCGCATCGAAGAGTTTGCGTCGGAATTCGAGATCGAATACACTGTTCTGGGAGCAATGGACGACGGCATCGACACCGTCGACGCCATCCGAGAGCGAGTCCTTACGAATGTGCGAGCGCTGTCGGACGACCAGGAAGACGCCGTCGACGACGCGATTGAGCGACTCGTTGCAAAGCAGGTTCTCAAGCGCGACGGGAATACGGTTCAACTTCGGTAACGTCCTATTCGCGAATAGTTTGCTATTCATACTCTTTGGCGAGTGGCGAGACGATACCAGATTAACCAACAAATCTATGCCAATACGGACATTGTTGGTTAATACGAGGCGACCACTGATGTCTGACGAGCCACCGACGCCGCCGGCGGAGCTCCCAACAGAGATCGTCAACACACTCAACGGCAACTCTCCGGACCAGCTCCAGCATGTCGCACGCGACGCTGAGGAGCTGGCAGAGCACAAAGCTCGCGAGGCCCGTCTTGAGAAGGAACTGGAAATGACAGCGACTCGCGGCTCTACCGCATCCAGGAGGCCATCACTACTGGAGCTGCTGCTGCCGTGATGACCGGCCTTGTAGACCGTCGAGTTTAGCTCACCACCATACTCGTCGACGAGGTAGGACTCCTAGACCTCTTCTGCATCACCTGTGTAGAGAAAGCTCATCTGTCCGAATGCGAATCGTAGAACGATGCTGTTGTCGTTGCGACCCCCGCCACTGAGTTGGTCCTCCGGCTGCCCGGGTACGTCGACGGCGAATACAAAATGAAATGCCAGACTGAGTGGGGCACAAAAAGCTAGGAACCGCAATTGTTCCTGTATTCGGCTGGCCTCGATCGAGTTACCTCATTCTACGGAGTGATCAAAACTGACGCAGTCGATATTGCTGGCCTGGGATCAAAAGAGAGACTCACCGGCGCACTCATTAGCACAGCGGACACCGTCGAGCTCTCAGGGAATTCCAACACCGAATATGTAGGCACTCTCAGCAACGTCGTGCTGGATGAAGCTACGTCTCTTGCAGCGACCGTCCAATACCTCCACTTGACCGAACGAACTGTCACCGTCGATTCCTATCTGTTTGTACGATTACTATCCTCATATGCAGGGAAACGAAAACGACATATAAGATAGTTATTTCAACATCTTTTGAGTCCCGAAGATTACACCGCAGCAGATTGGCTGTGAATGTTTCTATAACACCCTCGTTTCGGAAAGACACTCACATGAGACCAGTTAGAACAGTTCGCCTCGATCACGCTCTGCGACGGCCTGTTTGAACCCGACCTCCTCGCATCGCTCTTTGAAGGCGACACCTTCGGGTGTGTGACGAGTTATTCCATCGAACAGCGTCGCGAACATTTGGGTTGTTTCCAGCCCCATGTTTTCGTAGGCTTGATTGATCACACGTTTTTGCATCATCAACTGGTTCGTAGGGACGCCTGCAATTCTGGCAGCTAATTCATTGGCGCGTTCGTCCAGTTCCTCGGCTGGAACCGCCTCCCAAACCAGTCCCATCTCGGCTGCCTCGGTGCCCTCAACCAGATCCCCAGTAAAGAGCATCCGTTTTGCGCCAGCAGGGCCGAGTCGATAGACCCACATCATCGTCGTCGGGCAGCCCCATACCCGTGCTGGGGGATAGCCAATCGGTGCATCCTCTGCCATCAGGATCAGGTCTGCACAAAGAGCGATATCGCTTCCACCGGCAACTGCGGGACCGTCAACCTTCGCTAGGACGGGCGTGTGGCTATGCCACAGGCTCATGAAATTCTCAGTATTAGATTTCATCATCCGGTAGTCCTGCATGGGGTCCCAAGGCATCTCTTGGCTGCCAGTGGTCGGTCTTGGTTGCTCAGCGTAGTGTTCAAGATCGTACCCTGAACAGAATGCCTCGCCTGCACCGGTAAGCACAATTACGTGGACCTCAGGGTCAGTATCGGCCCGCTCAACGGCCGCCCGCAGATCAGCCGGCATGTCGTCGTCTATTGCATTATACCGGTCCGGCCGATCCAGCGTCAGCGTGGCGATACGTCCGTCGGTTTCGTACTTGACAGTGTCACCCATACCAGAGGAGTGAGTAACGTCGCTCTTGAATCTACCGTCGAAAGTGGTGTTAGGAATTACAGTCGGAGGCAACCCTTACAACGGCAATCAACTGCGGCACACTGTCATCGGATGGCATCATGATCGGCGTTATTAATTACCGGAATATTTATTTGTTCCCCGGTAGCATGGATCATGAAAAATGAACGTAGCTGTCAGGTTCCACCATCGGATGGACGAGTGCGCCTCAGAAACAGCGATTGTCGGAACAGGTGACACGGAACTCACGTATGATGATTTAGATCGACAAACTAAGCAAGTATCAGCGTGGCTGGCCGACCGTGGTCTGGGCGAAGGAGATCAAGTTGCAGTCTATCTTCCGGATACGGCCGCGTATCTACCGGTGATGCTTGGTATTTGGCGCGTAGGGGCTGTTGCCAGTCCGATCAACACACGGTTCGGGCTGGAGGAGTTGACGTACACGCTGTCAGATCTGGGGCCCGCTGCCCTCATCGGATCTGACACCTTCGAAGATAACGTGGCGGCTCTTCAAAACCGCGTAGACGGATTGAGCGAGGAGACGACGCTGTTCGTCGAACAGGACGGTAACTTTGACCGGAACGCCCTGCCAGCGGCGGAGTCGGCACCCAAGACCGAACGCCAACTTGACGATGACCCCGCTGTCGTGATGTATACCTCTGGGACGACCGGCCGACCGAAGGGGGTTGTCCAGACCCACCGCAACGTCGGGGCCCAGCTTGATGTGAACGTCACGCACTTTGATATGACGCGGACGGATGTTTCGCTGGTCGCCGTTCCGCTGTTTCACGTCGGTGGCTTATATGGTGGGGCGCTACCAGCGTTGCTGGAGGGAGCAACGGTAGTCGTCCAGCCGGCATGGGACGCTGGGGAATGGGCAAAGCTGGTCGAGACCCACGAGGCAACCCTCACGGGGTTGATTCCGACGATGATGCTCGATGCCCTCAATACGGACGAGGCCCGCGCCCACGACACCTCGTCGCTCAAGCAAGTCTTCTACGGTGGGTCGCCTGCGACAGAGAAGACGCTCGACTCCTTTCAGTCGGTGTTCGGGGTCGACACACTGCGCAACTACTACGGCCAGACCGAAAACACCGGGTTGAGCGTCACATACGGCCCCGACACTGAACGTCAACCGGGCCTGATGGGGCGACCAGTCCACGCGGTTGATTATCGTGTCGTTGATGTCACTGCCGATGACCTCGTCGACGTGGACCCAAACGAAGAAGGTGAGTTACTGCTCCAAGGCGATATTATCACCCCGGGCTACTGGGACAGTTCGCTGGACGCGGACTACTTTACCGACGGTTGGCTCCACACCGACGACGTGGTTCGCGAAGACGAGGGTGGCCTGCTGTACTACGTTGACCGCGTCGACGATATGATTATTTCCGGTGGAGAAAACGTCGCACCCAGCGAGGTCGAGAACGCGCTGCAGCAGCATCCTGACATCGACGCTGTTGCTGTCTTCGGGATCGAGCACGAACGACTGGGTGAGACTGTTACGGCGGCTATCGTTGCTCCGGAAGGAGAGGTCACAACTGAAAGCATCGCGGACTGGTGGGACAATACCGGCCTCGCAGGGTACAAGCGCCCCCGTCGCATCGAAACCGTTGAAGAATTTCCCCGAACTGCGACCCAAAAAATCGACAAGGTCACACTGCGGGAGCAACTGGCTGAGTGAATCGGTCCTATCCCGCTACCAGCAAGTCACAAAGGTGGGCACGAGGTGTTCCAGAATTCGAGCTCTGGCCGTACAGCGTTGAGGAAATCTTCGCCGAAAAGTTCCGTGCGAGAAACGCGCGTTCTATTCAGCACGATCAAACTCTCTTACCCAGTTGCTGTCACAAACAAGGTGCTGAATATAGAGAGTGTACTCATCGCTGACAAGTATCGCCGCGGAAATCACGGGTAGCAGCTCTATGTCTGTGCGAAGAAACGGCATCTTGAGCCACTGCATAGTTTGCTGGCTCTGGGACGAACGCATCGCTCGGGCTAGCTTTTCCTGTACTCGCGCCCGCCGCGAAGGACCACTCCCAGTCCGAACAGCGCAACAAGTCCCTGTGCTGCAAACGATTCGATGAAGACGATTGAACCAATCAGAAACAGTCCCACGATCATCAATCCAATCGCGCCGTATCCCCGTATCAAGTCATCCATTGTCCGAATCTCGGGTACTTTTTAGCTCACACAGACTCACACGTTGAGCGTATCCACATGTTACTTGAACAGACTAATAGTAGGCCACACAGCGTCTCACTCTCCGAAACAACGGCCGTCTCGGTGCTCGGTGAATCTCAAAGACACCAGTGACGGTTTTTATCCAGCCTGTAGCGGGAAAAGATACAAAGCGCATATGCAGCACCATGCCCGTCGACTGTATGATCTTCATCCCGTCGGTGACTTGCTCCCGGTTGATGTGAACACTATTTTCTGTCGGTAATCAATACCGTCAGACAATGGAACCGCTTGAGATCGGGCTGCGGATTCTCGGTGGCATCATCCTTATCGGGGTGAACGCGTATTTCGTCGCGATTGAGTTCGCGCTAACCCGAGCCAGACAGTACCCCAAGTCGGAGTTCGACACGCCTGGGCTCGAACTTGCCTGGGAGATGACCAACGACTTGGAATTTTATCTAACGACGTGTCAGGTCTGGATCTCGGGGACCAGTATCGCACTGGGGATCATCGCCGAACCCGGGCTCGCGGCTCTGTTCGAGCCCCTGTTCGAGAACACCACCCTCGCGTCGGTCGGGGCGGGTTCGCTCCTCGGATTTCTCCTCATCAATCTGGTTCATCTCACACACGGCGAGCAGACACCGACGTATCTTGGCGTCGAGCGCTCTAAGCAGGTCGCCCGGTATGGAGCACGACCGCTATACTGGCTTGCCAAGATACTCGCTCCGGCCATCTGGGTCGGAGACTCGGTTGCAAAGGCAACACTCGGCCTGTTCGGCATCGAGATGACCCAATCATGGACAGAAACCGGTGAGGAAGTCATCAAAACCCGTGCAGACCTCCGGAACCAGCTTGGATCGGTACTCAAAGAGGGCGAGGTGGCTGAGGACCGCCGTGAGGAAGTGATGAACGCCTTGACCATTGGCGAGCAATCGGTGGAGGAGGTTATGATTCCACCCGAGGATATCGTGGCACTGTCTACTGAAGACGATCTCGAATCGAACTTCGGGAAACTCGAAGAGCATCCACATACGCGGTATCCGCTGATTGGTGAGAACCTGACCGACTTCCGTGGAGTCGTCTACAGCCCGGCGCTGTTCAACCACCGTGAAGAACTGTTCGCCGGTGACGGCGAGTTCACTGAACTGGCAGCACCGCCGATGACGCTCTCACCCGATACCGACGTGAGTGATGCGATCGATCAGTTCCAGACGGAAGGGCAGGAACTCGCGCTCGTCATCGAGGAGGGCAATGTGGTCGGGCAGGTGACTGTCACCGACCTGCTGGAGACGATTATTGGTGAGGTCGAAGACCCACTTGATCAAGACGACCCCGACATACTCGATTAGCGAACACAGACGTGTTCAGGTGGCGGTTTCACTGTACCATCAGGCCAACAGTTCGAGGTAATTGAATAGGGGCTCCTGAGGTTGTATGACTCCCGATGTCAGCCACTGGCCTCTGAGTCGCGCACTGGCGAGCTCGCCATATCCAATCCTTGTCAGGTGGGTTGGTACAAGATAGACAGCGCATAGTCATCACCAACCGATCAGCGAGAAGCGAGGATGGAGATTGCTCGATAAAGAGAGTGAGTTCATCGACCGAGTACCACGAAACACCCGTAGAGCACAAACAGTGCCCCGAGGAGCAGCCCGCCACCGAACGTCCCAACAGTTAGTGAGGCGACTACGCTAAACGCGGCGACCCCACCACCAAGGAGCATCCAAGCCAGCCCACACCAACGATGACTGCGGCGCCTGAACCATGGCGAGAGGGGAGAGGACCTGCGCAAATCCAACAAGAGCGAGGCTAAGGCCCGCTATGACCTCGCCAATGTTGACGAGATCTCCCGTGAATACGAACATGCCGATGCAGAGCACCGCGACCAGAATCGTACTGGCTCCAGCCCACATTCCGCCAAACACTTCGTTTGTGATATTCATTGGTAAAAATCGTACACTAATCAGAAAGCACTCTTGTCCACAATTTCACCCTTCGTGTGGCGATGGATAGAAGCGAATTGATCCAAACTCTCACACTCTGGTTCCTTATTTTGATTTTCATTCAGACAGCCCCTGGAACCGCTAACAGTCAAGTGATAGATGCAATCGGGATCGTCGCAATTTTGCTAATGTATCTCCTTCCGTTGTGGATCCTCATCCAACTCGTCTTTGATTTCGTTGTGGACTAGTGAATCGGTGGGAGGGCTGTTCAGTTCGCACACCTACCGAACGGCCATTTCGCCGCCGATGGAGTGAAACGAACGGCAGCCGTCTGCTGCATACACCCTCTGTATCTTGCATGACATTTCTGATTAAATCCAGACAGACCACATTCTTCAGCGGTCACTGTCTCACCTGTGTCGAGCGGTTAACGACTTATGAGACAACTGTAACCAGTCAATACAACAAGTTCAGTTCCAAGAAATGGTCTCCGATCCTTCTACGCTGCCAAAGTCATCTGTATCGTCGGTCACGACCGGTTCATTGTACACGAGGGCGGTTGCAGCAATCGTTGCGTCAGCAAGACCAAGGTTGGGCTTAGTATCGCTGGCAAGATGTTCCCCCTGAATCGCTCCTGCACGCCTGGCGATGTTTTTATCGATATCGATGACGGGTAGATTTGCAACCAATTCCTCGTAGGCAAGCGCATTGTCGTGCGGATTTCGTCCCGCACCGACCGAGACGTAGAGTTCCGAAAGGACTGTTGCTGGCAGTCGTTGTGGGAGATTTGCTGCATCATGCTCCCGCGACAGCTTGATTGCGTCCGGGTCCTGTTCGTCGAGGGCGATTATATAGTTTGTATCCAAAATCATTCGACACGCTCGACGATATCTTTCGCTTCCTGCTTGTCGATCTCGTCGAGTTCATCCAACATTTCACGGTGGGTGGCACTTTCTTCGGAATCTGTCTCGTACTTCTGTGCCCACTGTGCGAGACTCCAGTCGGAAGTGAGTCGGTCAACCGCATCACTGAACGTCTCGTCTTCACGTTTCTCATCCTGAATACGAGCGTAGACGTCTTCGTCGAGTCGGACTTGTTTTGTACCCATGTGTAAACGTTGTTGACAGAATGGGAAGTAACTGACGGCAGTTCAGTAAAGGCAGTACCGACTTATTAGATAAGCCGTGAATGATGAGTAGAGGTGCTACTATTGAAGTGAAATTATCGACTTCCGCCTCACAGGAAGAACAGGACTCTCTCGCTGCCGAAGGTATTTCCCATCAATGATAGCCGATTACGAGTCTTTATATTGCCCTCGTCGTACCGTCACAGAGTGAACAAGACCGGGTCGGCGAGACGAGCGAGGGCGTCACCGAGATTTCTGAGGCAGTCGAGTCACAAGCCGACAACGCTGAGGAGGTCAGCGCAGTTATCGACGATGCGGCGGGGCTGACCGAGGAGATGACTGCCTCAGTCCAGCAGATTTCCGCAGGGATCGACGAACAAGCTGAGGCGATGGACGAGGTGGCGCGCCGATCCGAGCGATTGAGTTCGATGAGCGAGGACGCCCGTATCCAGCCATTTAAGATCGACTCCGACGAGAGCGCGGCCCTGGAAGAATAACCCAGGACGACGGCAGCCGCGTCGCAGATCGTGAGGCCATCGACACCGCCGCTGGGCTCGCGCTCGTCGTGACCGGCGGATGACAACTCTGCGTCGCGGTCTGATGGGTCCGCCGATTTCCCGACGAAATCGACGCCGTGCACACGCGAAGTGGTGACGCCTGTAGTATAGAGCCTGTTTTACGTTACTTTCCAGTCGTCCAGCGAAAGCTCTAGACGACCCGTTTGTCTCCTCAAATAGCCTGTATCGGAACTCAAACATATCATCTAAAAAATACTTTAGTGGGTACGGAATGTACGTAGAACTGTGATGAGCGAAACAACGCAATTCCGCGTGATGGATTTCGATTGTCCGAGCTGTGCAAGCACCGTCGAACGCTCCCTTCTGAACCAGGAGGGTGTTGAGGATGTTGAGGTCCACTACACGACCGGTCGTGTCGAGATTCAATACAACGAAAGCGTTGCCGATCCCTCCACGTTCGAACAGACCATCGAGAATCAGGGCTATACGCCCCAACCCGCCTAAGGAACAAAATTAATGAATACCCAATCAATCAATCAATACTATCGCAAACACCGGAAGGCCATCGTCGTCGTGCTGAGCGGCCTCCTCTACGGTGGTGGCTGGACCCTCGGCTACGTCACCGCTTTCGATACTGCCAGTGTCGCGATCTTGATCCTCTCGGCGATCATTGGCGGCTACGATATTGCCAAGACCGCCTACCACGAGGTCAAAAGCCGGACGCTCGGCATCAAGACTCTCGTGACGCTGGCCGCCGTTGGCGCAATCGCTATCGGATCGTACTGGGAGGCCGCCGCGGTGGTCTTCCTATTCGCGTTGGGATCGTACCTCGAAGGGCGGACGATGCGGAAGACGCGCAATGCCCTCGAGGAACTGCTCGAAATGACGCCGGACACGGCTACCGTACGCCGTGACGGCGAGCAAAAAGAGGTGCCCGCCCGTGAAGTCGAAGATGGCGAGATAGTCATCGTCAAGCCCGGCGGGAAGATTCCCGTGGATGGCGATGTCGTCGATGGGGAGAGCGCAGTGAACCAGGCGCCGGTGACTGGCGAAAGTGCTCCTGTCCACAAGGTCAACGGCGATGAGGTCTACGCCGGCACGGTCAACCAAGAGGGTGCCCTCGAAGTTCGAACAACCGGCGCTGGGTCGGACACGACGCTCCAGCGGATCATCCGTCGCGTCGAAAAGGCTCAGGAGGCCCAATCGCCGACCGAGAGCCTCATCGACCGATTTGCCAAGTACTACACGCCGGGCATAATCGCGCTGTCCATCGGGGCCTATGCAGTCACGCAGAACGCGATTCTGTCGCTGACGCTGCTTGTGATCGGCTGTCCCGGCGCATTGGTGATCGGGCCACCGGTCAGCATCGTCTCCGCTATCGGCAACGCCGCTCGGAGCGGTGTCCTGATGAAGGGTGGCGAGCATCTCGAACAGGCCGGCAAGATCGATCTTATCGCCTTCGATAAGACCGGCACGCTCACAAAGGGCGAGACGACCGTGGCCGATGTTGCTGGCTTCGAAGCCGAGGCCGGCGATGTGCTGGAACTCGCGGCTATCGCTGAGAAGAAGAGCGAACACCACCTCGGCGACGCCATCCTCGATGCGGCTCAGAACCGACAGACGCCAGTGACCGACGGCGGGACAGCGGCTGTCCAGACAGACACCGAATCCACAGCCACGGACGCGCGATCGATTCCCGAACCGGACGATTTCGACGTGGTCGCCGGGAAAGGCGTCATCGCCCACCACGACGGCCGCGAGATCGTCGTCGGGAACCGCTCGTTGCTCGACGAACGCAATATCGGGGTCCCCGAAGAAGTCGCCGGCTACGTCCGCGAGCGCGAGGAGCGCGGCGAAACTGTCGTCCACATAGTGCGTGACGGCGTTGTCATCGGCGCCATCGCCATGCGCGACGAACTCCGCGAGGCGGCGCCTGGCGTCGTCCAGGAGCTTCAGGACACTGGTATCGAGACGGTAATGCTGACCGGCGACAACGAGCGCGTTGCGAGCGCAGTGGCTGAGGAAGTCGGTATCGACGACTACCGTGCAGAATTGCTCCCCGAAGACAAGCAGGCGGTCATCGAGGAGTACCGCGAGGACGGCCACGTCGTGGCGATGGTCGGCGACGGCATCAACGACGCACCGTCGCTGGCGACCGCCGACGTGGGGATTGCTATGGGCGCTGCCGGGACCGACACTGCCATCGAGACAGCGGATATGGCGCTGATGGCCGATGATCTGGAGCGCATCCCGTACGCGGTGACGCTGAGCAAGGCGACCCGGTGGAACATCTACGAGAATGTCGGCCTTGCGGTGCTGACGGTGAGCCTGCTGCTGGCAGGCGTATTGACGAGTTACGTCACCCTCGCGCTGGGGATGCTCGTCCACGAGGCCAGCGTCCTCGCAGTCATCCTCAACGGGATGCGCCTGCTGCGCTACTAACAGCACAGAGCCACAACTACACACGAGAATCCACAACCAATGTCAGAAACCACGAATTCGACCGACACGAGCCGTACCAACTCGAGTTGGGCTGTTGAATACGATGTCGAACCGATCCGGATCCGCGACCCCGTCGCGGAGGCACTCGCCGTCCTCGAACCAGGCGATCCGTTCGTCGTCACCTACCAAGATGTGGTGAAGGCAGCGGGACACTCGTGTCCGACCGCATCGGGCGCCTATCGCATCACTCAATTGGGCCTCGACGCGCTGTATCCCGACGACCTTCCCGTCCGGAGCGAGGTCGAGGTACTCGCTGCGGGGCCTCGCGACGACGCCACGTACGGGATCATGGGACGCCTCATTTCGATCGTGACCGGCGCAGCACAAGAAGACGGCTTTGGTGGCCTCGCCGGCGGCTTGGGGAATCGACAAAATATGCTGACATTCGATGCGTTTGCCCCTGACAGCGCTGACCCCACGTTCCGGTTCCGACGAACCGACACTGACAAAACTGTCGAAGTGACCTACCATGTCGGCGATGTTCCGGACGGTGGCCCCGCTCTCGGGAATCTCCAGCAGATCATTGACGGGACGGCCAGTGAGGAGGACCGCGAACTGTTCGCAGAGGCTTGGCACGGGCGCGTCCGAGCGGTCCTGTCGGATGATTCACTATTTACAGTGACGAACGTCAGACAATGAACAACAGGTAGCTAAGTCACACATTTCGCCGGACAGCGTCCAAGTGCCTTGGAATCAACGAGACAGTCCGCTGACAGCGTCGGCGTTCAACGGAGCATCCTGTCCTGTTCGTTGCTGTTGCAGGCAGAAATACTCGATAACCGCCTTTTCGGCGCGTTTTAACGTCCCGCTGCAGGTCGATTTTGCGATATCAAGTGTTTCGGATATTTCTGTCAGCGTACATTGCCGCGGACACCGGTAATAGCCGTGTTCGATTGCGGTAAAGAGGACCTCTGCTTGTCGTTCCGTTAGTACTTGACTCACGTCGCGATTTGACTGGATATAGGCGACTTCGAAGTCGAACCCATCAGCTTGGAACTGGTCACCCAGCGATGAAATTATCTCATGAGTGCCAACAACAGTAGCTATCAGTTCCCCCAGTTCCACTTCTATCGGGTATAGGATCGGAGTGCCGGCCTGTATTGCTGAAAAAAGAACTGCCGGTTCGGTCGTTGCGAGTTGAACAGTCGCTCTGTTGGAATGGCGCTCGACGATCTCGAACGTGCCGATGTCGGAGTGAGAACTGATTGCCGAGAGGCAAGCGTCCGTATTACAGCCGGATATCTCGACAATTTCGACGACTCGGCCGCCGTTCGCCACCATACTGAGAATTTGAAGCAAGTGGTCCGAGAACCGCTGTGATATATCTGCCTTCCACTGCCCCTCGGACAGTTCGACGTGGAGGCGTGCCTGTACCATGGTTGAGAATTACTGGCATTTGTAATGAAAGTGGTGGCATGTGAAGGGTATCTACTGCTCCAAAACTCGGACGATTTGGTTACCGTGAACCCTTACAGCCGCCCCGCAGGCGGCTACACTCGGACTTTCTCGTTTCGATACAGAGGTCTGTTCCGGCATACTCCTCGTTGAGCACATCGTCGAGGAGTTCGATCTCCCGCTGTCCGTGGACCTCACTTGCGATGAAGTACGGCCCGATCCGATGTTCGGCGATTCTCCTGCCACAGATTCCCTCGGATTTGAGCTGTTGAACGACGGTTCGGAGCTCTTCCTTCGTCGGCTCCGGACCAATGTTCGGAACAGGGCCACGACCTTCTGATACGCGCCCAGCGAGCCGAGTAGTATCTATCATAGTGTCTATCTGTATGTGGGGCTTGTATAAAATGTTCCCCCAAATGCAAAAGACAGTACTTGTCACTATAGCGCCACATTCACTCAACAGTGCCAAATAAATCCAGGTCAACAGCCGATTTTGGTTCAGTGTCGTGACGGGACAGGTAAACCTACTTGGGGAAGATCTGCGCAGATATAGATATTCGTGTGGCGGAAGAACCGTTAAGACGAGCAAACCCCTCGATATTTCCCCCGATACAACAAAGGACCACTATATTTCCATGGATTCGATTACAGTGTCACGAACGTACGACGCATCGCCTGATGCCGTGCGAGAGAAAATAACTGATCTCGAACCGTTCATGATGGCTGCCGGATTCGACGAAGTATCCATCGACGGCGAGAGCATCGAAGTCACAAACAGCGTTGGGATCGCAACCATCGAACTGACGCTCGAACTGACCGACCATAAGGAAGCGGATCTCGCCTACGAGCAGCGCGAGGGCATCTTCGAGGCGATGCAAACAACATACACCGTAACAGAAACCGAGACGGGTAGCGAAGTGACTGCAGCCACTGAGTTCGCACTCGATGTCGCGGTGGTCGGAGAACTGCTTGACGCGACGGTTATCAAACGACAGCGGCGACGGGAACTCTCGGCACAGTTCGATTGGCTCGAAGATCAGCTCACAGATTCGCAGGTTGAATCCTGATCCAAGCAACGTCGCGTTTTCAGTTAGTGCGAGAAAGATATTCGCGAGGATCTATATTCGGGGTCCCGACAAACGTACTGTCATGTCGAAACACGCATTCCTGCTGTTGTCGCCGCCCGAGAATCCCGGAAAGATCGCAAATCCACTCGAATACGCCGCACAGCTTGACGAAGCGGGCCACGAGGTTGTCGTCTGGTTCGACGGTGGCTCGACGTTCTGGTTCGAGGCACTGTCGGATCGTCCTGTACCGGCACTCGACGCCTACAGAGCGGCCAAAGAGCGCGGGTTAATTGCCGGCGTTTGCAATCATTGCGCGACCCACAAGGGTGTTGTCGAGACTGTCGAGGATGAGGGTTTCGAGATTACCGGGGAAGATCATCAGCCCGATGTGGACGCGCTCGTCGACGATGGATACGAACTGCACATTGTGTGAGGTATGTCAAGTGTCCTGTTAAATCCGTGCTCCTCCCGTTTCTCACCGACCTTTTGCTCTGAACACGTAGGTGTCGAGCGATGACCCCTTTGTGAGCGGGAGTTGTGAATCCGGGTCTACAGCCGATTCTGGTTCAGTGTCGATACGGGACAAATACCCGTCCAGATTCAACGTGTTGACAGCGCGACGGTTCTCATCCGGAATCACACCTACCAACTCGACCGTCTCCAGCGCGTCGACGTGCTCGGCAGACTCCAGATGATTGTTCGCGAGTACCCATCCACCTTCTCGCAGATTTCGCTCGACGATCGATTCCTCCATGAGGCCGGCATTCTGGAAGAGAATCACGTCGGCTCCAGTCTCGAGTTCGTGCGCTGTCGCGTCCGCCGAGACTGTCTCATAGCCGGCCTTATCGAGCTCGTCCATCGCTGCCGCGTCGACATCCGCGTAGACAACGCGACTCTCTGGAAATGCAGCCGATGGACTCACGTCTTGACCAGCTCCCGGATAATAGACAACCTCTGGGGTGACATCGAAATGGCGGGCAAAGGCTTCGTATTGTGTAACCCTGTCATCGACAGTGAACGGTGCCGACCCGGCATTCATCGAAACGAGGGATGCGGGGCACATCTCCTCAGGAAGCACATAACCCGACTCGTCATGGTCTGGGCCAGCTTCAAATCCCGCAGTGTGGACTCGCCGGGCGGCCTCACGTATCGAGGCTGTCTCGGTGACGACGCTTCCCCAATCTGTCTGTCCTTGTTCCCGTGCTTGTTCGATGTACATCGCTTCCTGTTTGCGGGCCTCCAGGTACAGCTCGTTTATTTTGGCAGCGAGCACCACACCGGGTCGGGTCGCCGAATCGAGTTCGTTCTCACAACACTCGGCGATATATCGTTTGCTCTCTTCGGACAGTTCTGCGTACTCGGCGTCAGCGAGTTCCTCCTCGACAATTCGGGCGTAGATGTCTAGCGCGTTGTCGAGTCGCTCAGCCCAGGTTTCGAGGGTCCCAGCGGTGACTGGCATCGAGATCGATCAATGGTAATTCGTCGGCTGGACCAAATAGACATTCGGATACTGCTCCGGGACGCGATTCCCAGCCACAGCTCCGACGCGAAGATGTGCGCGGCTGTCCTTTTTTACAAGGGCGACCGAATACTGACAAGATCGACCGCCACGAAGTATACAACAAAACACATGACCGATCTTGAAACACATCCCATCCCAGATTCGGTGGATCCGGACGACTGGTCACTCCGGATAACGGGTGCTATCGAGCGCACACATGAGTACACGCGGGCGGATATGCGAGCGCTACCGCTGGAAACGTTCACCCAAGATTTCGAGTGCGTCGAGGGGTGGGTCGCGACTGGGCTCGACTGGAGAGGCGTTCGTGTCGGTGACCTTCTCGAACGCGCAGCTCCCACGACGGAGGGGTATGGCTTGGTCCGATCAATGGATGAGGGCTACGCGTGTTCGTTCAAGCTCGATCGGCTGCGTGACGCCGTCATTGCCGTCGAGGTTGATGGCGAATCACTGCCCGTTGAACACGGTGGTCCGGCTCGGTTCGTTCCCACCGATGAGGGTCGGGATTGCTGGGAAAGCGTAAAGTGGGTTACGGAGATTCAGATTTCGGAGACGGAGCCCGTTGACGCAGACACAGCCGGTGAGATTGCGCTCGGTTCCGACGACATCTAACGGCAGGGTCTATATCCGATCAGTTTCCTGTTTGTGCTTCTCAGCCCGTAATGATGCGGGATCTGGTTAACCAACAAATCTATACAAATAGACGCTCTGTTGGTTAACACGAGGTGACCACCGATGTCCTACGAGCCACCGACGCCGCCGGCGGAACTCCCGACAGATATCGTCGACACACTCAACAGTTACTCTCCGGATCAGCTCCAGCATGTCGCACGCTATGCTGAGGAGCTATCGGAGCACAAAACTCGTGAGGACCGCCTCAAAGAGGAGTCAGATGAAGACGAAATTGACGATAGCCCCGATAACCTCCCAGACGATGTCCCCTCGAAGGCTACGGTCACAATCAAAAAAATCAACGACAACCGCTACTACTACTGGCAGTGGAGAGAAGGTGACACAGTTACATCGAAGTACAAAGGACCGGTTGATCCGGATGAATAGCGAAATAGCTCAAAGAAAAGGAGCCATACGTTGGTTTGGTTTGTAGTGTTACACTCCCTGTATCGGGCGTAGCGTTATTGATGGGAATCGATAGCTGTGACCGATGTTGCTGAAGACAGCGCACATTTCAGTCGTTTCTAGCTATCGGACAAAATATCACCAGACTGGTCAGTAAGGTATCGACACGGCAATTCACAGCAAACAGCACTACGTCCAGTGAACTGAACGTAGGCAAGATTGATGCCACTCTGGCGTGACCTAGCGATATGGTATCACGAGTGTTGGTTGCGATGGACGGCTCGAAGATTACGGAGCGGGCGCTCGAATTCGCCCTCGATGCCTATCCCGACGCCGATATCACCGTATTGACAATCATTGGGGAACCATCCGGAATGATGGGTGAAGCTGTCGGATTAATGTTCGAGGAAACCCGAGAGGAGGGGACCGAAGACGCTCGAGTCATCCTCGACCGGGCACAGGAGATTGCCGCCAGAACGGATCGCGAACTAGAGGGAATAATCGGCTACGGGCAACCAGCGACCGAAATTGTCGACCGGGCCACTGAGTTCGACACAATCGTCATTGGCCATCACGAGAGTTCGGTCGCCGATCGATTGTTTGTCGGTAACACGGCAGAAACGGTCATTCGAGATAGCCCAGTTCCGGTGACTGTGGTTCGATAGGCTACTCTGAGTTGCTCGGACTCGGTTCAGGAAGCGTATCGTCGAGTCCGTCCTTCTTAGCGACGTCGACAACGTCACCGAGAAGAGACGTATCAGTCTTATCGGCGACCGATCGACGAGTATCGGTTTCCTGGCGTTCAGTAACCTGTTCGGTACCGGTGACAGTACAGAAGAGTTCTCTGAGCTGTTGTGGATCACTCTCTTCGGTTTCCGAGGGACGACCGCCGTCGGTGATAAGCGAGAGATCGTGCCCATTCGTGTGATAAGTTACCATATGTACACCGACCGCCGTCCCGCATTCGTTTTGTTATACTGGGATTACCTCAGTTATCGGTGGTTTCGAGAGAGGAGAGCAGATTAATCCTCTTCGGCAGGATCATCCTCAGGGAGCAGGCCGGTCGCCATCAGACGGCGAACGATTGCGACAAAGCCATTGTCGAACCCACGGCCGAACACTGCCTGTTCGTCTGGCTGACCGTTTCGTGTCTGTCGGTGGGCCGAACTCACAAGAATTGTGCTCCGGTCGATCAAGAGGAGTCGAGTGATTTCAGTGTCATCTCCCGTCGCAGGCGAACCCCGCAACCACCGCAATCCGGAGACGAACACATCTGCGCCTGAGACCCGGTCCTGAAGCTCTTTGCGAAGTGGCTCATCAACCGTTCCGAGTACAACATTGACGCCGCGCTTTTCTGCCGATCTGAGTTTTTCGAGCAAACGACCGTTCAGACTGTTACCCTGACCGGCCACGAAGACCAATTCTTCCTCGGCCTCGTCAATCAGGTCGACAGTCCGATTTGCAATCGCTGTCGATCCGGACAGCGACCACACCTCGTGAGTGAGTTCCGTCTTGGTATCGGGCGCCGCTGGCTCTAATCGGTCCAAGGTCTCACGGAGCTCTTCAGTCCGGGAAACGTACTGTGCTTTTAATGTGTCCGCCACTTCACTGACGGAGACGGCACGAAACTGTTGGGGACTCGACTGTTGACTCTCCACGAGTCCTTTCGTCTCCAGTACCCTAATGGAGTCGTACACACGCGTTCGCGGCACCTCGGAGATTTCACTAATCTCTTTGGCAGTCCCAACTGGAATCCGCGACAACGCGACGAACGATTTCGCCTCGTACTCTTTGAGTCCTAGTTGCTGTAGCAGTTCAACGGCCTGTTCTATCTCTGGTAATGTATCCATTGGTCCCAACCAATGATACTGCGTCTGCAGTACCTACTGCGCCTTCCGGACTAATACGGATAATCGTTTTCACTGTTTATCTCAAACTCAGTGAATCTCTCCCGTAACTCGCCCCCACACACAATGTTCTACGTTCCTTAATCTGGGCGTACTTTGAGAGTATAGACTGCGACTACATTCACTCAGTTAATCACACTACTATTTTACGGAGCCAGCGAGAACGTCTCTTGCGTGCAGTGATGGATATGGTCCCAACCTACCCGAATCTGCACGCGTGGCTACCCCTCACAGGGTAGTTCACTCAAGATTACAGAGATAGACGACAAGTCAGTAGCTCACGAGACAGTACTTGAGCAGTTGGAGACATTTGGTTGAACTACGTATGCCGCCCGAACGTTCGTCGCGCTCGTTACACTCGGACACGGCACCGCTCAAGACGTGAGTTCCACCGTGTCTGTCCCTCGAACCAGGGTGTACAACGCTATCGACGAACTCGAACAGCGAGGACTGGTCACAATTGAGGAGGGGTCTCCCCAGCGGTTCTGGCCCATCTCACCCGAGACAGCAGGAACTCGGTTCGAGCGGGAGTACACCCGTCACGCGGACGTACTCAGAAAGGCACTGGATTCGCTCGAATCGAACCCCGTGTCGACCGAGCAACGGGGCATCTGGACGACAGACGGACACGAGGCTGTCTCTCGACGGATCGAGCGACTGATCCAAACCGCCGAGGAGGAGATTATGTTCACGAGTTCGGAGTCGCTACTGGATCCAGGAGTGATACAGGCGCTCAGGGAAGCGCAGGACGACGGGATCACAATCAAACTTGGTGAGATGAAAACCACCGTTAAATCAGACATCAGCGACGTGTTATGAGTCTCTGGAGTTACGCAGATGATCACAAAAGTCTTATATAACCACTGCGCCTGATATGTAGTAGCGCAAAAGATGGATCGTCATTCTGTAGATAACTGTGTGCTGGTGCCACAATGACTGACAACACTAGAAGCGATCATATCGTGACGGGGTCCGCGGGCGAGAAGCTTGTCCAGACAGATTGGAGTCGATACGAACAACCCGCACTAGGGATTGTCGAGGCGATAGCAGGCATAAAGGATAAACGACCAACTGATCTGCCACCACTCGGCCGCGAAGTCGATGTTGATGCCCTGAATTCACTACTCGGTGCCGACAGTAATGACGCAGAAGTCGGAGTGTCCTTCGAGTACGAGGGATTGCAGGTCACAATCCAACAATCAGGTAGCCTCGTCGTCGAATCGCCCACCCAGGTCCAGTGACGCCGTCTCTCCGATTACTGCCGTAGCGTGAAGGTGTGCCAGACAGCGGCTGCTGTGATACTAACCAACAAGACCAGTAGAACAGCAGATGTCGTCAGTCCGAACTGTGCTCCCCCCGCTTCACCAAGCACGAACAGGCCCCCGCCAAGCACTGCAACGCTCAAATAGAGTTTGTGCCACGGTCTCCGCTCTGAATCCTCTAGATACGGGTCAAGCTGAGCAGCGTTCGGGCCGAGTTCAATCGTCCCTCGGTTTTGATCGAACTCGATAACATCGGTATCATCCATCTTTGGGAGATGGCACTGGTAGAGACCGACATACACTCGTTTGCGCTGTGCCGAGGTGATTGCACGGACGGTCGTGTCGTTTTCCAGAGCAGCGATATGTTCGGCCACCTCGCTCAGCGTCGTCTCGCCACCATTAGCTTTTAGATACCGAATCGTCTCGCGCCGTCGGCTGTTTTTGAGTATCTCGAACGTCTGGTCTAGAGGGAGATCGTATCCAGCTTCTGTATCTGAATTATCCTCCGTACCCGGTGGGTCTGTCCCCGTCGGTACCGTCTGCGGTCGGTCGCCACTCGTAGTCGATTCCTCGCTGGCTTGATCGCCGGGTGTCGGCGTGTCTTCCGAAGACGCTGGGGGGTCGTATCTACTGTGAAGTGTGTGTATGCTCATACGATTTGACGGTCTGTCTGGCTGGTGTGATCGCTGGGGAGGCTTCAACATCCGGTACCACGTGTCTACAGTAGGCGAATATTTCATCCGCACACTGACTTTGTTGGACTCCCACTCACGAGAAAGATGACTGTCATTAACTTTGTTATGCTCCCCCTTGTGAGCTGTTAGCGAGGAAATCGAACCACAGTAACCCACTCATGGGTGTCGATACTGCAATTTCCGCACATCGCGGAGCATCGGGGCGGAAGATCAGATTCTTCGGACATACTAACTAAAACATATCAACTAATTATTTTCCTATCAATGGAGTAATGTGAGGAAAACAAAGTGATGGGGGCAGGAACAGAGGAGATAGCTCTGATAAGAGAATCTTACAAGCCACCTGCAACCACACCATCCCGGGACCGAGAACGAACTGTCGCTGTATCCCATCCAGGTACACAATCGGCTGACGCCGTATCGAGTGGGTAGTTCGGATTTCTCGGCCTATCGAGAATTCATCATGGGTACCACTGAATCTGACCTGTCTCAAGACGTCGTGTTCGATATCCTCAGTAATCCACGGCGTCGGTACGTCCTGTACTACTTGCGAACCAGAGATGAACCAGTTCGACTGACAAAGCTCGCCGAAGAGGTTGCCGCCTGGGAGAACAATACCAATCGATCCGATATCACCGAACAAGAGCGCAAACGCGTGTACGTGTCATTGTATCAAACCCACGTCCCACGGTTAGCAGAAGCCGGCTTGATCGACTACGACAAAGACAGCGGTCAAATCGCCCTCTCCGAGGGGGCCTCTGACATCGATCAGTATCTCGATTCAACCGAACAATCATACCCATGGCAGCGAATTTATGTCGGTCTCGCAATGGCAAGTGCCGGGTTGTTGGCCGGAACCGCTCTCTTTGATTTCTTTCCCGAGTTGATCGCAGCCACGATTGTCATCGTCGCGTTCGTCATGACTGCCGTTATCCAGACAGCCATTCGAATCTGGAATCGAAAATCAGTTCCTGACGAGCTCTCTGAGCCCCGGTAACACTCCAATACGTCCATTACGGGTTGGCTGTGTCACCGGCACAATTTGTTAGGGATAACCGATGCTCGCCAGCAAAGCGGTAAGCACCAATAATATGTGAATCAGAACTCCCTAATCGGACGACTTGATGGTCTCTGAATCGGGGAGAAGTTGCTCCGGTTCTCTGCGAAATACCGGCGTGTTCGCAAATTCCTCGATTCGTTCCATTTCTGATTCGGTAATATGCTGCGTCATCATTGCGAATAAACAGGTACGTATAGATAGTAATTATTCGCCTGATTAAATTTTGCTTACGCGTATGTTGTCACTAGAGACCAATACACATACCCTGAACTTTTCTCTTGATTGGAAAACGTCCCAACATTACAGTCAACAGTGAACGTATATATCCAATAATCGCCACACTGCACAAGTTTATGGGAGAAATACTGATTGTATCCATATTAACAGGCGGTTATCTAGATCCGGGGGAGTCAGTATTGCTGGGTAACGTGGAATGAAGTTACCTACGTTCCAGTTTGTCGGCGTACGTGCTCGAATGTGTCGACAAGTGTAGTCACGTGACTCAATGAAGTGTTTTCGAGAGCAGAGACCAATTCTGTAGTGAGAGCACCACATTGTCGGATCGCACGGAGCGTGGTTGGCCATCGAGAGGTGTATGGTTCAGAACTCATTTCATTTGTCACCAATAACGATGTATCATAAGAGACGACTGGGCGGGGAAGTTAGCATCAGAAGTGTCGACGACTGGTCGTCAATCGTTCGATTTTCACTGTTGGAACGCCAATTCACTCGGTTGCAAGGTTTTCGTTATCGATTTTCTCCCAGAGCTCCTGTCCTCGTTCGGTGAGTCCGTAGACTCGCCCTTTTTTCCGGTCGTCAGAGACGAGGAGGTCGACAAGTGAGCGGTCTCGGAGATCTTGCAACGCTCGCGAAACGTGAGCGATACCGACACTTTCGTCCGTGGCGATCTGTGAAGGCGTCGCAGGCCCAACCGCCAATCGTCGGAGAGCGATGATGCGATACCGTGAGCTGATTACGAACCCAATTTCGTCCCAGTCTGTGCTCATTGTTGGCTTTCCCGTTCTTGAATGTCCGAGCCGTACAGGCAAGTTAAATTCATTCTGTTCTATCTTTGTCATCGACAGCTATCGGTATATCTATTGTGTCCGTTCAATTTTCTATCTCTTTTTAAGAGGATATTATAATAAATAGGGCCAGACTACACCAGATCAACTTCATGCTGTTATTTTCACGTGAGGGACACGGCCTTGCTAATTATACGACAGATCCAGACGAATTGGTAGCGGAACCGACCGGCATGTTCGTGGCTAGCATGGGACGTGTCGAGCACTCAGTCCGCATTCTTCCCATTATATTCCCTCAAAGGAAACGTATTGGTCCGGACCAATCCGCGATGATGGCGGAAGTATAGTCATTATAACAATATCGAAAGCTACCAAGAACTCGATATGGACAAGAGTGGGTCGAACAGCGAACGCTCGCAGACAAAGCCACTGTGCCAGATCATAGGCCAAGGTGAACTCAATGAGCGGTGAGTTTGTCTACACAAACACTAGAGCGGAAACGCAGCAAGAGGTGACAGATGAGTGTCCTGAGTGCGGAAGCGACGCAACCCGATCGGACGATGTGCGAGGGGAAATCGTCTGTGAGGACTGTGGCTGCGTGCTTCGAAACCGAATGATCGATACAGGCGCCGAGTGGTCAGCGTTCACCCACAAAGAAAACCAGCGAAAGTCTCGCGTTGGATCGCCAATGACTCAGATGCTCCACGACAGGGGGTTGACAACGAAGATTGATTGGAAGGACACCGATGCCCATGGAAAGCCGCTCACCCCCCGAAAGAAAGAGACAATGAAGCGGCTCAGAACCTGGCAGAAACGAGTTCGGATCAGCAAGGCTGGCGAGCGAAATTTGCAACTCGCTCTCAGCGAGATCAATCGGATGGCAAGCGCCCTTGGAATCCCGGAACAGGTTAGCGAGCAAGCCTCAATGATTTACCGGGAGGCGCTCGAAAACAATCTGGTTCAAGGCCGCTCGATCGAGGGGGTCGCCTGCGGGAGCCTCTATATTGCCTGCCGAAAACAAGAGATTCCTCGAAGTCTCGACGAATTCGAGGGGATCGCTCGGGTCGATCGGAACGAGATCGCGAGAACGTATCGCTGTCTGATGGCCGAACAAGATCTCGAAATGGAGCCGATCAATCCCAAGCAGTTCGTTCCGCGGTTCTGCTCGGAACTAGATGTCGGAAGGGAAATTCAGCGCCGCGCAATCGAAATTCTCGAAGACGCCAACGAAGCGGGCCTCCACTCGGGCAAATCACCAACGGGGCTTGCGGGGGCAGCTATCTATATCGCGGCGATGCTTTGCGGCAATCGCTGTACCCAGTCGGAGATCGCCGAAGTGTCACAGGTGACTGAGGTGACGATCAGAAACAGATACCAGGAGCAGCTCGCAGTCGTCGACGAAATCGAGGAGTGACCTCTGGTTCTGTTAGCACTGACTATTTAGATCGACGATACTATCATCTGCCGCGACAACGAAAGCCGCATCTTCGAGTTGTGCTTCAGAACTCGGTAGGAAAATGAGTTGATCTGTATCGTCGAGTGCCTCGAACTGTTCCCACTCTGAGAGTTGATATCCGAGATCTAACTTATTATCCGGCTCTGTCGCGACCGATTCCCAATCTTCTCTGGTCATTTCTTCACCTGTGTCGGGCGACTCAGTCTGATTCATCGAACGATTCGACCCTGATCTTCGGTCTGGCTTCTCAGTCATTAGGAGTCCTCACTAGGCTCTGCTTTCTCGTGCATGAACAGGTAACCATCTCCTACTATAATAGCCCTTGTGGCAGTTTAATTTCTTTTTTAGTAGATAAATACTGAAATTCGTTGCGGGATACATGCGGGATGAGTTAACCAGCCCTCGAGTCATTTCGGAGTAAACCTGTGTTTTAGAGAGTCTATACAGAATTTTGGCAACCATTAACAAGATAGAGGTACGGTTCAGAAGGGGCGTGGCTACATGGGAAGTGAATTTCCAGCCAGGAGATGAGACGGAAATCGCTTACTCACCACGGCTCCTCGTTCGAACGTGCGTAGGAGTGGAAGCGCTTGCGACAGTAGATGATCGATTGAAACACAAACTGGCTATCTCAGTTTCGGAGGAAAGCTGATTCACAAAGCTCATACATATACAATACAAGAACCTGGAGAGACGGTATGAAACCCGTAGACAAACAAATAAGTGCCAATAATTCCGAGACGAAGTTCTCCGATACACGTGTGAACAACCACGTCGGCAGTTGGGACGAGACCGATACTGTACCGATTGCCGTGGTTGAGGCCGTTGCCTCGATGACTGGACAGGATGCGACCGAAATGGAACCCCTCGGGGAAGTAGTCGATACGGATGCACTCGACGATCTATTTAAACCTGCGGGGAAAGCAGGTCGAAGTGTGGGAGCAGTCGAATTTGAGTATTCTAACTGTTTGGTACGAGTGTCTGCAGGTGGCCGACTCGAAGTCGCCCCGCTGAACGGATAGTACCCGCTTACCCGAGTGTTACAGCGATCAGGGCTGAATTGACCCCGACCGCAATAGCGGATGGAATCAAGAGGATTACAGGGATCAAGATTGTGGCCCGATCGGGACACAGTCGGCGACAGGAGAGTCCGACTACAACTGCCATCAATTTCAGTCCGAACAATCCCAGCGGACCTGCGCTCTCGAAAGCAACTCTCGCAATTGGATTGCGTTCTCGAAGTCCGAGAGAGAGACCGTGGATAGTGAGCAGCACGTCGACTAGCATCACGACGATTGTGAGAATCCATAGCTTGAACTCGGTACGACCGATCCACCCCGCGACGAGAGAGTCCGGTTCGGCCTCGCCGACTGGGGTCGAATCGGCGTCGGCCGAACCAGAGAAAAGCTGTCGGAGTGACATGTTCAAGACCACGACGGGATGCCGGAACGGATCGACGGGGACCAAGTATCAGCGTTCCGGCGTATGAACACTTAGAGCAGTTTGTACTTTGTTACCAACCACCTTCACCTAGCTCAGACATCCGATCGGCGCACTCTGCGGGGCATAAGAGAATTCAGCAGTGGTATCGTCAACATCGGTGGTTTTCGAGATTTTCTGTGTCTATTTCAGTGATGAGACCCAATTAAACAGTTCATAACAACGGTAGACCGGTCGCGAATACTAACTGTATCATGCCAGACTCAGCGGCATCAGGAAACAGTGAAATTAAACTCGCCTCGCAGGTTGAACAACGACGGAATCAGCCGGACCTCTGTACTATATATCAGTCGAATGGCGATGAAATGCGCAAGATGTCGCGATGGATCACGGCGAAGGGCGATGCATTTATAGATTTAGGATCACGCCGATAAATTCTGCTTCCCTGTACCGAACTGACTGCGATAGATCGTGGACAGTCAGCTACCAATGTCGCAGGAGGTCTAATACACGTTGGTTAGTGATTGGTCTCACACGCGAATCTGCGAACAGTGATCTATTCAAGATGATGCAAGGAGTGGCGCCCGGTGTCTAAATCCGCCATTTTTCTTGGTCGCGTGGTGTCTTAGCCGAGAAGTCGTTCGAGAACTCCTTCAGGTTCGTCGGATTGATCTTCTTCTTCGAAGTAGAGATATTTGAGCAGTCGGTTAGAGCGGTCGTTAAGCGCAACCGTCCCCCGGTCGGAATCGTATTCGATGACGCCAGCGTCGGCCATTTTTGGGAGATGGCACTGGTAGAGACCGACGTACGCGCGTTTTCGTTGCTGGGAGGAGAGTTCGGCAGGGGAGCAGCTACACTCCTGGGCAGCGATATGTTCTGCAAGTTCACCAAGATCTGCTTGACCATCGGTCGAGTCGAGGTAGAGTAAGACCGCCTGTCGACGATCAGCACTCAGTAACTCGAACACTTCCGACTTAGACAGTTCGTATTCACCAGTGGTGGATTTATCCCCGGAAGCCTGCGTGTCGATCGCTTGTGACATTGATACGTTGATTATATTCAGACCAGGCATAATAGTTAGACAGTCTTTATTTCTGTTTAATTGATTATAAATCAACTCCAACCAGTGCCATCAGCCAGTCTGCATGGCGAAATTGATCACAGGACACACGGGCTGTTAGTCGGCTGAGTACGCTTCAATTACTCAGTTTTTATGGATTTTCACCCCGGACCGCTGTCAAAAATAATTGACTACTTTCCAACACAATTTATATATAGCTTAAGATTGTCTTTTTGTATATACATTCCAGCTAATCGAAATGTTAGGAATGACCGGCGTCGGAGCAGGTGTCGTTGTGGATGAAGATTGTGCCGTCGCCTGATGGCGACACAACGGTTCGATGAATACCGGTTTCAACGGCGAGCTGAGTACATCCCGAAAGTGGGCCTCACGAATATGATCAAGACATACGCGGATTCGACCGATCAAGGGGGTAGTGGACCGACAGCAAAGTCACAGTCACTTTCCCTGGACGATCGGTTTGAAATTCTGAAAAACGAGCGCCGACGGATCGTTCTCCAGTATCTGAAGGATGCCGAAGGGACCGTGAAGCTGAACGAACTTGCCAACCAAGTGACAGCAATCGAGAATGACATCAAAGTTGAAGCGATTACGTCAGAGGAGCGAAAGCGGGTTTATGTCGGATTATACCAGTTTCACCTCCCGAAGATGGCTCGGATGGGAGTTGTTGAGTACGACAAAGACCGCGGAGATATTACTCTAACCGAAGTTGGCGATACTCTGTACCAAGAGTACGACTCAGAAGATCCGTCGGACCGAAACGTACAACGGGCCCATTTTATCCTTGGGTTGTTGGGAATCAGCGGCATTATTGGGGGTTTAGTCGCTCAAGCCTGGCTGATAAGTACAATCATACTTGCAATACAGACGGCGATGCTGGTCGTTTTATGGCTTGGTCAGCAGTGGTTTTGACCGACGGGCGTGACCCGAATTAACACAGAGTTGCAATCGGAACACAGAGAACGAACAGTCTGCTTCGATCTGAACGATAGGAATAAGTAGGATCTATCAAAAATAACAGGGAATTATTTCGATAAACTACCATTGTTTATTATACTATATTGGTTGGATAATCAATTGGGGTGCCAGAAAACGAATGCGACAGACAACGCGGGACAACGGAGAGTCAACTTCAGCCATAGCAGAGTGGTGGAATGAGTATGGGAGAAACCACAGGGGAAACAATCATCGAGTGCGCGTGTTTGTTCGATCATTCGCTCCGGCACCCGGCCAGCACGATCGCCACCGTCAGTTGGTGGAAGGGCTCCTGTTCGCGTCCAGCAATGATCTAATTACAGATTACGACGTGACCGTTCTCGGAAATGCTCTTTGTACCTGTGAACACTGTCGAACACTTCCGGAAGCCGAAGCACTTTTTGAAACGGTTGCAACACTCCGGGAATGGCGGTACGAAGAGATGAATCCGATCGGATTTACCAGGCGTCAAGTCTCGTCGTCTCTGACCGGCGACCGTCATGAGATTCTTATCCCACCTGAGATTTCGCTAGGGGTATATGTCGACGGGTCGCTGGCAGGGGTGTTCCCGTGCGCAACTGAAACAGAAACGTATCGGCCGGAAAGATATGTCGAAGACTTGCTCAATGTCCAGCACAGAGCCATTACCGACGAGGGAGTAACTCATACTGGCTAGCAAGGTCGGAGAGCCCATCGGTATCCACACGAGTCGGATTTAATAGATCATTTGGGTGGAACTCACGATTCGGCGACTTCGGCGAGTCGTTCGCGCTGCAGAAGTGCAACTTTGAGATACGGGGCGGCGAGCGCTGTCTTTTCTGTAGATTGGATAATCTGACGCTCCATATTGTACATTATAAAACCCTCTTCCTCGAGATGAGGCAGATGAGTATGTGTGAGGTTGATCGTCACCTCCTGGCGAAACTTTTCTTCAGATTGTTCGGTGTCAGTCACTTGAACTACGTAATCGACAATTTCGCTCATCGTGACGTAGCCCTCCGAACGGAGAAGATACGTCAGAACGTACCGGCGTCCAGGGTGAGAGAGAACTGAGAACACCGAGTCGATCGTGCCGTTACGATCCATACTCGACTCGGTTATCGTCTCATGGATAAGTGTTCGAACAGCTGTTCGTTCAGCCTCCGACATGAGTTCGGACAGGTGCTGCTCTGATTCTGATACTGATTGGGATTGGTTCTTATCCATTATTTTGTTTCGTGGTGTATTCGGCGGGGATCGGATCCTAGCTCGGTTGTGATTGTATCACACTCCCCAGACCTATTCCAATCATGTGGTGTGAGTAACTTGAATGCTCTTACAGATTGCTGAGGAATAGTTACAATCACAGTCGAATTACCTCTTGATTGTCTCTAGTTGCTCAGGATAACACTGATAGGATGGACTGTGAGAGCGATTCACGCCGAGCGACTGAGGAAGCTCTCCTCGAGAGCGTTTCATATTTTCACCTCGTGGAGGGAAGACATTGTTATACATCGTATACAGAGTTTTGCCGCGAGTTGGTCTGTTGCTTGCGGACTGTTCGAAGCAGAAAGTTGTACATAATTAATAATTAGGAATGTAGTGGTACTCATGGTATGTACGAAATCATCTGCCATCAGTGTGGTCAGATCGGATTTCACCCGTCACGAACTGGTGCCGAATCACGAGCAGACGTGCACTACGACGAATTTGCACACCAATGCCGGATTATGAGTATGGCTGAGTCATAAAGGAGACTAGTGCTTCACCAGTTTCAGGTAGAGTGAATGTCGACCCCTCCCCCCCCACTTTTTCATACCAAACGGCTCGAAGAGGGGAGGGGGTGTGAGAGTCAGAAATATTTGCAGTGATACGGAAGATTAGGGCGGACATCGGGATTGTCGAGAAGGTCTGAGACTAAAGAGAGAACCCGAGAAACCGCCAGAGACGTGGCTTAAGCGAGAAAAAAGAAAGAACAAAAAGAACAGAGAGAGTCCGTTCCGGCGTTTACGATTCTAAACAGACCAAGCACTGGAATAATTGAAAGAGGGCGTAGTGCAGAGAGACTAATCGCACTAATAGACTCATACGCACTAGCAAGTATAGAAACTAAAAGTAAACTAAATCCTGACTAGTACTAGACTAGAATTAGATTGGAACTATACTAAAACTAGACTAGAACTAGACTAAGGCAAGTGTAATAATACAACTTAACTCTTGTGTAAAAGGATAATCTTTCTTTCTTCTGCAACAGTCCCAATATACAGATATTACCCTCATCAATCCCTCTTAATCTAACTTTCGAATCTACCGCTCAGATATTTCTCCTTTTTTTTCTTCTATTTATAATATACCAGTGTAATTATTGCCGCCTCTCAGTTTTGCCATTACTCCTGAGGCCAGTTTGGTATGAAAAAGTGGGGGGAGGGGGGTTATAAAAACTCAGTTGCAGCTCTTCTCGAAGACAGCTTCGGTGATGGTACTCGTTTCGCACTCAATCGTCAACTATGACCAAACTGGGTCCTTGCTTTGATCGTACCGTAGTTTCACTCGGTAATCATCAATTAACCTTCTCCCTCTTCCGATCTGGGATGAAACGGTGGGGAGTGGTAGTTACATTCTAACCGGCTTGGGATGAAATAGTGGGGGGTGGGGTATTTATACTAACGCCGTGGAATGAAAAAGTGGGGGTTGGGATGAAAGGAATGAAAGGAATGAACTAGTGGTTTTATATTTGTCCGGTCTCCCATCTTAGGGTAAGATGACGTTCACCCGAACCGAAGAGTCGCCGTTTGCCAACTCGGAGGTTCTCGCGGAGGATTACATCCCAGAACGTGTCCTCGGTCGAGACGATGAGCTCGATGAGATCAGTGAGGTCTTCCAGCAAATCGTTGATAACGAACAGCCAGTTAACGCCTTCATATACGGAATTAGCGGGACAGGCAAGACTGTTTCTGTAAAATTCAAACAACAGCAACTCGAGACTGCTCTCCAGCAGTACAACGATGTCCACGCGACGTTTATTTACCAGAACTGTGAATCACTCAGCAGTTCCTATCAGGCCGCGATTGCAATTGCTAACGAGTTTCTCTCTGATCCTGCTTACGACTATCTTCACCGGCAACTCGAAATTGGGCGTGAGACACTCCCGGGTTCGGGACTCCCGAAAGAACGAGTCTACGATATCGTCTTCGAGACTCTAGATCGGTTGACCTATCGGAATACGACCTACAGGCACACGATCAAAGAACAGTACGACGAAACGGTAAAATCGAACATCGAAGCCACAATCGGGAGAGAGCTTCCCAGTCGACTCTCCGGTGAAGACATCGCAACGAGTGTTCTTGATGATGCTGGGTACTCTCTATCCGCCCGTGAACGAGAACAAATTGTCGATCTCTTCCATGAAGAGTATGACCTCCAGCCGCCGGATGCGGTGACGGACTACGTGACGGTGATCCTCGACGAAGTGGATCGGATCGGAACGAGAGACGAACTCCTCTACGAAATTCCGCGGAGCCGCAACACCGGACGCGTCGAAAATATCTTACCCTCGGTAATCGGGATCAGCAACGATATCGGGTACAAAGAAAGTATCCAGTCGAAGACTGACTCCTCGCTCCGCCTGAAAGAGATCACATTCAAAAAGTACGACGCCTCCCAACTGAGAGAGATTCTCAGCCAACGCGCGTCGAAAGCGTTCAAAGATGGTATGATCGACGAAGAGGCTATTCCGCTTGCCGCTGCCTTTGCCCGGAAGCAGGGAGGTGACGCCCGCTATGGAATTGACCTGTTACAGAAAGCCGGAATGAAAGCAAAAAAAGACGAGGAAGGGACTGTTTTGCCAGAACACGTCCGATCTGCCCACGAGGAGAAAGAACGCGACAGGGTCTACGAAGTGACCGACGATCTGAGTGATCAGGAAAAGCTCGTTCTCGCTGCGATCATGTACCACGACCTTCGCGACGAGACGCCCATCTCCCGAGCTGATCTCTATCCCACTTACAAGCGGTTCTCCGGGAGCCTGCTCAATAACTCGAACGTCCCACGGCGCGTCGCGGACTATCTGAAGGAGATGTCTCAACTCGGTCTCGTTGATCGACAGGACGCATACAAGGGACCGGGTGAATCTGGATTCAAATACGCCCTCGAGAAGGTCGAGTACAACATGATCATTCAAATTCTCGGAGATACGAACCCAACGTCGGGCAACGCTGACAACCTCCTCCCCGTCGAACTCGTCGATACGTTCGACTCTCAGGGAACAGAGGATGGCACGTCGCCACAGCAGGCTGGTCTCGATAGCTGGGAACGATCTTGATAGCTTCCCTCGATAATTACGCGGTTCTCATCGTACGTTTGATAACTGGGTGTCGGTACTGTCTTTACTTGTGTCCTGATTCCGGCTGCTCAGAAATCTATTTTCTCGAACTCGACTCGCCATGGTCGCCGGACAACTGCTCTCTCCGGTTGACTTGTGAGTATATAACACCGCTAGATTCTCTCTGGAACAGCCGCCCCCTCGCGCAGCTATCTCGGGAATGTTTAACCAACATTGGAGAGAAATCCTCACTATGTTGGTTAAGAACTCTCGATGGTGTGAGCTGGACAACCGCCCCCTTGGCTCTGACAAACGACTGTAGCGTCCCGTGATGAGTAGCGACGGGGCACATGGGAGTTCGCCGCTTAGATACCAAACCACAGCATCGAAGACGGAGCACTGTCCCAACTTGGCTCAAACGACCACCCTGCTCAGGGTTTGAGTGATCCAAACCCGATAACCTCACTGGCGTATCTATACTCTCAAAGAAACCGCCAGCAGAAATCCCAAACACAACGTTTCAAGAGAATGCTGGTAATAGGGGAGAGTAATGCAAGTCAGTATTGTCGGGAGCGGCTACGTCGGAACGACCGTCGCGGCGTGTCTCGCCGACATGGGCCACGAAGTGTACAATATCGATATCGACGAAGGTGTCGTCGAGCAAATCAACGACGGGCAGTCGCCGATCCACGAACCCGGACTGGATGCGCTCGTCTCGGCGTACGGCGGGTCGACACTGCAGGCCACGACCGACTATGATGCGATTACCGAGACGGATCTGACGATGCTCGCGCTCCCGACGCCAAACGAAGCTGACGGGGGTATCGATCTGAGCGCGATGAAAGCCGGCATCGAATCTGTCGGAAACGCCCTGCGTGAGAAAGACGGCTACCATCTCGCCGTCGTCAAGAGTACGGTCATCCCCGGGACAACGGAGACGGAACTCAAACCGATTCTCGAATCTGCCTCCGGCAAGACCGACGGCGACGAGATTGGACTGGCAGTCAATCCCGAGTTCCTCCGGGAAGGCTCCGCCGTCGACGACTTCATGGAACCGGATAAGATCGTCGTCGGGACCGACGGTGACACGCGCGCGCTCGATCTACTGGCCCGACTCTACGAGCCAATCGTCGCAGACTGGGACATCCCCGTCGTCGAGACGGGCCGGCCCGAGGCCGAGATGATCAAATACGCCAACAACGCCTTCCTCGCCTCGAAGGTCAGTCTGATCAACGATCTCGGGAACATCTGCAAGGAGTTCGGCGTCGACTCCTACGAGGTAGCCGATGCAATCGGGATGGACGACCGGATCGGCGAGCGGTTCCTCCGAAGTGGGGTCGGCTGGGGCGGAAGTTGCTTCCCGAAAGATGTCGACGCCATCCGTCACGCTGCACGCGAAGCTGGCTACGAGCCCCAGTTGCTCGACGCCGCCGTCTCGGTCAACGACCAACAACCGGAACGTCTGCTCGAATTGCTCGACGACCACGTCGACGTATCGGGCGAGCGAGTCGCAGTACTCGGCCTCTCGTTCAAACCTGGAACAGACGACATCCGCAACTCCCGAGCGATCCCGGTGATCGAGAGACTACTCGACCGCGGTGCCACGGTCGTCGGCTACGACCCGGTCGCGATGGATGAAATGCGCGAACAGTTCCCCGACATCGAGTACGCTTCGTCCCCCGACGAAGCCCTCGACGGGGCGTCGGGCGCCGTCGTCGTCACGGACTGGGACGAATTCGCCGCTCTCGACGAGGAGTTCGACGCGATGGCCCAGCCGGTGATCGTCGACGGAAGACGAATCATCAGACGTCGCGAGGGAGTCACCTACGAGGGGCTGACCTGGTAAGGTCCCGGATCGCTCACCGCCCGTCAGGTCAGCACCGCCAGATATAGCGCACGGCCACCCACTGCCATCAGAAGCGCTCCAATAATTGTTCCAGTTACGAACTGGACGAAGTGCCGTCGAACGACATCTGATTCAGTTCCGCGACTGATCATGTACCGGTCGTCAGTGTCCGACTTGGCCACTGTCGCGTCGACGGCGCTTCCCCACTCTTCGGGGACGCTCTGGACCGCTGCACCCGTTACATGGACTGTCTCTTGTGGTTCCAGTCGCGCCTCTCGGTACTTGACCGCGCTTTCCTCGTCGTCCCACGTTTCGAGTGCACTGTCGAAATTTGTGTCCCGTTCGCCGAGTGCAGCGAGTCGCTCTTTGATCTCTTCAGAGAGAGATTCTCCTTCCTCGATTCCGTGGACAACCTCACCCATGTGGCCGGTGATATCGAGGTTGGCCTCTTCCGGTTCGACGACGACGCGGGCGCCGCCATCGGCGACGGCGAACGGCTGACGGATCTCGTCTGATTCGGCCAGTCCCCATCGTTTCTCAGTGTCTGCTGGATTCCGGTGATCTTCGTCGAAATAGATCTCGGCCTCGCCGTCCTCGGAGAATCGGGACATCTTCTCCATCCAGATCTGACAAATGAACGCTTTTTCACCGGAAAACGGTGCTTCGAAGGCCTCTCCGTCTGCCGGGCCGACGACCTGTCCGTCGAACTCGACGGCACCCTCGGCCTGCGGGACCTCCCGGACTGCCATCGCGGCGTTGCGGTACAGCGAGATCGCCCAGAAAAACCGCCGCACCCCGGCGACGAACAACCCCAGTCCGAACAACGAGAACACGACTCCGATCACCACTCCATCGAGAGCAATTGCCATCTGCTATCTCCTCCTCGGTAACTCGCTCAACCGCCGCTCAATAGTGTGGGTGACACACATACTCGTGCGTAGTGAGAGCGGACTGTATCAAACTATTCCTCTGCGTATCAACAACTGAAATACTCGCAGAGTGGCCCACGCTGCCACCTCGTCGTTTTTTGTATCTGGTAATAAAACAGTTCTCGCAACCAGATGACCGCCCTCCCTGTTGCCCTTGATCTGTCGAGAATCGTCACCGCTCTCCTCGTCGTTCTGGTCGCCGGCTATGCCGCCAGGTATCGCGGATCCCCCGTGGCTGATGCGTTCCTGTGGTCACTCCTGAGCCTGTCTCTGTGGGCCGTTTTCCTTCTGGTGCCGGGGACGTTCTTGCTCCCCTCGGGGCCGTCTGTGTGGGGCTGGACTCTGGTAGAACTGAGTCGAGTCGCCACGAGTCTCATCGCCCCGGTCCTGTTTTACGTCTACGTCCGCCTCTACACCGGTCACAACCGATACACCGAGCGCCGAAAGATCGGAATTCTGCTCGCACCCCTTGGCGGAGCAATCCTCCTCGTCGCGTCGGTTCTCTTTGCCCGTGATCTGCTCCCCTCAGTCGTTCTCGGTGTCATCCCGGCGACCATCGTCTTGGTCTATCTCTACGTGACCGCTCTTCTTCTGCTTGCGGTGTATCTCCTTGTCAGACTCTCTCAGCGCTACAGAGAGGTTTCGACGGCACAGGTTGCGAGCCTCGCGGTCGGCGTGGTGGCTCCCTACGTGTTCGTGTTCGTGAACAGCCTCACCGAACCGACCGAAGGCGGCACCACCGTTAGCCTCCTGCCGGTCGATACCTCGTTCGTGGGATTTCTGATCGCCGCCGTTGCAGTCACCTACGCAATCCGCTCCTATCCCCTCTTTCGACCGCTCCCAGGTGCCGAGTACATCGCTCGCGAGGAGGTGATCGAAAACCTCGCAGACGGAATTGTCATTCTGGACCGCGACGAGCGGATCATCGACCTGAATGCGACAGCCTTGCGGATCGCACAGCACGCCGACGACTCCCCAATCGGCCGCCCCATCGCATCCGTGTTCGAGAACCTGTCTCGCCTGCCGCCCGGCAGCGTCAGGCGTGTCGACCTCCAGACGCCGGACGGGCCCCGACAGTTCGAGGTGACAGCCACTCCGATCCAGACTGGCGAGGACGGCTCAGCCGGTACGACTGTCCGGTTTCGCGACATCACCGAGCGAAAAACTCGAGAACAACAACTCCAAGTACTCACCCGTGTCCTTCGGCACAACCTGCGAAACGACCTCGATACGGCGCTTGCCTACACGAACGAGATAGCGGATCCCGAGATCAGAGCCCGCCTGCGGTCGCAGGTTGAGGGGCTGTTGGCGATGGGCGAGAAAGCCCGCGATGTCGAAGCGGTCCTCTCGAAAGCGAACGAGTCCCGCTCGGTGATCGCGCTCGACGATCTGATTCAGACCGTCGCAGAGCGGGTCGAAGGGGAGTACGAAGGTGTCGACATCGAATGCCCAGATGACGTGAGCGTCTCGATACGCTCGCACCGAGAGCTTCTGGATCGACTGCTAACTGAACTGATCGAGAACGGAATCGAACACAACGACGACCCGTCGCCACGGATCACGATCGCCGTCGAATCGCCAACCGAGGACACTGTCGAGATAGAAATCGCGGACAACGGCCCTGGCATCCCCGACCACGAACGCCAAGTCATCGAGTCAGGTGGTGAGACGCAACTCGCTCACGGCGCGGGTCTTGGCCTCTGGCTGTCGAACTGGATCGCCGAATCGCTCGGCGGCGAACTCCTGTTCCCCTCGGACCGGCCGGGCGGAGTGGTCGTTGTCCGTCTGCAGTCTGTTTAGCCACGATCATCGACTGGGTCTGTATAACTAGTCGTGAATGTCTGGGTCGTCTGGATAGCTAGCATCCATTACCAGGGAACTAGCTATTGTGCTTTCTAACATACCGATGCGACACGTCTTAGAACGAATCATCAACTTCGTCACGGAACACAATCGGATCACCCTCGTGGTGATGCTGGTTCTCACAGGTGCAGTCGTCGGAGGAATCACACAGCTAGATACGGCGAGTCAGGCAGGCGCGTCGCCCGATCAGTTCGAGAACAACGACCGGGTGCAGACGCAGCAGTACATCCAGCAGCAGTACACAAACAGTTCGGAACGTCGACAGAATCGGACGATACAGACCGTCTACGTCTGGGACGAGGACGGTGATGCGCTCTCGAAGGAGTCGTTGTTGGCCGGCTTGCAGTACCAGCAAGATATCAGTACCGACGAGGACGTGCAGGCCGCGTTGCACGACGACGGTGTACGCGGAATCGAGAACCTCGTCGCGATGCGGGCGGCCGGTGATACGAACGCCACGCTCGACGAGCAGTTGCAGGCACTGGAGAACGCGAGCGCAGCGCAGGTCGAAGAGCTAGTGGGCAAGGTCATTTCGGAGGATCCGCGTGCCCAGCAGTTCCTCCCGACCGACCACGGTGAGGAAACCTCTTCGACAGATCGACGGATGCTCGTCGCGCTCGACACAGGCCCCGACACCGACGAGGAAACGCGGGAGGACGCGAACAGCGCACTCTACGAGACGACTCAGGAGTACTCGGAGGCTGGACTGTTCACGCTGACCGACGAGTCACTCCGGGATGCGAGCCAGCACTTCTTTGGCGAGATGGTCGAACTCGTCTTGCCGATTGCGTTGCTGGTCATTCTGAGTATCCTCGTGTTCGCGTACCGCGATCTGATCGACGTAATCGTCGGGATGACTGGCGTCATCCTCTCCGTGTTGTGGACCTTCGGGCTGTTGGGCTGGCTCGGGGTCGAAGCAGGAACGATGATGATCGTTCCGGTGGTGTTGATCTCAGGGCTGAGCATCGACTTCGGTTTCCACATCTTCAACCGGTATCGAGAACAGCGCGGGCCCGACGATGGCATTCGCGAACCGATGAACCGCGGCGTTCGGCTGGTCACGACGGCGCTGATTCTCGTGACGATCACCGCTTCCATCGGCTTCCTGGCGAATCTCGCCAACCCGCTGGCAGTGATCCGTGATCTCGGTGTGAGTATTACGCTCGGGGTAATCTCTGCGCTGGTGATCTTCACGACGGTTGTGCCGGCACTGAAAATCAGCATCGACGGTCTGCTCGAACGGATCGGCCTCGACCGCCGGAAAGCAGCACTCGGCCACGGGACGTACCTCCGGCCGGCACTCGAAGGAAGCGTTACGCTCGCACAGCGTGCCGCTCCGGTCGTGCTCGTCCTCGCGGTAGTTATCGGGGGTCTCGGAGGGTTGGCGTGGACCGAACTCAGCGAGGAGAGCTACCAACAGTCCGACGGCGAGGTCGCAGAGTGGAAACAACAGCTTCCGGGGCCGCTGGGCTGGGAACCCAGTACGGTGCTTCAGCAACAACAACACGTCGAAGCGGCTTACCAGCCCGCCAACGCCGACGACGCGATACAATCCCAAATTCTCGTCGTGGATGGAGTGACCAGTGATAGCACGCTCGAAGACATCGACGCCGGCGTCGAACAGATCGAAAACGAAGGGCTGGTGGTCACCCAATCCGGTATCCCGGCGGAACGGTCCCCCCTGACTGCGATGGAACGCGTGGCCGAACAGAACGAGAGTTTCGCCGCCGTGCTCGATGAGCACGACACCAACGACGACGGCATTCCCGACGAGGACCTGGAAGCAGTGTACGACGCCTTCTACGCAGCGGACAGCGGAACTGCCGAGCAGGTCGTTGAGCGGACGGACGGCGAGTACCGCTCGGTGCTGGTCACCCTCTCGCTGACTGCCGACTTCTCCGAAGCGAGCGAAGTCGTGCCGGAACTCGACGCTGGAGCCGACAGGATGGAAGGAGACGGCCAGCGAACGGCGACCGCCGCAGGATCGCTCGCGATCAACGATGCCGTCCTCGACGGGATCATCGACGGCATCGTTCTGACGATGGTCATCGCGCTGCTGGCTATCGCAGTGGCGCTGATCGCAGTGTTCTGGTCGATGCACGGCAGCGCCACTCTCGGTGCCGTCGTGGCCGTCCCGATCACGCTTGTTGTCGGACTGGTTATCGGCGGCATGTTCCTGTTGGACATTCCGCTGACGCTGCTGACGGCACTGCTGATGAGTCTCGTCATCGGTCTGGGGATCGACTACAACATCCACGTCGGTGATCGGTTCGCGGATGAACTCGACGCCGGGAAGAAACCCGTCGAAGCCCTGAACGCTGCGGTTACTGGAACGGGCGGGGCCTTGCTCGGGAGCACCCTCACCTCTGCCGGTGCCTTCGCCACTATTGCACTCGTTCCGCACCCGCAACTGCAGAGTTTTGGCACCATCGTCGTCATTGCGCTGGTTACGTCGTTCCTCGTGAGTCTGATCGTGCTGCCGAGTCTGCTGCTGTTGTGGTCTCGGTACACCGACGACACCGTTCACGTTGCACCTGAGGCCGAACCGACCCCACAGGACTGATCGGTCACGAACAATCCACCTCCCTCGCACAGATCTTTCTTTTGGGTTGTAGCTCAGGTTCTACTGTGTCTCACAAATTTACTCAGGTTTGCCTGTCTAATACAGAGGCTGAAGGTTATCAAACGTTGAATTTAGCGCGTTAATCTTATGAACGATCTTATCTAGAGTGTGAGTATGTCAGAGGGGATAACCGATTCAGACAAGCCAGTTTCAGGGGGTGCAGAGTCACTCCGTGAGTTTTTGAGATACATTCCCAGCGGCAAGACGATTCCCGAAGAGGTCTGGCAGAGTCGCCATCGGGGTATCCTGCTCGTTCACTTCGCACACATTCCGTTTTTGCTCGCGCTCGGACTGTTCTCCGGGACAGAGACGCTCGTCACCGGGGCAGAGATCCCCGAGACTCCGCTGTGGCGGGTGTCCGCACAACTCGCCGTCCTTGCCGTACTCGGGTTGTTGGCGGCGTATTCTGGGTTTAGTCGCCGCTCACGCACGGCGTTCAGTTCCGCCGGCGTGATCGCCTCCTCGACTTCGCTCGTGTTTCTGTCGGGAGGGTTCATCGAGGCGCATTTCCACTTCTTCGTGGCGATCATGGTGCTGGCGCTGTACGAGGACTGGCTCCCTTTCGCGATCGGAATCGGGATCGTGGCGCTGTCACACTCGGTATTCGGCCTGATCAATCCAGCGCGTGTGTACAACCACATCGCCGCCATCCAGCGCCCGTTCGTCTGGGGCATCATCCACGCGGTGTTCGTTCTGGCGGGGGCAGCCGCGCTGACAGTAAACTGGTACTCGACGGAACGGTCTCGGGAACGAGTCCAGCAGCAACTCGCCGAAGTCGAGCAGACCCGCAGCGAAATCGACGATCTCGAAGCCAAGCAGAACGAACTGGAACAGGCCAAACTGGAGGCCCAGCGCGCCAAAGCCGACGCCCAGAAAGAACAGAAACGAGTTCAGGAGCTAAATGAGCGCCTCGAATCGAAAGCCAACGAGTTCAGCGCCACGATGGCGAAGGCCGCAGACGGCGACCTGACAGTCCGTCTCGATCCTGAAAGCGAAAGCGAGGCGATGACACAGATCGCTGAATCGTTCAACGAGATGATGGACGAGACGGAGACCGCAATGTCGGAGATCCAGTCGTTTGCCGAGGAAGTCGACACGACGAGTGAGAGCACCGATATCGGGATGCGAGAGGTCCAGGAGGCGAGCGCCGACGTCAGCGAGTCGATCCAAGAGATTGCAGGTGGTGCCGACGACCAGCAAGCGAAACTCGATCAGGTGACCGAAGAGGTTACGGATCTGTCGGCAACGATTGAGGAAGTCGCGGCCTCGGCACAGTCGGTCGCGGAACGATCCACGCAGACGGCAGCCGTCGCCGAGGAGAACGAACAAATCGCCGAGCAAGCGATCGAAGACGTGCAGGCAGTCAAACGGACAGTCGATACCACCGCCGAGAACATCAGACAACTCGACGAGCGGATGGACGAAATCGGGGAGATAACCGGACTGATCACGGATATCGCCGAGCAGACGAATATGCTCGCGCTGAACGCCAACATCGAGGCAGCCAGAGCAGGCGGTGATGGGAGCGGTGAAGGGTTCGCGGTGGTTGCGAACGAAGTCAAAAGCCTCGCGGAAGAGACCCGTGACGCTGCCACCGAAATCGAACAACTCATCGAGCAAACGCAGGCACAGACCAAGACGACCGTCGAAGAGGTCGAAGGTGCCACCGGCCGAATCGACGAGGGTGTCGATGCCGTCCAGTCCGTCGCCGACTCGCTCGAGACGGTTCGAGAGAATGCAGCCGAGACCGACACGGGAATCGCGGAGATCAGCGAAACGACAGACGCCCAGGCCGCAAGCGCCGAAGAAGTGACCGCGATGGTCAGAGAGGTGTCTTCGATTGGACAGGAAATCACGGAGGAGGCCGCGAGCGTCTCCGCTGCCGCCGAACAGCAGTCGGCGTCCGTGACCGAAATCTCCGACGGGGTGTCCGCACTCAGTGAGCAGGCCGACCGGCTACAGACGCTTATCTCTGAGTTCCGCGTTTCGGCCAGGGCCCCCTCATCGACGGCCTCGCAGTAACTGTACCCAGGGTCGATCTGGTTCCCACTCTGGAGCACACTCAAGTAATTGGAACATAACTTCAGATATATGGCGACGCCACGGCTCGTGTACGACGACGACTGCGGATTTTGTATGTACGCAGTTCGGTGGTTTCTCAAATTGGGCGACTTTGAACCGGTTGGGTTCGCCGACCTCACTCCCGACCAGCGGGCCCGCCTCCCGACTGAATACGAGGACTGTATGCACCTGCTGACCGACGATGCCGTCTACTCGTGTGGCGAAGCTGTCGAACAGTGTCTGGTCCGGTGCGGACTGGTGGGTCGCGGTGCTGCCGGACTCGCTCGTCTGTTCCCCTATTGGGAGAGCATCCGGGAACGGGGCTATCGATTTGTGGCCGACCGACGTGCAATCTGGGGACGATTTCGATCCTGCCCGGATGTCGACTGAACTGTCTACAACCAAATACAGTGTATACACTCTTTCTGGTGACTCCACGGATCCACGAGAAATCTTAACCAACGAACCGTGCTTACCTTTGTCCGTTGGTTAAGAGCTCTCTAACTCTCTCCCGTCTTTCTTCGATGGCCCTCTTGATACCGGGTACCGTGATCTGTGCTGCCCACCATTGCAACCTGGCTTGATTTCCCGACAATCCGGTTTTCCAGACCACTGAGGCTCACCGCCAGGTAACCCTGGGACACGTCTGACACAACTCTGGGGCGACTTTCTTAAACCCTGGCCGCGGTATGTCGGGTATGGACTACGAGCGGTTCGAACTGTTTCAGCCACACTACGGAACGGTGAACGTCTATCGGATCGGGGAGACGTTGATCGATACTGGTCACCCGTGTCAAGAGTCACGTAACTCGATTCGACAAGCCCTCGATGGCTCGCTAGACGGAATCGAACGGATCGTTCTCACTCATCCGCATATCGACCACGTTGGTGGGTCCCTGACTATCGACCGCATTACTAATCTTCCGCACACAGTTTTCACTGGTTCGGACGAACTTCTCACGAAGTTCGACGAGTATCTCCGCGACGCTCGAACGGAGATGGCTGAGTTCTCTTCGGGACTGACCGAGGGAAAACCAGAGGCAGACGACCGCTACTTTCCGATCGATGTCTCGTACGCGACCGATTCGGTAAATCTCGACCGAGTCGTCACAGATGGGGATACGATCACTCTCGGTCCTTACGACTGTGAAGTCGTCCACACCCCGGGACACTCACACCAACACATGTCGCTGTATCACGAGTCCTCCGGTGTGATGCTCTCTGGAGATATTGTCTCGACGTGCTGGCGATCTGTTCGAGTTGCTGTTCGTACTGCTTTCTGTCCGTGATCTCTCGGAAGACGAGTGCCTCTGCTCG
>NZ_JBAOJI010000013.1:0-40046 GCF_037080055.1 Halovenus anhuiensis
CGTGTTTCTCATCGATGGCTCGCATTCGTTGAAAGATGCCTGCTCTCGGCACGGCCTCGATCTCCGCGTCGAACGCCACGGAGATCGCAACAGTGTCGAACGTGTCTTTCGAGAGGTGAAACGGCGAACCTCTTCGTTTTCAAACTGTTTCAGCAACGCCAGAGCAGAAACTGCCGACGAGTGGTTACGAAAATTTGCCTTCGCGTGGAATCAGCTTATCTGAACACTATGCGAATCTCACCCACTGAACACTCACAGCAGATCCGTCGTCTCACTCATGGTTTCGGCGAGGGGCCGGCGGTCGTCGGCCCGCCGGCCCGCCAGCACACCCTCGATAGCGGCACAGATCTCTTCGATTGGCTCGTGAGTCTCGATGTAGACCGCGAGTCCGAACTCCTCCTCACCGACCTGTGTCAGTTCGAGTGCCTCCGTCCGAGAGAGATGCCCCTCGATCCAGTCGGTGACGATGTCGGCACCCATCGGACTCAGCGGCGAGACCGACTCACCGAGCAGATGGAGCGTCTTCGCCGCCGTCATCGGTGCGACGCCAGCGGCACGGCCTGCATCCCCGACCGATTTCCCCTGGCTGTACTGTTCGAGGACGGTCGCTGCTTCGGTCGCTGAACAGGGCAACTCCTCGGCGAAGGGGGTCAGTCGTTCCGACAGGTCCGCTTCGGTCACGTCGACGGTCGCGACACCGCGCTCGTCCTGTCGGTCGGTGATTTCGATCCCCTCGGCGATATCCGACAGTCCCATTATCACACTGTCAACTCGTCTTCCGTAATAAATGATTGCTCTTCCGTCGGGGTGAAATCCGCCCGCAGGAAGCAATTTACCTACCGGTTACCGGTAGGTGCGATTTCGCTGTAGGAGCAACATTGACCGCAACTCGCTCCCGTTTAAATGCGGGTTCGGTTCCAAGCATCTCGTGATGACAACTACGACACTTCGAAGCTGTCCGGAATGCGAGGGTCGCCTGCGAGCCGACGACTGCGAGACGATCTGTACTCAGTGCGGGTTGGTCGTTGACGAACACGCCATCGATCCCGGCCCGGAGTGGCGCTCGTTCAGCGACGACGACACGAATCCGGAACGGACCGGCGCACCCCTGACCCGATCGCGGCACGACAAAGGCCTCTCGACGGAGATCGGCCACTCCAACCGACTGACCGGGCGCAAGCGCCGCCGGGTCGCGCGGATGCGCCGCCAGCACAAACGGACCCAGATCAGGAGCAAAGCCGAGCGCAACCAGGTCTACGCTTTCACCGAGATCCGTCGGCTGATCAGCCGGCTGGACCTTCCCGAACACGTCCAGGAACAGTCCTGTGCGCTGTTCGAGTCCGCGCAGTCGGAGAATCTACTGCAGGGCCGCTCCATCGAGGGCTTCGCCGCGGCGGTCGTCTACGCGACCTGCCGGACCGCCTCCGTCTCCCGGACGGTCACGGAGATCACCGACGCCGCGAAATCCACGCGAGCGGAACTCGACGCCGCCTACGACGCGATGAATCGCAAACTCGGCCTCCCGACGGGCCCCATCGACGCCCGCGAATATCTGGCCCGCTTCGCGAGCAAACTCGACCTCCCCACTGAGGTCGAACAGCACGCCCGCGAACTCGCGACAGGCTTGCGCGAGCGCGGCGAGGACACGGGTCGCAACCCCGGCGGCGTTGCCGCTGCTTGTCTCTATACCGCTGCACAGCGCAGCGGGTACGACCTCACGCAGCGTGAGGCCGCCGACGTTGCGGACGTGACGCCGGTGACGCTCCGGCACACCTACAAAACGCTCGAACGAGAGGCCTGATCAGAACAGCACTGTCCCGTGATACCGGTCGCGCTCGGTCCGCCGCTTGTTCTGCAGTGTTTCGAGTCGAGCACCCAACTGGTCGCGCAAATCGCCTGCTGGCAGGAGTTCGTCGACCTGCATCTTCGCCGCCTGCGCCCGGATGTCGATGTGATCGTCGTACTCGGCGCGCATCATCTCCATGAACTCCTGGCGGTCCTCGCCGTCCATTCCCTCCAGTTGCTCGGCGAAAAGTGCCTGAATTGCGGCGTCTGGACCCATGACGGCAATCTCTGCGCTCGGGAGTGCAAGCGTCGCGTCCGGGCCGAAGGAGGGTCCGGCCATCGCGTAGATCCCCGCACCGTACGCTTTTCTGGTGATGACACAGATCTGCGGGACCTGCGCGTTCGAGGTGGCGTAGATGAACTTCCGGCCCTTCTGGAGGACGCCCTCGCGCTCGACAGCACTCCCGACCATGAATCCCGGCGTGTCACAGAGATAGATTAGCGGGATGCCGAAAGCGTCACAACTCCAGACGAAGCCGGCGCCCTTCTCCGCCGAATCCGGGAAGATCGCTCCGCTCTTGGCGGCGGGCTGGTTGGCGACGAATCCGACCGGTTGGCCGTCGATCCGCCCCAGTCCCGTCACGAGTTCAGGTGCAAACTCCGGCTTCAACTCGAAAAAGGAGTCCTCGTCGACCAGCCGGTCGATCACGCTGTGCACGTCGTAGGCCTTGTCCGGATCCTCGGGAATCTCCGTGTCGAGGCCCTTCGGGTTGATTGCTGGATTCGCCGGTGGCCGGGTTGGCAACTCGGCGTTGTGCCGCTGCGGCAGGTAGCCCAGCAGATCCCGGACCGCGTCGGCGGCCGCGGCCTCGTCTTCGACGACCAGATCCGCACTACCGGACTCACGGGCGTGGACCTGCGGACCACCCAACTGCTGCATCGTCGTCTGCTCGCCGGTGACGGCCTCGACCACGCGCGGGCTGGCGATGGCCATGCCCGCGATTTCCTCGACCATGATCAGGTAATCACAGAAGACGGGGGTGTACGCCGAGCCGGCGATATCCGGCCCGTAGAGCACGCCGATCTGCGGGACCTGTCCCGAGTGAATACACTGGTTGTAGAACATTCGCCCGCCGCGGTAGCGGTCCATGTGGGTGTCGCCTTTCTCTCGCTCGTCAAGATTGAGTCGGGCTCCCGTCGAGTCGATCAGCCGCAAGATTGGTGCGCCGGCTTCGACCGCCCGCTCGGCCAGCCGGATCTCCTTCTCGACGCCCATCTGACCCAGCGAGCCCGCCTTTACGGTGTAGTCGTGGGCCGCGAAGAAGATCTGGCGGCCGTTGATCTTCCCGACGCCGGTGATCAGTCCGTCCGCCGGCAGGTCGTCGTCGGCGGTGTGCCGGGCGAAGGTGCCGTCCTCGTAGCTGATCTCGTCGAAGATCCGGTCGAGTCGGTCGCGGACGAACAGTTTGCCCAACTCCTCGATTTTCTCGTGACCGCGCTCAGGCCCACCGGAGAGGATCTCCTCGATCTCGTCGCGCAGTCGTTGCTCGCGGTCGGTGATGACCGGATCGTCGTACCCGTCGCCGGCACTGGCGACCGATTTGTCGTCGACGACCAGATCGACCTCCTGACCGAGATGATTTGCGAGCGCGCTCGCGATGGCGCGTGCGCTTTCCTCGTCCGGCGGTGCGTCGATGTTGATTTTCATCGCCTCCTCCCCCGGTGTGCCCCTGGATACACCATATCGTGACACTCGGACGCGAGTATTAAAATAGTAGCCCGGACGGTCAGTCTGTTGAACTGTTCGGACCAACTGGATGGTCCCCGTTTACGACAGCGATCACACGCCTTCGTTGCTACCGACGACCCGTCGAACCGGTGTGAAAAGGGGTTCGGGAGCGGTTGGTTAATCCTCGATTTCGATCTCTCGGCCGGAGACGGCAGTCTCCTGGACCGGCAGCCGGACTTTGAGGATACCGTTCATGTACTCGGCTGTGATCTGCTCGTCAGCGACGGATTTCGGGAAGCGGAACCGGCGGTGATAGGTGCGTCGCTCGCCCCGCTGTTCGTCGCTATGTTCCGCCGCGATGTTCAACACGCCGTCGTCCCAGGAGGCTGTGATCTCCTCGGGATCGAATCCCGGCAGTTCGACGCTGAGGACGAACTCGTCGTCCTCCTCATACAGTTCGTAGTCGGTACTACCGGTTTCGAACAGTCGACTCGGGAAATCTAGGTTCTGCATCCAGGAGCTGGGTGCTGTTCGTGGCAGTGCCATTACTCAACACCTCGTTCCATTTGATGATTGTCCGCGGTTCTATATAAATTTGTCGTAGGCGGAAATTAGTTGCGACGGATACCAACAATCAAGCCCGTACTCGGCAAACCCGTGGTATGGACCGCCCCGAGTTGCGACGAGTCACCGAGGAGAGTGCGCGGGCGGGTGCGGCGGTCGCTCTGGAGCGGTTTCGGACCGACCTGACTGTCGAGCGAAAGTCGGGCAAGACGGACGTTGTTACCGCGGCTGACCGCAACGCTCAGCAGGCAGTCGTCGACCGGATTCACCGGACGTTTCCCGCCGATAGGATCTACGGCGAGGAGGCAGACACTGCCAGCGAAATCGCCGATGCTGGCCGAACGTGGATCATCGACCCCATCGACGGCACGAACAACTACGTCCGCGGCAACCGCCGCTGGGCGACCAGCGTCGCCTGCCTCGTCGATGGCTCGCCGGTCGCCGCCGCAAACGTTCTGCCGGCGATGGACGACGACTACGTCGGGACGGCCGACGGCGTCACCAGAAACGAGACGGGCGTTTCGGTCAGCGCTCACACCGACCCCGAGCAGTTCGAGGTCGCGCCGCTGATCTGGTGGCCCCTCGACCGCCGCGGGGAGTACGCGGCCGCAACCGAGGCGATTGTCCGCCACTTCGGCGACCTCCGCCGGCCCGGTTCCGCACAGGCCGCCCTCTCGCTGCTCGCTGCCGGCGGAATCGAGGGAGCGATCACGAACGTCGCGGCTGACCCGTGGGATACCGTCGCCGGCGCAGCGATGGTCGAGTGGGCCGGCGGGACGGTGACCGACCTCGACGGGGAGCAGTGGGAACCGGACTCCCGAGGCGTAGTCGCTTCCAATGGCACTGCTCACGACGTTGTACTCGCGGCTGCGAACGAAATCGAGGCTGCTCGGGAATGACTCCGCAGGCCGTATTCAGGCCCGCGTTTGCTCACTGACGGTTCGCTCCGCTCACCGTCTTGTTCACGACAGAAACACGCCGTCATCAGACTACGTCTGATGGGCCGAAAAATCGCTCTGCGATTTTACGCCGTCGCCAGAAATCGGAGATTTCTGGCTGCCCGTAAATTTTCGCAGAAAATTTACGCCGTCCCGAGAATCGAAGATTCTCGTGTGCCGAGAAATTGCGAAGCAATTTCACGCCGTCATCGAAACGCAGAGCGTTTCGATTGGCTCGACAGACGCACAGCGTCTGTCGAACGCCGCCAGGGCTCGAACCGATTGCAAGACGGTTCTGCTCGCCTCACTTCGTTCGGCTGTGCGGACTGCGACTTGCGTGTTCGAGCCTGGCGGGTTGCGGTTTCGTCGCTCACTGACGGTTTCGTCGCTCACCGTCTTGTTCACGACAGAAACACGCCGCCGCCAGGGCTCGAACCTGGGGCAACCTGGGTAACAACCAGGTGCTCTACCAACTGAGCTACGGCGGCTCGCATCCCATGATAGACGGATTGTTTTGATAGGCGTTTCGCTTCCGTCCCGCATCGACACGCTTTCACGCACTTGCCGGCAACCGATTGGTATGAGCGACGAGTTCGACGCTACCATCGACCGGGTTCGCGAGCGCGTCGAGCCCGCAGACACCGAACGCGACGCGCTTGATGCGACGACTGACCGGCTCGTCTCCCGCGCACGCGAAGCCATCGCCGACCTCCCCGTCGAGGCCGACGTGCTGCAGGTCGGCTCGACCGCCCGGGACACGTGGCTGGCCGGCGACCGCGATATCGACCTCTTCGTTCGGTTTCCGGCGGATCTCGACCGCGAGGAGCTGGAATCCTATGGACTCGAAATCGGTCACGAAGTCCTCCCCGACGGCCGCGAGGAGTACGCCGAACATCCCTACGTCGTCGGCGAACTCGACGGTTTCGAGGTCGATCTGGTCCCCTGCTACGATGTCGAAGACGCCACCGCCATCCAGTCCGCCGTCGACCGGACGCCGTTTCACACCGAATATGTCGAAGCCCGACTCACGCCCGAGTTAGCGAGCGACGTGCGAGTCTGCAAGCAGTTCTTTACCGGGATTGGCGTCTACGGAAGTGATCTCAAGACTCGCGGGTTTTCGGGCTTTCTGACGGAACTGCTCGTGCTCGAGTACGGCGGTTTCCGCCCGCTGATCGAGGCCGCCACAGAGTGGCACCCACCCGTCGAGTTCGACCCCGAAGACCACGGAACGGAGTCGTTCGACGACCCGCTCGTGGTGATCGATCCGACTGATCCCGAACGCAACGTCGCGGCTGTCCTCTCTGTGGAGAACGTTGCTCGCCTCCAGCATTTTGCCCGCGACCTCCTCGACGATCCACGCGAGTCACTGTTTACCGACCAGCAGCCCGACCCACTCGATGCTGACCGGATCATCGCGGAGTTCGACCGTCGCGGCACGACGCCCGTCGCGGTCCGGTTCGCTGCCCCGGATATCGTCGACGATCAGCTCTGGCCGCAGCTCGAACGATCCAGACAAGGCATCCGAGACGAACTCGACCGGCTCGGGTTCGACGTGTTCCGAACTGCCGCCTTCGCTGGCGAGGAGGCAGTCCTTCTGTTCGAACTCGCCGTCGCCGAGCGGCCCGCCGTCGAACGCCACGACGGACCGCCGGTCCACGTCCGGGAACACGCCGAGCGATTCTACGATGCCTACGACGACGAGGACGCCTACGGCCCATTCATCGACGAGGATCGGTACGTCGTCGAGCGTGATCGGGAGTTCACTTCGGCAGTCGGCTTTCTCGACAGCGACGCGCTGCTTGACGTTGCACTGGGCGCGCACGTCGAGTCCACACTCGAATCTGACTACGAGCTGCTCGTCGGCGAAGAACTCGGCGAACTCGCCGACGACTTCGGAGCGGAATTCGCTCGGTATCTCGATCCGACACCGCGGCAGTAGCGCCGAACGAACAGAACTGCTTACTGACGGAGCGCGGCCAGTGCCTCGGCCGCTTCCCGCGCAGCGGCGAGGTGTTCCTGTGCACGCTTCGGGTCGTCGGTCGCGGCAGCCTGCTGGCTAAAGCGCGTGAGCGCCGCTACCAGCGACTCCCGAGCAGCGGAGACACTTGCTTCGCCAGCGGTGGCGGGTCCCGTGCCGCTCGGCTGCTGTCCTGTCCGGGACGGCTGTCTCTGCTGGTCGGCTGCGGCGTTCGATTCTGCAGACTGGTTTTGCTGGGGCGCTGACTGCTGCGTCCGGGACTGTTCGACCGTCTCACTGATTCGGCGCGGATTCTCGGCAGGCGATTGTTGGGCTGCTGCGGGTTGGTTTGGCTGCTGACCGTTGACCTCCTCCGCAGGTGGCTGTTCGTCGCCCTGTGACTGATCGGATTGTTGCCCGAAGGAGACGCGGGCGTCGTCGCTCGGCGTCGTCACCTGGATATTGTCGCTGTCGTCCGCTTCATCTTCTCCATCCTCGGCTTCCTCGCCGCCTCTATCGACGGGCTTCTCGCAGGTGGGACAGAACTCCTGGCCCTCGTAGCGGAAGATTGGATCGCCACACTCCGAGCAGTGGGCGTTTGTCATCGTCGCCCCCTGCAAGAGGAGTTCGCTCATCTGCTCGGTCGCTTGGCGTTTCTCCTTGTCATGCTCGTATTTCTCCTTGAGTTTCTCGCGTTCGGCTTCCTTGTCGAAATTCTCGCTCATACACGAACGAACGCGACGAGGCGGAAAATGTGTTGTGACGTGTGCTCACCGTACCGTTGATATGGGTGCCATCTAAACGTAGGTGATATGGCTGCAGCCACGTACGACGATCCGGGGGAGATCGTCGATGCTATTATCGACGAACTTGGCACCGAAATCGTCGTGGGGACACCGCTCGGCATCGGGAAGGCAAACCACATTCTCAATGAGCTAGTCGGCCGAGCGCTCGACGATCCAGAACTTGAACTGTCGATCTGGACCGCGCTCACGCTCTCGAAACCAGAACCGGGGAGCGAACTCGAACGCCGGCTGCTCGAACCGATTGCTGACCGACTGTTCGGCTCGTATCAGAACCTCCGCTATGCCGAACTGTTGGACGAACAGTCGCTTCCGGAGAACATCGAGGTCCACCAGTTCTACTTCGCACCGGGCCAGCACATGGACAATCCGACCGCCCAGCAAGCCCACCACAGCGTCAACTACACCCACGCACTCCGGGCCTTTCGGGAGGCAGAACCGAATCTCCTGCTCCAACTGGTCGGCGTCGGCGAGTACGACGGCGACCGCCGCTACAACATCGCCTCGAACACCGATCTCTCGCGAGATCTGATCTCCTCGATGCGCGATGCACGCGAACAGGGTGAGCGCGAGACGATGATCGTCGGTGAAATCACGGCGGAGATGCCCTTCATGTACGGGGACGCCCCCGTCCGGACAGACCTGTTCGACGCCGTCCTCGACAACGAGACCGACCTCACACTGTTCGGCCCACCGAACGAAGCCGTCTCCTACGCCGATCAGGCGATCGGTCTTCGAGTCAGTTCGCTGCTCAAAGACGGTGGCACGCTCCAGATCGGAATCGGTGCCCTCGGCGATGCCATCGGCTGGGCGACGCAACTCCGGCACACACAAAACGACACCTATCGGGAGATCATCGACGACCTCGATCCCACCACTGAAGAATCCGTGCTGATCGACGACCTCGGCGGTCTCGGCCCCTTCGAGGAAGGGCTGTACGGCTCGACGGAGATGTTCGTCCAGGCCTTTCTAGAACTGTACGAAGCCGGTGTTCTCAGCCGCGAAGTCTACGAAGACCCCACGATCCAGCAACTTGCCGACGAAGGCATATTCGAAGACGAGATCACGCTCGAAACGCTCGACCGGCTGCTCGCAGAGGGTGCGATTTCGGCGGAACTCGACGCCGAAGATGTCGAGTATCTCAAGCGGTGGGGGATCTTCACAGAAGCTGTTTCCTACGAAGGTGGCGAGCTACAGATCGCCGGCGAGTCGATTCCGGCGAATCTCGGCGCGAGTCAGGCCCGCAGTGTAATCGCAGATCACGCCCTCGGCGAGTCGCTGTCCGGCGGTCGAGTGCTTCACGGCGGCTTCTTCATGGGCTCGCCGCAGTTCTACGAGGGGCTGCGGGAGATGAATTCAGACCGCCGCCGAAAACTCGCGATGACCAGCGTCCAGTTCACCAACGCACTGTACGGTGACCAGCAGTTGAAGCGCCGACAGCGTCGCCACGCCCGCTTCGTCAACACGGGGATGAAGGCGACGGTCACCGGCGGTGTGGTCTCGGACGGCACGGCAGACGGCCGGGTCGTCAGCGGTGTTGGCGGCCAGTTCAACTTCGTCAACCAGGCCCACGAACTCGACGACGGCCGCTCGATCATCATGATCCGCGCGACCCGCCAGAGCAGCGACGAGCCCGAATCAAACATTGTCTGGAACTACGGTCACCTCACCATTCCCCGTCATCTTCGGGATATCGTCGTCACGGAGTACGGTGTCGCCGACCTCCGCGGGAAATCCGATGCCGAGGTCATCGCCGAGATGATCCGGATTGCAGACTCGCGGTTTCAGGACGACCTCATCGAGCAGGCCAAAGACGCCGGGAAACTCCCCGCGGAGTGGGACCTTCCCGAGAGCGCACGGAACAACTACCCGGAGGAGATCAAATCCGCACTCGAACCGTACCGGGAACGGGACGTGTTGCCTCGATATCCCTACGGCTCGGATCTCACGGTCGAGGAACGTGAACTCGCCCAGGCGCTACAGGGGCTGCAATCTCGGATGACGGGCGACGGACTTCCCGACCTCTCGGTTGGCGGGCTCCGCAGGGCGCTGTTCACACCCAGCGCGGCCGAGCCCTATCTCGACCGGATGGGGCTTGCTTCGTCGTCGAATCCGAAGGAGTTCGCGTACAAGCGGCTCGTGACGCTCGCTCTTGCCGAGGAAGGAATTATTTGAATCCTACAGTTCGCTCTCGTGGGTGACCGCGCTGCGGTCGATTTCCGAGACGCTGTCCCGGCCGGCCAGCCCCATCGTCAGATCGAAATCGGCGAGCGTGTTTTCGAGGACGTGCTCGACACCGGCCTGTCCGCCGACAGCCAGCCCGTAAATGAACGGCCGGCCGAGCAGGCCGACATCGGCACCGACGGCGAGCGCTCGGAAGAGATCCGAGCCACGACGGAGTCCCGAGTCGAAGGTGACTGTCGTCTCGTCGCCGACGCGGTCGGCAATTGCCGGCAGCGCCTCGATTGCGGTGATCGAGCCGTCGACCTGTCGGCCGCCGTGGGTGGAGACACCGATTCCCTCTGCCCCTGCGTCGATGGCCTTCTCGGCGTCGTCTGGATGGAGGACGCCTTTGATGTGGACCGGCAGATCGGTGTTCTCGAAGACGAAGGCGAGATCCTCCCACGTCAGCGAGGAGTCACCGAAGATATCGAGGAAGTGCTGCACTGCGGCTTCAGTGTCTTCCTCGGGCGGATTCTCTAGCTGTGAGCGGAACTCGGGATCGCTGAAGTAGTTTGCCACGCCGTCACCGTTGAGGAAGGGGTAGTAGCCCCGCTCGATCAGCCGCTCGCGCCAGCCGAGAATCGGTGCGTCGACGGTGAGCACGATGCCGTCGTAGCCGGCCTCTTCGGCCCGGTTGAGGAAGGATCGCGCGATATCCTCGTCGGAGGACCAGTAGAACTGGAAGTACTTCGGCGTGTCACCGAGTTCCTCGGCAACATCTTCCATCGGTGTCGAGGACAGCGAGGAGAGGATGAACGGGACGTTCATTTCGCGTGCTGCGCGTGCCGTCGCCAGTTCGCCCTCCTCGTGGGCGAGATTCTGGATACCAAGCGGCGTGATCGCCAGCGGGAAATCGATCTCCTGACCCATGAATTCCGTCGAGAGATCGCGCTCTTCGACGCCCTGCAGCATGCGCGGGACGATCCGCCAGTCGGAGAAATCCTGTTCGCGCTCGAAGGTCACCTCGGCGCCGGCCCCCCCGTGGATGTACGCGCGGGCTTCCTCACTCATCTCCTCGTGGGCCTGCTTGCGCAGGTCTTCGTAGCTCACCGGGAAATCCGGTGTCTCGTCTTCGAGCATTCCCTCCCGATAGACCCTGTTCAGGACCTGATCTCCAAATCGCATGTATTCGTGTTTTACTGCACTAAGAAAACCCCTCCGTTCGACGGTCGGTCCTTGATACGTTCACCGCTCTGGGGCGGGCCGCAGACTCCGTGCTCTGGGGTGACAACTCGGAACACAGCCTCGAAAGTTAGTTCAATCCCGCCACCGATAGCCAGCATATATGGCTGAGAGCGAGCGCGGCTACGATCCGAGCGCGGTCGAAACGCGATGGCAACGTGCGTGGGACGAGGAGTCGGTCTTTCGGACGCCCGACGATGCCGAGGATATCTCCTATGTCTTGGGGATGTTCCCCTACACCTCCGGCAGTCTCCACATGGGTCACGTCCGAAACTACACGATCACGGACGCTTACGCCCGATACAAGCGACTCCAGGGCGAAGATGTCCTCCATCCGATGGGCTGGGACTCCTTCGGTCTGCCGGCGGAAAACGCCGCCGAAGAGCGCGATACGAACCCGCGGGAGTGGACCCTCTCGTGCATCGAGACGATGCGCGAGCAGATGGACGCGATGGGATTCGGCTACGACTGGGACCGGGAGGTTATGACCTGCGACCCCGACTACTTCCGCTGGAACCAGTGGCTGTTCAAACAGTTCCACGAAGAGGACCTCGTCGAGCGCAAGGCATCCGAGGTCAACTGGTGTCCCTCCTGCGAGACGGTTCTGGCCGACGAACAGGTCGAAGGCGACGCCGAACTCTGCTGGCGCTGTGATACCCCGGTGACCCAGCGCAACCTCGACCAGTGGTTTTTCACGATCACCGATTACGCCGACGAACTGGTCGATGCGCTCGACGACCTGGAGGGCTGGCCCGACAGCGTTCGTGCGATGCAACGGGATTGGATCGGCCGCCAGCACGGTGCTGTCGTCCCCTTCGAGGTCGAGGGCTACGGCGACGTGGAAATCTTCACGACCCGCCTGGATACGATCCACGGTGCCACCTTCTTCGCGCTCGCACCTGACAGCGACATCGCCCAGGATATCGCCGAAGACGACGACGATGTTGCTCACTTCATCGAGCACGAGGCAGATCCCGACGGTGACGAACCCAACGGCGTCGCGACGGGACTCACCGCCACCAATCCCGCGACGGGCGAGGAGATGCCCGTCTTCGTCGCCGACTTCGTGCTCTCCGACGTGGGGACGGGCGCGCTGATGGCCGTGCCTGCCCACGACGAGCGCGACCACGCCTTCGCGACGAAGAAAGACGTGCGGATCGAGCCGGTCGTCAAGCCCGAGGATGGCGAGGTTCCGGACGTGACCGAGGAGGCCTACACCGAGGATGGCGTCCTCGTCAACTCCGGCGAGTACGACGGACTCACCAGCGAAGACGCTCGCTCGCAACTGGAAGACGACCTGCCCGGCGCGCGCCACGACACGCAGTATCAGCTCCGCGATTGGGGCGTCTCCCGCCAGCGCTACTGGGGCACGCCGATTCCGGTCATTCACTGCGACGACTGTGGTCCGGTGATGGTCCCCGACGAAGACCTGCCGGTCGAACTGCCGGAGTTCGTCCAGACGACCGGCAACCCCCTCGAAGAGGTCGACGAGTTCGTCGAGACCGAGTGTCCCGAATGCGGTGGGTCCGCCCGCCGGGAGACGGACACGATGGACACCTTCGTCGACTCCTCGTGGTACTTCCTGCGGTACATCTCGCCGGATCTGGAGGACGCGCCGTTCGACACCGAGCAGGCCAACGACTGGATGCCGGTCGATCAGTACGTCGGCGGCATCGAACACGCGGTCATGCATCTGCTGTACTCCCGGTTTGTGACCAAAGCCGTCGCGGACATGGACATGCTCGACCACCGCGAACCGTTCGAGCGACTGGTCACCCAGGGGATGGTCCTGCTGGAGGGCGAGAAGATGTCCAAATCGAAGGGTAACGTCGTCTCTCCGCAGAACATCGTCGAGGAGTACGGTGCGGACACGGCTCGGCTGTTCACCATGCAGGCCGCCCGGCCCGAGCGGGAGTTCAACTGGACCGACGAGGGGGTCGAATCCAGCCACCAGTTCCTCAATCAACTCTACGATGCCGTCGAGGATTTTGTCGCCGATCCGCCTGAGGGCGACGGCGGCGACGTGACAGAATACGTCGAGCGAGAGATCGATTACGTGATCGCTGTCGCGGAGGAGAGCTACGAAGAAATGACCTTCACCACGGCGCTGCGGGAGGCCCAAGAGATCATCTCGCTGCTGGACCGATATGCGCGGTACACCGAGCCGAACCCGGAGACGGTCCGACGAGCGCTGGAGACGGTCGTTCGCATCCTTGCGCCGGTCGCGCCGCACATCACCGAGGAACTGTGGCGCGAACTCGGCCACGATGACTTCGTCGTCAACGCTGACTGGCCCGCTGTCGACGGCGAACTGGAGACGCTCGAACGCGAGCGAACGCTCATCGAGGAGACCCGCGAGGACGTGCGTCAGATCGTCGACGTGGCTGATATCGGCGACCCCGCGGAGGTCATCATCGCCGTCGCGCCCGAGTGGAAGTACGACGCCCACGAACTCGCCCGTGAGTTCGACGGCGGCAACCTCGTCGGCGAGATCATGGGCCGCGAGGAGTTCCGCGAGTACGATGGCGCGCCCGACTACGCCAAGGATCTGCAGGCCGAACGGCAGTCGCTCAAGGCGCAGTTGCCGCCAGAGCACGAGGCGTCGGTGCTCTCGCGGGCCCGCTGGCTGGTCGCCGAGGAGTTCGACGCCGACGTGACGATCAAGACGGGCGAGGAAGCCAGCGGTGATCTGGCGAAGAAGGCCGAACCCGGTCGCCCGGCGATCCGCATCGAGGAGTAAGCGAATTCGTCGTCTCGCGGCCCGTCCCTCCGTCTGTTCACGGCTTCGAAATCCTTTTACGCGGTTCGGGGGGAATATATAGCAAGACTATGGATCTCGATATCATCGAGGAAGACGAAAATCCGATGCTGCACAGAACGGACGTGACCTTCGAGATGGTCCACGAAGAAGCAACCCCTTCGCGACTCTCCGTGCGTGACTCGCTCGCAGCCAAACTGAACAAAGACTCCGCGGAAGTCGTCATCCGCAAACTCGACACGAAGTTCGGGATGCGAAAGACCGTCGGCTCCGCGAAGGTCTACGAGTCGCCGGAACACGCACAGGACGTCGAGCAGGACCACATGCTCGACCGCAACAAGATCGGCGCCGACGAGGAGGCCGACGCCGAGGCCGAGGAGGCATAAGATGCCCCGATACGAACTCTACGACGAGGAGGGCTCGACCGACCGCGAACAGTGCACCCGCTGCGGGGACTCGTTCCTCGCAGACCACGGCGACCGCCTTCACTGCGGGAAGTGCGGCTACACCGAGTGGCAATAACTGGTTTTCGCGCGACTTCGCGAGTTTACGCTACCCACGCAGTGCTTCGACCGGCCGTTCGCCGGCCGCCTTCCACGCCGGATAGGCGCCGCTGACCAGCGCGACAGTGATCCCGAAGACGAACCCAGCGAAGAGATAGGCGCCGTTGCGCCAGACCAGCACCACGTCCAGCCCGACCGGTGTCACTGCCCACAGAAGCAACGCCGCGATGCCCGACAGCACCGCGCCGGTGAACCCGCCAATCGCACCCAAGAGCGTGGCTTCGGCGAGCAGCAGCCGGAGCACACTCTCCCGGTGAATTCCAACCGCCCGCATCAGTCCGATCTCGCCGCGGCGCTCTGCCGTCGACATGAGCATCAGGTTGAGGATGCTCACGCCCGCGACGAGCAGCGAGACGCTACCCAGCGCGATCAGGAAGCGGTTGAGCAGCGTGAAAAACTCCGAGATCGTATCGAGCAACTCCGAGAGCTCGAAGATATCGACCTGCTCGGTCCTGACGTTCAGCCGCTCGCGGATATCCGTCGCGACGGCCGTCGCGTCGTTCGGCGAGTCGGCGACGACCACCGCCTGATCGTAGCCGCCGGTGAACTCCCGCTCTGCCAGGACGATAGCGTTGTTCGGCTGAATCGGCGTGATATCCTCACTCGATTCGAGCACCCCGACGACGCGGTAGGACTGGCCGTCGACATCGACGGTGCCGCCGACCTGCAGATCCAGCGAGTTCGCGACACTCGGTCCGACGAAGGCACCGCCACGGTGCTGGGCGGGCAACGCTCTCTCCTGAGCCTCGAACAGCGCCGCCGGATTGTCGATGCCGTAGACCTGCGCCGGCGTCTGTCCCCCACCGGCACTGACCAGCCCGTTCTCGACGTAGACCGGTACGGCCGTCCCGCGACCGACCGCCGCGCGTTCGACGCCCTGGACCTGCCGCGGCGTCAGCGCGTCGGCCTGGGTCTCCTCGGAGGGCGAGACGATCACCTGATTGCCAATGCCGCCGAGTTCCTGACTCGCCGAGAGTTGGAGCACTGTGCCGAAGACACCGAGAACGACGATCACGAAGACGCCGATAGCGATGCCGAGCGCGGCGAGCACCGAGCGCAAGCGGTTTCGCTTGAGATTTCGCCAGGCCAGCGCGAGTGCAGGGAATCGCCATATTCCGCCGTTCATTCCCGCCTGATCGGTCGCGCCGCCGTCGACGGCCGACCCGGGTTCGGGATCAGGTGGCGAAGCCATCGTCACCCTCCCCGAGTCGGCCGTCGACGAGCCTGACGGTTCGGTCGGCATACTCGGTCACGAGTTCGTCGTGGGTCACGGCGACGACGGCGACGCCGCGGTCACAGATCCGTTTCACTTCCTCCAGAATCTTGATGCCCGTATCGCGGTCGAGGTTGCCTGTCGGCTCGTCGGCCAGCAGTACGTCCGGCTGGTTGATCAGTGCCCGCGCGATGGCCACGCGCTGTTTCTGGCCGCCGGAGAGTTCGTCTGGCGTGTGATCCAGTCGGTCGCCGAGGCCGACGCGACCGAGCAGATCGACCGCCCGATCCGCGTACCGGCCGCCTGTAAACGCCGTTGGCAGGGTGACGTTCTCGACGGCCGTCAGCGTCGGGAGCAGGTGAAAATCCTGGAAGACGAAGCCGATGTACTCCCGGCGGGCGTCGGTCAACTCCGCCTCCGAGAGGTCGGTCACGTCCTGGCCGTCGAGCCGGACAACTCCCTCTGTGGGTGCGTCGAGCAGCCCCAAGAGGTTCAGCATCGTACTCTTGCCGCTGCCGCTGGGGCCGACGATGGCGAGAAACTCGCCGCCGTAGACCGACAGGTCGACATCGGCCAGCGCGGTGACCGTCTCTGCGCCGACGTATCGTTTGGTGACCGACTCCAGACTGATCGCAGGCTCGTCTGCGATCGTCGGCGTGGCCTGGTGTGTGTCGCTCATTCGCGGCGGATGAAGATCACGATCACGCTGAACAACATCAACAGCGCGAGTACGACCCCGCCGACGAGTATCGCCGGCGGATTGTTGTTCGGCTGGTCGGTCACTGGCTCCTCGATCGGCAGTTCGACCTGTCTGGTCCGTCGATCACCGTCGACGAGATAGGTCACCTCCAACGGAATCGACGACGCGTTCTCCTCGACCGCTGCCGTTAGCTCGAAGGGCGCGAAGGCGTTCTCGTCGACTTCACCGACGAAGAAGTCCCTGTTCGGATAGACTGGCTGGACGCCGGTGCCGGATTCGACGGCGACGACGACGCCAGAGACGGGACTCCCGCCGGGGTTACCGATATCACCGGTGATCTCGACCTCCCCATCGCCGCTCTCGATATCCACGCTCGTGACGCTCACGGCGCCGCGACTACCCGCGGGATCGAACGTCGCCGTCGCCGTGGAGCTATTCACGCCGATATCGTAGCTGGTATCGAAGACGACCTCTGCGGCGGGCGTTCGCGCGAGCGAGACTGTCACTGACTGTTCGCTGCCGGGCGCGAGTTCGTCGGCCACGGGCCGTGCACCGAGTGACTGGTTCCCGGCGCGGGGATCGAGCACGACGTTCTGGATCGGTGCGTTCCCGAGGTTGCTGACGACGACTTCGACATCACCTGGCCGGCCGTTGTCCTCTTGCTGCTGGTTGTTTCCATCGAGAATCCCGTCGACTCCGACGCCGAGATCCTGATTCTGCTGATCTTGGTCCTCGGTATCCGTCTCGACCCGGACAGAGACATCCTCTTCGAGTGGGGGTACCGAAAGCACCGTCGAGTGCTCCCGGGTCGCCGACGTTCCGGCGGCCGTCGTATACGAGAGATTCGTCCGGAGCAACGCTTCGCCGGCGGTCTCCGGCCGCACCGTGAACTCGACGTTCGCCTGCGCCCCGGCGGCGAGGGTCGGGATCACCTGACGGTCGACGACTCCCTCCAGACCGCCGCCGTCGACCGTCGCGACGATATTCCGAAGTGCCACTTCCGTCGGGTTCGAGACGGTCACCGAGATACCCGACGCTGTGCCCTGAATCGCCGAGCGGTTGTTCACTTCGACCGTCGGCGCGCCGGGCTCGACGACGAACTGGACCGGCCGGGTCACGACCACCGGTTCGCCGTTCGCGTTCGATCCTCGCAGGCGCGCGCTGAGCCGTTTCTCTCCCGGCCGGTCGAACGTCGTCGTCAGCGGGACGGTGATCGACTCGCCGGCCGAGAGCGACCCGGTACCCTCCGCGCTGGCGAGCGTTTCGTTTCCGTCCCGGAGTTCCACCGCGTCGACCTCGACTGGCTGTGTACTTCCGCCGGAACTCGCGACGGTGATCGGCACTGTCACCGGCGCGCCGGCGGTCGGCGTCTCTGGCTCGATAGCAACGTCGTCGACGGTGAGTCTGACCGCGGGCACCGCCGAGACGACGACGGTCTCCTCGCGGGTGATCGTCACTCGCTCGTCCTGCTCGTCGACGCCTGTGAACTCGAAAGTGACCGTGTAGGTCCCGGGCTCGTCGAAGGTCGTCGTAAAAGGCACACCCACGCTGTCGCCCGGTGAGAGCGTCCCGACGTTTTCTTTCTCACTGATCTCGTCGCCGTCGACCGTCGCGGTGACTTCAGTGATTTCGACAGGCTCGTCGCTGCCGGCCGAACTCGATACCGTCGGCGTGATGGTCACCGGCTCGCCGGCGGTCGGTTCCTCCGGCGCGACCGTCACGTCAGAGACCGTCAGTTGGGCGTTCGGGACCGCACCACCAGTCCCGGCCAAGAGTACGAGAGCGACGCTGCAAGCTGCGGCGAACGCACGCCAATCCATACCCGTTTGAAGGGTTGCCGACCGTTAGATGTGACGGTCACTCCAGTAATGCGGGGAGTTCGGTCACCGAATCGAGCACCCGATCTGCGCCCACCTGCTCGAACTTTTGTCGTCCGTCCTCACCGTCCAGTCCGCCAGTCAGGACGCCGATGCCGTAGTACGTGCGGCCGTCGGCCTCGTCGGCGTTTTCCGCGGTTCGGATATCGTCGAGCGTATCGCCGACGAAGACGAGGCTGTCGACGCCGAACTGCTCGCCGAGGTCGACGAGCGCGTCGGGGTCGGGCTTGCCGCCCTCCCAGTCGTCCATCGTGAAAACCCGCTTGTCGGGGAGATCGAGACCCACCCGATCCAGTGCGATTTCGGCCTCGGCGGCGGGGCGGCCGGTCAGGACGCCGACCTCGTACCGGTCGGTCAGCGTCGACAGTGTCGAGGAGTCGACGAGCACTGGCTCGTCGTGGATGAATCCCTCGTTGCCGCCGTCCGGCTCACCGCCCTCGATCTCGCGGTACAGATCGTCGCCGAGATACAACCGCTGGAACACCTCACGGTGGCGGTCGGTGTTCCAGTTTGCGAGCACCATCTCTCGCTCGGCCGGCGGCAGTGACTCGCCGATCGCGGCCTGTGCCGCCGAGAGCCCGCCGCCCGTGCCCGCGATGGTGGCAGTGTATTCTTCCATCGTCAGCTCTGCACCCTCCCGGTCTGCGAGGACGAACAGCGCGATAGCGTCGGTCAGTTCCCAGTCGTTGTTGAATCCACCGGCGTCTTTGAACCGCTGGATATCCGACCGGTCGACCGTCTCGCCGTAACACTGTTCGATGGTCTCGATGATCGCGCGTCGATACGAATTTTCGACATCAACGAGGACGCCGTCGATGTCTAGGACGACTGCCCCGACGTTCATTACCCTCCCTGATGGGTTCCTCCCTCAAGGGGATTGCGGGACGAGTCGGGGGTCTCACTCGCCCGAGATGTCTGCGACAAAGAGCGTTTCGCCCGGCACTGTCTCCCGAGAGACTTCGACCAGCGGCGGATCCCCGCCCAGCGTCGTGAAGACAAAGTCTGCGCCGACGCGCGCCGCGAGTCGTGCCGTTGGCTTGTGCAACTCCGGCGGAAGATTCTGCGCGAACAGGGCGTCCGCTTCCTCGTAAACCGACAGTGTCGGTGCTGTCACATCATCGCGGACAAACTGCACCGACGGTGAGGTCTCCTGGTCGACGATATCCGTCGCCGTGACGGCGACGCCGCGGGCCGCGAGTTCGCGAGCGACAGCCAAGCGGTTGCCGATTCCAATCTCGACGACGCGGTCGTACGCTGCGAGGCGATCAGCGATGGCCGCGACGGTCTCGGTTCGCACTGGATTTTTATTGGGGGGCGGCCAATATATAGGTGCATGCATGTCGACATCGTGCCGGTCGGCGACGTCAATGCAGTCGTCAAACGTCAGGCCTCTACGGGATTGCGGACTGTCTACGACTGCGAAGTCACCGTTCACGACGCCGAACCGGTACCATCTGGAGCGTACGATTCCTCGCGCGAGCAGTACCGCGCAGAGGAGTTTATTGATCTGGCAAAACGGACCGGAAGCGGGGAGAAAAACATCGCGATCACCCCCAAAGATCTGTTCTATCACCGCCGAAACTACGTGTTCGGACTCGCCTATCTCGGGGGCAGCGGCAGCGTCATCTCGACGTATCGACTCCGAACGTCTTCTGACGGTGGCTTCTCGAACCGCTCGGCCGACGACATTTTCTCCGACCGGGTCCGCAAAGAGGTCGTCCACGAAATCGGTCACACCCTCGGGCTGGAACACTGTGACAACAAACGCTGTGTGATGAACTTCTCGCCGACCGTCCGCGAGGTCGACGTCAAAGAGGAAACACTCTGTGGCTCCTGCCAGCGAAACGCGCTCTGAGTGGTATCACACCCGCCACTGAATCCTCGAATTTCTGTCTAGTGAGTCGCTATACCCGAAGATTATGACCTCTCGGGATGGTTGTGTGTCATTCGTATTCAAACCTAATCTGATAGGTGCTCGCTGCCGACAATGGTACCAAACGAGTTTGGTACAATCTCTTTAGTAGTCCATGCTATATGTATAGACGCGCATGAGTAAATCACAATCCAACGCAGATCGGACCGAAGAACTGAGCGACATTTTCGTCTCCGTCACCGGTGACGAGGAAGTGACCGAAGAGCAGGAAGACGATACGATGGACCGGGAACTCCCCGGTGAGAGTCGGATCGACGAGGCCGTCCGTGACGGCCTCTCGGACGCCATCGAGGGCGCCGAAGCGGATGCCGGTGACCCCGGCGATACCTCTGGCTAAGGCATGACGGGTACCTGACCGCCCTCCACGTTACTCCCGTCGGCCCGTCGCCGCCCTGCTGCCGACGGATTCGGGACATTTTCGCCGTCCGTTCGGGCGGCGTCGTCGTTTTCGACCAGTAGTCGCCGCTTTACCCACCCTCCCCGTTCCGTTCTCTCGTTTCTCCCCCGTGTGAGAATAGTCTCGTCACTATTTTCCGCTGAACGGTCAGCTAGTTTCAAGTCATGTCTATGTGTGACACATATTCATGGACTGGTTACAGGCAGAGCGTGAGTACGACGACGAGGTTCTCGGGGAGAGTACGATTCCGCGGATGTTTTTCGACGCCGCGGACCGCTACGCCGGGATTCCGTGTCAACTGTACAAAGGCGGGGTCTACGACCGCGCGCTCGTCTCGGAGGGGGTTGTCGAGGCCGCGCCCGCAGGGGAGTATGCGGAACTGTCCTTTCCCGCCGTCGCCGACATCGTCCGCAATCTCGCCGGGGGATTCCGAGAACTCGGCGTCGACGAGGGAGACCGGGTGGCGATATACGCCGATACCCGCATGGAGTGGGCGCAGGCTGACCTCGGCCTGCTGACTGCGGGGGCGGTCGTGACCACCGTCTACACGGAATCCTCGCCGGAACAGGTCCGGTACCTGCTGACCGATCCCGGCGCGACGGGAGTCGTCGTCGAGAACGAGGATCTGCTCTCGACGCTGGCGGAAGTAGAGGGCGAGACAGACGTAGAATTCGTCGTGTTGCTGGACGACCAGACCGAAGAGTGGGATCTCGACGCCGAACTGTACACGCTGGGGGAGGTTCACGAAGCGGGCGAAGCATACGACGAGGAAACCATCGAGCAGTGGATCGACCAGCAGGAGTGGACCGATCTGGCGAGTCTGGTCTACACTTCCGGGACGACCGGCGATCCGAAAGGTGTGAAACTGACCCACGAGAACTGGCGCAGTTGTCTGAATCAGGTCCGCCGCCGGATCGGCCCTCGCTCCGACAAGCCCGCGGAGATGCCGAAACTCGAACCCGGCAAGCGATCCATTGCGTTCCTGCCGCTGGCACACGCCTTCGAGCGCTCGAATCACTTCCAGAACTTCGCGTCGGGAGTGACCATCGGCTACGCCGAAAGCACGGACACCATCGGCGACGACATCGAGACGCTCGAACCGGAGTTCGCCGCCGCCGTGCCGCGGGTCTACGAGCGCATCTACAACGGCATCCGCGAGCAAGCCAGCGAATCTGATGCGAAAAAACGCATCTTCGAGTGGGCCGTCGAGACGGCACAACAGTACGACCGCGCCGACGACCCAGGCCTGATTCTGGAGGCGAAACTCGCCGTCGCCGACCGACTCGTCTTCTCCTCAGTTCGGGAGGCGCTGGGCGGCAACATCGAGATGTTCATCTCCGGTGGCGGGTCGCTCTCGGAGGAACTCGCCCGCCTCTACCGGGCGATGGGCGTGACGATCATCGAAGGCTACGGACTGACGGAGACGGCCCCCGGCGTCTCCTTCAATCCGCCGGAGGACATCCACGTCGGCACGATGGGCCCGCCGCTGTGTGAGGTCGACATCGATCTGGACTCCGAAATTGTCGACGAGCGCACCCGCGAGGAGACTCCCGGCGAGGTCGGCGAACTGCTCGTCAAGGGCCCGAACGTCTTCGAGGGCTACTGGGAGAAACCGCAACAGACGGACCGTGCTTTCGACGGCGAGTGGTTCCGTACCGGTGATATCGTTGCCCGCGAGGCCGACGACTACCTCCGCTTTGTCGACCGCCGGAAGAATCTGCTGGTGCTCGACACCGGTAAGAACGTCGCGCCAGAACCCATCGAAGACGACTTCTCGACTTCGCCGCGGGTCGATCAGATCGTCGTCGTCGGCGACGACCGGAAGTTCGTCGCCGCGATCATCGTTCCAAACTTCGAGGCATTGCGTTCGTGGGCAGCCGACGAGGAGATCGATCTCCCCGAGGACCCGCACGCGGTGGTCGACGACGAGCGCGTCCGCGAGTGGATCGCCGAAGAAGTAGATCGGGTGAACACCGATCTCGCGACACACGAACAGATCAAGGAGTTCCGACTTGTCTCCGAGGAGTGGACCGCGGACAACGACCTGCTCACGCCGTCGATGAAGAAGAAACGACGGAACATCCGCGACGCCTACGAGGAGGAACTTGCGGACATCTACAGCGAGGAGGAAGAACAGACTGGGGCGATGGCGGCGGACTGAATGATTCTGTTTGCGCTTTGCTGAATCCTCATTCGGTGATGCGTTTCAGCGCGCGTGTTGAGTACAGGGCGCCTATTTAGCATCCCGTCTGATGACCTCCACCTCGATCAATCATTTACGACGAGTCGTTCAGAGACCAGACCGTCGCTACAATCGACTATATAGAACAGACATGACCACAATCAGCATTGCGATTCCGCCGAGCCACCGGAGTATCCCATCGAATGCGAGTAACTGTGCACCGATCAGTGAGACGAAAGCATTGGTGAGAGCAACCCATCCCTCGCCCTTCGTTGCAGTGTATGAAATGCCAGAAATGAGTAGCGCGACTCCTAATCCAGTGACAATCAGATTCACTCCAAACGGATCTTGAATCAAAATCCCACTGACCAACAATATCAAACCAAGCAGAACGACCCCTGACGTGGGACGGTTCTTTGTGATTACGTCTCTTGTGGCAGTTTCCATACAACCACACTCTGTACGAGTGCCGATAAATCCCCGAGTACAGTCTCTGTTTGCGGACACAAACCGACTGCTGAACTCACCCTCTGTATCTTGCACGGAGATCCCAGCAACTGTCGGCTATTATTCGTTCATATAAGACCCTTCGACCGTCCTCCCGGTTCACTTTCGAGGTCCCCTTCGCTCGAACCTCTCTACTCATGGATCGCTCCGCTCCCCGTTCGCATTTCCGAGATCCTCACTGACGTTTGGATCTCGCTAGGCTCGCGGCTTCGCCGCTCGCGTTTCGGAGACGTTCGCTCCGCTCACGTCTCCCTACTCGCGGTTCCTATCGTCACCGCTCGCATCTATGAGGACTCGCTACGCTCGTCCTCACTATGGCGCGTAATAATACTCCCCAGCGTTCTTCTGCTCGCGATCGAGCTGACTGCCGGGCTTGTTGATCCGCGGCCGGGAGGTCCGCTCGTCCCGCCGGAAAGTAATGTCCAGATTCGAGAGGAAGTCGTTCATCCCCTCGCGCATCCCCTGTGGCCCGGCGGCTACACCGTGCTCGGCAGGCTCGCCCTCGAAGACGAGCAGGCGATCCGAGAGCAGATCGATCATGTAGATATCGTGGTCGATGACCATCGCCGTCGCGTCGTTGTTCTCGGCGTAGCGGCGGATCGCCGAGGTGGCGAGCACGCGCTGTTCCACGTCCAGATGCGCCGATGGCTCGTCGAGCAGGTACAGATCGGCGTCCTCCGAGAGACAGGCCGCGATGGCCACGCGCTGGCGCTCACCGCCGGAGAGGTCGGTGAGGTTCTGCTCCATAATCGCCTCCAACTGGAGGGGCTGAGCGATCTCGGTCTTCCAGAACGAACTCCCGAAGTCGTCGGTGATCGTCGAGAGGAAGGCGTCGACCCGCATCGGCTGATCGATCTCGATATACTGCGGCTTGTACGCGATATCGAGTCGGGAGTCGACCTCGCCGTCGTCGGGTTCGAGTCGCCCCGCGAGCATCTGTGCGAACGTCGACTTTCCGATTCCGTTCGGGCCGACGACGCCGAGCACTTCGCCCTCGTGGATGGTGCCACCTTCGACCGACAGCGAGAACTCGCCCTCGCCGTAGCTCTTCTCCAGTGCGGGATACTCGACGAGGGACTGTCCCGTGGTGTTCGAGCGGGGGGCGTGTTCCTCGAATTCGATTTCGGTCTGGCGGATCCGCATGTTCTCGTTTTCGAGATAGCCCGAGAGATACTCGTTGATACCGTTTTTGACCGACTTCGGCGGCGTAATGATCCCGAAGGCTCCGGCTTGCCCGTACGCGACGTGGATCGCGTCCGCGATCAGATCCAGAATTGCGAGGTCGTGCTCGACGACGAGCATCGACCGATCTTCCTCCTCGGCCAACTCGCGAACGAGTCGCGCCGCGGTCATCCGCTGGCTGATGTCCAGATAGGGCGTAATCTCGTCGAGGAAGTAGAAGTCCGCGTCACGGGCCAGCGTCGCCGCCAGCGCGACTCGCTGGAGTTCCCCGCCGGAGAGGGTATCGATGTGCTGATCGATCACTGGTCGGATGCCGAGGCGGTCGAGCAGGTCGTCCAGCACGCCGCGCTCGTCAGTCTGTTCGAGCAACGCGCTGGTCGGACCGTCGAACTGATCGGGGATCTGGTCGACGTACTGGGGCTTGCGCGCCACGGTCACGTCGCCTTCCCGCATCGCTTCGAGATACTCCTGCAGGGCGGTGCCGCGGTACTCCTCGAGTACTTCGGCCCAGTCGGGTTCGTCGCCGACCTCGCCGAGATTCGGTGCGAGTTCGTCGGCGAGAATCCGGACTGCCGTCGTCTTCCCGATTCCGTTCGGGCCGAGAATCCCGGTGACGCGACCCTCCTCGGGCGCGGGCAGACCGTACAGCGCGAAGGAGTTCTCGCCGTAGCGGTGAATCGGCTCGTCCTCAAGTTCTTGCGGCAGGTTCAGAATCTGGATCGCGTCGAAGGGACACTTCTCGACGCAGATCCCACAGGATTCACCGAGACAGAGTTCCTCTGAGATCCAGATCTGATCGTCGGTTCCCTGATAGACCTCGTCTTCTTCGTAGCGCTCGCCACGAGTGATGATACACTCCTCGCCCGTGCGGTTCGGCGGACAGAAGTTCGCACACTCGTAGTTGCATCTATCCGGTTGACACTTCTCCAGGTCGACGACTGCGATACTATCTTCGGCCATGATTTACAGTAGTGACGGCAACTCGGTGCCGGCGGTCAGCAGGATCCCCCAGGAGATGAACCAGAGGACAAACGTCATGAAAAAGATGTACGCGTAATCCTTCCCGCCGAAATCGCTCGTGTCGATTCCGATTGCCTTGTACAGCGGGAACTGGATGACAATCGCCGCGAACAGAAAGACCGCACCTGTCGGATCTTCCGGACCGCTGGCCTCCATCAGCGAGAGGATAGCGGCTACGACACCGGCGAGTGTCGAACAAGTTGTGACAGTGACACTGCGTACGTACGGGCTCAGACCGTCGTCTGATCCCGTCTCGATATCAGACTCGGTCGTGCTCTCGCCCGTCTCCGTCGCCATATTAACAGTTGCGCGACCCGGAGTAAAAAGCCGTTCGTTCCCTGCTCGGATGGTATCTTTTATTCGCGCGGGGGTTCTCCCTCCATCCCATGGCCGAGACTGACGACTGGGACGGCAGTTCGCCGTGGCTGTTTCTCGCTGGACTTGCCGTCTTTTTCGGCTCTATCGTCCTCTTCGTCGCCGATCTGATCCGCGGCGTCGACGTACTCCGCTCGATTACGGCAAACGGAGTCGGGACGGCACTGTTGATCGTGTGGGCCGCTCACGATACGCTGCTCAACCCCGATTCTGAGGTCGCTACGCCCGCGGGTGCGGCCGGGACCGCACTACTGCTGTACGGGCTCTACCTGCTCGGGGCTGGCGTCGTCATCGCCGTTACGGGGCTGGTTCACGACCATCTCCAGCTCGGCTTTTGGTATCTCGGCCTCGCCGCCGTCGCCATCGCAATCGGGTATTTCATCTTCCCGAAAGAAGCGGTCATCTCGGCGGAGACTGACATGACGGATTCTGAGGGGGAGCACTCGCCCGACGAGTCCGGTCCGTCGGGCGATTCGTAGCCTGCACGCGCCAGCGCGGGCTTCGGCGAAGCTGTGAGCGTGTCCCGAGACGGTGGATAATCCGCCGATTTCGGGTTGATCCCTCAATCTTTATACAGCCGGCGTACCTTACACTGACCCGATGACAGAATCCGACGAGGAGGGGATCGCGGATCTACCTCCGAGTGCGAAGCTCGTCTACAAGGTGCTCGAGTACAACGGCCCGCTCACCCAGAAAGGGATCGTTCAGGAATCGATGCTCTCTGCCCGAACCGTCCGCTACGCGCTCGAACGACTCGACACGATCGGTGTCATCGAAGAGGATGTCTACTTCGCCGACGCCCGACAGAATCTCTACGAGATCACCGACGAAGAAGCCGAAGCCGAAACCGAAGCCGCCGTCTCCGACTGACCCTCGCCTCTCTGTTTTCTCCGGTGAGTAGTCACAACCCGGTCAGGACGGAACGACCGTGATCGTCTTTCCGTGATCGATTGCCTGCTCCAGTTCCTCGGCGATTGCGCTCCCCCGAGAGACCTGAATCTCGCCGCCCCGGGAGACTGTCGCGGTAAACAGATACTCCCCGTCGGCCTGCACTTCGACTGTCTCGCCAGCGTGACCCTCGAGCGGGATCATGACGTGTCGACTCGTCACCTCCGGCCGGACAGTCATACCGCTGCCACCGGGACCCATCTCGCCGCCTGACCCGCCAGATCCGGCCGCATCTGGCTGTTCCTCGAAGGTCCGTACGTCGATATCGATGCCGAGGCGGTCTTCGATCTCCGAGATCCGGCCGCCGCCCTTGCCGATGACCGAGGAGATGTCGTGTTCCTCGACCCAGACGACTGCAGTGTTGCCCCCGCGCAGATCCACCTCGACGTGACCGTGTGCGATCGAGCGGATCTCCCGTTCGATCTCCTGTTTGGCGATCTGATCGACGCCGGAGTCGCTTGCCTCCTCTTCGCCGATCGGCACGGTGACGACCTGCCGGTTGAACGTGTAGATCTCGTACTCGGGCTGGTCGGTCTCGAAGTCTTTGATCATGATGACCGGCCGGGCCAGATCCTCCTCCATCAAGCCTTCGGGCACCTTGACCGTCGTCGACACGTCGTAAACTTTCTCGACTTTCCCGGCCTCGATGTACACGACTGTATCGACGACCTGCGGGATCAGGCCGAGTTCGACTCGACCGATCAACCGCTGGAGGGCGTCGATAGCCCGTGTCGCGTGAACGACGCCGATCATCCCGACGCCGGCCAGCCGCATGTCCGAGAACACCTCGAAGTCCTCGGTCTTTCGGACCTCGTCGTAGATGGTGTAATCCGGCCGGACCATCAGCAGTGAGTCCGCGGTTTTGGCCATCTGGCCGTCCAGCGCGGTGTACTGGGTGATCTCCGGACCCACCTGGAGGTCGCGAGGTTTCTCCATCGTCTTCACCGCGAAATCCGAGTCGCTGAGGAACTCACCGACCGCCTGCGCGAAGGTGGATTTCCCCGCGCCCGGCGCACCCGAAATCAGGACACCGCGCTGGTGTTCGAGCAGTCGATCTTTCAGTTCGTCGGCGTACTCGTACTCGTCGAGCTCCGTCTTGACGATTGGTCGCACCGCCGTGATCTCTAACCCGTCGCTGAACGGTGGCCGGGCGATGGCGATCCGGAAGTCCCGGAACTGGACGATGGTCATGCCGGGTTCGGAGAGTTCGACGAAGCCGTCGGGGCTGGCGTGGGTCGCCTCCTCGATGTCGGCCGCAAACTCTCTGAGGTCGTCCTCGGTGAGCACGCGATCCTCGACGGTCTCGTAGGCCATCTCGCCGATCGAGCCGCGTTTAGCCATCGGTTCGACGCCGACCTTGAGGTGGACGCTCATCGTCCCCTCGTCGAAGTACCGCTCGATGTCGAGTTCCTCGAACGATCTGGTTTCGGGGTCGAGTTCCGTCACCGAGACGCCGGTCGCCCGCGCGACCTCCGCCTGGACGGCGTCGCTGGTGACCAGCGTCGCGCCGCGCTCTTCGGCGATGTCGCGGATGATCGCGTCGATATCGCCTTCGTCGGCGTCGCGTTTCTCCGTCGAGTCGGGCCGGCGGCCGACGTACTCGACGACGATTTCGCCGGCCTCGTCGAGGTCGATCAGTCGCTGTAACTCTTCGAGTCCCTCCCAACCGGTCTCTCTGCCGTCGTTTGCCTGCGATTCGAGTTCACCGACGACCGCCTCGGGGATCGCAACGGTTGCGTCGGCGAATTCGCCGGCATCGACGCGCTCGGAGACCCGGCCGTCGATGATAACACTCGTGTCCGGGACGATTTCCATACCCGTAATTGGGCTGTCGTTCTTAAATGTCACGCGGTCCGACGCGTTGCCCTCCTCACGCCCGGTCGTGCTGATCGGCCGCCCGTGCGGCCAATCTGGCGACGCGAAGCGGCTCCGGCCGCCCACCCTCCGGCGTGAACCCCCTGACTACCTCGGCGGGCGCTGCTTCGAGTCCAACGGACCGAGCGTACAACTCCTTGCCATCGACTGTAACCTGGTCGCGCTCCGGAAGTGTGCGGTAGGTCTCCAGCCGTCTCTCGGCGGCCTCACTGTCGAACTCCTCCCTAATTGATGGCTCTAGCCCCTCGCTTTCCTCGAAGGAAACAGAGAGAACTGGGCGGTCGACGGCGTCGTGGACGGCTGAGAGGTCGACGATATTGTACCACGCGGGTGCGATACCCGCGATCAGCACGTAGCGCACGTCTTCTCGGTCGAGTCGGTCCCAGAGGTCGACAATCGCCGCTGTCGCGTCTGTGCCACCGACTGTACACGACCCAAAAACGAACCCGTCGATGACCCGACTGGCACGGCAGACGACACCAGCGAGGGTGCTCGAGTCACCGCGGTACGATTCTGCGATTCCGAGGGCGCGAATGCCCGATTTCACGTCTCTTCTTTGATCTCTTCGAGGCGGTCCAGCAGTTCGTCGTTCGAGGCCGTGAACTCGAACTCGACATCACCGTCGTGGTCAGTCTCCCCAGTGGAGACTCCATCGTCCTCAAAATCTGTGTCGTAATCCTGATTCTCCTGTTCGGATTCGTCGTAACTCCCGAACCCCATACAGCTTACGCTAACCGTTTGACAGTAAAAAATTGCTCGGAGGCTGTCAATACACCGTCAGGACTGGCCGGGATAGTTTCTTACAGCCAGCCGCCCGATTTCGGGTATGGACGTTATCAACGTCACAGCCGACGCTGAGGTCTTTACGAGCAACGCGTATCTGGCACTCGGCGACGAGCCAACACTCGTGGATGCGGGCGCGATGGACGGCGTCGTCGACGTGATTCGCGAGCATACCGACACACTGGAGCGTGTCCTCGTTACCCACCAGCACTCCGACCACGTCGCGGAACTCGATACCGTCTGCTCGGCGTTCGATGTCGACTGCTACGCCTTCGCAGATCACTCCCTCCGGACCCACGAACTCGCCGACGGTGACACCATTACCGTCGGTGACGAGGAGTGCGAGGTGGTCCACACGCCCGGTCACGGCGACGACCACGTCTCTTTCGTCGGCGAGGACTCGCTGTTCTCTGGAGACGTAGTTGTCTACAACGACGGTGCCTTCGACGACGGCAGTTTCGGCCGTACCGACTATCCGGGGATGTCCCGCGAGCGTCTCATCGAGAGCATCCGCGAACTCCTCGACCGGATGAGCGATCTCAGCGCGATGTACTCGGGTCACGGCGACGTCTACACCGGCGACGTTCGGTCGGTCGTCGAGCGCTCGCTCGAACGGGCCGAACGCCGCGAGCCGAAATATCCCGACGAGTAGCCGTCGCTTGCTCGGTCTAGAGAACAGAACATCGCGGGAACGCCCGGGGGAAGGCGTTCACGCCGACGATTTTCTCACTGGTTTTTGGGAAAGAGGGAATGGTGGGTGGGGAAAGAGGATGCCGGCACTGTCGGCCAGCGGCGCGGGTGGGGGGAACACGCGCCGGCTGGCGACCGTGCGGGTCGATCCGGGTGAGTGCACGGCCACCCAGTCCAGGCGATCGACAGCATCATCGGACGAACGGAGCCGTTGCCGCCAACGGGACTGGATGAGGGATGGGTGGATCGGTGTGACGGCTCCGAGCGTCCGGCGTGCCGACCGGCCACGGGGGGAGCGGCCGACCGGTCGATCACTGCCGTTGCCTGAATCCCCCGATCAGCGCCCGCGTGGGTTGCCGATCCGCCGAGGGGGAAGATCGGATCGGATGTACAGGCGGACGCCAACCGGAGGGGTTCGGGTGGCATGCACTCCAAATTAGCTGTTGTACGCATATAAATTTGGTGTTGGATGGCACTTGTTGGGAACGAATGGTTTTGAGTGTTCTGCGGGAGGGCGAGGTGGCGCTTCAGCTACGGCGATGCTGTCGGTAAACTCGGCGGCGGACGGAGACAAAAGACGGACTGCTCAGGTGCTGCGGGTTTCGCGGGCTTTCGGTCGCAGATTTCCGTAGCCGCATTTGCGACAGGAGTCGGTTCGCTGTGGATTCCGGGCGTTACACCGCATACAGATCTGTTTCGTGAAGATCCGGTCTTCTGCTTTGTCGAAACTGGCCATACCGACGCTCCGTGCTCGGTCCTGTTAACCGTTTCTTCTCGTGCTCGCTCGAATTCGTATCGTTCAACCGCCCGGCCGCCGCAGTTGCAGGCGTGTCCCGCCGCGAACTGTTCGGATCGCTCTGTGTGCTGGTCTTTCTGGTCAACCTCGCCCGGGTGATCTTCGCCCCGCTGTTGCAGCCAGCCGCCGCCGACTTCGGCGTCTCGGCGGCCTCGCTGGGAATCGTCACCAGTGCCGCGTGGCTCGGCAGTGCCGCTCCGCGGCTTCCGACCGGGCTCCTCTTGACTCGCTTTGAGCGCCACCACGTTATCGCCGTCACCGGCTCGACGCTCGTCCTCACGGCCGGACTGACCGCGCTGGCCGACTCGGTCGCCCACCTCACCGTCGGTGCGTTCCTGATGGGGCTGTCCAGCGGCAGTTACTTCATCGCCGCGAATCCGCTGGTGAGCGAACTGTTCCCCGACAGTGTCGGCACTGCACTCGGCATCCACGGCATGGCCAGTCAAGTTGCGGCTGTCGCCGCCCCGCTCGCGCTGAGCGCCATTCTGCTCGTCGGCTCGTGGCAGACGACCTTCGTCCTGATCGCAGTAGTGGCTGCTCTCGGAACGACCGCTCTCGTCTGGGCCGCCCGCAAGACTAATCTCCCCGACGCTGGGGCCGACGACCGGAGCGTGCTGACGGCTGGCCGCGCGCAGTGGCGGCTCATCCTCACCGGGATCGCCTTCATCGGCGCGGCTGGCTTCCTCTGGAACGCCCTGTTCAACCTCTACGGCGACTATCTCGCCGTCGTCAAGGGAATCGACCCGGCAACTGGTCGCCTGCTGCTGTCGGCGATGTTCGGTGCTGGCGTCCCGGCCTTCTTCGTGACTGGCTGGCTCGCCGACCGAGTCCCGTACATCCCGCTCATTCTCGCTATTATCGGGAGCTTTGCGCTCAGTGTCATCGCGCTCACGCTCGTCGACGGACTGGCCGCACTCGCCGCGATGAGCCTCCTGATCGGCTACATCATCCACTCGTTGTTTCCAGCCCTCGACACCTACATGCTCGATTCGCTCCCCGACCGGCACCGCGCCAGCGCGTACGCACTGTACTCGGCGTCGATGATGCTCGTGCAGGCGCTCGGCTCGGGGACCGTCGGGACTTTCATCAGCCGTGGTGCGGAGTACAATCGAACCTTCCGGATTCTCGCCGTTGCACTCCTCGGACTCGTCTGTCTGCTCGCGGTTCTCGACCAGCGCAACCTGCTTCCTGCTGGCGGTCGCTGATCCGTCGGGATCGGACTGTATTTATGTACCGCTTGATCAGGGAGAGATATGTGGCCGATTGGACACGCGTCGGTAGCCTACCTCCTGTATGCACTCTCGACACGTTCGCGGTTCGATGGCCCACCCGGTCACGGCGCGACGGTGGCTGTCGGCTTCGCCTCGCAGGTGCCCGATCTGATCGACAAACCGTTGGCGTGGTATCTCGGCGTCCTCCCCGGTGGCCGGACGCTCGCCCACTCGCTTTTCGTGCTCGTTCCGCTCTCGCTGGTCGTCTACGAATTCGCCCGCCAGCGAAACGTCGAGGAGTACGGCGTCGCCTTCGCTGTTGGGACTCTCTCGCATACGCTGCTCGACGCGTTCCCGATTCTCTGGAACACGGAGACTCCATGGGAGGCACTGTTCTGGCCGCTGCTCTCCCCCGGCGGCGTCTCCGGTGAGGGTGCCCCGACGATTCTCGGCCTCTTTCGGGACTCGCTCGGCCAGCCGTATTTCCTCTCGGAGTTTTGCTTCCTCGCGCTCGCGCTGTACGTCTGGCGGGCGGACGGCTACCCGGGCCTTGGCCCGGTGATCGGTCGGCTCTCCCCTGCCTGATCACGCCCCCATCTGCCGAAGCCGGCTGTACTGTTGATCGTTGGTGTACAGATACCACGCCACTGTCCCGTGGACCAGCAGGCCGACTGGGCCGGCGGGGCCGCCCATCAGTAGCATGGAGGCGCTACCCAGTGCCGCCCCGACGGCGATGTACAACCCGAGCCGTCGACCCCACGACGTGAACGTCCACGTGCCGTAACCCGCGGCGAGGTTCCCGACGCCGAAGCCAGCCAGAACGAGGCCGACGACCGTGAGTGAGGAACCGATCGGACCCGCGTACGCCGACATCGCGTTCGCTCCCTGGACCACCACGAGTCCGCCGAAGACGAGCGCCAGCCCCATGCCGGCGAAGGCCAGCGAGACGAGTCGGAAGCCGATGGGAACGGACGACCCTCTGCTCGCGTGTTCGGCGGGCGGCTGACGCCGCTGTCGGCCGTGGTCGCCGGTCGTTGCACTGTGTTGGCCTGTCTGTGGCTGCTGTCCGCGACGGGGTGCGCTCTGCTGTCCGGGCTGTCCCTGTTGGCTGCTCCGCTGGCCTTGCTGTCTGCCCGTTCCGGCCGAGTGCTCGGATCGACTCATAACACGGCGTGGTCCCGTCTTCGTACTTAAGACTCGGGGCGAACGACACGGCTTTGGGGATTCCAGAGTAAGGGAGAGTATGAACCTGACACAGCGACCGCGACGCCTGCGAACAGACGGCGTCCGCCCGCTCGTCCGCGAGACTGATCTCGCCGCGAGCGACCTCATCGCGCCGGTGTTCGTCGACGCGACGACGGAGCGCCGCCAGCCTATCGAGTCGATGCCGGGCCACGAACGCGTCCCGGTCGACGAGGCCGTTGCCCGCGTCGAGGAGATCCGAGAGACTGGCGTCGAAGCGATCATCCTCTTCGGCATCCCCGACTCGAAAGACGACCGGGGCACTCGTGCGTGGGCCGAAGACGGCATCGTTCAGGAGGCCACCCGCCGGATCACCGCCGAGACGGACGCCTACGTCATCACCGACGTCTGTCTCTGCGAGTACACCGACCACGGCCACTGTGGCGTGCTCGAATCGCACGCCGAAGAGGAGCCGACGGTGACGGTCAAAAACGACGAGACGCTGGAGTTGCTCGAACGGATCGCTGTCTCGCACGCGCAGGCGGGTGCGGACATGGTCGCGCCGTCGGGGATGATCGACGGTATGGTCGGTGCCATCCGCGGTGCGCTCGACGAAGAGGGCTTCGAGCACGTCCCGATCATGAGTTACGCCGCAAAATACGAGTCGGCCTTCTACGGGCCGTTCCGCGACGCTGCCGACGGCGCACCCGCCTTCGGCGACCGGCGGCACTACCAGATGGACCCCGCCAACGCTCGCGAAGCGCGAACCGAAGTCGCGCTGGATGTCGAACAGGGCGCAGACGTGCTGATGATCAAGCCGGCGCTGCCGTATCTGGATATCATCGCCGACGTGCGCCGTGAGTACGATCATCCCGTCGCCGCCTACAACGTCTCTGGGGAGTACGCGATGTTACACGCCGCCGCCGAGAAGGGCTGGCTGGATCTGGAGGAGACGGCTTACGAGTCGCTGTTGTCGATCAAACGCGCCGGTGCGGATCTCATTCTGACCTACTTCGCCGAGGATATCGCACGTCGGTTGTGAACGCGGTGCACAGTTACCGTTCTCGGCCTAGCCGTCGGCCAACGGCAACGCGACCCCGAAAATCCACGGCGAGAAAAAGCCGATCGTGAGGCCGATCCCTTCCATGTAGGTGAACATGGTATTTTCCCACGCCGGAAGCGTCCCGAAGAGCATCCGGCCGAAGATTTCGCCGCCGGCGCCGAGCGCGAGGAGGCCAAGTCCCAGGAGAAATCCAGTCTTGGCCCAGCGGCCGTAATCGATACTTCTGGTATGTGCCATATTCGAGGGACACTCGCCCGTCGAATTAACCGTTTTGCTCCCCGGCCGGGGCGCTCGGACAGGTAACACTCTCGCGGGTGCGGTCGCTGCTTGCGGAAAAACGGGCGCTATCGATCACAAAAAGCCGTGTCCGTCAGGACAGGCGGTTTATATGACGCGGTTCTGCAGGTAGTCGAGGTGTTTTGCGTTGTAGACGATCTGAACCTCGTCGGTTTCGGCGGATCCGATGCAGGTCAGTCGGACGTTTTTGTCCTCGACTTCCTCGTCGGAGAGGATTTGCTGCATGTCCATGTTGATCTCGCCGTTGACGACGATGGCTGCGCAGTTCGCACAGGCCCCCGCGCGGCACGAGAACGGCCAGTCGTACCCCTGTGCCTCGGCTGCTTCCAGAATGTATTCCCCTTCGTTGACTTCGAGTTCACCGTAATCCTCGTCATCGAGGCCGGCGTCTGCTGCTTTCTCGAACACGGAATCGTCGTAAATGTCCCAGTCGTTGTCGTCGACAACTTCGTAGTTGAGGTATTCTACTGTTGGCATCATTTCACTATTTTGGGTCCACCCGGTTAGACTTTGCTGTTGTGCGGAATGTACCCGGTAAATCATTACATTCTCGGAAAATGAGCGAAATCAGCCGTATTAGTGGGCAAAACAGCCTGGAATCTGTCCGTTCGCTCGCTTCGGTCTCGCCAGTTTCGAAATCCTCAAACAGCGGACAGCCGAGGCAGGGGTATGGACCATCGTCAGCGTCAGATTCTCGCAAGCGGCGCGATTCTCGGAATGTTCCTCGTGATCCAACTCGGCGCGCTCGCGCTCGTCGAGCCGTTTCTCGAAGGCGGCCTGCAGGGGAGCCAGGACACGACCAATCCGGGGATCAGCATCGCCTACATCGCTGGCATTCTCGTCGCGACGGTCGCGATGCTCGGTGTCATCAAATACGGCGGCCAGAACGTCCTCCGGCTGGTCATCATCTTCGCTGGCGTCTACGTCACCTTCTTCGTCTTCGATGCACTCGTTCCCGCGCTCGGCTCGGTCGGCGGCGTCTTCATCGCGGATGCTGTTGCGCTGGTCGTCGCGCTCGGTCTCGGCGCGGCACTGTATCTCTACCCCGAGTGGTACGTCATCGACGCTGCGGGGGTTATTATGGGCATCGGCGCGGCGGGACTGTTCGGCATCAACTTCGGCATCCTCCCCGCGCTCGTTCTGTTGACTGCCCTCGCTGTCTACGACGCGATCAGTGTCTACGGCACCGAACACATGCTCACGCTGGCCTCGGGGATGATGGAGATGCGCGTCCCGGTCGTCTTCGTCGTCCCGCTGTATCGCTCGTACTCTTTTCTGGACGAGTCGACACCCGAGACCATCGCGGACGACTCTGCGGAAGATCTCGACGCCGCTGCCGACGAAACCGATCTCCCGACGGATCCCGAGGATATCGACGCTGCCACGCTCAACGATCTCGGCCCCGACCGCGTCAGCGACATCGACGACGACCTGCTCGCAGAGGCCGACCTCGGCGACGACGAACTCGACAGACTCGACGACGACGTGAAAGACGCTATCTCCGGCGGCAAGCGCGACGCCCTCTTTATCGGACTGGGCGACGCGGTCATCCCCTCCGTGCTGGTCGCCAGCGCCGCCTTCTTCATCGAGACGGGACCGACGCTCTCGGTACTCGGGATCAGCGCGACACTGCCGGCCGTGACCGCGATGGTCGGAACTCTCGTTGGCCTAACCGTCTTGCTCTGGCTCGTCCACCAGGGCCGAGCCCACGCGGGCCTCCCGCTGCTCAACGGCGGGACAATTGCCGGCTACCTGATCGGTGCGCTGCTCAGCGGGCTCACGCTCGTCGAAGCGCTCGGTCTCGATAGCTTCCTCTGATTATCCGGGGAACGCTTCACTTGCAGAGGACATCTCGATTTCTTCGCCGACGCCATTCTCGACCGCTCGGTCGTAGAGCAGTTTTGCCGCGGCGACGGTCTCGACCGCCGTGCCGCCGCTGTCGAACAGCGTGATCTCGTCGTCGGATTCGCGGCCTGGCGCTTTGTCGGCGACGACCTCACCCAGTTCTGCGTGGATGTGGCCCTCCTCGATTGCGCCCTCGGAGAGCGCGGTCCGGTAGGCCCCGGCGTCCTGATCGATGCGGCCGCGAAGGTCGGGGACGTACTTCGCCCGGGCGACCGTCGTCGGATCGACCTCGTGGTTCGTCGGGTGATAGCTGCCCATCGCCGTGACGTGCGTGCCCGCCGAGAGAACCTCACCGTCGAAGACTGGCTCGGGCGATGTCGTCGCCGTGATGACGATGTCCATGTCGCTGACTGCCGCCTCCGTCGAGTCGACCGGTTCGACGGTCACGTCCAGCTCGTCGTCCATATCCGCGGCGAAGGCCTCGCGGTTCGATTCGGTCGGCGAAAAGACTGAAACGTGATCGAGATCCCGGACTGCGGCGGCCCCGTGCAACTGGCCACGGGCCTGTGTTCCGCTGCCGATGATCCCCAGTTCTGCCGCGTCCTCGCGGGCGAGTTCGTCGATACCGATTGCGCCCGCCGCGCCGGTCTTCCAGGGGTTCATGCTCGCGCCGTCGATAATCGAGAGCAGTTCGCCGCTGGGGTACTCGAACAGCGGGAGGACGAACTGGGCGTCCTGCTGGCCGAAGCCGGCAGCGTAGTTGTACCCACCCATCGCGCCCGTCTCCGGGAGAACCGCGAAGTACCCCGTCAGAAAGCCCGGCGGATCGGCGTTGTTCAGTCGTGTTCGCGGTTCGGCCTGCGCCCCTTCGCCGCGCTGTCGATACCCCTCACGAACCACGTCGACGTACTCTGCCGGGTCTGCCAACGCTGCAACCTCCTCGCTGTGTAGGAATCGGACGTCTGCCATGGCTATCTATTCGGCGAGCCCATACAAAAAGCCGCGTCTCCCTCACCGACTTCCCTCGATTTTGCGGCGGTATTTTTCGTCTTGATAATGGGGAAGAAGCACTTTAATAGCGATATGTGTAACTATCACATAGAAGGGCACAGCGGCCCGTCCGACTAGCTATGAGCACTAACGCAACCGACGAAACGGACGAAGCGACTGTCGACCAGGGCGAACAAGAACGGTACGCCGAGTTGAATATCGGTGACGAAGAGTATGTGGTCTACGACCGAGAGAATCACCAAGCCTGGATCCAGTCGACAGTAGCCGTCGCTGCTGAAGACATCCGCTGAGGACGGGCCCGTTCAAGTAACCGGCGACCATCCTTTCTGTATGGAGTTTCACTCTCTCGGGAGCGAAGCCGACGGCCCGACGCTTCGACTGGACCACGAGGAGTTCGCCTACGCCGGCAAATTTGTCATGTCGAGCACTGGCAAGACCGTCGCTCGCGAGGGCGGCACTCTCGTCGGCGCTGTCGCCTTCAACGAAGACAACACTGACCCGGAGACCGCCCATCTCCGGTACGTGACCGTCCGAGAGGACCGCCGCGGCGAAGGGATCGGTCCCCGGTTGCTCCGGTTTACCGCCGCGGAACTCTCTGAAGAGTACGAGACTGTCGAGATTGCAGTCAACAATCCGATGGCCTACGAGGCCTGCTACCGGGCAGGATTCGTCTACACGGGCGAGCAGGCTGGCATCGCCGAACTTCGAATGGTCTACCGTCCGGGGAGCCGCGATGCTCAGCGGTATCGCTCCGGCTTCGAGACGTTCCGAGAGCGTGATCTCCCGGCGGAACACGAGGCGGTCTGTGATCGCCACGAGGAGGGTGACCCGCCGGATCTCGTCGATGTGCCGGCCTAGACTCAGACCCGCGACTCGAACAGTCGAGCGCCACAGCCATCACAGGAGACTGCTGCGACCTCGTGCGTACTACAGCAGGACTCGACGGTGTCCGTGCCGAACTCTGGTCGGCCGCCGCAGGCGGGACAGGAATCGATGAAGATCCGCAGGCCACTCAGCAGCTGACTTCGCTCCCGGACCGACAGTTCTCCCCAGTTTGCGATCCGCTCGTCGAGTTCCTCGGCGGCGGCGACATCCGCGAGAAAGGCGGCTTCGGACTCCCAGCGACCCACGACGCTGCCGTTGACCCGCCCCCGGAAGGCGTCGCCGTGGTCCTCGAAATCGACCGATCCTTCTGTCAACCCCAGCACGTCGAGCAGCCGTTCTCGCCCGGCATTCGCCGACTCCAGCCGGTCGATTTCGTCGTACCACTCGCTCCGAAAGCCGTCGGCGAGACAGAGGTCGTCTCGATCCGCACACGGTTCGAGTGCGCCCGCGTTGACGAGCGCTCGCTCCGGATCGAGATCAGTGTCGACGGTCGTGTTATCGGGCGCTTTTCCGAACCACGCGAGCACCCGCTGCGGCAAGTACTGCTTCGTGAGCGCCGGTGTGCCGGGGACGAGATAGCCGCGGAAATAGATCGCACCGAGCGAGACGGCGAGAACGCCTGTCCCTGCAGCAACCCCCACGACCGGTTCGGCGAGCAGCCTGCCCCCCGCTGCGACTGCACCCGCGAGAACGGTCGCGATAATCGTATTCACGACGGTACACGGTAGACACCGATTCTCGCCGGTGTATTCGGGCTGGCGAAGCCAGTCGAAGCGTCCCCCTGTGGCAGTCATTGACTGTCGATGTGTCCACTGCGCTGAAAAAAGATCTGGTTATGCTGAGGAGGGGCTCCGGGAGTTTACCCCTTCTCAGCACCGGAGAGAGACACGAAAACAAGACAAACCGGATTCGTCCCGAAGATGTTCTGTCGAAAATCGGGGTTTGCTTATAAACCTCCCCGGGTATCTGCCGCCCAGTTCCATGCGGATCCGGTCACTACGTATAGATGTGAACGGCAATGTCCCCAGAACACGACACCACGTCCACTAGCACTACGCGGCGAACATTCACGACTGTCGCCGGCGGCGGGGCCGCGCTCGCACTCGCGGGCTGTCTCGACTCCTCCGTTGACGACGGATCCGATACCAACGAGCCAATGCCAGCAAACAACAATCAGACGGACGACGACGGACCCGGGCAAGCAAAGGCGGTCGATACCGACCGAATCGCAGCAGACCCGACGGACCTTCCAGACCCGGTCGACTGGAACGAACCGCGCCATCACGAGGTGGAGATGACGACGACGGAGGAAACCGCCGAGATCGAACCCGGCGTCACGTTCGACTACATGACCTTCGACGGCCGCATTCCGGGTCCGATGGTTCGGGTCCGTCAGGGCGACACCGTCCAAGTCACGCTGACTAACGAAGAGAGCAATTCGATGCCGCACAACATCGACTTCCACGCCGTCTACGGTCCCGGTGGCGGCGCTGGCGCTTCGACGGTCAACCCCGGCGAAACCGCCTCATTCGAGTTCAAGGCGATGTACCCCGGTGTCCACGTCTACCACTG
>NZ_JBAOJI010000014.1:0-38835 GCF_037080055.1 Halovenus anhuiensis
GAGAGAGACGAACAGGATTGCCTCGCGCGGGCCGAGATCGATATCGGATTCGAGCTGTTCTAAGAGAAATCCGATTACAACGGTGATTACGATTGAAGCGAGAAACACCAATGTGTCTTCCCCATACATGAGACTCACCGCAAGTGGGAGGAGCATGGCCGCGGCAAGATATTTTACAACAGTGCCTGTCAGCGCAACACTTTGACGCCAGTTGACGCGTAACCGCATCTGCCTCACCAGTGATGTGCAGCGTACAAAAGCGTGTTTCTTGGCGGGTACCAAGTCCAGAATCAATCGACTGTGATGAAACGGTACAAGTAGTCCTGAGGATCACACTTGTTCGGAGAGAATAGCTTTGAATTGATTCCTCGTCTTGGTTTTCAGATGTAAAGATGGAATAGCTAGACCAAGACAGTTTGGTCCTATCGGTACAGATTGAATCGCTGGAATATCGCTCCTAACAGTACCGCAATCGGGATGATTTCGAGTCTCCCAACCCACATGTTGATTATCAGCATTACTTTGGCAGGTTTCGGCATCGTTGGTCCGGTAACGCCAGCAGAAAGTCCGACGTTGCTCTGTGCACTCATCACATCGAAGATGACGTACTCCAGCGGTGTCGCCGAGGGAAGAACTCGAAGCAGGAAGGCAACTCCAATTGCGAGGAACATCAGCCAGAGGATGAATACGACCGTGGCTTCGGTGTACTCGCGCTGCGCTTGCGCTTCGCTGAGTTTGCGGTCGCCGATCTGAAGGTACCGAATCGCACTCTGTGGTTGGAACACATCGCGGATCTGCCACGCAGTTCCCTTGATGAGCGTGATGACGCGGATGAGTTTCAACCCACTCACCGTCGACCCGGCCGCTGCGCCGGTGAGCATCCCGATACAGGTTAGCAGTGTCGCGCCGGCACTCCAGACCGGTTCGCCTGCACCGTTCCCGATTGTGGCAGTACCGAAGCCAGTGTTCGAGGTGGCGGAAACGAACTGGAAGAGGCTGATTCTGAAGGTTTCTTCCAGTGTCGCATATTGTCCGTTCGCGAAGTGAATCGCCGTTAGCGCGAGTGAGCCGATAGTGAACCAGATGAATACCCACCGGGTCTGGAGATCAGTATAGAAATTGTGAAGCTCGCCTTTGAAGATCAGGTAATGGATTGGGAACGCGATACTCCCTGCAACCATTACGGGGACGACCGCATACTCGATTAGCGGGCTATTATAGTATCCAATCGAGCTACCCCAGACCGAGAATCCGCCTGTTGCGATACCGGTCATCGCGTGGTTGAGCGCTCCCCACGGCTCCATTCCGACCAGTAGAAACAATACAATCGATCCGACCGTGAGACCGACGAAGATTTTCCAGATCTCTTGGACTGTCGTCACGATACTCGGATGGATCTTCTCCGAGCGCGCTTCGCTCTCGTACAGCGTGTACGACCCACTACTGCCGCCACCACGAGCGAGGATAGCGACTGTTAGCACGATGACTCCCACACCACCGATCCACTCAGTGAACGACCGCCACCAGTGCAGCGACCGTGGCAGTTGCTGTTCGGTCGTCGCCATAGTGAGTCCCGTCCCTGTGAATCCGCTCATACTCTCGAACACGCCGTCTAGAGGCCGCAGGAACACTTCGGTCGTCGAGTCCATCGCCGGCGTGTTCATCCAGGCCGGGAACGGATCGATCTGGATCGTCCACGCGATAAGTAAGAACGGTAATCCTCCGAGGACACCGATTGCGGCCCAGCCAGTCGCTGCGGTAACCATCGCCTCGCGCTTTTCTGGCGGGTCAGCGCCACGAAACCACCAGACAAGTCCGGTTCCGATGCCGCCCATCACAATCGCAGAGACAAGGAAGGATGGAATGGCGAAGAACTCGGCGTTGATCGCAGCGACGGGGATAGAGACGACCATCATTAACGAGACGGCTTGGACAATCCGACCAACATCGTGTCCGACAGTCTCTGTATCGATTCGCAACATGATTTTCAAATACTGTGACAGTTGATTACGCCGTGTGGTCCTCGTAGTGGCCGAATAGATCTGTGAGTCTCGGGTCTGCTCCAGCTGCCGAGTACACTGTCAGCAGATCGTTGGCCTCAATGCGCGTCTCCCCTCTCGGTGTCTGCGGTTTGTCTTCGCCTTCCCTTTCAATGGCAACGATCAGGACATCATCAGAGAGGAGGTCCTCCTCACCCACTTCGGTCAAGGTTTTCCCAGCGATAGGAGCATCTTCCGTGACCGTAATCTCAAACACTTCTGCTTCCTCTCCGATCCGCATATAATCGACAATTGCTGGCCGTGCAACCGCTCGATAGAGGTGTCCTGCAATGAGTTGTTGAGGATTTTCGATTGTGTTGACTCCGATCTGCCGGAACAGCCCCATGTGCTCCGTGTCGTGGACGACCGAGGTGATCGATGGAATCTCGAACTCCTTCGCGAGCAGACAGACCATGACGTTCGTCGCATCTTGGTCGGTCGTCGAGATGATGCCGTCTGCCTGTTCAGCGCCGGCATCTGCCAGCGTCTCCTTCGTGGTTGCGTCCGCGTTGAGTACCAAACAGTCGTATGTGCTGGCAATCTCATCGGCACGCTGTTTGTTCTTCTCGATTACGACGATCTCGTTTCCGTTCCGAGTTGCGATGTCGATCAACGGCGTTCCAATGTCGCCTGCGCCAACAATGATAATGTACATCTGTGTGTTATTTGATTGTATATTCGGTCTAATCGAAACTATCCGTCCTCGTTGTCTGGGAGTACCACGACCGGAATATCGCTGTTTTCGACGAGCTTGTGCGTTACGTCGCCGGTCAACAGTTTCTCCCAGCGACTTGCTCCGCGCGGAGTGAACACAATCCCGGTCGCGTTGTTCTCGTGAGCTGCCTCAATGACCGAGCCAGCGATATCTCTCCCGTACCGAAGATCCGACTCAACCGAGATCCCGGTCTCTTTCAATGCAGTTTCAACGACACGGAAGATCTCCGCGGCGTTCTGTTTGCGGTGCTCGGGAGACGCTTTATCAACTGTTCCGGGATTCCGCTCAATGACGTGGACAGCAATCACAGCACAATCCATCCCCTCAACCTGCGAGGCGAGCGCAGCAGCAGTTGCCGCCGCATCCTTGCGGTTAGCAACTGGGACGACAATTCGCTGAAGCAGTGACTGATCCATCTCAGCCACCCCCGTTCTCGCCGTGGAGTCTTCCGAGATAATGCCACCGGTACTTGCCGTCCTCGTTGCCGGGTCGATCTTCCCATTTTACCCTGTATGCAAAGGGGCCGCGTGCTTCGCCCGTTGCGTCCGGGCGTCTCACGACGACGATGGTGTACGCTCCGTGGTCTTCTATACGAACGAGTTCCTCTCCCTCCCGCGACTCGATCTCGTCGGTCAGCGGTGGCTGCTCTCGCAGGAGTGCCTGCGCGTAATGGATGATCTCCCTGAGTTGATTGTCACTGCTCTCTTCGAGTGCAGTGGCAACCGTTTCGGGAACCTTGTCCGAGGGTTCAGGATTTGCTGGGGTCATGGTTTGAGTTGTGTCGTTTCGTCGGGAATCCACGCAGCTGCGATGCCTAACGCGGTGGTTTTCGGACGAGATTGTTGCTGTCGTCGAATCTACCTACAGAACCATCCATTTGCCTGTACACATAAGTATTTCGAGTTAATTTCGGTCAGCGAAAATAATGTGGCATAATTTTTATCTGGGGCGAAGTATACTGCTAACTCGAATGCAGACACGAAAGAGCCAATATGTCCCCAAATCGTAGTCCCGGTATGGGCAATCGGATCGACGAAATTGATAAGCGAATCCTCTATTATTTCGCACTCGATGCGAAAAATACAGAGACATCAGATATCGCCGAAGAGGTAGAGGTGACACCGGCAACGATCCGAAATCGAATCGAAAAGCTCGAAGAGAGAGGGATCTTGCAGGGTTATCCCGCCGAGATTGATTACAAGGCGATTGACGGATACGTCACCTATCACTTCCGCTGTAGCGCCCCCATTCCGGACCGACCGCGACTCGCCCAGTCCGCCTTGGAAATCTCCGGTGTCATCGAAGCACGGGAGTTGATGTCTGGCTCTGGAAATGTGGTGATAACAGTAGTCGGCTCGGATACGGAGGATATCAACCAGATCGCAAGCGAACTTGCCGATCTCGGATTGGAGATTGAAGAAGAAGATGTGATCGAGGATGAGTATCACACGCCGTACAATCCGTTTGGGCCAGAAGACGTTCCAACGGGACCGTCACTGACAGACTTCATGAGTCTCGCTGGGGATGCGGAAGTTGTCCAGTTTACTGTCTCTGAGGGTGCCAAGATTGCGGGTAAAACCATCGAAGAGGCCGTCGAAGGCGGGCTACTGACTGACGAAGTCCTCGTCATCAGTATCGAACGAGAAGGAGACATGCTCACGCCCAAAGGCGAAACCGCTATTCAGACTGGAGATGTTGTCTCGTTGTTTTCAAAAGGCCCACTGGAAAAGAAGTCACTGGAAGTCTTTGGGACACAGTGAGCGTGCGAGCGGACATGACCGAGGGAAATAAGTATGAAATGTGAACGATGTGGCGCGGATGAATCCGTCAAGCGGCACGACGTTGACGGTTTCACCGGCCGGCTCTGTGAAGACTGTCTGGAGGTTTGGGAGGACATTGACTCGGGGTCCTCTGAGTGAACTATCCGATAAGAGATGTCAACAGATATTCCACCGAGATCGAGGCTCGCTCGATTGGCGGATATCCTAGAGCGTTGGTTCCGCCGGGGTGCCATCTGGGGTACTTGGGGGATGCTCATCAGCGCCGTTACGTTCTTGGGGTATATTGTGATTGGCGGTGTTCTGACCCTCGTCGAGAGTCGATGGGCACCAGAAAAGTTCCTCTCGATGACGGACGACCCGGAATTTGTGCTGATAGGCACGCTCGTGTCCCTGTTTGTTGTTCAGACTACGGCGTCACTCATCCTGTACTATTTGCTCACGGGATTCGAAGATGAGCGGTCGCAGTTTGTTCTCTTGATGAGCTACATCGGGCTCGGGTTCGGTGGGGCTGCCCTGCGAGTGTTTCTCCCGTCATGTCTTGCGTTCCTGTCGAACTGGCTCTGAATTGAGAAGAGAACATTTTCAAAAAGCCCATTTCTTTTCGACTCGGTGTGCTTTCGGATTTGACCGTCTTTCCTCGGCATATTTTATCGGCTCGCTCCCTAGTCAGTTGAGATCCTCTCGCTCTGAAGAGCGAGGATTCCCGACAGCCGTTGGGATATTAATGTTCGCGGTTCATGTCCTGTTCTCGTGAGGCGAAACAACACCTACTACGGTCGAACAGGTGAACTGCTGGCTGTGCCAACCAGGTGTTATTCCTTATCACCGCCATCCGTGGGCCGACTCAGCCGGCGGGTCGCATCGAAGAGGTACTATACACACTCAACAGTCTGGTACTTGACGAACACGGAAATCCACGGTTCCTGCAAGAGATGATATTCGTCGACGAACTCGCAGATGAGACGGTATTTACGAGTTGCCCGCCGGCCGTTCCGCGGGCGGTAGCGGCGGTAAACGTACCGGTGACTCGCTGCCCGGGATGTCGGGCGACCTACCCACAGTACGAGGACGACGAGTTCCGGGAGACACGAGTGGAGCAACCACCCTCGTGAGTTGGTTGATCAGTAGGATAATCCGAGGGGATGTCGACCGGTGACCGACTTGCGCTATGTATCTTGCACGCCTCTTCTACCACTACTGGAAAGTGACAATAGTGTCAGCGGCCAGTTCGCATCGCTACTGAGTGGTTGTTCAGCGGCTTGAGTTGTGAAATAAAGGCACACATCAAAACCATCCTCCGAGGTTGTGGAGTTGCGAATGCCGGTCAAAACGTTCACGAGAAACCCAGTTATCAGGCTTTAGAACGCCGATCTACGCCGAAAAGCAACCGATTGAACTGTCCGTTAGCTGAAATTCGTGCGCAGGAACGAAAATTCAACCGAAAACGAGTTACTGCCGAGAGATATCCACTACTCGTCCCACGGTTTCCGCTCCTCGCCACACTTTGTACACACTTTGCTTGTGGTCTTCACCTCCCACTCGTGTTGGCAACTGTCCTCTCCCGATAAAGAATGATCAATGATAATTTCATCTTCTTTGACGACAAGAGTACTCCCACAGGAGCACTGGTGCTTTTCGTACCCCCAGTTGTCACTACGTTTCCGCCAATTATGGGCGTGGTTGCTGGGCGATTCTCCACGATCAATCACGTTGAAATCAATATTATCTTCCTGAAGTGAACGTCTATCAGCAACGTATTCCATTGTAAAGTTTCCAAGCAGGCCGAGCTCCTTTTTCCTCTCATACCGGTCCGCTTGTTCAATGTACACCCGGTCTTCTACTTTCAGCCCACAACGGATACAAAGATCAAATACGCCTCTTTTTATGATTTCATGTCGGCAGGCAGGATTAGGATCAATGGGTGTCCACCGATTATATTCACCCTCTTTCTCTGACCCACTATGTGATAGTTTACCTTGATCCCCATGATCCACAACAGGAGGGGCCGGATCACGGGGTGCGGCAAATGCATTAGTGCTACTCGTTCCGCTATCGAACGCATTAATCAAATCTGAAATCTGAAACACATCCTCCTGAAAATTGCGCTGATCTGCCCAGAAGACGCTGAGATCGTTGGTGAGGTAATCATGCGTAACCCCTCTAATATCCTTTTGATTGTTCTGATATTGGACTTCAATCGCCAGTCCCTGTCCGTATCTTTGATGCCTTGATCGGAATTGAACCAGTGCATCTGCGCGTCGTTGATCAACTTGAGTTGGGGTCTCGCTTACATCAATAGCCACTTCTGGTCTGATTTTCTCAGCTATATCGTTGAACTGATTTCTGAGTGCTGAGACAGCTAGTGATTTTAATTTCCGGTGTGTTTCTGATTCCCCGCCGCTGCATGTTCCAAAATTCGAAGTGTGATAAAAATGCCGAGCAGTACCATCCCGAAACGGACCCCGTGGACGAAGTTTTTCTCCGCAGGCTGGACACGCCACGTCAGTTCCATCAGGTACCTCTTCTGGAATAACACGGTCTCCAGATATTTCCCCAACGAAAGGCATGATAGCTATGAGTTAGAGGGTCTGGACAATTAATTTACCTCTCAAAGGACCTCATGGGTGGTATTGTCATCTGGAGACACCCCTTAATCTTTTATTTTCCCAGAAATTTATCATACGTTGATGGAAACTTATCTGGATGTGATTGCGGAGCGGACTCGATCTGTCTCACCAGGCCAACTACAGTTATCGCAAGACGAGGCTGAACACTGCGATCATTGGAATGATGATTCTCCGAGAGTCGCACTAGACCATCTAATCGCTGCATTTGGGCGACGTGGGCTCGGTACTGGAGAGATGGTTATGTTGCCAGTACACGAAGTAGATAGCCCAAAATTGACAAATGAGTTTATTGGGTATCGAAAGGACGAGTATGGTGAGGCGTTACATTACTTCAATGCAGACAATGGAATGAATGAGTTTATCGAACTAGAAAATGCTGAACGGTCTGGGTTGGCATATCGACTCCGGTTCTGGGACTGTCGTTTCAGTATCTCTGAGGGCACTTTTGAAGAAAAATTAATTGACGACCGACCGCCGTATGGATTTGACTCCATTGTTCCACAGCAACCACTTAGCGATGAAGAGTACAATCGCTATGTTGATGAAACATTAGAATTCGTGCGGAGAGAACTCGTTCACGAACACTCCAGAGAATTAGATAATATTCCTGAAGAGGATATTGAAATTGAGCAATCTATGGATGGAGAGATCGCGGCAGCTGATGTAACAGTTACTGACGGGCTCATCCGTTGTTCAGTCCATCTCCCTCTCCCAGACCCATCTGATCATCGTCGCCGAAATACGGTACAAGATGTATACGGAGTGTACGAGGGGAATACGGTCCTTTTAATACCCGATCAGGAACCACGTAGTGACGAGTATGTTGATGGGATAATCGAACAAATAAGTAAAGACAAGATCTATATCGACCCAGATTTTGGAGTTCGTGATCTTCACGATAGGTCATCAATTGACTTTGATGAATGTGCGGTCCACGTGGTTACAAAGGGAATTGCGGAACAGCGAGAATATAACGCGTTTAGCAACAGTGCGGAATCATATCGGGATTTGCTGAAGGGGAATCGTGAGGTGTCATTCACTTCACCGCTTGATGTGAAGTTTGAACAATTCTTAGAGCTAAATACGTATCAGGAACGGGCAGCTGAAGCAGCTTTAAGAACAGACGATGTCTTCTGTATTCACGGCCCTCCGGGTACTGGTAAGACCCGGACCCTAGTAAACATCATTGCACATGCGACCAAGCAAGGGGATACTGTGTTGGTCTGTGCTCACTCGAACCAAGCTGTTGATAACATCGTCGCTGGTGAAAGTACAGATTCAAAGATTGATCCCGCATCCCTCCATAATATTGTAGAGAGCATTGGAGATGATGACATCTCCTTGTTGCGAGTTGGGAGTTCAAGAAAGAATGTGAGTTCATTCGTCTCAAAGAACTATTTCAGACGGACCGAGTATATCTCAGACACAGACATCAGTCCCGATATTATTGCGTCAACAACCAACTCAGCGGCTGCAATAGACAATTATACCGACATTGATTTTGATTTGGTTGTGATTGACGAAGCAACACAAGCCTCTGGCCCTGCGACGGCTGTGCCTTTTGGGTGGGGGCATCGGATAGATGATGAGGGAGAATATCCGCAGCCGTATGGTCTTAGGACAGTCCTTGCGGGTGATCACAAACAACTCCCTCCGTTTGTATCTGATCCAGAAATGCGCGAAAAAGGAGTGCACACGTCGATGTTTGAACATCTTCTGAACGTCTATGGGACTGACATTTCACAAACTCTCCATCGCCAGTATCGGATGAATGAACAAATAGCGGAATTTGCTAGCAGAGAGTTCTATGAAGGAGAACTTGAACATGGAAGAGAAAACCGAGATTGGTCGATTGATGGCCTTGATCCCATACTGGGGATAGATGACTCTGGGAATGAGGAAGAGTCGGATTCTTCTTATTACAATCCAACAGAAGCTGAATATGTTCTCGTCCAAGTTCGCAAGTCGCTCCAACAGGGTGTTAATCCAGAAGATATCGGCATCATTACTGGCTATAGTGGTCAAAGGAAACATCTCCGAGACGAAATACGGAGAGAATTTGATCAAGATATTGCTAGTGCTATAGACGTTGAGACTATCGATAAGTTCCAAGGAGGTCAGCGTGAGGTGATTATCATTTCCTTTGTCAGGTCGAATCCAAGTCACAACTCTGGGTTTCTCGAACATCCAGTTGATGAAGGGCGTAAGCGCCTGAATGTAGCTCTCACTAGAGCGAAGAAGAGACTTGTTTTAATTGGTGACTGGAACACGCTGACGAATACTGCAGAGTTCAGAAAAGAGGAAGAGAGTTGTGCTGATACATTTCACCGACTTAAAGATTATCTTGAAGAAAAAGACGCTTTGGTGACAAACTCTCGGTAATGGGGTCCGTGAGTAATTTTGAGTGCATTGGGTGCCCGGAAGAGTGGTAATTGGTGTGTACAGTGAGAATGCTTACAGAATCACGGTTACTAAAAAACTAGGTCACGATCAGTCTTCGTTTTCATCTGTTTTTTCATCCACCTCTGGCTGTGAGGTTAGGTCATCATAGAGTTCATCTATTCGTTTCTCTTGGAACTATGTCGTCCGGAGATGGTTATTTCGAGGTTCGTAAACCTCTCCATCCACTTTTAATTCAGAAATACCCTCTTCAACCTTGTGCGCATCTGCCCCCTGTTCTTCGGCACGTTCAACAATAACATCCACTGGAGCGCCTTCGTCGTACTCGTTTTCGATAGTAGCAATCAGATTTGCTAGCCAGTCTTGGAAATCCAAGTCATCTACGTTGTTTCCGTCCGTCGCTGTTTCAATCATATCTGCGTCGAGTTCTCCCGTTTCAGGAACACCGACCTGTTTCAAATAAGTCTCTACAATTCCAATAGCCCTCTCAGCATCCCCTTCAGTGATACGATCAGACAGCCGCATCCGAGCACTTGCTTCAGATAGCCTTACGAGTGTATCAAGCACTTCTTCGGTGACCGGCGTCGGGAGATCTGAATCAGCACACTGCGACCGAGTTTCCACGTAGTATTCTTGAATGCTGGATTCTGCTTCCTCGGTCATTGTTGGATAACAATTCCGGCGTGCGTAAGCAATGTATTTCCGAAGTAGATCGGTCTCGATCTCTGATTCAATCTCGGAATTCAAGGTTTCTACTTCTTCTTCAGTATAGTTTGATACCTCTGACTGCTCAGCCTGTCTGTTTACCTCACCTGCCCGACTGGCTTTGAGAATATGGCTTGCTGCCTCCTCGTCATTTGATTTATTCGGGTTGTCAGAGATCAAGACCACCAAATCAAATGCACCTGTTACTTCCCCCGAGAGTGGAATCTGTTCAGCCAGAGGTTCAAAGTCATCGAATCGGCCATATACCGGGGTTGTCACCCCGAAGACGCTCGTTCTTGCGGGGAGTGAGACTGACTCTGTTGCTTTGCTGGCGTCGATTGATTGTTCACGTAACACTGTCTCTACGCTACTTTCTGCTTCTTTGCCAAGATCATCAAAGTCTGTAACAAAAGCGTGGCCTAGGTCTGCTTCGATCAGGGGGCCAGCCTCAATTTCCCATGGACTACCGCCACTACTGTTACTTGACGGATATGCTGTCGTTGTAAGGCCCGTACCAGACGTTTCAGCACCGGAGGCTTTCACTGCCCGTGGAGAAAGCTCAGCTGCACGCTCAATCATCTCTTTGATAGTTTGGTATGTGCCGCTATCAGCCACAAAGAGTGAGTGAATATTCCCTCGGGTTTGGCTTCCGTCTGGGAAGAATTTCGTCACTCCGCTGAATAGTTGGTGGGCAAGAATAGACTTCCCTGTCTCGTGGTTATGAACGGTCGGTGCGATTGAACCGATTATCTGTTCGTACAGATTGGATTGGTTCGAGAGTTCGACGATTTCTTTTTTCTCTGCGTCTGTAATCTGGACGTGGCCGTATTCGGTCTCCGTTTCATCAACAGTCAAGCCTTCCAAATACATTCCAAACCGTGAACTCCGGTTTCGTTCGCTTCCCTTTTGATCCAGTTTGACAATACCCGTCACTTCGACCCGGTCTCCGAGAGAAACAGTCCCGGTGATATCGTCTTCAATATGTACCTGAATCCGTTCCGGGTCCTGGTCTCGAAGTCCCCGAACGGGAGACTGAATCTCTAGTGTCTGTGCGTCAATGAACTCCGACTGATCGTAATTTATTCGGAAGGGACCTTGTCGCTCACACCCTTGACACTCATGCGGGTCTTGAAAGTCCTCCCCCTCTTGAGGAATCCGTGTAAGAGTTCCACAGCGCTGGCACTCGAACGCTGCGGTTGTAATCTTCGACTCAACCGCAGTTGCTTTTTTTACACTTCCTTGGACAGCAATCAGCTTTCCACGGTGGTCTGAGTTCAATTCGCCGATTTCAGTCGTCGCTGGAAGGTTTCTAACTCGAACATGGGCTTGCCCCAACGAGACATCCACCGGAAGATCATACAGCCGGAGAGCTTCCTCGGCGTACTGCCGGAGTTGGTCCGGCTTGTTGTGGAAATCCTGAGATAGGTCCGAATCGAACCGGTACAAATCCTGCCAGTCGATGTACAGTGATTTCTGCTCGTCGGGGTATTTCTGTGCAAGTTCGGCAATTTCGTTACGGTAGTAACTTCTGTAGAACTCCTCAAAAGAATCGATTAATTGGGTGTCGTCCGCTCGTGGCATACCCTCGATTATGCCCCACCAGCAAATAAGGGATGACCATGAAGTGAAAGTAGAATTGGACAATCTCTGTCAGATTACGATCCGCCCAATGCTTTTTGAATACCATACCAATAGTTGGTGGCATGAATATTCTATGTGTGAGTGATCTTCACTTGGATATGCAATTGCACGATCTCATAGATGAAATCGAGCGGAGAGAGCCGTCATTGATTTTGCTAGCGGGTGATATCCTCTCAGACACAAAAGGTGATGACGGAAAAATAAATCAGTTTGCCTCCCTCTTGGAGTACCTACGGGCCAACGAAATATACTGTTGCATGATAAGCGGAAATCATGACAACGAACTCAACATGGAAGATGTGGAGTTTGCTGACTGTCTCTACGCTGAGTTGGAGTATGATGATATAGTAAATGAGTTAACATACGGAGCATTTACTGAGGAAATCTCAGGACAGGAAGTGATATTCACGGGAGATCGAATCTTATCCCCCCATGAGACTACGGGGCTTTCCGACGAGGTTTTACGGGACTCAGTAAGAATCGCAGGGGTTCCGTTTGAATTCACTCATAGACTCGGTAAAGCACGGCAATTAGGCGATGTTTTTGACTCGAAATACGACATTGTCTTAGCTCATGCAAACTCTCGAAGGAGAGCTTGGTTGTTTGATATCGATACACAGTTTATCGTATCTGGACACTTCGGAACAAACGCATTTGAGCTAGATGGTTCAATGTTTGTATCCATTGATAGGGGAAATATAGTAACAATTCAACCAAAAGTAAATTCACTTAGATATAACTCTGAAAGAGGGTCAACGAAACTCCGTTTCAGGAATACCGCTAATACTGATACGAAAATTGATCTTGACCAGACTCAGGATAGGGGTGATTGTGATATTATACAAGATGAGACAGACCTTTACCGAAGTAAACGTTCACAGGAAGTAATTTCAATTGAAGAAACAATTGAGTACGAATCTGATGAGAATGGCTCAGTGAGAAGGGAAGACAGACTCAAAAAAGTAGTCCAAGCTAAGAGAATGATTGAGTCAGAAGAGCACATAGATAGAAGATCCGTAGCTGAAGAACTATTGGAGGAAGGTGTATCAAGGACACAGGTGAAGGAATGCATAGGAAGGTATGAATTTCTCTAGCACCACTGAACACCCGATTTGAACAATTTTTATGTCTATCCGGATCAACCCTAACTCCGGATTCTTTATCCACTATTTCAATACTATTTAGCAGATTATCTGGGAGTAGCACTGTAATTGGTCTTGTGTCGGTCGTAACCGGGTGGTGAGAGGCTACTCAAAGTTTGTATCAGGTCCGATATTGATCCGAATACAGCGTTCTAACATAATAATTTAGACAAATGCCGTTAGGATTCTTGCAGGTCAAAGTTCTCCGGATCAAACCCATGCATATTTTCTGTCATTCGTGACCAGACCAGAGCGGTCTCGTTGCGAATGCTCCCTCTCATGTGCATGGGAGTCGAGTTTGAGGACGATCTACCGGGCAGAAATCGTGAAAATAGCTTCGAGAAATGAATCAAATATTCATCAGGTCGCGGATCTTTCCAAAGATTCACTCTCAGACGGCATTCGGCGTAACCTGCGTCTATTCAAGTTCAAATACTATTAACCTAAGATCACAAATCCCACCCAAATAGGGATGTTCTGGTTCATAGACTGCTAACTATTCGATAGAGAATAAGAAATAAGTATTTCGCACCTGTCCGATAGAGCATGGGCAAAAAAGCTCAGATTTCGAGTGTGTTGCGGAATACCAATAAGCCAGCTCTTTCAGCGCAAGACCTTGCTAATGAACTAGATGTGTCAGTCAATACAATCAATAACCACGTTTCCGAGATGGTCGAAAATGGGCGTATTGAGACGGCACAGATCGGAAATGCAGCAGCGTACTACATACCGTTTGATGATCTCCCACCCCACAAAAAACCAGAACATACCTGTCACAAGTGCGGCCACACAACCGATGGTTATGATTTTGCGAAGGTTGAGTACGATACTTACTTTGAAGACGGGAGTACAGAGGAATCGATAGCGGACTTCTACATTCTCTGTCGGCCCTGCTATTCCGATTTCGTTTCTTGGGCATATGGTGATATAGGTAGTATGCAGGAATATCCCCGTGTCCATTCTTATGACATTTCTGAAAAACAACTATTCGAGCTTCGGGACGACCCCGATGTGCCTACCACGCCCGATTTAGCTTCATTGGATGATGATAGGCGAGAGGTCTATGATCTGATCGCAGAGTTAGGTGGTGATGAGGGAATCACCCTGAGAGAAATCCAATCAAGAGCTGATGAACACCAGGAGATTTTTGTCCCAAAGAAATCCACACTACGGAAACTATCGGAGCAAGGATATCTTTATAAAACGTTAGGCGGTGTGTCGATGAAATACATCGCTGCGAAGTGAGTTAGAGCAAATTTCCCAGAACATATGATTTTGTACGCTATCGGAAATAAAACAGATCGTCCCGAGAAGCTCTTGTGATAACAATGTCCTGCACATTTCCTGTCGTTCGCAACTAAAACGGAACGGTCATCCAAACAGCATACCGCAGACTCCGCTTTGACTAGAAACTACTTAGTGAACTCGCCCTACCTACTCAATCGCTGACGCCGCTTCCTTGGGAAAAGGTAGGCTAGCGCCTGCGATCAGCTAAATTCTATAACTGCCAGACGTTTTCTCAAGTTTAGGCTCGTCTTCAACTGATCCCACCTCCACATCCACATCATCCCAAGTAAGGAGAATGTTTTCTAATTCGTTACCACAGCTGTCATGCGTGGTGTTTTCGATGACCAGAAGTATTTCAGGAACCGTGAGCGTCCATTCGCTACCGCAGTGTGTACAATTGATTGTGGTCTCGATCCGTGGACCGGTCCTGGTAAGATATTCCGTTGGTATTTTTCCGCCGCCCGAGTAGTACTTCGACACTTTGCTACTGATTCTCTTCTTAATCTGTTCAATTACAATAAGACCCCGGCTGAGGGTATTCAGTAATTTCCTGCTCATACATATCTGTTTATTCACATAGTTACTTATATAAGCGGATTCTCTGTAGACCCGTTGATGTTTGAGTACACAGTCCACCTGACTGTGTATTTCTCAGCGAGGTTTGCACGAACATCTAAAAAATATTTAATGATCCTCATTATTTTAGCATAACCGGCAGTCCTCTCTTGACCCGAAAGCGACCACAGAGTGACAGGAATAAGATGTTGTGAATTCAAAGAAACGATATGGACAACCTGACTGAAGAACGGAAAAATGCAATACTCGCAGCCGCGGTTCGAACCGCCGAAGAAGTAACAGAAGAATCAATTGAACGACCAGTCATTGAACTTCTCCGAGAGCATCTCAGCGAACCAGAACAGGCTCGGATTCTTGATCTCTACGATGATGGTGTTGTTGCAGAGCAGACAGCTCGTCAGCTTCTCGGAGATGAGAAGTTCACAGACGCAGTTGAGAAGAAGCGAGGGACAGAGGCGATGCTGTCAGGGGATTCGAGTCGTTTTATTATGAGATAGGTAGTTGCTCGCCGCTTTTCGCCTCCAAGTTAGGACCAGCCGGGCAGCAACGTGACGCACACAAATCCGCGTGCCGTCGGCCCAGTCTGAACTGACTGCTACTTCAAGCGTTGAAAGTTTATAGTGTTCTGATTATTACATCGAAGATATGCCGTTCAGAGGGAAAGTCAATGAAAAAGTGGTTGTGCCAGCTGAAGTCGACAATGGAACGGGCGTAGAGTGCCCTGAGTGTGGCGGAACAATGTTTCCGAGGGAGGGCAATGAAATAGCCCGACATTTCTATCATCGGGACTCTGAAATTGACTGTTCGAGTAAGGGCGAATCAGATATACATTACAAGTGCAAGGCGCTAGCCGTCGAAGCACTCCAGAAAAAGTGGGGCGATGAAATCGTTCGCTGTGGTGCAGAAATCCCGATTGAGGTTACATTCTCTGAAACTGATGCAAATAGGCGAATCGCAGATGCGTTGATCGAATTCGAGGCACGAAATGAATTCTTCGGTAGCGGGTTAGTCATTGAAGTCCAGCACAAAAACCAAGAGAAGGATATTCGAAAGACTACTTCAGATTACATCCAAGCGGATTATTCAGTTGTCTGGCTCTCACCATCCGATTTTGGAGATGAAATCCTTCGCTATGAAACCATTGAGGAGCGATTTGCACTGACAAGACACCAAGGTCTTCGAGGGTTTCCTGAAGTTGGCTACAGCGTTCGTTATCGGCCACCGGACAGTTTCGGAGATGACCTGATGCCAGATTCACTTGAGCAATATCAAAGGTATCCAAATCCTCGGACAGACGTTTCAGAGCGACGATGGAGCTTTATGAAAGACCCCTACAGGTGAATGTAGATTAATCCTGGAGACATAGAAGATAGTCATCAACTGACTGATTTTCAAGCTATGAAGTATTTACAAGAAGAGCGATAATTAGCGCAATATGGCAAATAGAAACACCGATCAACAGAACGACTGTGAACACCCCCAACCGCTGTTTGATTTCCTCATGTCCCTACCGACGGATCGACAGTTAGATAGGAGTATTGTCATTGATTGGCAGACTTACAGCGACGAGGCTGAGAAGGGGGACGATATCAGAGATCATCCCGAGATTTGGGGAGAAATGCAGATACCCGAGGAATTAGAAAATTTGAACGAGTCAGACACGGTAGCTGTACGGCAATTTGATGGGAGATTAAATCTTAATGCAATAGCGATCGGACTCGGCACAGAGAAAGTCAGGTATGATCCAGAGTCTTTCCCGGCATTAACATATACTGTGAACACATCAGGTGCGACAGTATTTGTGTGGTGGTACGATGTGATTGTTTCGGTGGGTGAAAGCGAAGAACACTGTACTTCGGCAATAGAATCAGCCTGTCAGCGATTGGAAAATCTGGGACTAACTGATGAAGTGACGTTCGAAGATGCGATTCGCATTATGCAGGGGCCAGATTTCTTTTTTGATTGAGATCACAATGATCGTGTAACGGCCACTTTTAGAATACCACACAAGGGCTATCGACAAACAGTATACCTAACTAATTCAGCCGAGAGAGAGAGCAAAAAACGGTGTCAAAGAGTGTAAATAGAGACTTCCAATGGAAGGAGTTCATCCTTGATAAAGAAGTCTGGAACTGTTTCGCTCTCCCAGTCAGTATCAGCTAAAAACGCTCCCAAATCATCAGACCAGTCCGGTTCAACATTAGATGTCGGAGCTTCTCCAAGGTCAGCGGCAAGCACCTTCCAAATCGTCGCTTCTTCGTACAGATCTGGATCGCTTGGGATATACCCCAGAATGGTGTTTGGAACAACTACAACGAGCAATTCACTGTGACGTGTCAACGAGACGTTGATCCGCTTTTCCGAAAGCAGAAAATCACTTTCTGTATCAATATACGACGGATCTGAAACCGTCGCGTTAACTACCATCATATCCCGCTCACCCCCTTGGAATTTGTTGACCGTTTCAATCTGCGTGTCTCTACCCGGGAGCGACCGCCATCCGCCATCCGCATCGGTTCTTCGACTGGTTGGGAGATGTGAATGGAGATGCCCACGGTGGGCGTTGTGTGGTGTCACAACACCAATTTCAGTATCCTCGTCAGTATGAGGAATCAGCGACTGTGTAATGATACTCTCAATCGGGTTCCATTGCTGATGCTCAACCACTGGATCGTACGTGATTAATGCAACACTTGTCTCGCCGCTGAACACGGTTTTAAGAACGTCTGGAGGAGCATCGTCTGTCTCGTACCCAGCTAACTCTTCGTTAGCCTGATACGGAATTCCATCTTTCGAGTACAACGTACGTTGCATCAGAGAGGCAACTTGCTCATCAAATCGGAACGTAGTATCAAGCTGGATAAGCGGAATAGAAACAGCCTCTCGATCGCAATCATGTTTGAAGCCGTCCATTTCGGCCTCATCTAAGACATCAATGCCGCGGAGTAAGCGGAAGTAATTAAGAGCCGACAAGTGAGCAGCTGTCTCACGAATATCCCGGCGGCGTACGTCATCCCAATCTGCTTTCTGGACAGGTGGAAGTTGTCGGTGATCACCGGCAACCAACACTTGCCCCCCTTCCCGAAATCCAACTCCAGCATGGAGCAGCTGCGGTATTTCCAGCATCGACGCTTCATCAAAAGCGATCACGTCCCACACAGACTGTGCGGCCACTTCCGCCGTATCTGGCTGTGACCCCGGTGTGTATCGCTTTAAGAAATTCCAACTCCGGGGAACGGTAGCAAAGACAATCGTGATCGGTGGTTCCGACTCGTTAGCTGAGTCAGATTCTGCATCAGCACCGCCCTCATCGCCGCTCTGAGAGGAATCACTCCACGATGACAACGAAAGTTGCTCGTCTCCACCAGGGCTTCCAGCCACTCCGTCCCCACTTGTCCGCTCATGAGTATGCGTATCTGTGTGCAACCGCTCACAAATCCGATCAATACGAGATTCGTGAGCATCTTTATTGTAATCTGCGTACGTGACGTTTGACTCTCCTGTCCCGTTACGAGAACCAATTCGGACCAATTCAACATCACCATGCGATGCGAAGGGAGCGTCATCGGACTCTGCCTGCTCAAGCAACTCTGCTGTGTCCTCCAGTAATTGATCAATCGCCGTGTTTGACGGAGCAGTAACGAGCATGTTGGCAGAATGGCCATCGGCAGTCGCTGCATAAGCTCGTGCAAGAAGCGAGGGAGCCATCGTTGCAGCCGTTTTTCCAGTACCAGGCGGGCCTTGAAGGCAAACAAACTGAGCGTCGTCTTCGGTGATGAATTCCTGTTGTTGAGAACTTGGGTACGTGTCTGCATCAACTTCTTCAGAAAGCCACTGCGCAAAAACACCCATCGGAGACTGCTCCTCTTGCTCATCCAGCCAACTTGCTTCTACGGTGATTGTCGAGTTCTGGAATACGCTTGTTTGAGGGTTGTGCAGGTCGCCGTGGCGAACAGCCTCTAATCGGCTGTGTATGCCGTTTGTGTCTGCGTGTTCAAGAGCGTCGTAAGTCCATCCGCTCGTAATATCATCGGTTTTCGGATCAAGAATGAGATCTTTGCCCTCCTCAACGTAGAGGTAGTCATCTTCACCGCGCCGATTACTATTTCTCGTCCACGTATCGTGTCGCTCCCCGAAGTCACCAGCCGGGCCAAAGAAATTCTGGAGCGTGAATGTGATACTATTTTGTGTCGGAGAAAGTTCTTCAACAGTTGCGTTAGCACCGCTTTCGATTTCCCGGGGTTTAGATACGTCCGAGGAGGGAGTGGATGGATGGAATTCGTTTGCTACCATCCAAGAGCCACTTGATGAACCGTCGTTTCCGGTCTGGCTACAGGCCGAGCGAATCGTTTCGTGATTTCGGCTAAAGACGCCGTGATAATTGAGTGTCCCCTCCACTCGCAAATCCCTTCGAGACACCTGTTCGATATCGTCGACTTTGACTGGGATTGATTCACCCGAGACAATCCGCTGCCGTTCAAACAACCGGTATGTGTTGTATGTTTCTTCACGGCTTGCTCGATATTCCTCCACGAGATACCTTCTCGCCCCAGTTGCGAGCGATGGCGACTCAAACGAATCTACTGCCAGTTCATTTACTGGATAAGGAGTCTTCGTGAACGTCGCGTCTGAATACACAAGCGATCGTTCAACGTGTTCAAGCATGTCGCAGAAATGCCGTCCAAGCGTGAGAAGGTCAGCAGGCTGGAGCTCCTCATTCGTACTGTTTGTCCGGTACCGATAGTTATCTAACTCAAATTCCGCGAGTACAGTGTCATCGACTTCAGCTGCCCAGTCATCATCAATTCGACCGACAGCTGACCACAGGTATCCCAGCGGGATTGAGGCACCAATCCGCATCCGTGTATTAACACCATCAACGCTATCGTAGTCATCTATATCTGGAACGATTCGGTCTCCCTTGCGATCAGCAGCAACATCAATATCAAACAGTCGCCGGTCAAATACATGCCGTAAGTCATACTCCGTTTCAGAGTCAGCTGGCGTGTACTGCCAGTCCTCAGTTCGATGGGATTTTCGATAACTCTCAGACGGAGGGTAAAGTTCCTCATACGCGTGAACAAGCCCTGGCGACGGCGTTTCAAGAATAATGTGGTCTGTAATCTCCGTGCGGAGCGTAGAAACCATAGAATCATCTTCTCGGTCCACTCCCTCGATAGTTGAGCGAAGAGCTTGAATCCGGGCAGACGCAGAATGGCGGTCAAAAGCCTCAGTAAGCGCCTCAATCTCCTGGTCAGTGTATGTGTAGAAGTGCAGCGGTGGGTTCTGAGGGCCACCCTCCGGGAATTCAATGCCTTCTGCCACATCTTGGATGGCATCAAACAAGTCAGCAGTAAACTCGTCGAGAAGGGCTTCTTCGTGTTCGTTCGCAGTTGCAATGTCGTCTGAGGCCCCTGAACTAATCGCAGACACTCGCTGCGGCTCCGTGGTGCTTTCTGTTGCTGTCACGCGGGCGCTTGCTTGTATGACCCGGTCACGGAGATGGTCGTGTTGGATGTTCAAATACACTCGGACCATCGAGCCATGCAGATAGTCATGATCGAAATCGGTGTCTTCTCCGGGATTATCATCTGGAAGCGAGCACGACCCTGTACCGGGAATCCAGTTTCGTGGCCGGTCGCTCGGACCGTCTGACTCTGGGTTGAATGTATCGAGGAGGCCATCTGCTCGATAAATAAGTTGAGTGAGTTCTTCGCCGATCCCAGGAGTAGCCTCTAATTCGCGGTCAATCCCGAACGGAAGCTTGTACGTCGTCGGTTTCCAGTCATCAGTACTCGGCGTTGAACCGAGGCTAGCAAGATCAGAAACAGTCTCAATGTTTTGCGATGTCGCAGATTTGAGCTGGCGTTGTTTCGCTACACTCAACCCAAGCAACCTGACACTCCCTTCAGCAAAGGCATCCGAAATACAGCCTTCATTGTAAGGGCACTGCGCACACTTTTGATCGAGTTGATGAGGGGCTTCCTCAAGTGGCGTAGAAAGAGCAGTTTCAATCGGTCCGCCCTCGGACAAGAGGCGGCGAATATCCATAATCCGCGGCTCAACAGCGAAAGACGGCAACCCTTCCGTTGTGAATGTCTGATAGTCAGACTCCCACGTGACGATGCCACCAGAGAGACATACGCTATCTTTGTCCCCCCGAGTCGAAGAATGGTCTTCGTCGGGCATCGAACGGTCGCCCCTCCCAAGTTCAGTGTCAACAGAGAGTGTACTTCGCTGCAAAAGCTTATCAAGAAGGTCAATGTAAATCGCCGCCTGGATTTGGTGATAGACTTTCTGTTCACTTGTTCGCTTCACATCAATTACGCGGATTTCAGCTCCCTCTGAGGTGGACCAAATATAGATGAGATCAGCATCTCCTTGGACATCCCAGCCGCAGATTGTCCCGGATAACCCTGGTTGATAGAACAGAACCGGTGAGTCATCCCATGCTTCGTCGCTTGAAACTGCTTCTTCGATCGTTGTAAGGAGTTCCGAGTGATTCCGATAAAATTCATCCTCACCAGACTCTTCGCACTCTGTAACGCGGCGTGCATCTGCTTTTGAATTCCGATACACAGTTGTCTCAAACCGGTCACCAGCTTTTGAAAGAAGAATATTAAGCGGGTTGAAAGCCTCATCATAGTCCTCACCATCGTAGCGGACAGATCGGTCAATATCCTGAAAGACGTGTTTTGCATATCGGCTACACTGACTCTGACCGATGTATTCTGCAATAACGGAAGGAGAGAGTTGAAGCGACTGTCTGAGAGGTGTAGAATCATTAGCAGACATCAATCAACACCCGTATAAATTTGAGTATTGGTTCGCATTGCGTGAATCATCTTAGACGGTTTTATTCGGCAACCAGTATAAACTAAACGTCGTATTATGCTTCGACAGTAAGAGAGAATCCCTCACTAATTTTGCAGTTAGATTAGACTACTCTTGACCGCCGTTTTGTGATTTCACGTCCCGTTCTACCCTTGACCAAGCCTTTAATTGATTACGCTCAGTTGCTTTCGATCAGAGTAAACAGATGCCAAACACAAGCCACGATCTGACTCCCCGATACAAGGATGGAATCGATGCTGACGTTCTCGAAACACACGTCGCAGAAGTCAACGACAGCGGATACGTCGATCACGTCACTGACCTGACCCACCACACAGCCGCATGGGTATCGCTCACCCGGCCAGGACAACTCAACACCACTACTTTTGATGGCAACCGCAAAGAGCGGAGACAAACCTACGTCCAGTCTGACGGCTCGATCAATATCGGGACAGAAGAGCACGCCGGTGAGCGTGTTCTCGTCATCATCCTCGACGAACAAATCGACACAGACGACTGACGAACGCCAGTTTTCGGTTACTCTCGATACCACGAGTCGGCTAGAAATTGGTTAAAAAGGTAGATTTATATGAAATCTCTCCAACCGTGAAAATCCGAATGGATGTAACCCGGTTCATCTCCGAGGCGTTACAGGATCGTGCCGACCTGAACCCCGAACGGGTCCGCGCCATCGTTCGGACGGCTCCGACACTCACTGAAGCCCGTGAAACGCTGGGAGACTACATCGAACAACAGGCCGTTGCAGATCGTATCATCCAAGAAATTGTCTTAGAAGACGACACTGTTGATCGTGAGGAGTTCGCTGCGCAAATGCCGCTCGTTGACCCTCGGAATGAGACAAAATCAATGGGGGACCTCTACGTTGAGGATCTCTCGGTGGTCGGAGAGCGTCGATACGTCCTCCGCTTCCCGCAAGACTCTGAAACCGAGATTGAACGCCAACGGATGGCGTTTCTTGGTGTTGCGGATAACGGCGATGTGGGGACGATTTGGGAAACAGTCGACACCATCTCCTTTCCCGAAGAAGACTTGGAGATTATTGAGAACATCATCACGATGGATGACCCGCTTGCAAGGTTTCACGAGCCCCGTGCTGATTAGGTTTCCTAGGCATGTGGAGAGTCGACCGAGGTTTGTTGAGTAGTAGCTACAGAGTAGTGTTAGCTAAGTATAAAGTTGGGGTTAAATATGAGAGCTCGAAATTGAAGGCTGGATGCTCGCCAAATCCCACTCAAAATTCCCTGTAACGGTCGCTGAACCGGAGACAGTCTCGACAGGCGAGTTGTTTCTCTCGGATCTAATGTCTTCGGGCGTCAACAGCGCAACCCCGAAGACGATTACAAGAGCAACGTGCACCATCGGAGCCCGTTATCGCGCCTGTGAACTAACCGAGGTTGTCGTTCCTGATCACTATACTGCAGTTCTAGAATATGCAGATGAGCGCCGATACCAAATAGAATATCTCCTCGACCAGGCGAAAACGACCGATATGATCGTGCAAAAATTGGAAGACTACGTTCTCGGTGATAACTGGAAACTGCTGATCATTGCCGAAGGCCCATTGTCTCAAGGTGCAACGCGGTACTGTGAATCGAACGCAAATGTTGATGTGATCCGCTTGGATCAAGAACTGAACGGCAAATCGGCAGTCTAACTGTGTCAAAGTAATCGGTGAAGTGGGTGACCGATTGCTTCTCGAATGCCAAGCACGGCTGCGCTGACAAAGACCAGAACCATTCAAAAGTCGAAGCCTCGTTTCTTGTTGACATCCTCCCACGGCTGAAACCGTGGGATTCCCACGTTGGGATATTAAGGTCTACAGTCGCGCCTGTTCTTGTGGGACCACTCGCCCCGTCGATTTGTCGAACAGACGTACCGATGGCTGTGCCAAGCAGCCGTTACTCCTATCCTCAGACGGACTCGGAGTTACCGTCGCTCGCATATTCTCTGCCGCGTTCAAGTCACTATTAGCGACCAATTCGCAGTTTTTACACACGTACAGCCCACGCTCGACACGGTTTGAATCGGCTTTCGTGCCGCAGTCACAGCACGTTATCGATGTAGCCAACTCGTATTCATCGATTCGTTCAACCGCAATCCCACGTTCTTCAGCTTTGTACTCGATGTGACTGAGCAGCCTTTCAAACGCCCAGTCGTGCAGGCGTTTATTACCATGCCGTCCCCAGCCCTCGTCTTTGCGGATGTTTTTCGGATGACCGACTGCTATCGTGCCAACATTTCGGTCAGCACACTGCTCAACAATGTCTTTCGACAGGGTGTGCAGAAAATGTTCTTGTCGTCGGGATTTCTTTCGACGTGCCCACTCTGCGTGGTCGCTCGGGCCATTTTTGCCTTCCGTCTCGTATTCTTGCTGTCGGAAGTAGTGAGCATCCTCTTTCAGAGCGTTGCCGGGATACAGTAGTGTCTCGTCACCGACAGAGACAGCTGCCGTGTTACAGATGCCGAGGTCAACACCCGCCGTCTTCTCACCAAGAGTATCGGCTGTCTCAATCTGCATTTTACAGACGAAGTGGAGTTCCCACTCGTCACCAGTCCAGACAGCACGCACCGTCTGGACAGTTTCAACAGCGTCCAGTGTTTGATCGTCCGTCTGAAGCGTGTACTCACAGAGAATGTAGTCAGCGGCGTAGCGCGACTCCTTCATGTTCGTCCCTTTCGAGAGGCGAACACGGTTGTACTGAGTGTCAAGTTTGAAGCCCTGATTTTTCCACGTCACTGTTGAGCGCGGGTGGTCGTCGCCGTGTTTGCGGTAGCCGGGCGGGTTCGCCTCTGGGTCATTCTGCTCGTACCACGAGACGAACGCTTCACCGAGTTCCTGAAGAACTCGTTGACTAGATTGGCTGTGTAGGTCTGCATAGCGTTCGTGGCTTTTGAGGTACGAACAGAGATCGTCGGCGTCCGGAATGTGGCCGATAGCATCCCAGACACGCGAAATTGTCCATCGCCCGACGTTCCACAATTTCGACGCGGCAAAGCCATGCGAATCGAGGTCATCACTGACTTGCGAGTGGTTACAGATACTCGCTTTGAGTGTCCGCGTGACGACCCGATTCGACATACGTAAGCATAGTATTTTTAATAACATAAACGTTAGGCATCTCGGTGTGGAATATCCAGCCATGGCTACAAGCGTAAAGAGATTCCCAGTTGTCGGCTTCATCCCACGGCTGAGCCGTGGGCTTTCGCCTCGCTACCGCTGTAAACGTGGCCGGGCCATTCCGGCAGTTTGTTTGACAAGCACTGATGCGAAGTGTACACAGTTCCGCGATGGGACGGCGAACCGGTGGAACTAAGCGACAATACCCTGATCAACGCCACCGATACCTGAGTTCTGAAGATTCAGCTCGTCACAAAAGATTACCAACCAGGTCAACAAGAATTTGCGTATGTTCCGGACTGGTGCAACAAGGAGGGCTGTATGGTGAACTACCCCGACCTACTCAGCGGCTACCGCCGCTTCCTTGAGGTCGGGGCTTCCTTGCTTTCGCGTCGGAGTTCCTGATTCAACGACGGTGCTTGCAGACACTGACTCCCGGTGAGTCGTGTCCACAGCGGCTCCAGTCTCCAGCAGGCGTTGTATTTCGGACTGTCCCAGCCCTAACTGCTTCAATCCACGTTCTAACACGTTTAGTGCGGCATTCCAATCACGGTCTAGTTCAAACCCGCAACTTGGACAACTGTGTTCTCTGACCCAGAGCGGCTTGTCCGTCTTCACACCGCACTCGCTACACATCTTGGTGGTGTTTTCTGGGTTGACCTGCCGGACGTGACAGCCATGCAGGTCAGCCTTGTATTCAAGAAGCGTGATGAATTGTCGCCATGCGGCGTCCTGCTTGTTCTTGGCGTTCTGACTGCCTTCCAGCATCCGCTTCACATCCAAGTCTTCAACGAACACGGCGTCGTATTCCGTGACCAGCCATGTCGTCAACTTATGCTGGAAGTCAAGGACTTTTCGCCGGATGCGACGTTTGATGGACGCAACATTTTGGCGCTGTTTCTCCCAGTTCTCACTGCCCTGTTCTCGTCGTGACAGGGATCGCTGGGCTTTCCGCAACCGTTCGTACTCCGCTTCTACGTCCAGATTCCCGATGGAGAGGCCGTCACTGGTATGGGTGTAATTGAGGATGCCGAGGTCAACACCCACGCAATCGTCTGGATTGAGAGTATTGACTGGTGGTTTCTCGGGGAGATGTTCCTCGTCTACGTCGAGTGCGAACGAGACGAACCACTCGCCCGTTGGTTCGTGTTTGACCGTGACTTCTTTAATTACGGCGTCATCAGGCAGTGGGCGGTGGTATCGGATGGGTATGTCACCAATTTTGGAGAGCCACAGTGTCGGGGTCTGGCCACTCGTGTTTTTGAGTTTGAAGCCAGACTGCGAATACGTCATACTCTGAAACTCTCGCGGCGATTTCCATTTCAACCACCCGACGTTGTACCCGGCATCTTTCTTGTCTTTCAAATTGCTAAGGTTGTCGTAGAACCGCGTGACAGTGCGTTGCAGTGCTTTCGAGTGAACCTCACCAAACACCGGGAACTCGTCTTTCCATGGTTTGAGACGCTTATGATGTTTGTACGCACTGCCGATAGTATTGGTATCGTCGGGCAGATTTTCGTATTCGTAGCGGGTGTAGTTGTAGGCCTGACGATGGATGTCGATGTGCCGTTTGAGTTCCGCCGCTACCTCACTTGGTGGGTGAGCGCGGTAGCGGTGTGTGTATTCCATCGTCGTACCCTAATTACGCACTGACAGAAAGTTAATTGTTTGTATAGGATACAGCGATTCATCCTCGCCCTACTCGCTTCCTTTGGTCGCTCGTTGAGGACGGGCATTCTCGCCTATATTCTGGTAAACACAGTCAGCCGGGAAGTGTGTTGGCTGTACCGACGGTCTTTCTCGACAGCCAAAGTGCAGGCACGAAGAATCTGAAGCGTAATCAGCTCGAATGTCCTTAGATGTTGTAAGGGATTATATTGCCAGAATGAAGATATTCGTGTAAACGAGTGACGCGCCGAGCACGTGTACTCATTACATTTCAACGTACTGGGCTTCCCAGTTGCAACGGGCTTCAAGTTCGCGCCGACCGCGCTTGGTGACAGAGTACACGTTCGTCCGGCGGTCTTTCTGTCCTTTTTCGACGAGACCTTTCTCGACGAGCGTATCCAAGTTCGGGTAGAGTCGGCCATGATGGATCTCTTTCTCGTAGTACTGCTCAAGTTCTTCTTTGATTGCAAGGCCGTGCGGTTCGTTTTGGCCAGCAACCGTGTACAGGAGGTCACGCTGAAATCCTGTCAGATCATACATATTCGTCATTCAAATACTAACCATATAAATACATTGCTATGAAATCCCCGCTCACTACATCTACTAACCCCTTCACGTCAATTATAGGTGTTGACTATGCTTCTTCAATCCCGCACGCTATCCCAAACATAACTGTCTCTTGATAGAAAATCTGTGATCAGTATGCAGTTTCACCGAACGATTCACGATCTATTCGAAGAATCAATCAGTACAGGTGAGACAGTGATCGCTGAAGAATGCGGTCTATCCGGGTTTATCAGAAATACTGTGCAAGATACAGAGGATAGATTCAGCAGCTGCTTCTAGTGCTTTCACAACGAAACAACTGAACACCCAGGTCAGGTCGATCAAGACTGCGTAAATTAATTGATTAAACTAAAGGGTTATAAAAACACCTTGTGGACACAATGACCGCGGCGCTTGACCGGTTCAAACAAAAATACGCCGGGACGCTCATTGGGAAATGCTTCGTGCTCGCTGTGATTGCGGCGGGAGTCGTTGGAATGTTCGCGGTCGGAATTCTTGAGATCTGGTTTACCACCCAGATACTTGGGTGGAGATCAAACGTCGCATTGGTAACTGGAGGAGTGGTGGGTATCGTTGTGGCGGTGGCATTATTTCACGCATGGATAATGTGGCTCGTCGACTGGCGTCAACAGCCAACCGCTCCTATGCAGGTTTTATTCGACGAGTACTGGTGAGTTTTTTCTCTCATCTTCCCGGCGGAGCATATCTACAGTGGTTTTCAACCGGTATAGGTAGATCAGGCCCTGTTGAAATCCTTAGAGAGGGACATGTTCGTTCTGTAATTCCATCAGATGAATCCACTCCTGAAGTCACAGCTTCTCCGGTTTACTGAGAGGGCGATCCATGCCCGTTCAATTGTACTTGAATCAAGGTGACGCCCAGTAGTATTGACCAACAGCAGTTCTCCAGCGGGGTGGCAAGTCCTGCGACCGTGAGTTCGGCGCAGTCGTCGAGGCCGCTCGTTTCGATGTCGAACGCAATTGGTTCCAGATTGCCCATATCCGCTCTGGGCGGAAACCACGTCACCCACCAGTGCGAAGACGGTGAACGGCGGATGGGGCGTATCCCTGGATGCATGAAATATCGCATCTGGATCAAAAAGGCGATGTCATTCTCGTTGATCTGTAGGGCTGGCAAGACGAGAAAGGCGACATCGACTGATCGACGGTTTTTCTGCGTTTTTCCAAGCGGTGAGCCACAGGCTCGTGGCGAAAAAGCACTGGCATACTTGGTATGCCGAAAGAACTATCTTTATTTCGGTGAATTTAATCTATGTATGAAGCGTCGCCGTCTGCTCGTTACCATGGGTGCCGCGCTGTTTGGGACTGCTGGCTGTCTTCGCAGACTCACCGTCGACGAAGCAGACGGGCCACCCTCTGTCGACACGCCGACGGTCGAACTTGGGCTCGGCGAGGAGGCGACCGTCACAGTAACAGCAGAGAATGTGGGATCAATGAGTATCAACACGTTAGTCGCCCCGGCAGACAGTTCACGGGAGAGTCGGCCAGTGGTCGGACTCGACGAGGAAAATCTGAGCCCATCACCGACCAGTGTCGCCGAGAGTATGCCTCCGGACTGGAACTGGTCACCGCCGCGAGCGACCATCTCCTACGAGGCTCCGGTACGTGTTCCCAGTGATGTTTCCCCGGGAGTGTACGACTATCCAGTCACCGTCTCGAAGGACGGGGTTCGAGAGTCGGGCCCAATCAGAGTGCGCGTCTGTTGCAAATAGTGTGGGTATCAGACAGGAGTGCCGCTTTTGTCAAAGATTTCTTGTCCCTTTCAAATTAACGAAATGTTGATACGGGCGCTTAGAATCATCCTCGAAACTGCGCTCTAACTCACCAACAATCTACGCCACAAGAGCGTCAAACATTATTTAAAACTGGTAAGGCCTCCAGTGGCCAGTATGCAGCTCTACTCACCAGCGTATTCAGCCAGTTCTACGACGAAAATAACTACCGTGTGAATCGTTCTATGACACCCTCATCTGTCTGTGTGCCACGTGTCTGTACCACGGCACTGAAACACGAACCCGGCGCATGGTACACTGCCGTGGTACACGAACCCGGTACACTCACTCGGTACGTCGACGTGGGTCACGCACCCGGGACTCAAACGTTGATCCAGAACCCACTTGCAATTTGGAAAACTCATCGCTTAGACTCTCTACATCTTAGAATCCGGCAGTGCAGTTTTTAACCAATACCAAACAAAACTGCTGATTAACAATGTGTTGCACTATCAATTGCAACAAATTTATATGCATAGGTGTTGTACTACAAAATGCAACAATGGCAGAACCCAACGAAGACTACAATTTCATCTCGCAAGAAGAGTTTGCCGAACTGGCTGCCGAGTACCGCGACGAACTCCTCAAATCGCTTGGCGTCCTCGGCCACCAGCGTTCGCCCAGCCACTCAGCTCCAGGGGAGAAACTCCGAGATTACCCTGTCGAGGCTCCAGTCGGCCACAGAGGGACTCACGAGAGCGTCGGTCAGCGCATCCTCACGGACGTGACTGACTATGACGACGATCTTGATATCCCTGCCTCCAACGATATCCAGTACATGACGATCCGCACGACAACCGGCCTCTCCGCGATCTACTCGTCGGCCACGATCGGGCTGGGCTGGGAGACCGTCCCGACGCCGCGCGAGGTCCGACTCGCGGAGTACTTAGTTGCGCTCGACGAGTCGGACCTGTCCCCAAACGACTATAAGGTTTCGCGGGAGGGCGCGGCGGACATGCTCATCGAGACGCTGTTCCCGCGCGATATTACGTTCGATCAGGACGGACTGTGGATTTCCAACGAGGAAACGGCCGTCAGCAACGTATACTCTATCAAGGACTGTGTCTCGATGGTAACTCAAACGCACGGCGAGACGACCTCACGGCTTCAGCGCGTCCACGGTACGGACGATTTCGGCGACGAAACTGATGTGTTCTCGCGCTGGGAGTTCGGCAACGTCGTGTCCGACAAAGTCGTCGTCGAGAGCTACACCGGCCCCGACCACACAACACCCTCGCCCGACCGACGGCATCGTGTCTACGTGTACGACCCATCCGAGGGGTCCTGGCAAAAGCAGGATGAGTCGACCACGACCGTCAACGGGTGGGGATACGTCGAGACGGAGTCTGCCGAGACTGAATTATACACGATCCCCGAGTTTGCAACGCCCGAGGATGTGCTTGACCTCCCGCGCAAGACGCCCGAGAACCCGCACGCAGACGGTGATGCTGATGAGTGAGGCAACTGGGGACTGGCAAGACCAAGCCGAACAGCTCTCCAATCATGGCGTCCCGCCACAGCGAGCCAACGTCGTCGCGCTCCGGGAGCAGGGCTGGACGTATGGAGAGATCGCTGCGGAACTCGGCTTTGGGGCCGACAACGACGACCGCTCGCAAGTTAAAACGCATCTGGATGCCTACCGTGAGCAGCGCGAAGCAGCCGCATGGCTCGCGGAACATGGGCCTGAGATATAGTGCCCAGCCGAACCGCCGGCTGGACATCTGCTACCGCGAAGACCGTGCGCAAGCAGTTGATGTCTTTCCTGAAAACGTATCTCGGTTCATCATCGAGTAGACTAGAGATCAGCATTTAATCTCTGCTCAAATCCCGGAGTACTGCTCCTCTCTAAACTCTCGATACGCTTCTTCAGTCCCCTCTATCAATCTCTCGTCCGTCTCTCTGAGACCGACTCTCACGAGCATCCGAAGAACCCCTCCTCGACTCTCTGCTTCCGGAATCAGATTTTGAACTGCCTCAGTGAAACTGTGTATCTGCGAGATAACCGTCGATAGAACCACGATCATCGAGACCGATACGTCAGATATGGAGTCCGACGACCCGATAACGACTATCGAGCAACTCATCGATATCGGGATGAAACGGAAGTCCGTGTTGCTCTCGCAGCAGCACAATCAAATCAACAAACAGGAATGACTGCTGACAACTCGATCACGATCCTCAACTTCCTGGCGGCCAACGACGAGCAGGCGTTCACACAGCCCGAGATTCACGAGGCGACGGACATCCCGCGAGGAAGCGTCAGCGTCGTCCTATCACGGTTAGAGGACCGGGGATTAGTCCGACACCGCGGACGGTACTGGGCAATCACAGACGACAAAGACCGGCTCCAGTCAGCGTACCGGCTCCATCGACGGCATGAAACTGCAGACGACCAATACGGCGAAGAGCGTCTTGAAAACCTCCAAACCGAGGACACGGAAGCGGTAGACGGACGAGTGGTTTGAGGATTGTGGAAGGAAAAAACCCACACTCATCTCAAATCCCCTAGTACTGCTCCTCGATCACGATTTTGGAACACGAGTCTGTACCACGAACCCGGAGCACGACTCTGTACCACAGCACTGTACCGTGGTACATCGCCGTGGTACACTCACGCGGGACACTCACTCTGATCGCTGAACCCACACCCCACTTGCAATTTGAAAAACAAAACGAAGAACAACTGTACCTGCCGTTTTCGGCAGGGTGAGAGGAATTGTCACGGTTCGACAGAAGACTTATTGATACACATTGAATGACATCACTATGGAGAGGGAAAAACACCACTGTCCACGAGGAGCAATCTGATAGAATGAACCCCACGGAGGAGGAACTGGCGGCGGCGTATCAATCGAATGCGTCCCACGCAGCAAAAACAAATGAGGAGTGGTCGTCGGTCACCAAGGAGGCAAACGACCATCTCGGTTATCCCCCCAGCAGCGAATGAATATCATCCTCGAACACAGCACTGGAACAGAAAACTCAAAATCATCGACACCGACAGTCAAGACATGGATCGTGACCCGAGCTCGGACCTGGAGACGGCAACAGCAGACCGGGAGAGTTGGCAAAACACGACACCAACAGACGTTGGCGAGGCGCTGTTCGGCAAAATAAGGGATTAAGCAGAGTCGATCTACTTGCCGTCAGACGTGGGATGCAGCTCCTCGATTTCTTCATCGCTCATCTCGTTGATTGAGGTATCTCTCTCGACGATTCGTTCAGCGTTGGCAATGGAGAGCGCTACGTTCGCAAATACGAGATTCCGCCGCGTCGTTCGCCATTCCAAGAGTGTCTCTGAGTTAATCTCCGCGTCGGCTCGGACAGCCGCATCAGGCGAGTTCGCGTTGAATTGCTCGCTGTACTCACGAAGTTGTTCGCGCATCTCGACGACGCGTGTCGAGAGCGTATCAGCATCCGTCTCGTCCAGGATACGCCGCGCCTGTTCGAGAGCGAGTGAATCGGTTGCTCGTCGATACACCGTGGCCTTCGAGTCAGGCGAGGCTGTCTCCGTCACGTAGCCGCGTTCGACCAGCGACCGGAGCTGTTCACGAGCGGTCTGTTCCGACGTGAGAGAGTGTTCGGCCACAGTCGCTGCAGCCATCGGCTCGTACGCTGTCCGCATCACGGACCGCACGCGGTCGGAGGGGCTGGTCTGAGCCTTCCACTCTGCGGCTGCGATGTCATCGATGTTCTCAAAATCATCGTCATCAACACTGAATGGATCAATATCATCCACGGCCACCGGGTCGTCCGGGAGTTCCCCCTCAGAAGGAAACTCGTCAGGACCGTTAGGAGATGTCTCGTCAGTCATAGGGGTCTCTCAGCTCTCCCGGATCGTCGAGATCGTCGATATGCTCATAATAGTACGCAAGCGCCCGATGAACATCACCCAGACTGAGATCGGGGTATAGTCGCGTAATCTCGTCGGGATCGTAGCCGCTGTGTTCGTACGCCGAAGCAATATCCTTGACTCGAATCCCTGTCCCTTTGATTGTCGGCGCACCGTCGCTATGGTCTGTACTCCGAACGATCAGACTCATATCTATAGATTCGTCGTCCTCTCAGATAATCCCTCTCCCCTGCGTTAGACTGATGCTGCTCGGCAGCCAAACACTGGACATGGGAAATCGTTTAGCGGACGGATATCGGCAACGAGCAGACCGGTCTCGACAACTGGCCGAAGAAATGGAAGGAACGTCAGCAGAAGCAACCGAACGACTCGGAGATGCTCCGGGGTGGGGAGAATGACTATGACTCTCGAAGAAGAAATTGACGAGGCACTTGCCCTATACGGGATGTCGCGCAGCGAAGAAGTCGAAGAAACCGCTCGAACAGTCGCAATGCTGCAGGATTAAGCAGAGTCGCCTACTCGCTGTCAGATGTGGTATGCAACTCCTCGATCTCTTCATCGCTCATCTCGCTGATCGGAGTCCGGTCTACTGTCGGCTCGCCGAGACCGTGACCGACTGGGACTGCCTCGGGAGTCTCCTGATCAGGTCTCCGAGCGGCTATCTGATCCCGGAGTGCTGTCTTCTCTTTATCCATTCGCTCCCTGAGCATCTCCATCTCTTGGTGGTTGGTCTGATAGTACTCGACGGCAGCATGGACATCCTCAGGGTCCAGTCTGAGATCTTCCGCAAGCTCGTCGACCGTCCATTCTCCATCCGTGATTTGCCGATAGATCTGGATCACAGAAATCCGTCTGCCGACGACATGAGGAACGTCCATGAGATCCGTCTCAATACGGTCTGATGTCATGTTTCCTCACCAGGACCAGACATACCCCAGGTTAGAATCCCTCTCAGATAATTCCTCTCCCTGGGTTAGATTGATCCTTATCCGCAGCGGAGCACTGGGCATGGACTCCGACGACATCGATCACGACGATCTCGTCGACCAAGCTGAGACAGTCAAATCAGCAGTAGAGGGGACGATGTATTATCCAGTCGCTCACGGCGAAGCGCACCGGTTAATCAACATGATTGAGGAGATGGTGGACGACGATATATCGACTAGTGACAGGTCTGAGTGAGACTGGCCCATCAGAAACTCGGTTTGAGTCGCGGATGACCGCGGCCGTACCGATCGTTGCACTCCTCAGCAACCTCGTCGAGTTTCTCGTCAAGCCAGCAGTCCCGGCACTTTTCGATGCTCTCCCAGTCTGGATGCACCCAGACCATCGGGGCGGCCGTTCTCGTCAGTGTGCTCGGTCTCAGGAAGTTCTGAACCGCAGCGCTTGCAGTGCTGCGGGTCGTCGAGTTCGAGCCGTGAGCCGTCTTGACGATCAGAATCAGAAGTCATTATACCTCCGGGTCCGGGAGCGAGTTGACGTGCTCACGGTAACAGGACACGTCGCAGTACGTCGCTCCCATCTTGGTGTAATTGCTGTACGAGTTCTGCGGCAACACGTCCCCACAGTTCGGACATCGGCGACTCATCAGGCATCAGCCCCGTTGACAACCGATTCCAGCTCATCAAGCGGTACCCCCTCAGTCTCGCACTCGACTGTGGTTCGATCACGCCTACAGCGCGTCGTGGATGATCTCGAAGCGCTCGAAGCCCACGGTGATCTGGCCGAGGAACTCCGCGAAATCGTCTGCGAGACAGGTGATGCGAGTGGGTAGCAGCCCTACTCCGGTATCTCGTATCGACAGAACTCGTTGGCCCCACAGTCCGGACATTCATCAGTTCCCGGCGACACGCTTGCACCGCAGTGGCGACATTCGACGACCACTTTTGCCCCGCCACCGGGAAGAAGACGAGTAAGGATTGTCCGGACTCCCATCGTTCCTCAAGCTACAGGTGACGGCGGATTAACTCTGACGGACGGCTTATTTGAGCGGAAACCTGGTGTGCATTATAACCAGAATCACGCCGAAGGCTTACATTAGACGACGCCACAGAAATGAATGGAAGGAATACTGTCACACGCTCCTTCCACCCCTGTATGAGCGCTGATGACTCGCCTCTCGGTCACTGCCCGGACTGCGGTAAACGTATCGCCAGAGCATGGCTTCTAGTTGAGTACGAGAAAGACGACGGTACTGAGGGCGTGTGGGTCGAGTGTCCAGCGTGCGAAGACGTTGTCGCGCCAGAATGAGTATCGGTGTTGTACCGATGGTTTGTGGGTGTCTGAAGCCAGAGACTGCCAAGTACTCGGGTCGAATACACAAGGTGGCTTGTAGCTGAAATTACTCTACACGAACTTCGACTCTGGCCTCTCCCAAAGTAGTGATATTAACTGCAAATACTCCAGTCATCGAAGCTTCATGAGTTCCGGTATTCTCAGTTTCGGCTTCAAATGTCCCGACACCCTCGTCATCTGGATTCGTCAATACAACAGTAGTCCGTGCTCCTTCGATGTTATCGATAGAGACCGAGATCGTCTGACCTTCTTCAACTTCGAAATTGTAGCGCTGTATATCTCCCTCGTAGACCGTCTCATCTACGACAACTTCTTCATTTGAACCCCCACCAGAGTTATCATTAGAGCCGTCTCCTGAGTCTCCTTCACTACAGCCAGCTACAACAGTAACTCCAAGCACCCCTGCCGTAGCCAGAAAATTCCGTCGTTCCATAGTCTACCAATTGGGTTATTTATATTTGGAGTTTGGGATAGGAATTGCAGACTAATACTACAATTTAGATTCGATATCGCAACCCTCAGAAACGAATTGGAAAATATTAGTTAGAATATTAATCCAACTGGTTGTTAATTCGATAATATAGACTGACCACACTACTGGATTTCCCGCCACGGTCAATCCAACTATCCAAAGAGAGGGCACACATCAGTACTGCAACCATGTTGGGTCTCTCTGAATCATCGGATTTGATTCTTACCCAGCAATTCCGCGTTCAAATCGTTGATGAGCGATTTTTCTGTACAACGCTTAAACCGAGAAGTACAGAGCCCAAAACCACAATAGTAGCTCACTGAGTGATTTATTGCTAGTGTTTATGAAACACCCGGGCCAAGTCTGGTCCAACCCGCTCTATGCCATACCTTGGACTAATCAATGGTAACGAGGTTCTCCCTCCACAGGTGGCGGACGGAACAAGAGTTGAATGTCCGGGCTGTGGAGAAAAGATGTCAGTAGTTCCATCACACACCAGCGGGTCTACTTTCGTATCTCGGCACTTCAGTCACAAGGGTGGCGGGAAAGGAGACGGTAGCGGAGCCGGTGATAGTGGTGAGGGCTGCTCTGGGGAATCCAAAATGCACCATAAGATGAAGGCGATCGCATATGCACGCCTAAAGAATGATTACCCGGAGGCAACCATTGAACTCGAATCAGAACTTGAGGGACGCATTCCTGATGTGCTATTAGAATTTCCCGAACCGCGTGATCCATTCGGGAAAGGAATTGCAGTTGAAGCTCAGTACCGAAACAAGGGGAAAGACAAAGAAGCGGTCATAGAGCATTACCTTGATCGGGAGTACAGCGTTGCATGGCTTGAAGAGGACGACTTTGCAAGTCATGACGTTGACCTGTCCGGGATTCAGTCAGTGTGGCCGTACGCCCTCCCCAGCCGGGAGGGAAGAGAAGGATATCCTGGCGTGACTCAGTGGCTATGGCAAGAAAAGAACCCAACTGTAGAGAGAGAAATCCCGATTCCTGCAGATTACTGGATGTCGTATGATAAGTCAGGGGAGTGGGTGACTGTCGCGGAACAAAGCGTCAAGAAACGAGGTAGCGCACGGATTTCTAAAACGCCAGACGGTCATTTGACCTTCTCCCTCGGGAAAGCGAAGCGACTGGGCAAAGGCGAGTCGCTGTCCGTTCAAGTCACTCCGAATGATGTCCGGAAGCTCAGGTCTTTCGCTGGTGAGTTGGGTCAAAAAGCGTTCGGGGAGGGTCGTCCATCACCTAGAGAATGTGATTCAGAGTGGCATGAACTCAGTAAGAAATGGTTAGAAGGGTCGCCGACCGTGACAGCATGGATAACGGCTGCGCTTCCGAATCCTCACGATTCTGATGTTGTTGTGACTCTGTGGAAAAAGCAGGAGGAAACTGAGCGTGTATCGATGAAAGTTCAGCCGTATGCCGCAGACAATCTTCGGTATCTTGCTCTTCTTCTTGATCGAGCCTTCGAGATTGAGGGCGGCGAGAGCAGTGAGGTATTTTCAGAAGTTTAGAAAGAGGTGGGTTATATCGTCGAACCGGTTGGGTTGCTGGTACGTAGGGATGCGTATTGACCGCCAGTTCTTCTAGTTGTTTTGAGAGTCGTTCTAAGCACCGTGGAAGATCCAAGATGCGAATGTAATATGAACTGAGAATCGTTCTGTGAAGAAAAGTGATCAGCCAGTGCAGCAGGATGGTGTGCCGGGAATGATCTACGTCCAGTCGATAGGTCTTAGCTGAGGATTTTTGTGTTGTTGCTCACGACTGGTTTGTGTGAACCAGCAAAAATTTGAACAACAGTTTCCAGAGATCAGGGCGAGATTCGGCCAAGACTTCTGGAGTGACGCACCTTCAGAACATCCTATCAAATACAATATCGCAAGGAACAACTCGACATTTTTCGACTATCTATCAAGACTCGTAAACCAGACCCCGGTGGATAAAATTGCATCTCAATATGAGAATGACCTATACAATATCAGTCAGTTCCGGGCGTTTGAGAGCGAAATGGTGGGATATGTAGCTTCAGAGAGATGGCTATGCTCTAATCCAGTGGTGTTGGACGTGAAGGGCTCTTCCGGTTTCCCTGAATTCGAATGTGATGAATTCGATATTGAAGTCGCTAGGGTACTCGAATCGACTGAAATAGACCAAATAAGAGCTTGGCTTGAAGCCGAGTTCGGGGGAGGGTGTGAAGCGATTGTCGAGAAGAAATCTAAGTACGACAACTACGCCAGCGGGAAGCCTGCTTGGGAGCAGAATGAGAAACAGGTTGATGAGGTACTTCAAAAGTTGGATGGATACGATAAGAGGGACATTCCGTTCACCATTGATACGGACGCTCTCCGGGTTCAGGTAGTGCAATCTAACGCTAACAACGTGGGTTACCTCGGAACGTCAAGTGCTTCAAGAATCATCCCTGACGAGGACAACGACATTCCCGGCAAGATCAGATCCAAAGCCAGTAAGTGCCGTAATAATCGCCCTCTCGTCGTATTCCTTGACCTCGACGATCAGACTGTAGATTGTGTTAGAGAAGTAATTGACAAGACGATTGGCCAACCGTATGGATTCGGGTTAAAAAACGATGTACAACAGTCTCAACACATCATAAACGTGGACCCTGTTTGGGATGACTATCTTGAGGATATCGGAGTAGTTCCGAAGGGGGGAACGAGTAATTATCCTGCTATCAAACCGGGTGATGAAGGGGTGTTCGTCAATAACCAAGTGTCCTGTATCGCTGGGATACTCTTCCGACTATATCACGGTGAGGTAGGTTACATCCCTAATGTCTACACGAGCAATGTTGACGCCAAGAAGATTTATGACCTTCTTGACTGGGGTTTAGAAACTCAGTCGATGGAAGCAAGCGACATTTAAAAATACTGGAGAGGCGGTTGTTTCGTCCTTTTCAGGATTATTCTCTATCTTATCCTTCTGGGTGGCTGTTGACTACATACTCTGTATTCAGCACGCTGCTTCTCTCAACTGGAAGGAGTTCAAGAGGATTAATCCGGGGTGTTACGGATTAATCGGATTAAGCGAGCGCATCGAGAAGTGCGAACTGGAACAATAATGTTCGGCGACGGCCACCAGCTGGCGAGTCCGTCGGATATCCACCAGGTTGTGCTGAAGCAAGGACTTGAAATCACCATCATTCCAGCTCTGGACGGCTGCACCGCTGTCTGCAAACGGATCACGTTCGTTGAGTCCCTCCGGGACATCACTATCCATACTAAATCCTAATATCCGTATCAGAATTAACCTTTTGGTGAACTGCTCTAAAAGGT
>NZ_JBAOJI010000015.1:0-34990 GCF_037080055.1 Halovenus anhuiensis
AACCTCTTCACCATCGGTTTCTCTCGACACGGGAAACACCTCAACGGGGCAGACATGCTCTGGGACGGCGGCTACACGAACACCTACCAATGACTGATGGGCCACCGACGGAGGCGGGGAGATGAGTGAGTCGACGAACGTCGCAATCGCTTGCCAGGGCGGCGGGAGCCACACTGCCTTCACCGCGGGCGTGCTCGAACACCTCTTCGAGAACTGGGACGACGAGTACGAGTTAGTCGGGATCAGCGGCACCTCCGGCGGGGCATTCAACGCGCTCGCCGCGTGGTACGGGCTGGTAACCGACAGCGCGGATGCCGCCGCCGATATCGTGACCAATATCTGGGACGATATCGCTGCCGACGGGTACACCGAAGAGGCAGCGAACAACTGGCTGAAACTGCTCAACCGCTACCAGAGCGCGGGCATGCCGTTCCCACAGTTCAGCCCGTATCAGACGCCGGGCTCCGAACTCGGCAAGGAACGCATCAGAGAGGTCCTCGAAACACACATCGATTTCGATGCCATTCCCGAACACTGCCGACCCGAGCGGCCGGATCTCGTCGTCGGGACCGTCGACATCAACGCTGGCGTCTTCGAGACATTCACGAACGACGATGTCACCGTCGAGGCCGTGCTGGCGTCGGCGGCGGTGCCGAACCTCTTCGAGGCAGTCGAACTGCACGGCCACTACCACTGGGACGGACTCTTCTCGCAGAACCCCCCGATCAGCGATCTGATGCATCAGCCACCGGAGCGCAAGCCAGACGAGCTCTGGGTCATCCAGATCAACTTACAGGAACTCGAAGGCGAACCGACGAGTCTCGCCGAAATCGGCGATCGACGAAACGAACTCTCCGGGAACATCTCGCTGAATCAGGAACTGCGTTTCATCGAACGGGTCAACGACTGGGTCGAGGCGGGTAAACTCCCGTCTGACGAGTTCAGACACACGGAGATCCACCGCATCGAGATGGGGCGACGATATCACTGCTCGACGAAACTGGACCGCGATCCGGAGTTTCTCGCTGAGTTGATCGATCTCGGTCGAGAGCAGGCGGCGGCGTTTCTTGCCGGCCGGGACGAGGCTTAACAGGGCTCCCCGTGTACCAGCGGCTATGGGATTCGATGCCGACCGCGTCAGCACCGTGACCTTCGACTCGTACAGTACGCTCGTCGATGTCGACGCCGCCGAGAAGGCCCTTGCTGAGCGGGTCTCCGACCCGGAGCCAGTCTCACGGCTCTGGCGCACTCGCTCGCTGGCGTATACGTTTATCGCCAACCAGATCGACGCCTACCAGCCGTTCTACGAGATGAACCGCGACGCGCTGCAGTACGCGCTGGACGCCTACGGGGTCGACATCTCGACGGCGGAACGCGACGAAATCCTCGCCGTCTACCACGAACTCGACGTGTTCGACGACGTGCGCGAGGGAGTCGCCCGACTCGTCGACGGCGGCTACGACTGCTACGTGATCTCCAACGGCAATCCGGAGATGCTGGCCTCAATGGTCGAACACGCCGAGATCGACGATCTGCTCACGGATACGATCAGTGCCGACGAGGTACAGACGTTCAAACCGGCCGCGGAGATCTACCGCCACGGCGCGGCCCGGACCGGGACACCGATCGACGAAATCGCTCACGTCACCGCCGGCTACTTCGACGTACTGGGCGCTCAACACGCCGGGATGCAAGGCGTCTGGCTCAACAGGAAATCAGCACCGTGGGAGACCTTCGGGGGCGACCCGGCGCTTACCGTCGACTCGATTCACGATGTCGCTGAGGAACTGGACGTGTAGCGGGGGCCGTCGCTGCGGCCGGTAGATTCATCGCCTCCTCCCTCGAAACCGAGATATGGAGAAGGTACGGATCGAGGAGATCGACCGACGAATCGACGTCTCGACGCTCCAGCGCCCGCTGACCGACGCCCTCGGCGCAAGCGATATCGCGTTGAACTACTACGAACTCGCACCGGGCGATAGCCCTGCCTACGGCTACCACAAACACGAGGAGCAGGAAGAGGTGTTTCTCGTCCAGCGAGGAGAGTTGACGTTCGAGACAGAGGAGGGGGAGGTTGTCGTCGAGGAAGGAGAGGCAATTCGATTCGGTCCTGGCGAGTACCAGCAGGGGGTCAACACGGGCACGGAGCGTACCGCGTTCCTCGCAATCGGCGCGCCACGAGACGGCGGGGATGTCGAAATCCTGCGTGAGTGTGAGGGCTGCGGCGAGCGAACGCCACACACTGTCGAATGGGCAGACCCGGGAGAGAGCAAACAAACACGCTGTCTGGACTGTGATGCGGTGACTGGCCGGTTCGAGTGACTGCGGCTCTCGACGGAGTGGTGCAGGGTTTCACAGATGTTACTCATGTTTTTATCACGTTCTCGCTCCAAATATTCAGTATGAGCTCTGTTATCATCGTCGGCGGCGGTCCCGCCGGCCTCAGCGCTGCACTGTTCACTGCAAAGAACGGCCTCGAAACCACTGTCTTCGACACTGACGGGACGTGGATGCACAAGGCCCACCTGTTCAACTACCCGGGGATCGGTTCCATCGACGGGTCAGTCTATCTGGAGACGCTCCGCGATCAGGTCGCGGATTTCGGTGTCGACCGCCAGCAGGGCACCGAAGTTACCGGTGTCGAATCGACCGACGACGGATTCACCGTCACGACCGAAGAGGGCGAACACGCCGCCGATTATCTCGTCCTCGCGACGGGCGCGGACCGGGATCTGGCCGAAAATCTCGGCTGTGAGTTCACCGACGAGGACACCGTCGATGTCGACGTGTCGATGGAGACCTCGATCGAGGACGCCTACGCGACGGGAGCGATGGGCCGCGCCGAGGAGTGGCAAGCAGTCATCTCCGCCGGCGACGGCGCCGCCGCCGCACTCAATATTCTCACGAAGGAGAAAGGAGAGCACTTCCACGACTTCAACGTGCCCGCCGACGCCGAGGAACTGTTCGGATCGATGGGCGAAGAATAGCGCTCAGTCCGTCGTCACGACGAGTTTGCCGACGCTCTCGCGTTCTTTCATCGCTCTGAAAGCATCCGCAGTCTCTTCGAGGGGGTAGGTCTCGTCGATTTCGGGGTCCAGATCGCCTGCCGCGACGAGATCGACGAGTCGGCGGAGATCCTCCTGGGTGCCCATCGTGGACCCGATGATCCGCTTGTGTCCGAGGAAGAGGCCAGCGACGCCAATCTCCGAGCGACCGCCCGCCGTTCGCCCGCAGACGACCATTCGACCGCCGCGGCCCATCAGTGAGAGACCGAGGTCGGTGTACTCGCCGCCGAGGTGGTTCATCACCGCGTCCGGTTCGCCGATCTCCTCGACTGCGGGTCGAATCTCCTCGGGATCGGTGCCCTCGATAGCGTAGTCGAGGCCGAGCGATTCCACTGTGTCGAGTTTTGTCCGCGACGACGAGGTTCCGACCGTCTCGACGCCGAGCACGTCGCCGAGTTGGACGCAGGCGACGCCGACGCCGCCGGTCGCGCCCGGCACGAAGACGAGATCTGTCGGCTCGACCTCCGCCCGCCGGAGCATGTGATAGGCAGTCATGTACGCAGTCGGGATGGCGGCGGCGGTCGTGAAATCGACCGCCTCTGGCAACTGGATCAGCCGATCAGCTTCGACTGCCGTCTCCTCCGCGAGTCCGCCGTGAAACAGCGAGAACGACTCACAGAGATTCTCCGGTCCCTCCCGGCAGAACTGGCAGGTCCCGCAGGTCTCGTTTGGACACAGTACGACCCTGTCGCCGGGTTCGACACTCTGTACGCCCTCACCGACTGCTCGGACCTCGCCGGCGACGTCGAGACCGGTGACGAAGGGGAGGTTGCCGCCGTCGACCATCGCCGAGTCGCCGTCGAGAATCCAGAGGTCGTGTCGATTAATCGCACACGCCTGAACGTCGACGACCGCCTCACCGGCCCCCGGTTCGGGTGTCGGCTGGTCGATAAGCGAGACGCCGTCCGGACCGATCAACTCGGTGAATGCTGCAGCACGCATACCCTCCTATTCCGGCGTTACCCGGTTAACAGTATTGTCGCCGCAGTGGTCGCTTTCGGTTCCCGCTGGTGCAGTCAGCTATAGGAGGATCCCGACCGTACGACCGACATGACCGACCACACGGTCGTCGAGTTGCTCCCGAAAGACGACATTCTGAGCATCGACGACCCGACGTTCTCTGATTCCTCCGAAGGCAATACAGACGAGGAAGTGATCGTCGTGGAGACCGCCGCGGGCGCGCGGGCGTACCCGACGCGAATCCTCCAGAATCACGAGGTCGTCAACGAGACGATCGATGGGGATCCGGTCGCGGTGACGTGGTGTCCCCTCTGTGCCAGCGCCGTCGTCTACGACCGGACCGTCGACGGCCAAACACTCAGCTTCGGCGTCTCGGGGAAACTCGCCGACAACGATCTGGTGCTGTACGACCGCGAGACGGAATCGGAGTGGAAGCAGTCCAGCGGGCGCTGTCTCTCCGGAGAGTACGCCGGCACGACGCTGACGGTGCTGCCGGCGGCGACGATGACGCTGTCCGCCTTCGAGGAGCGCTATCCAGACGGCGAGATTCTCCAGCCGCCGGAGTGGGGGACCAGCGACTACTCGACCGACCGCTTCGCCGAGTACATGCACGAAGACGGCGTCGGGCCCGGGGGCGACCCGCGTCTGCGCACCGAGATCACAGACTGGCCCTTCGAGTTTCACAACAAGGCACTGACGCTCGGACTGACGATCAACGGCCAGTCCCGCGGCTACGTCAGGCCCGTGATCGAGGAAGCGGGCGGCATCGTCACCGACACGCTCGGCGGCACCGACATTGCGGTCTTCGCGAGTCCGGCCGGACTCTTCGCCTACGAGCGCGAGGGAATCGAATTCACGCCGGCGGAGGAGGGCGGACAGGTTCAAGGGAACGGGACGACGTGGGATGTCGCGACCGGCCGGAGCGCGAACGGGCGTGCACTCGACCGACTGCCGAGCCGTCGGCTCTTTGCGTTCACGTGGCGCGACGACAATGGGACCGACGCCTTCTACGGGTTGTCACCATGACCGAGAAACTGTTTCGGACGGCAGACGGACGACCGGTCCCAGCAGTCACCGCCGAGGAGATGCGGGCGGTCGACCGCGTCGCCGTCGAGGAAGTCGGCCTCGAACTACTCCAGATGATGGAGAACGCCGGGCGGAATCTGGCGACGGCCGCCCGGGAGCGGACCGACGGCGACGAGCCAGTGGTCGTCCTCGCTGGCTCGGGCGGCAACGGCGGCGGTGGCCTCGCCTGCGCCCGTCACCTGGCGAATCACGGTCGATCAGTCTCTGTCGTCCTCGACCGGCCTGCTGACCAGCTATCGGGGGCGGCAGCCTCCCAACACAGAATTCTCGACGCGATGGACCTGCCGATCAGCGTCGGCCCCGAGGGGCTGTCTGCCGACGGCGTCGTTGTCGATGCCCTCGTTGGCTACAGTCTCAGCGATCCGCTCCGTGGTACGGCTGCCGATCTCGTCGATTCGCTCGGAGACCGACGGATCCTCTCACTGGACGTGCCGACGGGCAGAGACGCGACGACCGGCGAGGAGGCCGGCCTCGCTATCGATCCGGACACGGTGGTCACGCTCGCGCTCCCGAAGACTGGTCTGGCCGGACTGGACTGTTCGCTGTTGCTCGCCGATATCGCTATCCCGAAGATCGTCTACGAGCGACTCGATATCGCTACCGATGGCATCTTCGACGGTGCGTATCTGCTCGAACTGACCGAGCACCGGACCGATTCGTAGTTCCAACCTCCGGTTATACCCGATGTGTATCGGTATCCTTACTGTCCGGTAACCACCTTACTGCGCTCTTAGCACCACTTTATCTGTTATCTTCGTGAACTGTCTCACATGGTTGAAATAACGGTACTCGGCGGTCTTGTCGGCGGCATCGTTGCGACGATTGTCATGACTGTGTTCATGATGGCACTCGGCGACGATTCGCCGCCGCCGACGGCGCTGTTCTGGTCGAAATACGTCGGCGACGGCGCTCCCAGCGAGTCCATGATGACTGGCATGGTCCTGCACATATTCTACGGAATCGCTGCGGGCGTGGCGCTGGCTGTCATTCTGCCGCTGGCCGGGTTCGGTAATATCGAACTGGTGGTCGCAATTGCGTTCGGAGTCGGGTACGGATTCGTGCTGTTCGTCTTCGCCGCGGCTTTCTGGATGAACGTCGTGCTCGCGCTCGACCCCGAACCGAAACAGGTGGGCTCGTTTCTCACCTTCCATCTGATCTACGGCGTCGTGCTCGGTGCGGTGCTGGGTGCCGGATTCTTCTGAACCGGGGCGTGTGGCAGTTGCCAGCGCGAACCGCCTAGTATAAATATCTGTCGCGGATCGCAATCCAGCCCCCCTACCCGACGTAGCTTAACATAAATGTCAGTCGTATCACTGACTATGAGTTCAGGACAACAACAGACTGTCGACTGGGCGGACGGCGAGCGAACAGCAGGGACGCCTCTGTTCACCGACGCCGAGTCGGTGCTGCACGACATGCAAGATATCGTCGGCCGGAAGTGGAATCCCGTTTTGCTGTATCACCTGCTGACCGATGGACCGCTCGGCTTTTCGGCACTGAAAAGCTGCGTCGACGGCATCTCCTCGAAGATGCTCTCGGAGAGCCTCTCGGACCTCGAAGAACAAGGCCTGGTCACCCGCGAACTGCTGAGCGATCAGCCAGTCCGCGTCGAGTACGCGCTGACTGAGCGAGGGGAATCGCTCGAACCGATCCTGATCGGGATGATTCAGTGGGGCAGCGAGAGGGCCGAGAGATGACCGACTACGACGTACTCGTCATCGGCGGCGGCACCGGCAACAACGTCGCGGCCGCGGCCGCCGACGCCGGCCTCGACACTGCCTTGGTCGAGAAAGGTCCTCTCGGCGGCACCTGTCTCAACCGCGGCTGTAATCCCTCGAAGATGCTGATCCAGGCGGCGACGGCCGCTAACCACGTCCGCGACGCCGAGGAATTCTTCCTCGATGCGACTCTCGACGGCGTCGACTTCGAGGCCATCGTCGACGACATGGACGAGACGCTGTCGGGCCTCGCCGACGGAATGGAGGAGCGCTACCGGGAGAAAGAGAACCTCACGATGTACAACGACGAGGCGGTATTCGTCGACGAGCGAACGGTCGAAGTCGGCGGCGAGCGCGTCAGCGGCGAGAAAGTCGTCGTCGCGGCCGGGAGTCGCCCGCTCGTCCCGCCTATCGACGGGCTGGATTCGGTCGACTATCTCACGAGTGCCGACGCCCTGTACCTGCGCGAACAACCCGACAGCCTCGTCATCATGGGCGGCGGCTACATCGCCGTCGAGATGGGCTACTTCTTCGAGTCGCTGAGCACCGACGTGAAAATCATCGAGATGATGGACTCGCTGGTCCCCCGCGAAGACGAAGCGCTCTCGGAGACGTACACAGAAATCGCGAGCGAGCGCCACGAGGTCTACACTGGCCACCGCGCGACCGCCGTCGAATCTGACGGCGACGAGGTCGTCGTCCACACCGAGACGGAAGACGGCGAGGAAGCGACCGTCTCGGGCGATGAGTTGCTCGTCGCGCTGGGTCGCCGCCCGAATACCGACACGCTCGATGTCGAGGCTGCCGGTATCGACACTGACGACCGCGGCTTCGTCGAAACCGACGACCAACTGCGGGCCTCAGCCGAGAACGTCTGGGCGCAGGGCGACATCGCCGGCAACATGATGTTCAAACACTCCGGCGATTACGAGACGCAGGTCACCATCGATAACGTCGTTCACGGTGAGGGCCGCGAGGCCGAGTTCACCGCGACGCCACACGCGATATTCACCGAACCGCAGATGTCCGGCGTCGGCAAGACCGAACAGGAACTCCGGGAAGAAGAGGCCGAGTACGTCGTCGGCCGGCAGTCGATTCCGGACACGCCCATGGGCCGGGCGAAAAAACTCGATTACGGCTTCGTGAAGGTACTTGCCGCCCCGGACGGCGAGATTCTGGGCTGTCACATACTCGGTTACGAGGCCTCGACGATGATCCACGAAGTCGTCGTGGCGATGCGCTCTGCAGGCGGCCACGTCGAGGATGTGACTGGGATTATCCACGCCCACCCGACGCTGAACAAGGCCGTCCAGTACGCCTTCGAGGACGTATCGCTGTCGTAGTGGTTCCGCCTTACTTCACTGATACCGGACTTTCTTGAGACTTCCCGCCGGAGATTTCGTATGGAAGAGTACGATTTTCTCGTCATCGGCTCCGGATCGGGACTCGACGTGGCCAACGCCGCCGTGAATCAGGGCCAGTCGGTCGCCGTCGTCGAGAACGGTCCTCTCGGCGGCACCTGTCTCAACCGCGGATGCATCCCCTCGAAGCATCTGCTGTATCACGCCGACGTGCTCGAAACGATCGAACGCGCCGACGAGTACCACATCGACGCCGAAGTGACCGATGTCGATTTCTCGACCATCGTTCAGAAGGTCAACGAAGAGGTATCGGCGGACTCGGATTCGATTCAGCGCGGGCTCTCTTCCTCGCCCGACCACGACCTCTACAACGGGGAAGCCCGGTTCGTCGACGAGCGAACGGTCGAGATTTCCGGCGGCGAGGATGACGGCGCACAGATGCGGGCCGACACAATTTTGATCGCCGCGGGTACGCGGCCGACGATTCCCAACATCGACGGCATCGAGGAGACCGACTACATCACGAGCACCGAAGCGCTGCAACTGGAGACCCCGCCGGAGCATCTCGTCATCGTCGGCGGTGGCTACATCGCCGCGGAACTGGGCCATTTCTTCGGCTCTTTCGGCAGCGACGTGACGATCATCGGCCGTCGACCGAACCTGCTACCCGACGCCGACGAGGAGGTTGCGGAGGCCTTCACCGATCGCTACGCCGACCGCTACACCGTCCACACCGGCCACGCTGCTACGGCCGTCTCACAGGACGGCGAGTCGATCACCGTCGAGGCAAAGCCCTACGAGTACGGCGAGGACGGTGGGATTGTCGACTCCGAGGGCGTGAGCGTCACCGGCGACGAACTGCTCGTCGCCGCCGGCCGTCGGCCCAACTCCGACACGCTGAATCTCGATGCCACGGGCGTCGAGACGGACGAGCACGGGTTCATCGAAACCGACGAGTATCTGCGAACCACGGCGGAAGGAATCTGGGCGCTCGGCGATATCGTCGGCGAGTACCTGCTGAAACACAACGCCAACCACGAGGCCCAGACCGTCGTTCGCAACATGTTCCGCGACGATCTGACGGCCGTCGACTACAGCGCGATGCCGTGGGCTGTCTTCGCCTCGCCGGAGGTTGCTGGCGTTGGCGCGACCGAGGCCGACCTGGAGGCGGAGGGCCGCGAGTACGCCACCCGGACCTACCAGTACGACCAGACCGCCCGCGGGGACGCGATGCACGCCGATGGCTTCCTGAAGGCGATCATCGACCTCGACGGGGAGATTCTGGGCTGTCACATCATCGGCCCCGACGCCTCGACGCTCATTCAGGAAGTCGTCGTGGCGATGACGGCCGGATCGGGAACGGTACAGGATATCCGCGAGTCGGTCCACATCCACCCAGCGCTCTCGGAGGTCGTTCAACGGGGCTTTTCGGGGCAGTTCAGCCGCGGCGGTGGCGGTCACTCTCACTCGCAGTCACACTGATCACCGGCGGGTGCCCGTCTGGTCGTCCGCTCTACACAACGACCGTAGCTATATGATGGTGGCACCACTCGAACAGAGCGTAATGATCGTAGTCCACGCGACATTTCCGGTCGATCCGGACGAACGAGACCGTGTGATCGAACACATCGAAGAACTCGAAGAAAAGACCCGTCAGGAGGACGGCGTCATCGAGTACGTCGCCTCCACCGACATCGACGACCCGAACCTCATCCGCTTCACCGAGCGCTACGAGAACGAGCAGGCTCTCGGCGCGCACACCCAGACCGAGCACTTCGGCGAATTCGAGAAGATGCTGCCCGAGGTGCTCGCCGGCGAACCCGAAGTGATGCGGTACGACGTCGAGAACGCCGAGGAACTCGAACTGTAATCGGCGGCTTTGTTCGGCAGTTTTTCCGCCCTGTCGACCAGTCCTGCTGACATCCTCGTTACGAGCCGACGCGATCAAATACGTGTCACTCAGCCACTCCTGATAAGGGTTCCTCGCAAACGCACGTCAGGCGCAGGTCCACCTAAATACATTATAACTGCCGGTCGTACTACGGAGTGCAATGGCTAAGGCAGCAGTCGTTATTTTGGCAGGCACAGAAGGGCACGCAAATCTCGGTCGACTCGTCAACGGACTCGAAACCGCACGCGAGTTCGCCGAGACCGACGGCGACGAGGTCGAACTCATCTTCGACGGTGCGGGGACGCAGTGGATCCCGGAACTCGAAGACGAGGACAGCGATTATCACGACCTCTATGCGGCGGTGCAGGACCAGGCATCTGCCTGTGACTACTGTGCCGGTGCATTCGGGGTGGAGGACGCCGTTGCCGACGCCGGCGTCGTCACACTCGACGACCACGACGGCCACCCGAGTATCCGCTCGCTCGTCGACGACGACTACGAGATCATCACGTTCTAACGGAAAAACGCTCTCAGAGCAACTCGCCGGCGATGATGTTCTTTTGAATCTCGCTGGTGCCGTCGTAGATTTTGGTGATGCGGGCGTCCCGGTAGAACCGCTCGACCGAATGGTCGGAGACGTAGCCAGCCCCGCCGTGGACCTGGATCGCCTCGTCGGTCACGTCGACAGCGTGCTCGCTGGCGAACAGTTTCGCCATGCTGGCGAACTGCGTCGCACGCGAGGGATCGCCCGATTCCAGCGCCGCGGCCGCCCGGTAGGTCAGCGACCGCGCCGCCTCGACTGACGTGGCCATCTCGGCGAGTTTGTGCCGGATCGCCTGATACTCCCCGATTTTCTGACCGCCCTGTTCGCGTTCGTTGGCGTACTCGACGGCCGCGTCGAGCGCTGCCTGCGCGACGCCGGTCGACTGGGCGGCCACGTCCGCCCGCGCCGGGCCGAAAAACTCCATTAGCTGGTAGAAGCCCTGATCGACTTCGCCGACGACGTTCTCGGCCGGAACTCGCAGATCGTCGATGACGATCTCCGCGGTGTCCTGTGCGTGGATGCCGAGTTTGTTCGTGATCCGGGTCGCGTCGTAGCCCGCCACGTCGGTCGGCGTGAGGAAGGCAGTGATCCCCTCGTGGCCATCTTCTGGCGTCGTCTTCGCCATGATGATCGTCACGTCGGCGACGGTGCCGTTGGTGATCCACATCTTGTCGCCGTTAATGACGTATTCGTCACCCTCTTTCTCTGCGCGAGTCTCCATGCCGGCGACGTTCGAGCCGTGGGCTGCTTCGCTGATTCCAGTCGCAATCGGCGTCTCGCCGGCAGTGATCTTTGGGAGCCACTGCTCGCACATCCACTCGTCGCCGTACTTCAGCAGCATCTCGGTGCCGAATCGTGCAGCGGCGATCGACCCCCCGATCCCCGGATCGGCCCGCCAGAGTTGTTCGGTGATGAGCAACTCCGAGAGGTGGTCCATCCCCGCACCGCCGTACTCCTCGGGGACGTTCGGCGCGACCAGATCGAGGTCGCCGGCCGCTGACAGCAATTCGGCTGGATAGCGCTGTTCTTCCTCGTACTCGGCGGCGACCGGCCGAATTTCCTCCTCCCCGAACTCCCGAACCGTCTCGCGGATCATCCGCTGTTCGTCGGTCAAACTGAACTGTGTGCCCATGCTCTCTGCAAGGGTACGAGCCAGAAAAAGGGTGCTGCCCGCCGGCCCGTCAGGCCAGCAGTTCGACACCGAGTACGAGCACTCCGACCAGGCCGAACACGACGCCGAGACCGATCTCCATCAGATCCTCGGGCACGTACTTGCCGGTCCGCGTTCCGATCGTACCGCCGACGATGACGCCCGGGATCGACCAGACGACGACGTACCAGACCGGGGTGGCGGTCAGGGCGTGAATCGCCGCGCCGATGGTGGCTGTGATTGCGAGTACGAACACACTCGTCGCGACGGCGACCCGCGGCGGCAATCGACACCGGGTCACCAACTGCGTCGTGACAACCTCGGGCAGACCGGCACTGATCAGGCCAGTAACGAACCCACCGATGCCCGACAGCGCGACGCCCGGCGGCCGCCAGCAGGCCCGGTACCGGTAGAGTTCGCCGTCGGCCGCTTCGATGATCGTCTGCTCGTTCTCCTCGGCCTGTTTACGCATGTACTCGCTTTCGTCCGCTCCCGGCGTGCACTCCTCCGGCGATTTATTGAGCACGAGAAAGGCACCGAGGACGAGTAGTCCGACGCCGAAAATATACTTCAGAATCGTCGGATCGACGTAGTGAGCGGCAGTCGCCCCGACGATAATCGCCGGAACCGAACCCAACAGCAGCCACTTGGCGGTCGCATAATCGACCACGCCCTGTTGGACGTACGACCGCAGTCCGTTGCCCATCCCGAACACCTCGGTCAACAGCCCCGCACCGATCGCCTGTGCCGGCGTCAGTCCGACGACGAGCATGAAAAATGGGCTGAAAAACAGCGCCCCAGACACTCCTGTGGCGAGCGCGATTCCAGAGAAGACGATGGCCGCCGGAAACACCCACCAGTGAGCCAGCGCCTGTGCCGTCGAGAACGGCACCGTGATCGTTGTCTCGGGAACCGCCGCGAGAAGCACCACTACGCCGACTGTAATCGGAACCGCTGCCAGCGCTCGCTCACGCATCGACGTATCCCCCTGTCTCGGTGTCGTCCGCTCTCATTACCACTCGCTACCCCTCCGACTCCCATAAGCTGAGATGAGGTGGCCGTAACCCACCGTCGCCGACTCTTGTCTTCAGTTCGCATTCGTCTCGGGGCGCTCCCCTGAACCGTTCTCCCGTCCTGAGAGGAAGACGACAGCGAGATACAGCGCCCCGAGCAGCCGCGCCGCGGGCCGGACCCACGGCTTCAGTTCGAGGTCACTGGAGTTCTCGTAGGCGAAGGTCTGGCTGAATCGGATCAGCGGCGTCGGATACAGCACCGCCAACAGGCCGGCCGCGCCGAGCAGTCTGCTCGTCAGCGGCGACTGATCGCGCCCGCGAACGAGAATCCAGACGAACAGCGCGCCTTCCAGTCTGGCCAGCAGCGCGGCCCGCGGGCGGAGTTGCGCGTCCGCGGGGTTTTCGAGTCCGATCCGCTCGCAGGCGTCGATAATCGGCTGCGGGACGACGATTTCGATCAAGCCGAACACGATGAACAGTGTGCGAATCATACACATGAGTGTTCACAGACCAGAAATAAACCTCTCCCGTTCGGGGGTTCTGTGGGCGCTTAGCGCTGGGGAGCAGCGTCGATGCCGAAGGCGTCGAGTACGTCCGCCCACGTCGAGACGCGAACCATCCGCTCGTGACCGACTGATTCGGTGTACGGGCGGTCGAACAACAGGCCGTACATGCCCGCGTCGACGGCATCGGCCACGTGGCCATGAAAATCGTCGATCAGCACGTCACCCGGCACCTCGGCTTTGTTTGCTGGCACGTCCTCGACGTAGCCGTCGTAGTGCATTCCCCGCTCGTCGAGCCACTGCTGTGTGAGGTGGTGTGTCTCCGGCGGCCGGTGGGTCACGATCTGTATCTCGTAGCCGGCGGCGGCGAGCGAATCGAGGGCCCGTCCCGCCCCAGGTACCGGATCCAGATCCGCGAGAAACCACTCCGGATACTCCTCGAACAGTTGTGTGATTACCTCCTCGATCCCGACACCGGCCTGCTCGAACTGGTAGCTCCAGTCGGTGATCTCTTCGCGGGTGATCTCGATACCGTATTCGACTTCCAGAAATTCACAGAGCCGTGGGAGATTGAAACACAGCGTTCCATCGACATCCACGAGAATTTGCCGACTCTCTGCTTCAAGCATAGCTGAGCTAGGTGACGACCGAGTAAATCATCATCCCTTCGGCACCGATTCACAGTTCTTCGCGAGCGAACTGGGCGAGAGAATCCGAGCGGTCGCAGACGAAAGGCGGGAAGCGCCAGCGGGGGGACCAGAGAGAACCCCACATCGACGGCAGGGGGGTTATCGGTTGTACTCTCTGCCGAGGACGAGCGCGGCCACGTTCGTGCTGACGAGGCCCGTCAGCAACGCCGGGGATTGCTGGGCGATTCCGAGGGCGAGCAGGCCGAGCAACACGAATGGGAGGACGACCGCGGCCCAGAAGCCAACCAGTCGGAGGGGATATTCGACTGCCGTTCTGAGCGTACTTGCACTGTACTCGGTATCTGCCGTCGAGTCGGAGGGGAATGCACTTGACATGGGTTCTCTCTGTACCCAATTATACAAGCTATCCCATCATATAAACGGGAGACGCCTAGCTTGAATTCGCCTCATTTTCGCTCTCTCCACCGTGAATCATTCAGTTTACAACTCTCTAACTCATTTTAATACTGGCTAAGGGATGTTTAGAACTTTTAAAATATGTTTTGCGGCCGTCTCGGCACCTTCGCTCTCCCCGGCAGTTCAGCGCTCGACACGGACCGTTCGGTGGTGGCTAATCGGGTGGATCGGGAGTTCAGGAAAGACGACGCTGATCTCGAAGTCGAGTTCGTCGGCGTCGCCGCCGAAGACACCGACCGGGAGTGTCGCTTCGCCGAGGTAGGTGCTTTTCTCCGTCATCTCGACGCCGTTGACCGTCACCGCCACTGTCGCTCGGGCGCTGCCGGCCGTCGAGCGGACAGTCACCTCCTGCAGGTCCCGGTCACCGGCCGGTATCGACTCGGGGAACTCACCCCAGTCGATGGCGACGGCGGGCAACTCGGCGGCGCTCTCGACGATCTGTCCGGCGACACCCTCCGAGAGGCCGGCGGCGGAGAGGTTCGACGGGTTCGCTGTCGCCACGTCTGCCGGCGAGTCGTACCCCGCCGCGGCGAGGGTGTTCGCTCGCGTCGATCCGACGCCGTCGATGGCCGTTAGCCCGACGGCATCGTCGCTGACGCCGGTTTCGACCCGGGCCTCGACACGGCAGACGAGATTCGCCTGCGTCGCGGTTCCAAACCGATCGACGATAGCCCGCAGCGAGGCGAGTAGTCGCAGCGCGTTCTGTCTGATCACCCACGCGTCACTGCGCAGCGCAGCCGGCGTGGTGCTGTTCATCGCCGATTTCAGGATGGCAAGCACCTTCCGACTCCCGGGTTCGAGGTGATCGCCGCGCTTGCCGAGGACGGCTTCGATTGCGTCTTCCTCGTCCGAGCGGGCGCTGACGCTGTCGAACTCCCCGGCCGTCGCGACGGCGGTCAGGACTTCCAGTTCGGAGAGGTCGGTCCGGTCGGCGAGATTGGCGAAGTGCCGGGCCGTCGAGAGTTCGAGGTAGAACTTCGAGGTGAGTCGGCCCAGCGGCGTCGGTTCGACCGACAGACCGTCCATGTCGACGAAATCTCGATCTACGAGCCACTCCAGTGTCTCACTAACGCGGCTGCGCAACTCGTCTCCGGACACGTACTCAGAGCCCCGTTTCGCCCGGACGTAGTAGAAGGTCGTCTCCAGCCAGTCCATCGCGTCGTCGATGTCCTCCACCGTTCCGAGCGCAATCTCGGCGTTGAGGTGGACTGCGAGGTCGCTGGCTGGCGGTTCGCCCTCGACCTGCTCGTCCGAGCCAGTCCGGTCCGCTAACCGCGATTCGATCCGCTTGCCCTCCGAGAGCAACTCCCGATACCGACTCACCGAGTCGCCGTCACAGACGACCCACGCGTAGCCCTTGTCGTCGTAGCCCGGCCGCCCGGCACGGCCGAGCATCTGGAGCACGTCGAGCGGGCTCATCTCTACTTCTCCCTTCAGTGGATCGTGATGTTTGGTATCGCGGATCACGACACAGCGGGCGGGGAGATTGACCCCCCAGGCCAGCGTCGAAGTCGAGAAGAGCAGTTGAATTTTGCCCTCGCGGAACCACTGCTCGACGAGGTTCTTGTCCTCGCGTGCGAGGCCGGCGTGATGGAAGCCGACGCCGTCCAGTACGGATTTGCGGAGGGTTTCGTCGCTCAACTGCTCGGCATCAGTGTGAAAGTCGTAGTCACCGCGAGCACCCATCGGAATATCTCGCTCGACAATCTCGTCACGGGACTTCTTGGCTGCCTGCACGGTGTCCTGTCGCGAGGAGACGAAGACGAGCGCCTGGCCGTCCTCGCGGATGTGTGGTTCTGCCCGATCCAGCGCCCGGTAGAGCCGTCGGTACTTGTCGGCGAAGGGGTTCTCGCCGTGGGTGTAGGTCGTCACGTCCGCATCGAGCGGGACGGGGCGGTACTCCTCGCCGAAGGAGAAGGTGGTCTCCTCGGTCGCATCGAGCCACGCCGCCACGTCCTCGACGTTTGGCATCGTCGCCGACAGCGCGACGACGCGAGGATCACAGAGCCGTCGCAGTCGAGAGATAGTCACTTCCAACACGGACCCGCGCTGTTCGGAATCCAGCAGATGCACCTCGTCGATGATACAGCAGTCGATATCAGTTACGAACGAATACCGCCGCGAGTCGTGTTTTCGAGTCGCCGAGTCGGCCTTCTCGGGAGTCATCACGAGCACGTCGGCGCGTTCGGCCTTTCGGGGATTCAGATCGCGTTCGCCCGTGACGACGTAGACGGAGTAGCCCAACTCCTCGAACCGTTCCCACTCGCGTTCTTTTTCGTTGGTGAGTGCGCGCAGCGGGGCGAGAAACAGTGCCGTGCCGCCGGCATCGAGCGTGCGACAGATCGCCACCTCAGCGACGGCTGTCTTGCCGCTGGCAGTCGGGGCGCTGACGACGACGTTCTCCTCGGTGTCCAGAAGCGCCGGCAGGGTTTCGGACTGCATCCGGTTGAACCGCTCGAAGGGGAACGCGTCGGCGAAGGCCGGCAGAACGTCCGAGACGGTAATTTCCGTCTCGGCGTCGGCACTGCGAGTCACATCGGGAGACGGGAGTCAGCGCGTATAGGCGTTTCTGTCCGGCGGTGTGATCAGACAGTCAATCGAACTCCTGCCAGTCGGTGACGCCCACGGCCCCCGCGAGAAAGACGACGGCCAGCGTCCCGAGCAGTCCGACGATGAACGGGAGGCTGTCCGCCGAGCCGAGAATCATCAGTTCCCGGAGACTCCGGTGAAAATGCGTCACTGGGCTGAACTCCGCGACTCGCTGGAGAGTGGGGGGCATCAGATCCAGTTCCCAGAAGATTCCGGAGACGAACATCAGCGGCAGCGCAATCGCCCCGCCGAGACTGATCGCAGAGCCGGGATCCTCGATGATCCCGCCGACGATCATCCCCAGTGAAGTGAACGCAATCGCTCCGAGAACGATCACCACCAGTGCGAGCGGTCCGGGCACTGCCGTCACGCCGAACCCAGCCCACGCGACGAGCACCATCACACCGGTAATCGCCACCGCCAGAATGGACTGCTGGATCACGTTCGCGAGGATCCACTCCTCTTTGCGCAGCGGTGAGACGGCCAACCGCTTGAGCGTCCCGTCGCGTTTGAACTGTGCGACTGCCGACGGCACCGTCATCACGCCGTTGATGAGGATCATCGCGACGATAAACGCTGGGAGGAAGTAATCGGTCGAACTGAACTCCTCTTCGCCGCGCTCGGCCGAATCCACGGCGACGGTCGGCTCCTCGACACCGATCGAGCGGTCGTTGAACCGCGCCACGACGCTTTCGAGGATACTCCGGACTGCCCCGGCCCCCTCGTCGTCGGGGGCCGTCAGCAGGGAGACGGTAGCCGTCGTTCCGTTTCCTCCTGCGAGGGAGTCGGTCGCGTTACGCACCGTCTGTTGCTGCTGGTCGGTGACGTTTTCGCCGAATCTCGAGAGTGTATCCCGAATCACGGCCGTCCGAACTCTGGCACTCGCCGTTCGCACGCGCTCGCCGAACCCCGACGGAATGACGACCACTCTGTTGTGGCCGGTCTCGGCCTCGATGCTCTCTGCGTCCGTGAGATTCGCCTCGCCGTCGATTCGCTCGACATCGAGCGCTGGCGTCTCTTCGAGGGCCGTGACAAACGCCGCCGACAGTTCCGTCGGTTCGCCCTCCGCAGTCACGTCGTTGTTTTGGACGGCGATATCGAACTCCGTGGGGCCGCCCGCGAAGACGAGACTGAAGATGACGAGCAGCAAAATTGGAAACAGCACCGCGAAAAAGACCGCCTCTCGGTTTCGGAGCCAGTCTTTGAGCAGTGTCCGGGTCAACACGAGCAGCCGTCTCACTGCAGATCACCCTCCGGCGTGAGCGATTCTCCGGCCAGTTCGAGAAAGACGTCCTCCATCGTCGGACTCACCAGATCGATCGCGTGTGCTGTTCCGGTTTCGTGAAGCGCCCCGTAGGTTTCCTGGGCCCGCTGTCGGTCCTCGAACACACCGATCAACTCGCCGGCTTCGCCGTGGTAGACGGCCTGTGCTGTGTCTTCGAGCGTCGATTCGAGCGTGCTACGCTCGGCGTCGGTCGTCCGTTCGGTGAGGTGGACGACGAGTTTCGTCTCACCTGCGTACTCCTCGACGAGCCCCGAGACCGTATCGACGGCTTCGAGTTCGCCGCTGATGAGCAGTGCGACGCGGTCGGCCAGATACTCGACTTCGTCCATGTAGTGTGTCGTCAGCACGACCGTCGTTCCCATCTCCGGGAGGCGGTCGATCTGCTCCCAGGTTCCCCGGCGGGCAGCGGGGTCGAGGCCGGTCGTCGGCTCGTCGAGAAAGAGAATCTCCGGATCGCTCACCAGCGCCATCGCGATGCCGGTTCGACGCTGATAGCCGCCGGACAGCGAGTGGAACGGCTCGTCGGCGTATGCTTCCAGATCTAATTCCGCGAGCACTTCGTCGACGGCCAGCCCGTCAGTATGCAGATCACGGATGAGGGCGACGTTTTCACGCACCGTCAGTCGCTCGAAGGTGTGAAATGACTGCGGGACGACGCCGATCCGGTCTTTGATCTCCGAAAGGTTCCCATCCAGCGCCAGTCCGAGAACGGTTGCATCGCCGCTCGTCGGTGTTCTGAGCCCCTGCAACATCTCGATTGCCGTCGTCTTACCGGCACCGTTCGGGCCGAGGAGACCGAAAATCTCTCCCGAGTTGATTTCGAGCGAGAGATCCTCGACAGCAACTGTCGACCCGTACTCCTTTCGGAGAGATTGCGTCTCGATTACAGGGCTGGATCCGTTGGAGGCCATCCGATTGTCTCGACAGACTTGTCGAAGTATCAAAACGTTGGCGGCGCTCACGCTCGGAGGCCTCACTCGGTGACAACTGCCGTCGAAACCGAGAGCTCAGCTCACCGTCAGGCGGGCTCTTCTTCGATCCGATCAGCGATGAGGTTGCGCAACTCTGACTGGTCCTCGATTTCCTCCATCTCGTCCTGTTCGATGATCGCCGTGCCGTCGACGGCCTCTGTCCGAGCCCGGTCGACGACGTAGACCGAATGTGTCCGGGTCACGTGTCCGACCGAGGACATGATCTTCGCCCGCTTTTTTGCGGTCTTGGTAAACTCGGAGTGGCCGGTGAGCATCTGTTCTTGCTCGCCTTCGTCCTCGCTGACGGTCTTGAAGGGTGCTCGGTCGGTCGGGTGGACCTCGTAGCCGACTCGCGTCAGAACGGTGACGATCGGCTCGTCTTCCTTGTCGACATCCGGGCCGTCCGGTGGATCATCGGGTTCGCGAACGGATTCACCGCCGTCTTCGAGCACCGTGACCGGCGAAGTCAGCGGTGCGTCGAACAGATCTTCGAGTTCGGCCGCCACTTCGACGCTCGCGTCCATGCCGTCCTCGTATTTCGAGACTGTCCGTCGGGAGACGCCGAGTTCCTTCGCGAGTCGCCCGAGCGACCAGTCGCGATTCTGTCGGACATCCTGTAACACTTCGCTGTCGATGTTGACGTAGAGGCCGCCGGGTGCGGCGTAGATCAGCGGCGGCACTTCTTCGACGAACAGATCCATCGCCGTATCCGGCGAGAGCACCGGAACACCGTTGCGGAAGTAGACCACACCGGGGTCGAGTTCCTCGTCGCGGGTTCGCAGACCGATGACGATCGGCGTCGCGTTGAGATAGGTACCCAGACGGCGCATCTCCGCGCCGGTCCGGGCGTCGAAGGCGTCGATATTGCCGAGAATCTTCACCAGCAACACGTCTTCGCCCCGGCGTGCCGCAATGTCGAAACTTTTCGGCCGGATCGCACAGCGGTCGCTGACGAGAAAGCCAGCGTCTTCGAGCATCGCTGTGACGTTTCCGACCAGTGCTGACCGGGACATAGTACTACCCGAAGGTAATTATCCACTCCTTATATGAGTTGTGGCGAATAGGAGGGCTGGCTCCGGCGATTTCTCCGAAACCCGTTTGACTCCGCCACGACTACCGCCGTCTGTGACGATCATCGGCATCGACGACACCGACTCCCGGACGCTGGGGATGTGTACGACCTATCTCGGCGCTCGGCTCGGCGAGCAGGTCGAGGCCGCCGGCGGGTCGGTCGAACGCACCCTTCTCGTCCGCCTCAACCCCGCCGTCGAGCACAAGACTCGGGGCAACGCCGCCGTCGCCGTCCACTGTGATCTCGACGCCGACGACGCCCTCGGTATCGCCGATGATCTCCTCGACCACGCGGCGACCGACGACGACGCGACCAATCCCGGCGCAGTCGTCGCCGACTGCGAACCGGGAGCGGTGCCCGATCCAGTCGAACAGTTCGCCGTGGATGCCGTCCGCACACATCACGATATCGAGGCTGCCGAGGAACTGATCGACGAGGCGGGCTATCGCTCCGCAGCGCGGGGACTCGGCCGCGGACGCATCGGCGCGCTCGCGGCCGTCGGCGCGTGGGCCGCCTTCGAGGAGTGGACCTACGAGTGCATCTCCTACCGCGAACAGGACAGGTGGGGAACCGACCGCGATGTCGACTACGACTCGATTTTCGCCGCGGCCGAGGCCGCGTATCCGACAGTCTGGGACACCGTCGACCGCGCGGAGCACACTGCTGTCTGCGTCCCCCGGACACCCTGCCCCATCTTGCACGGTATCCGCGGCGACGACCCCGACGCAGTTAGGGAAGTCGCAGCACAGATCAACGGCGAAGCGGTCCAGTCTCGCCAGTTGTTCGTCACCAATCAGGGCACCGATGCCCACCTCCAATCTGGCAACATCGGCGAGGCAAAAGACGGCCACGCCTACCGCCTCTCCGGGACGGTCGCCGACGCGCCCGAGACACGAGAGGGCGGCCACGTTTTCCTGCCGCTGGCTGACGGAGAAGACCGTCTTCAGGCGGCGGCCTTCGAGCCAACGAAACGGTTCCGTGATCGGGTCCGGGCGCTCCGGCCTGGCGACCGGATCACCGCCTGCGGCGAGGTGGCCGACGGGACGCTCAAACTGGAGAAGTTCGCGCTGCGCGACCGGGTCGAAACTGAACTGGTTACGCCGGACTGTCCCGACTGTGGCCGGTCGATGAAATCAGCGGGCGCCGACGCGGGCTATCGCTGTCGGGACTGCTCGACGACTGCTCCTGGCAAGGTCGACCAGCCACTTGACCGCGACATCGAGGAGGGCTGGTACGAGGTTCCCCCTGTTGCACGCCGGCACATCGCCAAACCGTTGATCCGCGGCGGATTCGACGCGTCGATCCATTCCGAGCGCTGACCCGTCTCGGCTCTTATCGGAGATACAAACGGTCCTCGCTTGATTTTGTCAGGGCGTACCGTGCAGTTACTGGAGGGAACCATCTCTAAAACCACCATCCGGATGTGGATAAGGGTCTTGTTCACTATTTCAATCGGTCATCTCTGTAAAACACGACTTCACGACTTTCAGGGGCAGCACAGAGTACGTTATTTGTTACCTATTATTGCTCACCTCTCTTCGTGCCACGTACAGAATCCCTTGCTTGCAACCCATCTCTACCAAAAAAGGGGACGACCGGATTTCGACTGATGTGTGAACACTTCACAACCCACGCTTTCTATTAATCTACACAGTTTGTCACTCAGTATATCCTCAATATACTGTGTTTGATCGTTGCAAAATAGAGATGCCTGAGAATACTACCTCAAACTGGTAAATTAGCTTTTAGGTGTTGGTTCATTGCCTTGAACTATGGAAGGACAGGAGTTGATCCACCTCCACGCGTTGTTGTTTGAGGTGGGAGAGTGTCTTGAAGCAGATGAATCGCTACCCGATGATGTCTTTGCACACTACAAGACACAACCGACTCGCCCGCAAGACATCCATCGAGACAAAGACGCGCACGCAACCGCAGTCAAACACCTATCACGTCACTGTAGCCAGTTGGTTGCTGAATCTCACCAGCGGACGCATACCAGCACTACCGAGACCCCCACCTCATAGTATTATGCCAATAAATGAACGCAGGGATGACAGAAGCCATCTGGATGTGGTACATCTCGGAGATTACGATGGGGAAGACATCTACGTGTTCTATCCCGAAGATGCGACTGCCGAGGATCTCAAAACGATGTGGATTCGGTCTCCGGAGAGTGGGACCACTTCGTTAACAGATCAGCAGTGAATGGGAAATCATTTCGCGGTTTCCGCCACGAACACTTCCTCACTGGTGGCCGTGACTTCTACTCCTTCATAACTGAACGTTACACGGTCACATCCGTTAGCTGACTCCGTTGCCAACTTGTCAAGAGCGTCTGTATCGAGAATCGACTGAAGCGGTGGCATTGCCAACGGGTCTCTCTCAAGAGCGCTCGCAACAATCGCAACGATTGCCAAGCTCGGCGAATCACGCTTGCTGTCGTACGTTGCCTGAAACCATTCTCTATCCGCATCAAATGTCACAGCACTCATTGAGTCCACGAAATCCACCGTTGCGCTCTTCTCTTGTGAAAGATCCATCACTACAACAAAATCCTGCTACAGGGTTGTGGGTGTGTATTGCTCCTGCAACGCTCTTTATATACTCTTTATATTCTCACTTATCGGGGATGATGAGAGTACTCGCAACGAGGCGTCGGATACCGCGCTGTAACCGAGACGACACGGCTTGCCGAGTAATTCCGAGTTCGTCTGCGAGATCGTCTTGGTTCGCGCCTCGCGGTGAGTCGAAGTATCCACGAGAATACGCAACCACCAATACCTTCTTCTGAGCGTCAGTCAGGTCGTACTCTTTATCAGAGTTAAGCGGTGAAATAGTGTGCAACTCTGTCAGCTCAGTCGGGATGTCGTGTTCTCGGCAGTACGTCTGGAAGTCAGAGAGTCCCTCCTGTTCACTCGCACGGAGTTCGAAGGTCCATTGCTCGGTGTTCCCCATTCCAGATAAAAGGGAGACATCGGTATTGACGATAGCTGTGAGAATGCTCTCGTGATCGAGGTTCCAGTCCACACGAACGAGCATCTGTTTCTCGACTTGATCGATTATTTGGACCTGATCGATCCCGACATCCGCACTCAAGTCGGTGGTGAGTTTCTCTGTATCATCGGCAGAAATCCAAAAATAGGGGATAATAGCGTCATTCGTTGGAACAACTCGGTCTAATTCGATAGTCACGTCACTCAATTCCTTGAAAACGGCACTCAGCGGAAAATCTGCTTGATCGGTGGTGAACGATGCCTTGATAGCCACACTCATCTGTTAATTATCCAAACGTATGCATTAGTCGCTGCCGTGCAGCCAGAGGAACCTCTTGTAACTTGGAAAACTGGCGTTCTGGATGATGGTTTTACAGTCCTGAATTATGCTTTTCACAGCATGCTGGACGTGCACCTACATCTTGCAAACTTTCAGTAACTATACTCGGTATGGTATCGCCCATAGCGCTCAGTTCGCAGTTCTACTGACTCGTTGATTCATCTGATTCGGTGTGATACCAACGATCGCCGACTGCTGAAGTCACCCTCCACATCTTGCACGGCAACTGGTAGAAATATCAGAAGGCTGTCTGTTGTACCACCAGATTGGGCAGGTGCCCTGCCCGCCACTCACTCGGAGAGACAGGCCGCGACAACCTGCAACAACCGTTCGCCTCGCACTTCCTCGGCCAACAGCGGAACCCGCCGGACGGTGTGCCCACGGAAGAGTTCCTGTGAGGCCGCGAGCGCGTCTTGCTGGACTTCCCAGCGACGGGCGCAAAAGTCGCAGTCGGTGTGATTCGGCGCGACCACCCAGTCCGGGTCGATGTCCGCCACTTCTGTCGGATCCTGCATCACACGATTCACGACGATAGTGCCGACCGGGATGCCAAATCCGTCCAGACGGTCGAGCAGGCGTTTGGACTCCTGGACACTCAGATCCTCGGGGACCATCACGACGCGGAAGTCTGTCCGGGCGGGGTCCCGGAGCAACTCACGCAGGCGTTCGATCCGCTCGGAGAACTCCTTGAGATCGTCCATTCCGGCCTCCTGCTCGTCGTCGTCGCCGAGCAGTCCGCCGAGCATTCCGCTCATCCGCTCGCGCATCGTCAGCATCTTTCCGACCATCGAATCGAGCATCTCCGGCAGTTCCAGCAGCCGCAGCGTGTGGCCCGTTGGCGCGGTGTCGACGACGACCCGGTCGAACCGCGGATCGTCCAGATATTCGAGAAGCAGCCGAATCGCCGCCGCCTCGTCGGAGCCGGGCATCGACCCGCCGAGGGGGTCGGGGCCGTCGCCCATCATGCCCGCCAGCGGGTTCCCCTCGCCGCCGAAGGGACTCTCGGCGAGGGCGGCCTCGGGGTCGATTTCGGCTGCGTACAGCGGGATGTCCTCGCGGACCTGTGTCGGTTCGTCGGGCACGTCAGTTTCGAGCGTGTCCGACAGCGAGTGCGCAGGGTCTGTCGAGACGACCAGCGTCGGCGTGTCGCCGCGGGCGCTGGCTAGCGCCGTCGCGGCGGCCATCGTCGTCTTCCCGACGCCTCCTTTTCCGCCGTAGAGGACGTACTCCGCGGCATCGATGCCGGTCGGGACGGCCTCCTCCTGGATCGGTACGTCCTCGACTGGCTCGACGTCGACGTTCATACGGGCCCGTAGCGTCCGGTGGGTTGTGTACCCGTCGAAATAGTCACCGGCTTCCGTGAGCCTCGCTCTCGGCAAGCATCCCTTCGACGAGGCGGTCGATTTCGGCCTGGATCGGCTCCAGTTCCTCGATGGTGAGGCGGTTGTACGCCCGCTTGCTCCGGTCGGTGTACTGGGGGACGATTTCGTGGGCTTGCATCGACAGTTCCGCGAGCCGTGGACCCTCGGAAATCTCTTCGTACCGCGGGAGTTCGAGTTCCGAGACGACCGCCTTCGAGAGGCTGGATTTTCCTTCGGATGCGATCCCTTGGAGGGACTTCTGGTAGACCGCGGAGTTCAGCAGTGCACAGAGCGCGTGTGCTTCCCGCTCGTCGTCGGTGCCGATGAACATGTAGTGATCGCCCGGCACGACGAGTTTCTCGCTGAGATCCGGGTCCTCAACCGTCGAGACGACCGCGAAATGCGGCTTGAAGCCGAGCCGACACCAGACGACCTTGTACGGAGCCCAGGTGTACTCGCCGACGCCGAAGATGTTGTAGAAGGGGCCGTCGTCGAGCCACGACGAGGACCGCTCCGCTAACTGCTCGCGGTGGCTGTTCAGATACTCGTAGGTCGCTGGATACTGCTCCTGCAGAAGTGATTCGTTGTCCTCGTTTGCTTTCCTGACCGGAACCAAGCGGAGTTCGTGGCCAAAGAGTCCGTACTTGACGACGTGTCTCGATTTGATATACGGATAGACGAGCCGGTCTTCGAGTTCGTCGAGTCGACTTCGGTCGACGGAGAAGACGGCCTCGGCGTCGTCTTTGACGCCGTGACGGATTTCGTGAGCAGTAGCACCGAGCGCACCCCGTTCGATATCTTCGCGGATCCACGCCGACCCGATCACTTCGCCGTCGAGGGGAGCGAGGGCCGTCTCCGCCCGTTCCAGCGACTCCCCGACCGTCGCCAGCGTCGAGAAGTCAGCATCGCCGTCGCCGACGGCCCACGCCGTCGTTTCGACTGGAAACGACGGGTCGGCGTCAGCTCGTATCGTATAGATCGCAGCGTCGGCGCCAACCTGCTCGCCGAACGGTCGGAGTCCGGCGAAATCGTGGACGCGCGTGACCGAAAGCGGACGGTCACCGACCCGGAGCCGTCGCAGCACCGACCCTGCCGGGCCGGTCAACAGATCCCGCTTCATGACGAAACTGGCCTGACCGCCCTCCCGCAGATACCGATGGATGCAGATCCAGACGAACGGAATCGAGATATCGTCGTTGCTGTGGCCCAGCCGTGCGGACGCCCCCTCGTGTGGTAACAGCCCCAGATCGTCGACGTACCTCTCTCGGAGTCGGGTCTTGAGATCCTCGCTCAGTCGATCCCAGGTGATCCACGGTGGATTGCCGACGAGAAAGTCTACCTGTGGTGGGGAGGCTTCGCCGACGGTGATCGGCTCCTCGTCGCTCAGGCCCAGCGCGTCCGTACAGAACACCGGCAGGTCGACCCGCTGCACGCCGTCAGAACCGAGAACAGGCGCCAGCGCGAGCAGGTAACTCAGCTTGCTCGTCCGCACCGCGACGGGGTTCAGATCCACTCCGATCACCGAGTCGGTGATCGTTCCGACAATCTCGCTCGGGTCTCGGTCGGCCATCGCTTCCCGTTTTCGCTCGATGCAGACCGCCAGAAAGACGCCGGAACCACAGCCGGGGTCGAGCATCGACGCGTCGGCGATGGTCGCACTCTCCAGCGCGTCGACGGCGAGTTCGGCGACGCCGCGGGGCGTGTAGTACTCGCCGAGCGCCAGTCGCATCTCCCGGGAGACGATCCGTTCGTACAACTCCCGAAGAAACTCGACGCCCATCTGTCTGAAGATCTGTCCGGTGAGTGACTGACCGACCGGTTCGATTTCTCCGCGTTCGGCTACTCGCCGGTGCAGCGACCCGAGCGGGACGGATTCGTCCTGCGGATCGATATTCGTGACTGTCAGATCGAACACCTGCTCGATCCGGTCGATGAGGCTGCTGACGACGAAATCGAAGTACAGCGAGTCGACGAACAGTTCGGTCTCGGGGTCGTCGCCGGGCATCTCAGCGAAGACCTCGCCGTGGCTGGCTTCGAGATGCTGACTCCACGTCTCCCTCCCGGCCCGCAACCGCTCGTCCGTCGCCAGCAACGCCCGGGCGTGGTCGACGAACTGCTCGTATCGCTCGCTCTCGCGGTCGACGGCCTCGATGTCGATTGGCCACGCCATTGACTATCCGGTTGGTACCCTACAGCCCCTGTATGATGTATGTATCGGGTCGGCCACATCACCGACCGCCAGCTTTAGCATTCGACTACCTGAATGAGAGATATGGACGACTCGGAGTCGACCGAGGTGTCGATTCCCGGGGCCGAGGGAGAACAGGACACCTTTGAGTTGACGCGGGAGGAACTCCAGCGAACCTTCGAGTATCAGGTCCAGCGACTCCGGGAAATCGACGCGAAAGCGATCGAGATCCTGAAAGCGAACCTGCTTCTGTTCGGGCTGGTCGTGACAGGTGGGTCGATTTTCATCCAGACGACGATCACTATCGAACCCTTCCTGAACGTCTTCATCCTCGTCGGTGTCGGGCTGTTGCTCGTCTCGACAGCCCTCGCCGGGATCACCTACACCTCCTCGAATCTCCGCGGTGGGCTGGACGCTGCCGATATCGAGCACGCAATCGCCGCCCAAGACGAGCACCCGGCGGAGTTCAGAGAGCAACTGCTGCGCAGTTACGCCCAGTGGATCGAGTACAACGCCCGCGTGACGGCGGTCAACGACATGTTTGCGACGGTGACGGTGTTGCTGGTCATCGTCGCCTTCGTCTACATCGGGGTGGGACTGGTCGTCGGAATCATCGCGCCCGGGCTGCTCGTCAACGTCGCCGTCTTCGTCGTCCAGACGCTGGTGCTGGGCTGGCTGACGCGGTTGGTTTACCACATGGATCATCTCGCACCGCCGCCGTCGGACACTGCGGAGACTTTCGACGGCGTGATGATCTCGAAAGGCGCGAGTCGTGAGGAAGGGTTGACCGCGCTTCGGGAGATGCTCCGCGGTCGCAGAAACGAGTGATCGGCCGCTGGCGAGTCGCTGCACAGCCGCAACGGCTTTTAGGGCTCCAGCCAAGATAGGGGCGTGAGCCGGTTCGACGCTGTCGTCTTTGACCTGGATAACACACTCTGTCGGAACACTCACGACACGACAGCACTCTACGAACGCGCCTTCGAGCAGGCCGGCTACGAGCCCTTTGGCCGCCCGGAGGACCTGTGGACGGCACTGGACGGGCCGCCGGATCCCGACGATCCCGTCGGCTACTTCGGGGCTGGATTCGCCCGACTGGCCGCTCAGTACGGGCGGGCAGATGCGGATCCGCTGGCGCTGGCGACCGCACTCGCTGAGAGTATCGACCACTCGCAGGTCGAATTCTTGCCGGCGGCCGAGCGCATTCTCGACCGCGCCCGAGCACTCGGCCGGGTCGGCGTGCTCACGAACGGTCCGCGCAGTCGACAGGAGCCGAAAGTCGAGCGATTGGCTCTCGACGACCGTGTCGACGGGGTGGTCTACGCCGGTGATCTCCCGCGCCGAAAGCCACACAGCGAGCCATTCGAGACGATGCTTTCGGAACTCGGGGTCACCGCCGACGCCGCGCTGTACGTCGGCGATTCGCTGGCCTACGACGTTGCCGGTGCGCAGAACGCTGGCCTCCCAGTCGCGTGGCTCCGTGAAGACGACGCCGAGGCGGGCGACTACCGGCCAGAGTACACGATCGATTCGCTGGCAGAACTCGAAGAGATTCTCGACTCATGATCACCGAATCCGAACTCGATGGTATCCTTCGCGAGGTCCGGCCAACTGCGACAGTAACCGAGACGACACCGCTGGACCGCGGCAACCGAAAGCAGACGACGATCGTCCGCTTTGCCGACGCTGCTCCGGTCGTCGTCCAGCGATCGGCCGACCGCGATGCAATTCGGACGGAAGCCCGGTTGCTCGACGCCATTGCCGACCGTACGTCGATTCCCGTCGCACGACCGCTCGCGACCGGTGCCAACGGGTGGCTCGTGACTCCCTTCGTGGTCGGTACTGACCTCCACGAACAGTTCACCGACCTCGCTTCTGCCGACCGCCAGCGGATTGTCGAGCAGTTCGGCCGCTCGCTCGCACAGCTTCACGAGGCCTTCGAGTTCGAGGCCTACGGGCCAGTGGTGGCCGGGCGGAACGGGATTCAGACAGGGCAGGCCAACGGCGGCCGGATCGCCGGGGGTATCGAACTCGTCCCGAACGGCGGCGACCCGCCGGCTCCGACGGCTGACTGGCCGGAGTGGCTGAGGACCGTCGGTGAGGCGGCGATTGGGCGACTCCCGTCGGAGTTCGACGATCTGCGACCGAAACTCCGTGCCGCCGTCGCCGAGGGTACCGATTCGTCACCGACGCCGCGGCTCTTTCCGTGGGATTTTCGGCCTGGTAACGCGTTGCTCGACGGCGGAGAACTGGCGGCAATCGTGGACTGGGAAGGGCCGCTCGCTGCCGACCCTGCGCTGTCGTACGCCAAAGCCGAGTATCTGGTCGCCGACTGGTACGTCTCCCGCGAGCAGGCCCGAGAGCTTCGCTCGGTGTTTCGCCGCGGCTACGAGTCGATCCGCGACCCGCCGGCTATCGAGCCTGCACACCGAGTCGCCGCAATCGCCAGCACTGCCGTTGACTCCCGTGGCGTCGTGACGAACCCGCGGTATCCGCCGGTCGACCGAGAACCAGCGATAGAATTTCACCGGGAGTCGCTGCGGCGAGCGCTCTCGGAATCGAGTTAGCCCTCGTACTCGCTGACCTGGACGAGTTGTTTGCCGATGTTGTCACCCTCGAACAGGCCGAGGAATGCGTCGGGTGCGTTCTCCAGTCCCTCAGTGACCGTCTCGCGGTACTGGATGGTGCCGTCGGCGACCCACTGACCGAGCTGTCGGGCGGACTGGTCGAACCGCTCGCTGAAGTCGCTGACGAGGAATCCTTCGACCGTCGCGCGGGTCTGGATCAGATTCATCAGTTTGCGCGGGCCGGTCGGGAGTTCGGTGGCGTTGTACAGCGAAATCTGGCCACAGACCGCGACGCTGGCGTCGACGTTGAGCTGGGTGAAGACGGCGTCGGTGATCGGGCCGCCAACGTTGTCGAAGTACGAATCGATGCCGTCAGGTGCGGCCTCTGCGAGTGCCGCGCCGTAGTCGTCGACCTCCTTGTAGTTGATACCCACGTCGAAACCGAGTTCGTCTTCGAGAAACTCGACCTTCTTATCAGAGCCGGCGAAGCCGACGACGCGTGCGCCGTTGAGTTTGGCGATCTGACCCGCGACGGAGCCGACTGCGCCGGCCGCGCCGGTGACGACGAAGGTATCGCCAGCCTGTGGTTGTGCGACCTCGTTGACGCCGAAGTAGGCGGTGTTGCCGGGCATCCCGAGTACGCCGAGATACGCCGACAGCGGGCCGCGGTTCGGGTCGATCTGTGTGAGTTCCGCAGCGGGAGCGGTCGCGTACTCGGCCCAGTGGAGTTCGCCGGTGACAACGTCGCCTTCCTCGAAACCAGCGCCGTTGCTCTCGACAACTTCGCCGACAGCGGCGCATTTGAGTGGGTCGCCGACATCCCACGGCTCCGCGTAGGACTCGCCTTCGCGCATCCGGTCGCGCATGTACGGGTCGACGGACATGTAGATGGTCCGGACGAGCGCCTCGCCCGGCCCGGGTTCGGGGACCTCTTCCTCGACGTAGTCGAAGGCGTCGTCGGTCGGTGTGCCTCGCGGCCGCTTCGCAAGCTTGTAGACGTGATTGGTCTCTGCCATACACCGCATTCACTCGGGACTGGCAAGTCAGTTGGGATCCCGTGTCGGTGTGTGACAGCCCTACGAGACGACCGAGCCGTCGTCCGCGCGGTGGAGGAGGAGTGCACAGATCAGCGTGAGAACGGCCGCGAACGCGGCCAGTCCGAACGCGACACGGTAGCCGGTGATGGTATAGACCCGAGCACCGCCGGCGAGTTCACCCGTCCAGTACGAATCGAGGATCAATCCCATCGCGGAGGGGAACACGGCCGCGCCGAAAAAGGAGGCTCCGTTGATCGTCCCCAGCGCGATTCCGCTGGCCCGGTTGGGATTTCGCTCCTTGATCAGCGGGTAGGTGAGCACGAACGACCCGTAGAGTACGCCGGTCATGAGAAACGCCACGCCGACGATTGGCAGCGGCGGATCGCCGTAGACGGCGACGATGCCGAGAAGGGCGGTGTAAAGCGTCGAGCCAAGAATAATCAGTTCGGTTCTGGAGCCGGTCCGATCCGAGAGCCAGCCGAAAAACGGCGGGCCGACGGCCATGCCGATGCCGCCGAGCAGCGTGAACAGCGAAGCAACTGTCACTGATGTCCCGTAGACCTGCCGGACGTATGGAATCCCCCACAGGCCGAACAGCGTCAGGTTCACCCCGCCGGTACAGAAGAGAATGACGAAGACGGCCCACGTCAGCCGATCACGAAGCACGTCGGTCAGGAAGTTCCAGCTCTCTCTCGCCGTTGGTCGGTTCGGTTCCGGCACCCCTTCTATCGCATCGAAACCCGCTCGCTCCGGTGAATCCCGGACGAGGAGATACGTCGTGAGCGCGAGGACGAAGCCGGTGCCAGCGAGCAGCAGAATCGACGTTCGCCACCCGGTCGCGCCGACGAGCAGGGCAAACGGCGTCGTCGCGAAGATGCCCCCGACGCCGGCCATGGCGAAACTCAGCCCGTTCATCGTCCCGAACTCCTCGGCGGTGTACCAGTTCGCACAGAACCGCAGAATCGAGACGAAGATTACACTCCCGCCGAGGCCGATCAGAAACCGACCGAGAAATCCGATCGGATAGCTCCCCGCGAGTGCGAACAACACCGCTCCGGCGTTCATCAACAACCCGCCGCCGGTGGCGGTCCGCCGCGGGCCGACGGAGTCGACCAGAATCCCCGTCGGAATCTGCATCGCTGCGTAGACGATGAAGAAACTCGCGTGCAGCGTCCCGAGTTGTGCCCCCGCAATCTGAAAGGCACCCATCAGTTCTTCGGCGACGACCGCCGTCGAGAGCCGAAAGGTGTTGACCAGCAGGTACGACGCCGCGAGCAGTCCCCACAGCAACCAGCGACGCGTTCTCGCCGACGACCAGTATCCCATGGCGCCTACTCCTCCGGGTCAGATGGAAAAGGTTTCCCTTCCCGACCATAATTATTATCAATTAACGATTTTCAACGGTCCTGAACTTCCAATGGAAGTCCTGTCAATCTCGTGGACAACAGTGTTTAGTACCTCGCGTGCTCCGTAGAAGTATGGAATGGAAGCGAACTCAGGCCCCGTCGCAGGTTCACGACTGTGATTGTGGGGGCGACGCAGTCGAAGAACTCGCGGATGGACTCGTTCGACGGTACCGCTGTGCGGAGTGTCACAGCGGCCTCGGCGACGTGACGATGGGTCACGAGCCATAAGGTTTCTCTCCTAGATTCGTCGGTAGACTGCCCTCGACGAGACGAGTCGCCGTCATGACCGGGAGTCGCGTCACTCGGGGCATCCAGCGTGGTGTACGTGACCTGATTGCCCGCTGACGGCCGGAGGATTTAGTAGCTGTCTGTTGATTGTGAACGTATGCCGACCACGAGTCTCGCCGACGTTCTCGAACGCAACGCCCGTCACGCCGACTCGCTCTCTCCGACCTTTTTCGAGTCCGTCCAAGACGTTCAGGAACCCGCTGCTGTCTCCGTCTGCTGTGCCGACTCCCGGGTGTCCCAGGAGGCCATGTGGGACGTACAGGAACCGGGATGGCTGTTCACCCCGAGCACCATCGGGAATCAGGTCTGGGACATCCACGACGGCGAGCGCGTCGTCGACGGGAGCGTTCTCTACCCTATCGAGTACACTGGGACGGAGGTGCTACTCGTCGTCGGACACACTGGCTGTGGCGCGATCACCGCCGCGCTGGAGACGCTGCGGGGTGACAAGCCGGAGAAACCCGCGGGCGTCGGGAAGTGGGTCGACCTCCTCGCCCCGGTCATTGAGGGCGGCCTCGCCGACGACCGAATCGACCCGGACCGTGAGGTGTCGCTGGTCGACCAACTCGCCGAGTACAACGTCGACAAGCAAATCGAGTTTCTACAGTCGCAGGCGGACATTCCAACGGATACGTCGCTGTTCGGCTTCGTCTACGACTTCCAGGGCGTCTACGGCGACGTACCCGGACGGGCGTATCTGGTCAACGTCGACGGCGAGACGGACATCGCTACACTCGAAGCTGCTGTTCCGGACGCGTATCTGGATCACGTCCATCGGCTGCTGTGACAGCAGCGGTCACACGGCTCTCGCTCGCCGACGAGAAAGGAAACGGGAGAGAGAAATCAGGTCGCGGCTTCGTCGGCGGACTCCCGCGGTCCGAGTTGTCGGCTTGAAGCGATTATGCCGCTGCTTCTTCGGCGAACTGGTCGTCGTATTCGCCGTCGTCGATGCGCTCTTTGAACTCGCGCGGGTCGTTGCCCTCGATGGTGACGCCGAGAGTCACGCAGGTCCCGACGACCTCCTTTGCGGCGTTTTTCAGATCGTACGAGAGCAGGTCCGTCTGTTTCTGCTCGGCGATCTGTTTGATCTGGTCGACCGAGAGGTCGGCGACGAAGTTCTCCTGGGGTTCGCCGCTGCCGGTCTCGAAGCCGGCCTCGTCTTTGATGAGTTCGGCCGTCGGCGGAACACCGACCTCGATCTCGAAGGAGCCGTCCTCCTCGTACTCGACGGTGACGGGCACTTCCGTGCCGTCGAACGCCTCAGTCTGGTCGTTGATCTGCTGTACGACTGCCTGCACGTCCACGGGTGTCGGACCCAGCTCGGGTCCGAGCGGCGGTCCGGGATCGACCTGTCCCCCGGGGACAAGTACTTCGATGGTTTCGGCCATACAGGACTCTCCGTCGGCGTGGGTTTAAGAATTCCTTTTTCTCGTCACGATGTGAACTCCCCCCAGAGTTCACGCGACAGTGACGCCGTTGCGGGCGAGATAGTCGCTGACGCTTTTGATTTCGACCGGACTCCCGATGATCCGAACCTGTCCGTCTTCTGCTCGTACGGTGACCGTGAACCGATCTTCCAGTTCCCCCTCGATCCCCGACAGCGAGCCGCTTGGCAGCAGTATCTGCGTGCTGTCACGCAGGCGGGCTACTTCTGTCATTGTGCGTACTACTGACTATCCTCGTATTAGTGTGTCGAAACCATTCTCACTCGGCGCGAATCCTCCCAAATATTCAATTGAACACGCCGTGAGGCTTCTGTATGAGCGCCCAGATTCTCCTGCCAGTCGACCGCTCGGATCACGCCCAGACCGCCTGCCAACTCGCCGTCGATCTGTTCGACTCGGGAACGATCCACTTTCTGCACGTGATCGATCCGGCCGAAGCGAGTTTCAGCGCCGAAACCTCCGTCCCGAACATCCCCGAAGACTGGTACGACACCCAGCGCTCGCGCGCCGAGGAACAGTTTCAAGAACTCGATTCCATCGCCGAATCTCACGGGCTCGATACCGAGCACCTCATCGAAGCGGGCAAACCCGCAAGCACCATCGTCGAAGTCGCCACAGAGAACGATATCGATCACATCGTGATGGGCAGCCACGGCCGGCAGGGCGTCTCCCGCATTCTGCTCGGCAGCGTCGCAGAAACCGTCGTCCGGCGCTCGCCCGTCTCCGTCACCGTTGCCCGCGACCGAACCGACGAAGAGAGCGACTAGTCGTCCGCGGCGGCCGTCTCGCCGGCCGATTCTTCGGTCTCGGCGGCGGGACTGTCGGCTGATTCGGACTCGTCGGTTGTTTCCTCGGAGCCTCTCGCTGTCGGCGGCGCCGAGTACAGGATTCCGCGACTTGCGCTTCGTCGTGTCATACTCTGACTCCTCTCGTAGCGACGGATAAGCGAGGTCCTTAAGGATTAATAATCTATAATACATAGTGTTCAGATAAGCTGATTCCACGCGAAGGCAAATTTTCGTAACCACTCGTCGGCAGTTTCTGCTCTGGCGTT
>NZ_JBAOJI010000016.1:0-28190 GCF_037080055.1 Halovenus anhuiensis
TCCCGCTCACGTGTCGCTCGGACGACTTCCTTCACCGTCGCTCATACCGTCCGTATCCCGCTCACGATTGAAAACTCTGGCCGACGAACTCGTCGGTCTGGCACGAGTCCACGTCTCGGACGGATAAGCCGCCGGGCGTCGAATCCCTTGGCATACCCCAGCAGACTGTTCTGGTACCTAGCGGCCTGACGTAGAACCGACCCTCGACACGCCCAAGGGCAGGATGTTGGCGTCCGTGGTGCCGTGTCCGCCGACTCCTCAGCACCGGAGCCACTGTGGCGGCGTCCGCCTCGTCGCAGTCTCGGCGTTCATCGCGGTGGGCCGGCGCAGGCCTGCGGTTCGACAGCGGTGATTGGGATGGGGGGAGGACGAGGACGCGCTAAACGCGCTCAGATCGGCCGTTCGACGCGGTGGGGTTGTTCGGGTTCTATCTCTGAGGGAGTGTTATCGCGTTTTGTCGTTGAGGTTGGCAACGTATTTTGTAGTAGCAACTTCCAGTCCGGTTTCTGTGACGAGCACGTATAGCCCAGCGACCTCACTCAGTTGTCAGGTTCGACGGGAATTTCGACGCCGCTGCCTGTCTTGTTGCCGGATCCGTCCGTCTCGACCGCCTCGGCGAGGTCCTCCAGTGCGAGCGCGACATTGCGCTTGTTCGCCTTCCAGAGCGCGTCGACCACAGTACCGACGTAGGGGATGGAGCCACCCGCCACGTCGATGGTGATGTTGGCGAGCATCTCCACGAGCGTCCTGAAGGAGACTCCGAGGTACGCCGATTCGGCGACGATGTACAGGGAGAAGGCGCCGCTCACCACGTCGCCAGCGAACGGGAGTGCTCCCAGAACCGGGTCGATACCGATGCGGACGCCGACCCCGGGGACGCGTACACTCTCGTCGAGTATGTACGCGACTGTCTCCATCCGCTTGAGCGCGGCCTCGTCGACGCTTTCCGGTAGTTCACCGTCGTAGTCGACGTCGAAGCGAGACTCGTAGTTCGCGGGCATAGGGGGTATTCGGGTTAGTGACGGAAAGTCTGTGTGGTGGGCGTCGTCCCTCCTCACGCAGAATCGACCTACAATATCGTCCACCAGCCGAACAGACCAGCGCCGAGGCTCTCCGAAGGAAGTCCTAGCTGTCCGCCCCAGTCGGCGAAGAGTGAGGCCTGCTCGGGGTATTCAGTTCGTCCATAAGAGAAATGCCCGAATTGAGCTTCAGTTTGGGATCTTGAGGGACTTCGTCTTCGTAGACGATCCATTCCGTCCCGGCCTCGACCGCAGCGTCGACCGTTTGCTCGAAATCAATCGCTCCTTCTCCTCCTTTGGCGTCTTCGTATGTACCTAATCGGCCTGTTGGCGCGATATCTCGGAGGTGTATCATTGGAAGCCTATTTTCTACGAGGGAGATTGATTCGATTGGGTCGAATCGACCGGCAGTCACCTCGGCGATATCGATCTCGAACTGGAGATTCGTCGGACTGGTTTCTGAAACAAGCGTCTGAAATCCGGTCCGAGTGCCCGCAGAGCTATCAGTGAGTCGGCTCAGTTCGCGCGAGACGTACGACGTGATGCCCTCAGGAACCGGCGTTACTCCGACCATGGTTTCCATCATCTCGGGCATCAGCACCCAGAATTCGTGACGAGATGTGTGATGAACGAACCGCATATCGCGGGCTGCAAGTTCTTCAGCAACCTCGCCGTACTGCGCTAACAGTGACTGGACGGATGCCCGACTCCGAAACGATGCCATCGATGTGTGGGGGTTGACAAGATGACTAATCCCGACTGTTTCACACTTTTCGAGGAGATCGTTGTCACCGTTTACTGCTCTCTGTATGACGGAGAGATCTGCGTGGCAGGCAACCGGCTCCAGACCCGTGTCGTCGAGCGCGTCGGCGATAGCTTTTGCATTTGTCTCACGAAATCGATTTGCGAATTCGACCCCGTCGTATCCGGCCCGGCTGACGCGTCTGATCAGTTCCGGGAGGGGATCTGACGAATTATTCAGGCTGTATAGCTGAATCGCTGTCGAAAACTGCGTGGACATACTTTGTGAAGAGCGAAGCACAGTATTATTATGAGCAATCTACTCCAGTTTCACACATTGGTTACCGTTATTAGCGTGATATTCTGCAATGGTTGGCCGAGTCAACAAAAGACTCGCTGTATCTCGTGGCTGGAACCTCTTGGGAGAGTGGAGGTGGTGAACATACATGGGAACAATCCGCGATGACTAAGCCACTAACTCCTATTTCACCGACTATACCGATGATCAGGAACTCTTAGTGTTAGTAAATGCATAAGAATACACGATTCGTCTCGGTTCAGTATCAGTTTGAGCGCAGAGATCCGTTGAATATGGTGTGGCATACTATCTGATTTTTGCCCTGTACTCCTGAGTTGGTCGTATGACTGGCCTGCGCCATCCCGAGTCCGCAGGATTTCTCAGTATTCTGGCAAGCCGATCAAGCAATCGCCTAATACACCGTTGGAACGTCCGAAAAGTAACCGCGACTAACTGCTCTGCTGTCACGGCTTCTGGTCGTTTGTTACTCGTCGGCTGGATTCGTCAGGCCAACCGACAAACGCCGCTAAAGGTGCGATTAGAAGACAAACGAAATAATCGCCAGCGCGATGAATATGATGACGAGCCACTTGGCGATCTGCATGCTAATCCCTGCGACACCACTCGCACCGAGAACCCCTGCAACGAGCGCGAGGACCAGAAACAGGATCGCAAGTTCGATGAATCCCCCTCCAGACTGCAGCGGGGGCAACTGTGCTGAAAGTAGGATGGTCAGGAGTGTTTGGATGAATGTCATGATATAACATCACTAGCTCTGGGCGGTAGCTATTGATGCATGGTGTATCATACTAACAAAGAATGGGGTTATCCAACTCCGAGTGATACCCAAATGCAGTTACTGCCGCCTTTTGCGAGAAAAAAGCGGCAGTAGGATAGCGATTCGGAACTGTTGAGGAAAGAATGCAATCTTCCAGACTCCTCGCCATCAAAACGGGATCGAGCAACATTGCTCGGAGTACACAGAAAAACGGTCGCTTCAAGATGGATGCGGGAGGTCGCACAGACACCCACCGGTTAAGCCCCTCCCCCACGTATCATAATTGAATGAACTCCAATCGACACACGGCTTCATCTATTCTCGACAGTACTGATGTCGACGCGCAACAGAACGCCGATCTATCGGCGGATCAGCGACAGCAACTGCTCGACGAAACCAGGGATGTCGCAGACCACGTCGACCGACTACTCCCGGATATCGCCCAGACTGAAGCACGACTTGTCGACGACCTCGGAACGCAAAAGGGAGTTGTCGTTATCAATTCTCCAGTCGGTCCACCGGTCAGCAAGAATATCGGAACACCAGCTAACCCGGATACTGCGCCCTATCTCACTGACGAACAGAAACGTGATATCGCCACTTCCTTCGTTGCGAACGTCGTCGGACAACTGATTGCTGCCGACACCCAGACAGACGGCTGGCCAAGTTCGTAAGTTTCGGCTTCAGGGAGACAGATCTTCGGTGAACTGTCCAGGGATTCGTTTGACAACGCTGGCGGGGAGAGTCGCGACGAGGTACTCCGCCACCGCGACCAGGGGCTTCCTGAGGAACCCGTAGACGAGCGAACTACCGAGAAGAACGATGACGGCCATCTGGAGCCGTCCGGTAAAGAGCACGAACAGCGGCGCGGCAAGCACCGCCGCAAACAGCACATCCTCGGGTGCACCGTCGTAGCGGATCCACCGACGCGGCCGGACCCAGTGGCTTCGGTAGTGGTCGTAGACCGCTCGCTCTGATGTTCCCTTCCAGGGTTTAACTTCGAGACCGCCGCCGAACGCGTCCATGACCGAGTGCAGCGCTGCGGAACTGACAAACGCTCCAACAGCAACGGTAACAGCGGCCGGAGCGAGGACCGCCAGCACGACGAGTGGGGCCGCCCCAAGCGAGTATAGGACCGGAAAGTGGAGTGTCCGCCGATGGTTAGCAGACAGATCGAGATCGGGAAAGATCCCGCCGGCCGCCGCGGCGGTGACGGCCACGGGCAAATACTCCGGTGCGATCAGCCCCGTTACGCTGACGAGCAACATGCCCGCGAGCGCGTGTGTGGTGGCCATCATACTCCCGTATAAGAGAGGAGAGTATATTCGCATTGTGGCCTGAGCAAGCGATCCGGATTACCGACCGATTGTCCCCTGGCGCGTGATCGGTGCCGCGGGATTGATCGAAAACGCGACGAGTGTCGATTGTTCGTTCGCTGTGACGGAAACGGCTTCGTCACCAGTGACAAGCGCGCTCTCGGTATAACCGATCTGTTCGTTGCCGACGGTCACAGCCCCGTCGAAGACGTAACAGTAGGTATCCCAGTCTGGCTGAGAGGGCAGGGTGGCCGTTTCGCCACTGTCAAGTCGGCAATCGTAGAACTGGACATCGTTCCGGACGAACAGTGGAGCATCGCTGTCTTTGGGACCGAACAGGTGGCGCCACTCGTTCGGCGTGGCGTCAGGGATCGGTTCGTGCTGGATGTCAGGATCGAGATCGAGACTGTGCGGCCGGACGAAGATCTGAAGCATCCGAAGCGGTGGATCGTCCGCGAGCGTCTCTTCGGCATGCCAGAAACCGCTACCGGCGTTCATCACCAGCAGATGGTCGGGATCCGTGACCAGTTCGTTGCCCTGGCGGTCGTCGTGGCGCATCACGCCCTCGGGGACCCACGAGATGATCTCCTCGTTGCGGTGCTGATGCATCCGAATCAGCGTCCCCGGATCCATGAACGACTCGACGACCGTCGCAAGCGGCCCGTAGCCGTGGTCCTCGTGGTCCGGCACTGCTCGACCGGGGAAGTTGAGATGAATGCGGAACTGCCCCTGATCCTGCGAGACATCTGTTCGAGAAGCGGGATAGATTCGCGACTGCGTCGGCGTGGGATCAGCCATTACCACGAATACGGGACCAGCAGGGAAATGCGTTCCTCGAGAGATAATGTTTCTATACTTACTATACTCGAGAGATCGAGGCAGAGTCTTCACGAGGCGCTTGGAAACGCTCGGGAAGAAACGCGGCAGATGAGAGAATCGCAGTCGATGCCGGAGACAATTTTGTTTTTATTTGATGACACAACGCATATTTGAGTGGCAGCCGTTCGTTCACGGAATGGGTGACAGTGCAGGGTCCGGGCGTGTCGATGCTCTCCCACCGGGATTAGCTGGACTCGACGAGCCGGTATTTTTGCTGGACGAGACCGGTGTCGTTCGGAACTGCAACGAGCAATCACTGGCAGTGACGGGTCTAGATCGGAGCAACCTGCTCGGGACGGCAGCAGTCACACTCACGGCCGACGCGGACGAGCGATTTGGAGAGGCCGTCGAGCGGGCGACCGAGACTGGCAGTGCGACCGTCAGCGTGACTCTCGAAAACGGGGAGCAGACGGTGCCGCTGGATTGTGCGCTCTCGACGATCCAAGAGACCAATGGAGAGGACTCGGGGATTATCTGCATCGGACACCGACGGCCCCCTTCCGGTGAGGGTCGGCGCGACCGATTGCGGCGGCAAGAGGTAATCGAGACGCTACAGGACGCCACCGAGCAGATTCAGCAGGCCGAAACGGTCGAAGAGGTGGTGAGAGTGGCCGTCGAAGCCACCACGTCGGTGTTCGGCCTTCCGTACGCTGTTTGTTGGTTTCACGACGCCGACCGCGAGCAGTTAGAGCCAGAGTACGCCACAGAGAAAGCTCACGAACAGGGGTTCGTCGGTTCGTTTTCCGCGGGGAGCTACGAGTACGAGGCCTTCTTGGAGGGCCAGCCAACGAGTTACACGCCACGGGAAGTCACAGCAGACAACTCGCTGTCGAATGCAATCTTGCTCCCGCTGGGCGAACATGGGATGATCGGCGTCGGCGGTGAACGAGCGGTCGAGTTCGACGAAACCGTCGTCGACCTGAGTCGGACGCTCGCAGAGCACACGACGACGGCACTCGAACGCGTTACTCGGACCCAACAGCTCCGCGAGGAACAAGCGCTCACCGAGAGCATCTTCGTCGCACTCCCTGACGTATTCTACGCCTTCGACGAGGAGGGACAGTTCTTCCGCTGGAACGACCAGCTATCCAAGGTGACCGGCTACGAAGACGAGGAAATCGCGTCGATGCATCCGGCGGAGTTTTTCCCGCCCGAGGATCGGGAAGCCATCTACACGGCCATCGCCGATGTCTTCCAGAACGACACGACGATAACCATCGAAGCGCGGTTCGAGACGAAAGACGGCGAGCAGATCCCCTACGAGTTCACCGGCGCGAAACTGACCGACGAGACCGGCGAGTCGCTGGGGCTAGTCGGGATCGGACGGAATATCTCCGAGCGCAAGCAGCGCCAGCGACGCTTCGAGGCTGTCTTCAACAATACCTACCAATTCACCGGGCTGATGGAGCCGGACGGAACGCTGATCGAGGCCAACGACACGGCACTGGAGTTTATCGGCCACGACTCTGACCTCGTCATCGGACAGAAAGTCTGGGACGCGCCGTGGTTTACCCATTCACAAGCCGTACAGGACGAGGTGAAAGCAACCGTCGAACAGGCCGCCGGCGGTGAATTCGTGCGGACAGAGGTGACGATACAGGGAGTGGACCGCGAGGCGATTATCGACTTTTCTGTCCGGCCGGTCACCGACGAGCACGGCGACATTACGCTGCTTATTCCGGAGGGGAGAGATATTACGGAACTGAAAGAGCGCGAACGCGAACTCCGACGCGAGCGAGACCATATCCGCCGGACTGAAGCGCAGGCAGATGTCGGTGGATGGGAGGTCGACCTCGAAGCAGAAACGCTGTACTGGACGGATGGGTTGCGTGATCTGTACGACGTATCACCGTCCTTCGAGCCCACGTACGAGGATGCCATCGGCTATTTCCACCCCGAGAGCTGGGAAACCGTTGCGAATGCCCTGGAGGCGTGTCGCGTCGACGGAACTCCCTTCGACATCGAAGCACAGATTCTCACCGCCGCGGGGCGGACCCGTTGGGTACAGATCGAGGGCGAGCGAGTCGAGGACGACGACGCACCAAAACTGCGGGGTGTCGTCCGGGATATCACCGATCGCAAGGAGCGCGAACAGCGACTCATGGTACTCAATCGCGTCCTTCGACACAACCTCCGCAACAAACTCACCGTCGTGACTGGCTACGCCGATCACGTCGGCTCTGCACTCCAGGAACTGGACGTTGCTGCGAAGATCGACCCGTCCGAAGCGAAAGATCGGCTCCGCTCGTTCCCGCTCGAAGACGCACTGGCCAGCGTCAGGGAGATCCAGGCGAGTTCGGACGATCTCACCGAACTCAGTCAGAAAGTAAGGAAGTTCGGCGAGACTATCGAGAAGGTGGACATCACCGACTCGGTGGCCGTTTGGCCGGTCGTGACCGATCTCGGGGCCGGATACGCCGAGGAGTATCCGAACGCGAGTATCGATCTCGACGTGGACGATGTCGAGGTGAAAGGCAACAGGGAGTTTCTCCGCTTGGTGGTTGGCGAACTCGTCGAAAACGCGATTCAGCACAACCACCAGCCCGAGCCAACTGTCGAACTCTGCGTCACGACCGACTCCGAGGAGCGAGTCCGAATCCGCGTCGCCGACGACGGCCCGGGAATCCCCGACATCGAGCGAGAAGTGCTCAGGGAGGGTGAAGAAGAGTCACTGCTTCACGGTAGCGGAATTGGATTGTGGACGGTTCACTGGCTGGTCACCCGCGTCGGCGGAACCGTCTCGATCGAGGATAACGATCCGACCGGAACCGTCGTGACGGTCACCGTCCCGCAGGCCGAACCCGACGATGCTGCTTGAGGGAGAGCCAGTACTCGCTCGGAGTTAGCGTGAGGTCCAGCCGCCGTCAACGGTCAGACAGCTTCCGGTAACGTACGACCCCGCTTCAGAGGCGAGAAAGACTGCGGGAGCTTCGGCGGCTGTTCGACAGTGATGTCTCATCTTGACGCTGCCGGATCTTCCCCAGTTCCCGCCCAGCCGTCTGATTTCGACCAGTTCGACGAGACAGATCGACCTCTGCGACTCGCGTACGTTGGCCGGATCAAGGAAATCAAAGGATTACCCTATTTCTTAGATACAATCACAGAAATGAACAAGCTAGATAGTCATATTTAGATTGACGTGTTCGGTCACTTCTTGGAGGGCGACAAGTCAAAACAAAATTTCTAGTATAGTGTAAATTCGTGCCCGAGGCGAGGTTTCTCGGGAAGCTCGACAACGAAGATGTCATCTGGCGGCTCAGGGAATACGACGTCTTCACATTCCCGACCCACCACTCAGGTGAAAGATCCTCGGGTGTTCTCATCGAAGCATTCGCAGCCAGCTGTCTGACACTCGCCTCGGACTGTAACTATAACGGCCCACTCGTCTCCGATGCCCCCTATTCAAACCACGAAGTGCAACAGCGATTGAGGACGCACTGACGTGGCTGCTTGAACACCCAAAATCGGTCGACGAATTCAAGCGAAACTCTTGAGAGAACGCGATGAACTACAGTATTAGTACCGTGACTAACGAACGGACGACCCATCTCTCGCGGACTGGCTGGTTACGCCGGTTAGTACAAATATCAGGTGTTTTATAAGATAATCTCGACCGTGAGGGCAACCCTGATACCGGGGAGCTATCTCCGGCAGCCGAACCAGCCGCAAACCGGGGTGTGACCTGGCACGACACTCATTCGGATGCTGGTACGACGACCATAGTTAGTACAGTGCTGGGGTAGGACAACATAGAGGCAGAGATCCAGCAGATCGGTGTGAAGATAGATGGATTCAATCACGTCGGCTGAGATCTTATCATGACTAAACCCGGCAATTCCATGATTATTGAGGCGAACAGCTATTCCAATCCAGACATACTTCAGGTTCATTCTCTGCTACTTGCGGACGACGACATCTGTCGGTTCTACAGTTGGCATGATATTTTGTAGACTAAGTTGGTGGCCTGTTCGCCGGAGGTATAGAACGATTCTACCGTCAACCAGACAGGTTTGTCCGACTGCAAATATCGTGGTTCAAAACTATCTGTGTCTTTAGAGTAGTCTTATGAGAATATCGGAACATATCACAATGTGCCAGTTCAAATAAGTATCTACGTCTTTACTTAGTGGATGCGGTTGGAACTTTTTGTGCAATGTCATCAATAGCAGTCGTCGTCCTTGACACTCTCCGGAAAGACTACTTCGACGAGTATTTTGACTGGGTACCGGGACGAAGTTTCGAATCAGCATACTCGACGGCAAACTGGACGGGCCCAGCACACGCCTCTCTATTTACGGGCGAGTATGGGAGCACCGTTGACGTCTCTTCGAAGGCGATCGACCTGGATTGTGACCGACCCGTGCTGGCCGAGATACTCTCGGAAGCAGGCTACACGACAAGGGGCTGGTCAGCAAACCCAAACGCCAGCCAGATACAGAACTTCGACCGCGGGTTCAAAGAGTTTACTGGACCGGCCGACCTGAGATCCGGAGATCTGAACATCCTCGATACGAACGAGTTCGGTGCCAAACACGACAATCTGTCACGGCCGAGGAAGTACACGCGTGCACTAGTCGAGATTATTTTGGGAGAGTACAATACATTCCCCTCGCTGTGGTACGGCTTCAAAAATTTGAGAGGATCACAGTGGCGGCTGATTCCCGATGACGGAGCATCTGTCGTCGTGGATCGAGCGGCCGATATGTCGGTCAACTCTGACGAATTCCTCTTCATCAACCTCGTCGAGGCGCATACACCCTACCATCCACCAGATGGATACCGCGACTTCGACGAACCAGTCGGGATGGGGTTCGGAGACGCGTACACCGGTGTCGACGACCCGACGTTGGTCCGAGAAGCCTACGATAGCGCTGCCCGGTATCTCGGTGACATCTACCGGGACCTATTCGACTCCCTCTCTACGAAGTTCGATTACGTGATCACGCTGTCCGACCACGGAGAACTGCTGGGGGAACACCACAACATGTGGAACCATGTGAGCGGTATCTACCCGGAACTAACACATATCCCACTGGTTATCTCCGGCGACGGGTTTGAAGGAGAAACCGACACAGTAGTCAGTATTCTCGATCTGTACGAGACAATTCTCGAACTCGCAGACGTCGACGGTCCCGTGTCAGACGGGCGCTCGATTGTGCCACCAACCACCGACCACACGCCCTATCTGGCCGAGTACCGCGGGCCGTTCACACACAGTCTCGAACAGGCCAAGGACTACGATTTCGACCTCAAACCGTACGACCGCGATCTGTTCGCGCTGATCGAATCCGACTACTACGGCTACGAGGATTACGATGGCTGGAAAGAGATCGGTGAGCCACAACGAGACGACCCACAGCATTTCCTAGTCGAACTCGTCAGCGAGTACGGACTGAGTTCAATCGAACACAAGTCGGTTGAACTGACTGACAGCGCCGAATCCCGACTGGAGGAACTGGGATACCTCTAAGATGCTATATCAGAATCTGGCTGGCACAACCGCTGTACTTGATACGAGGGGGACTCGAAAAGTACGAACGGCCAAACGGACGGGTCCGGTGGTCGACGCGCAGAATCACACTACCGTTTCTCTCCGACAGTGGTGAATCTCCTCGAACTCCCGGTTTGAGAAACTGCTCAACGACCTGCAATCTGTACCCAATTGGCGTACCCGTCTCTGCCGCCCGGCGCTCCGAGTACGTCGGATTATCAACGTGCTGTTTGGTAAGGTTTCAACACATTTAGGCAAGCCGTCTAAGCGATGCCATATCGACAGACGGCATCTATTTGCCAGTTAATCTGCTAAGATACCATAATGAGAGCGTCTGAGACTATCGTCAGGCTGCGTTCGTCAGTTCGGCTGGAGAGGTTCACTTGCAGGTGAGGACTCGGAAGTCGACTTTTGATCGAGAATCTCTTTGAGCGGATTGCCCTCAATATCCAGTGGCAACTCGACACGCTCCCCTCGGCGGGCAGACTCCCAGCAGGCGAAGACGAGTTCGGTACCTCGCAGCACGTTCGAACCGGCAAGAAGTGGTTCCGTCCCCTCCTGTAGCGAGTTGACGACGTGCTCGATAGCGCGTTCATAGTGGGTCGGTGGTTCCTCGAACTGTTTGTTGATCAGGGGCAGCGTATCGGCCACCTTGTTTACTACAAGTTCGGGTAGAGTGAGGCGTGGGTTAAAGATAGTTTCGTTGTCCGTATCGACTGACTCCCAGCCCCCGTCAGTCCGGACACGAATCTGGGGGCCGTCGTCGGGCTCGATCTCAATCTCGCCATCCTCGCCAACCAGCCGGAGGTAGGCATCGATGAATGTCGGTCGGTTTCCCTCACCAGTCGAGGCAACGCCCTGTGTCCCGTCCTCGTACCCCCACTGTGCGATTGCCTGTACCTCGTTAACCGTGCCGAACCACTCGTTGTTGGGATCTGTATCGATCCCAGCCAGCACCCACTCCGGGGTCGCGCCGTCTGTGATGTAATCACAGAGATCGAACAGGTGTGAGCCGGCGTCGAATAGGTTCACTTCTGACCACTCGACCCGGCGGAGTTCCCCGATCGTGCCCTCGTCGACTATCCGCTTGGCCTCCTGTGCTGGTTTTGCGAGGCGTCGCTGGTGGTCGATTGTTAACTGGACGCCGTGTCGCTCACAGACTTCGACCATCTCTTGACAGTCAGCCCACGTCGTCGCCATCGGCTTCTCACAGTGAATCGCCTGCAGATCGCCCTCGCTGGTGCAGTCGGTCACGATCTCCGCGTGGACTGCCGGAGGAACGCAGACACTGACGATATCGAGATCACACTCCCGCAACAGCTTCTCGTGGTCGGTGTAGACGTGATTGAGATCGAAGTTATCGGCAAACGCCTCGGCATTTTCCTTGACAATGTCCGCACAAGCGATGAGGTTACACTCGTCGAGTCTGATGTAGCCAGGAGCGTGTCGGTACGCCATCGCGTAGCCGTCTCTGTCCCGTTCATCCGGGTCTGCACCTGTTCCAATTATCGCGACATTGTACGTCATTTCCTGGAATTAGTGGCCGTTCATGTCAAAGGTATAAACATCCTACTGCAACGGTGCCGGTGCCTGTTCTGAGTTTGGAAACAAGCGAAACAGCGCCGAAACAGTGCATAGACGCACTCATTCGAGGATGAGGGTCCGTTTCGTGTTCGTGTGATTTTCCACGAACGCGGTTCTCACGCGTCAGCTCGTAGTATCTTGGGGATCAAGAGCCGACGTTGCGGTCTGACTCCCGTTCTGACCGTCGAGCGTCGACCGGTACATATCGGTAACTCGCTGGGCGACACGGTCCCAGCTTTGATCCTGTGCGTACTCATAGTTCGCACGGCCGATGCTGGCGAGATCTGGCTGGTCGTACGCGCGTTCTAGTTCTTGTAAAAGCGCTCTGTCCCGGGTCGGATCGTACAAGAACTCGTTTTCGGGCGGAACTGTCTCTGGGAGACAGCCTATCGCGGGTGTGACAACCGGGAGCCCGAAGCTGAGTCCGGCGTACACCGCCCCAGAGTTCAGTATATCCCTATAGGGGAGAACGAGGACATCCGCCGCATTCATGTAGTACTGCACACGGTCGTCGGGAATGTACTCAAGCACTGTCTCGACGTCGTCCTGCTGGGCGAGTGCAGTGATCTCGGCTTCTAAATCGTCTGTCTTCGGATTGCCGACGATCCACAGCCGGGCGTCCGAGCGGTCGAGGTCGGGAAATGTTTCGAGGAGATCCGGTACCCCCTTGTACTCACGGATGTGCCCGAAAAAGAGGAAGACAAACTCGTCGTCCGGGATTGATAGTTCGTCACGGGCGACCTCCATAGAAACGGTGTTTTCGTACGCGGGGATGTAGTTCCCATCGGGGATGACGTGCATCTTGTCCACGCTGGCTGCAGTGTAATGTGAATCAACAATATCGCCTGCTCGGGTACATTTGACCGTAATCGCATCGGCGACGAGGAAATTCAACTCGTTGACGACGCGTTCGACTCGTGGGTAGATCTTCTCGTGATGACGCTTGTTGTGCACGACACGGACCAGTTTGATCGGGAGCACCGAGACAACGAGGAGATCAAGCAAGAATGTAACCGCGCGCAAAACGGTAAAAATCTTGTTCAGTGCGTCGGAGTCTGAGTTCCGTATCAGGTAGTGTGGATAGGGCCAGTCAATCTGGAGAATGTCCGCATCACGATTGCGCAGGGCTGCCTGTGTCGCCGGAAATACCCGTTTGTTGTCCGGACAGCGCACCTCGGTCCCGGCCCGTTCGAGCCCCTCACTCAGCAGAGTCATGTTCGGGTTACCGGAGAAGACACTGCCGGATAGCAGGAGTGTCGTAAGCGTATCGTTATCAGTCATTGTCTGGTGGAGATGATATTCATCCTTGCGTCGATGATATCAATAGATTCGCAGGATCCGGACTTGAGTATAAAGAGGATACTGTCCAGCAGGGCCAGCGAGGCGACGAGCGACGACAGCAGAGTCGATATCGGATGATACAGGCTGGCACTCCGGTAATAGTTCCTGATCAGCTGTCTGTGTTGCACCACAGTACGAGGCCGGCAGTAATAACGTCATAACAAGGTTTGAGATTTAGTTTTGTCATGACATGGGACGATGTGGTGTATGAATTTCCTACAGTGTTTACAAGAGGTTGATAGCCGATGAGGGATTTACTCCGACGGATACTCGAATGGATCACTCCATCGGGCTCGGTCCTCGAACAAAGTGTTAAAAGTGGGCTCTGGATCAGCGCGATGAAGATCTCATTGCGCTTTTCACAGGTTTTAATGCTCATAATACTAGCCAGACTCTTGCCCCCGGCGGCGTTCGGTCTGGTCGGGATCGCCCTCTTAACTGTGAGTGCGATGCGGCAGTTTACCAAGATCGGCCTGAACGCCGCGTTGATCCAGCACAAAGACGAAAATGTTGACGACTATCTCGATACCACCTGGTGTCTGGAAATCGGTCGTTCGCTGTTGGTATTTGGTGTGCTGTTTCTCGCTGCACCGTACATTGCACAGCTGTTTTCCGAGCCGGAGGCGACCCCAATCGTCCGTGTGTTGGCTCTTGGCCCGCTCCTCAGGGGAGTCCGAAATCCTGGAATCGTCTACTTCCGGAAAGGTCTTGAGTATCACAAAGAGTTTATTTACAAATCTAGCGGTGGCGTCATCCAGTTGATCGTCGGTGTCGGCTACGCACTATACTCTCCGACAGTCTGGGCACTCGTCGCTGCCTCCATCGCGAGACCCACGATCCAGTTGGTACTCTCCTACGTGTTACACGATTACCGACCGTGGCCGAAGGTGGATATCGATGCAGCGAAAGAACTCATAAACTACGGGAAATGGATTACTGGGGCCAATGTCGTCCAGTTTCTGGCCAGTGAGGGTGACGACGCCTTCGTCGGCTGGTTTCTCTCTGCGACCGCGCTCGGATTCTATCAGTATGCATACCGACTGGCCGACCTTCCGCCGAGAGAAGTCTCCGGTGTGATTTCCGAAATCACGTTTCCAGCGTACTCCCAGCTACAGGACAACATGGACGAGTTCCGGGATGCGCTGTTACAGACGACACGGATGCTGGCGTTTGTCGTCTTTCCGATGGCATTCGGTGTCGCACTCGTCGCACCCAGTTTCGTTCCAGTCGTGCTCGGCTCCGAGTGGACACCGATAATTACGACCCTCCAAATTCTCTCAATCTACGGGTTGTTGCACGGGATTACGCGACACGTCGGCTCGGTTTGGAAGACGCTCGACCGACCGAACTACATGCTGTACACCGGCACGTTACGAGTCGCTCTCATCGCAATATTCATCCTGCCAGCGACAACCCGGTGGGGGATCGACGGGACGGCACTCACTGTCACTGCGATTTATATTTTCCCGATGTTGCCGATCGATATCTACCTCACGACCAGGCTCACGGATATGAGAATGCGGCCGTTCTACATGGAGTATCTGTACCCCTTCATCGCGGCTGCAACGATGTTCAGCAGTCTCTGGTACGCTCGGAGCATGATCGATGTCTCTCCACTGGTCGAACTGTTCGTCCTCATCCCGTCTGGTGCGGTAATCTACATCGCCGTCTCGGCGCTTTTGGAAAGACAGTTCGACTGGGGGATCGGACAGATCGTTAGAACGGTCGCGAAAGGGATGCGGTAGCGATCGTCGTACTTGTGTTTACTACAGACTGCTTGTTAGGAGAATTTTAATTACAAGGATCGGCGACAACAGATCTGATGAGATGCAATTCAGACATCAAGTAATCGACGACTCACCGCCCTGTGGACGGCTCGGCATCTGCCAGCCCACAGACCTCACGGGAAACGGTCGGCCGGATGTCATCGTCGGTGGGATGGGTGCGAACAAGCTCCCGATACTGGGAATGAGCGGATTCCCGCTGATCGGACGACTGTTCAAACGGCTCGAAACCAGCATCTTCTGGTACGAAAATCCAGGATGGGAGCGACACGCTCTCTCGAAGTCACACAACCTCTTTGTTTTCGGCAACGCGATGGGTGATGTCACCGGCAACGGTAGTCTCGATCTCTTCGTCGGTCAGGGAATCGGCTCTCACGACATCTACTGGTTCGAACAGCCAGACAGTCCTCGCAAGACGTGGACAAGACACTTGGTCGACTCCGAGTTCAATAAATACCACGACTTGGCCTTCGGTGATGTCGACAACGACGGCCAGATGGAACTCGTCGGCACCTCACAGCGGAGTGAAGTGATCTTTTACTACGACATCCCGGACGATCCACGCCAGTCACCCTGGCCCGAGGAGTGTCGACACATCATCGCTGAAGATACACACGTCGAGGGGCTGAAAATCGTCGATATCGACGGCGACGGTCGCAACGAGTTGATTGCCGGAACGGGGATCTACAGACAGTCACCTGCCACGGCCAGACAGGCGGGGACGAGTCAGATCAAAGCTGACGGCGGCACGATGCAACTCTCCAACGAGTGGCAACGTGAGGAGATTACCTCCGGCTGGGACTGGACGCGTCTGGCTGTCGACGATATCGACGGCGACGACGAACTCGAAGTCGTGGTAACCGAGGGCGACAAGCCGGAACTCGGCGACGGCCCGGCCCGTGTCGGCTGGTTCGACCCACCGGAGTGGGAGCCACACATACTCCGGGACGATCTGTACAATCCACACTCGGTCGAAACCGCCGATTTCAACGGCAACGGTCGGCCGGATCTCTACGTCGCCGAGATGGGCATCGACGAACACGACGACGAGGCACGCCATTTCATCTTCCAGAACCGAGGCGACGGCGAGTTCGAAGAGACGGTCATCGAACAGGGAGTCCCCACTCATGAAGCGAAAGCTGTCGACATGAACGATGACGGCACAGTCGATATCGTCGGCAAATCCTACGAACCCAACGTCCACGTCGATGTGTGGTACAATGAGACAACGTGAGACGGCCCATCGCTTGAATCTATGAATTCGTCTCACGTATCCACTACGACCGACCAGGGCTCCACGTCGGCTGATCCATCAAGACCGCTCGTCAGTGCGCTGGTGACGACGTACAATCGCCCCTCATACCTGGAGCGAGCGGTCCACAGTGTCCTCAATCAAACCTATGACAACATCGAACTCGTGGTTGTTGACGACCACTCGGAGACGCCCGCCAGCGAAACGCTCTCGGAGATCGACCTGAGCGGGCTCGCGGCCGATCAGTGTGTTCGACACGAGGAAAACCAGGGAGCAAACGCTGCGCGAAACACAGGAATAGATGCCGCCTCCGGGGAATACATCGCGTTTCTCGACGACGACGACAGGTGGGTCCCGGAGAAAATCGAACGGCAGGTAGCAGCCTTTCGTGACGGCCCCGACGAACTCGGTGCCGTGTACACGGGGCTGAAAACCGAGCAGGGCGACGGCTTCAACGAGTCGATCCCGCCGGAGATCGACATCGACCTCACGAAAGCGTTGCTCTGTGAGAACGTCGTAGGTTCGCTGTCCGTATTCATGGTTCGGGCGGATCTCGCCGCGAAGGTACGGCTCGACGAGCGGTTCCCTTGCTGGGCGGATCTCGAGTGGTATATCAACCTCTCTCGACACGCCGAATTCGAGCGCATTCCAGATCCGCTCGTCATCTACGAATCGGACTCACATAACCGGTTGACGACCGACATCAAGAAGAAACAGGCCGGTTACGATCTGTTCGTCGAGGAATTCAGTCCGGTTGCAAAGGAGTACGGCAGCCTGTTCTACCGAAAGATGCGCGGCTGGGCCGCCTACCGACTAGGGGCCTCGGCGTACTACAGGGGGTTCTACAGCCGTGCTCGACAGTATCTGACGCTCGCAGTCGTCATGTATCCACTCGAATCATCGTTTTTCATCCTGTTCGTCGCATCGTTGGGTGGCAAGCCAGTCCACAAGACAGTCCGGTACGTCAGGAGTTAGATATCGGGTCGCTGTATCGTTCCAGCGGATCAGGTATCGTTCAGCAGTCGAGCCGTCTCGTCGAGCATGTACTGCTTTCGCATCTTGATCCCGTCGGTCTGTGTCTGCTCGACGTCGGCGTAGTTATCGAAGAGTTCGTCTTTTCATCCTCGAAAGGTACGTTCGACGCCGTTGCGCTCACTATGGCGTTCAACGGGAAAATCAAGGCCGTGCCGAGGGCAGGCATTTTTCAAAGAATACGAGCTATCGATGAGAAACACCATGTCGTCAACGTCGTGTCTCTGTCAGAGTTCAACAAGAAACTATTGTGCAAGAACGCTGTTTGTAGTCAGTTCAAGCTTTGTGCGAAGTAATTCGGTTGAGGTCAATCTGTTGGCTGTAAATCAGCCTTGTGAACCCAGTTAGAAACGGTGGATCGTGCACGTTGAACACCAAGTATTTCGAGAATAGAAACAGTATTAGATAATGATAAGCCAGCAGGATGGAGTTGAATACTGAGCTTCATTAACAGTCGTGGTGTTGCCTCTTACTCCCACAACCTAATGCGAACTGGGCGATTGCACCGCTAAAACGTGGTTTTGAGGGTAAATCATCTTGAAAACACCACGCTTCACTCTTCAATCCTTATCTGAATACCGCGGCGACACCGGACATACTCTTCAAAGCCCGCTTGAGTGCAAACCGGCCGAGGTCGGCGGCCGAGAGCGGGTGATACACTGGCCAATGACCCTAAATACGGATCGGTTCGGCGTCTAGATCCTGTACGCACTTGACAGCTTCCGCAAGCAGGTGCGTGAAATTCAGATAGCTTCGCGCCCGATCGAGGTGAAAATTGTACCTGGCAGCGGACCCAGATCCAGCACCGGTGTCGCAGCTCTCGTTTAGCCACTCGATTGCTGCATCAATATGGTCCGCGACGGAGTGCATATCTGCTATCCCAGAGAACTGCGTCTTCGTCGCAGTCGCTAACGTCTTGAGCCGTATCAACGGGGCTGCTAGTCTGGCGGACATTAGTCCCGTTCGGCTACTGTCAACAAAATAGATATAATTATAAAAATTTCTACCGGTTAAATCGATCATTGACCGCGGATGTTTCGTCTGGCCGAACAGGTGCTCCACTGTTCTGACGGATCATTTTTTGAGTTCGTCTGTTACATGGGCAGGTACCACTCCAGTCAGCAGTGGCAACAGCATTGCTGACGATCTAATTTACACGACGAAAAATTTAATTTTGTTAATCGGAAATCTGGAGATTTTTAGCTACGGCTCACAGTCATCGGCGGTGAGTGGAATCAACGACCAAACCACGACGATATCTGATACAGGCGCTGGTTGGAGGATCCGGTTATTATCGAGTTCGAACAGCGGGCGCTCTATCAGGCAATTGAGAATTATTTTAAGGATCAGGTTCCGTGGGAAGAGACATATCACACCAGTGGATAGAAGACAATTCTGGGGTTGAGTGCCAGTACAAGGACACATTAGCGGTGGAAGACCAGTTATCGAAGGTTGATGATATATACAAATACATACGATCAGATGGACACAAGACTCAGCGAGAACTAACAGAAGTGGAGAGTCCAACGCTGGATACGAAAATATTGTCTTTACTATAACATCATTAGATATATATGTTGGTTGTAAGGAAGGAGCTCTTTTTTTAATTTCAATGGCCGTATAGGCTAACAATCGGAAGATACTGGGATTGGAAAAGGTGCTGTCCCGTGTGTTCGTTCGACACGAGCGATGACAGAAGCGTCGAACCGAGGCAGTCGCTGGAGTGAAAGCTGAACAGGACTGGCTGGATCCCCCGACGTCAAGATGATTGTCTCACACCTGGTGGCGAACAGTAGCTCTAGAAAGAGTGGATAGTTGGTGAGAGATTTACCCACCGGAAATCGGCTCTGTGAATGCTCCGACTTCGTCTCGTGCCGGTGTTTGGTAGACGTTTCGTCCCGGATCTGTTGTTTCTTCCTTGTTGGAAGAGAACGACCCGTTACCCGACAATGAAAGCCCCCCCATTTCGTTGTCACTGTGATAATAGGTGTTGATATACAGATCGGCTTTATAAACGCCTACACCAACGCCGTTACGAGTCTCGACGACAACGAGTTCCCCAGAACCGGAGTTGATCATCTCGACATCGCGAAGAATCCTAACACTTGCATCGAGGGATCTTTTGACCGTCGTATTCCGTACCTCGACATTATCGAAGTCACAGTTGATATTGGTATCGGAACCTGATACTCGAAGGCCAGAATCTATCGAATTTTCGATGAAGATGTCGTTGAATATAATATCCTGCTGTGACGGTGTGTAGTCACCTCTGCTCGCGCTGTGGTTTGACCGCCAGCCGTGGTTCTGATCGTCGACGGAGTGATGATTCTCGACTTCCAGCCGTTCGACGTGATGTTTCCACTTGTTGCCCGCGCGATTGTTTTCGGTGTAGACGTGGGTTAGCCTTGCAGTTCCACGCCGGTGATCGATACCGGTCTCATCACAGTTGACAGCCTTGATCGACTGACCGACGAATCCGGGGTCTACCATCGTGTCAGCCGCAACCGGATTGAATCCGTGTCTACCGTGTCCACGAGAGGTAACACGCCGACAGGTGACGCCTGATTCTCCGAACCGAAGTCCATTCGCTGAACAGTTCTGGACCAAGATATCTTCAAGTACGATATCATGTCCACCGCCTACACCATGGCCCAAAATGACCCCAACGACCGCTTCTTCGCCGCCTTCCCCTGCAGGTTGGTCGCCTTCGGGCCGAGCACCGTCGATAGTGAGATTTTGGAATTTGAGCCCGTCGATGACTTCGTCTGGCTCAATCATGATAATCATGTTATTATTCGTCTCGTCGTATGACCCTGCTTCAACCTGCAGCGTTTGTGCTCCTTCGGCGGGTGTTTCCCCTAAGATCGTTATGTCGTTGAGACCCGAGTCACCACTGAGGTAGATGGCCTCATCGCCATATTCTTCGTTCTCGTCAAAAGAAAGAAGGTAGGATGCATCGGTTTCTGGAAGAAACACCGTCTCACCGGGTTCTGCCGCCTCTATCGCGTCCTGGATTGCCCCGGAATCATCTGTCTTTCCGTCACCTACCGCACCGTACTCTCGGACATCAATGTAATCTGATGGGAGATCGTAGTCGTCGTCATCCGGAACCCCGTCGTCATCCGGAACCCCGTCGTCATCCGGAACCCCGTCATCAGGGTTCTGCTGCAGTTTGCCAATACTTTTATCGAGAGATCCGCCGAAACCGAGCGCTCCAACAGCGACTAGCCCGGTAGCGAGCGTTTCCCGTCGTGTTGGCATGTGTCAGTGAACATTAAGATATCTAAGTATATTAGTGCAATGATCTTACTCTGAGTAGACTGCTTCTAACATCCTAATACGGCCAATGTCGTGGTGATTTCTGTTCACAGACCAAGTGGACTAGGCAGTAAATCCCCCATTCGTTTCGGTAGGTTTGTCCGCCGTGTCAGTGCGACCACTGACCGAGATAGCGGGCTTTATTCGCCTCTGATGGTGGGCGTATCCGTACCTCGGACTCGGTGGCATAGCCAACACCCGACTGAATACTCGATTTTTGGATAGCTGTTGGCTTCATCCTATGACTAAAGTCGCAGATTTTCGCCACAAAAGTATTTAATTCCTGTTGCAAGCTTCCTGCTACTTCATTTGTAGCCCAGCGAACGGAGATGGTCTTTTAGTTGCTCTGTTTCAGTTACGTCGACAGTCGGATCACCGGATCCGCAAGAGTCGTAAAATTCGGTGACGCGCTCCCGGCATCTCGCGAGAATTTCCGGACGTTCATCGCTGACATCAGTCTGTTCACCTGGATCCTCGGATAGATCAAACAGCAGTTCGTCAGTCTCCTCGGCGATGTATTTCCATCGATCACCGCGGATAGAAATTGTACTGTCATCCAGCGTCTTTGACACAGCATAGGCGGTTGTGGGTGCCGTTGGGTCAAACGATCCCTCCACCGCGACCGAGTTAATTATCGAAGGAATCTGCGAGAGTGAGACTGGTTTATCCACTGTTGCGTCTTGCTCCACCCCGTGAATGAGCAACGGCACGTGAATGTTCTCCTCGTAGAGTACTGATTGGTGCCCCATCGTCCCGTGTTCGCCGAAGGCCTCGCCGTGATCGGCATGAAACACTAGGACAGAGTCGTCGCCGATATCGGAGACGAGTCGTGCCACGAACTTATCTGTCGATCGGACTGTATCTCTGTATGCAGCCTGTAGCTTCTCGAGTGTCCGGTCCGGAAGCGAGTCGTTGAATCGTGAGAGCCCGTCAGATCGGTTCAAGACATCGTTTGCTCGGTAGACAGAGGAATACATGCTGAGCGTCGATGATTCATCACGATCCGCGCGCGGGATCAGATACGGGTTATGACTGTCGAGAAAGAATATCCAGACGAAGACTGGTTCATCGATCCGGTCAATAACTGACTGGATGGTATCGTAGAACGTTCGCCAATGAGTGAACCACCGGTCTTTGTTGTACCACATATCGAACAGTCGTGCGGGAGTGCTGAGCGGCGTCCCTTGAAATATGGAGTGAATCTCACCACCTTCCCGTCCTACTTCGTAGAACTCGTCGAACCCCGTATCGAAGTTCGTACGGGTTGATGTCCAGGGATTGGCCGTAATGCCAACAGTGGTGTAGCCCGCATCCTGCAGTTGTTTACTAATCGGTTCGGTCTGAAAGATGTGATTTTTGATCCGTTGAATCCGTTCGTCGAGTTCCGTAATCAAATGCTTGTTTTTAGGATAGTGGGACCCGGTATGCGAGACCGGAATAGATGCGGGCGTGCGGGGGCCAGGTGCAATGGCAGTAGAATATTGTATCGACGACGCAGCGAGGTCATCGAGCGCTGGGGTCAACGACTCATCTCCGATCCAACCACAGTGGTCGGCCCGGAGACTGTCAGCCGTGACGAGGAATATATCGGGGGGCATTAATTCTATACTCACTGATATTCTGTGAGAACGAATTGCAGATATTTCGTTAGAAGGGCTCTGACTCGCGTCTGCACGCCTCAAAAAGTAGCCCAGAACGTATGTTATAGTTTGGTGCCACGAATCTTTAGAGGATAGACTCAACGCCGACCCGGTAATACTGTCCTAACATCGAAACGGTATAGTGTTTAATATCGTGAATGACAGAAATAAATACCAGAAATTGCATGACAGTCACAGAAACATACTTTTTATCAAGTATTATAATGGTGAATAAATCTTATATACGGTAGGTTCTTCTTACCAAGTGCATGGCACACGAGCTGGAGAAAACCGGTAAAACGGAGATCGGTGAGAATAGTAAGAGGACCCTAAACCGCCGCGAATATATCAAATCAAGTGCGGTTGTCGCGACTATTGTCGCCGGGAGCGGCATCGGACTAACTGACGTGACGAGCGGGGATGGAACTGGCAATGCATTTAGTACTGGTTTCGGCGAATACACCTAATAATATAATTGAAATTATAAATCAAACATAATTATGTCTATACTTAATATCGTTGAAGACTACGGAGCAACTGGTGACGGAAGTACAGATGATTCTCAGGCAATTCAAGACGCAATCAACGACACGACTGCCGGAGATACTGTCGTAATCCCTGAAACATCAGATCATTATCGGATTTACGATGATACATCGGGGACATCTGTCGGGATATACCTCGAAAATGCTGCTGACAATGTCACTATCACGGGAGAATCGAGGGATTCTAAATTAGTCTTGGACTCTCCCGATGGCAAATCTGCTTGTATGGGAGTCGAAGATATGAGTGGTGCAAGTTGGACATCGATCACAGTTAAGAAACTTGTATTCGATGGAGGCAAGATCGAGCATAATGATGGTGACTCGAATGCCTTTGCGTGGCGGGTCAGTCAAACGCGAACAGGATATGATATTCTAATGGAAGATTGTGTCTTCCAGAACTCATCAAACGAAGATGCAGCTGGCGGAGCGGGCTGCCCGATGGCATATAGCGATGGGATCAGTCAAATTACATTTCGGAATTGTACTGCCAACAATAACGATGGACACGGATTCGACCCCATCGGGACAGGCGAGGGATCGCCGTCAGATCCAGAATGCAAGTTTATCGACTGCGAAGCGAGTAACAACGGTGGAATCTCTATTGATTTTCACTCTGGCAATCATTTGTTAGATGGCTTTTACGGAACTGGAAACGAGAACGGGATGAAGGCGGGTGCTGCTGGTGGCCCAGTTAACCACATCACGCTAAAGAGGGTGAATCATCGGGACACTCCAAAGGGGAAAGGTTTCTATCAGACATTCAGTGAAACCGGATGGACGCTTGATGTCGAAGATGCCCTGTTCGTCGGACACGCTAAAGATGGGTTTGAATTGCGAGAAGGGTGCGATTGTACGGTCACTGGCTCTCTAATGGTGGATGGATGTAATGACCAAGGAGTGCAAGTTCTCGAAGGGAGTGATCTCGATGCGACTAATGGCACTGTAATCTCGCAAAATAATACCAATTATGGGATTGATACAGGATACGGCGATCATGGCGGAGATATCAATATCGACACGTACGATCACTACAACAACGAGGGGGCCACTGATGGAGGAACGCCCATCAATATCAACACCGAAGTCAACGAAGAGCAGTCAGAGATTGATGTCCCGGGTCCGAACGACGTGGGCGCGTTCGCATCCGGGAGTACTGAAGTCGACTCTAACGACCCGATCTTCGATGACTGGACACCCAGATGGGATGCCGAGAAAAGTAACTGGACAGTCAATAGTACATCCTCGAACGTCGAAAATAGTATTCTAGAACTTAACGCTAGTTCAGCAGGTCGCCACAGTCTGTCGTGTGATGGGGTCGGCACAGCGACAGATGTCGACATCCTGGGTCTTGTCCGATTGCCCAGTAATGACGACAGATACACTTCGTATTGTCGACTCATCGGCCGCGGGGCCGGCAGTGCCGGAAACGAGACAGGGTACTTCGTTGAATTCCGCGATGTGCCCAGTTTCGGGATCGCGAAATACGTCGATGGTGACATGACTGGCCTGGCATCAGAAGACGTAGATATCACCCCCGGAGACTGGCTTTACGTCCGGTTCAACATTTCGGGTAATGAACTGAAGGCGCGCTACTGGGGAGTCGGTCAAAAAGAACCCAGCGACTGGCTGATCAAAGCCACGGATGACAGTATCCCCGGGAGTGGCTGGGCCGGTGTTGGTGGCTTCCCGAGTGACACACAACAGTGGGACACGTTCAGCGTCGGAACAGGTGGCGACTCAGCACAGTTCGTCGGCGCTAACAACTCACCCAGTGTTGCCTGGAAAAATCCCACCGACGGGACAGCAGTGAGTGATACTGTCACAATCAAGATAGCCGCGGGCGATCATGAAGACGGTGACGGTTCTCTGATGGTCGAGTATCGTATCGACGGCAATTCATGGTCAACCGCATCTTACAATTCCACGTCTGGATATTACGAGGCTAAGTGGGACAGCACGACAGTGGCCAATGGAGACCACAGTCTTGAAGCCAGCGTGACGGACTCTGCTGGGACCTCAAGCAGTTCGACAATAACAGTTACAACTGACAACGCCGGCGACGCACCGGTGGTTGACAGTCTTTCAGCATCGGAAGTGGAAACGAGCAATTCAGATGCCGAATTCGACGCCGACTGGCAGGCGAGCGATCCTGACGGTAACCTCAATTTGGCCGACATTGCGTTAGTTCGAGATTCAGATGGATCCACAGCGGACTCAGCGTCTGTAAGCATCAGCGGAGACGCCGCGACCGGAACCACGCGACTAGCCGCTGCGGGCGACGACGGTTCTGGTAACAGCTACACCGTCGAGTTAGCTGTGACAGATAGCAACGACAACACTACCTCCGCCACGACATCGACGACAGAAACTGAGGATACCGGAGAGGCACCGACTATCCACCGTTTCAGCGTCTCGGAAGCCGGGCGACCCGATCCACATGCGGAGGTCACGGTGATATGGGATGTCTCCGATGCCGACGCTGACCTTGCATCTGTGGATATTGACGTCGCAGATTCCAGTGGTACAATAAAAGGTGTCAACTGGACGTTATCCGGAGCCAATGCGTCCGACACGGACTCATTCAAAGTCAAGAAAGGTGACGGTAAAACGTTTGATGTCTCGCTAATGGTGACCGACGCGGCTGGTAAGGCGACCTCGAAAACGGTCTCAGTCACCGCATAAGCAACAGTATAATTAATTCTTTTCCAATTTTGCTTCCGTAGTCTTGGACACGAATGACGACATTGTAGGCGCTAGTGCAGCTAATGAGATAGGTTGGAACCTAACCTCGATGTACCAACCCGCCGTTAGATTTTTTAATATGAAGAAAGATCCCATCCACGACAGACGTACAAATTTCTGTTGTGAACAAATCTAAGTATGACTTCGATTACTACTGACAGGTGAAGCCGAGTTGAGAGCATCGATACATTCGATTCTCTTTCTACAATTTCGCTCTTGAATTGACAATATATATATACCAATCTTACTAACAAATTATTATGACAGCCAAACCGAATATTCTCCTTTTAGTGCTTGATTCAATGCGAAGTGATAGGGTTTCATGCTATGGGCACGATCGGGAGACAACACCAAATCTTGATGAATTTGCTTCACAGGCAACCAGATACACTAACGCATATACTCCGGCGCCGTGGACGCTACCAACACATATCTCACTCTTTACTGGACTGTTTCCGTCTGAACACGGTATTACAAATGCCTTCCCCGACAGTAATCTCCAACTTTCTGAGGATATCTCGACTTTGGCTGACAAACTTCACGATAAAGGCTATCGAACCGGAGGATTTTCAAACAACCCATGGGTAGGGAAAACGTCCAATCTCAATAGAGGATTTGACGACTATGTCGAATGGAATCTGGAAATTGGGAGTGAATCTGAAAGTGAGATACACTCTCGAACTGACCGTCTCCTTTCTCGATTTCACTCTCTGGTCGGTCATGCAGCTCGTCAACCAGTGTACATACTTAAACGACCGTTCTTCACTAGCTCACTGACACGGCGTGCTTCTTCGTGGATTGACTCGGCCGTTGAGGGTAACGAACCCTGGTTTTGTTTTATGAATCTCATGGAAGCGCATAGTCCATATTTCCCTCCGAAGAGTGCTTTCCGGAAATTAGGTCTTGATACGCCGGGACCGATTGAGCCGAGAGTTCTAAATACGAAACTATTGGCTCACATCATGGGAAAAACAGGCCTTGATTCACAAACACGTGACCGTGTTCTGGAATTTTGTGATGCCAGTCTTCGGTATCAAGATCAGAAGGTTTCGGAATTACTTGACTCCCTCAAAAGGAAAGGCATTTTTGATAACACTCTCATTATTATTTGCTCCGACCACGGGAAAACGTTAGGTGACTTTGACCGCTCAGCAAGTCCACCACATTATCTTCGAGATATCAATATTCGAGTGCCTTTGATTGTCAAGGAACCTAATCAACAAGATGGAAAGGTGATTGATTCTCCTGTCGAACTTGTCTCCACTCATGAGTACATTATGGATGGGGGATCACAACCCCTCAAGAGCTACCAGCCGAATTCTGAATATGCACTCTTTCAGGACTACATTCCCCACTCTCGGCGGAAAAGAGATGGTCAAGATACGACGTTCTGGTGGGGAATTGGAGCCACTAATAAGAAGTTAATTCGCAGCGATGCTAATGAGACGTACTTATTTAAAGGACAAGGAGTTGATGAACGTATTATTGAGTCGACTGAGTCCAAAGACTGCCAGGCGATAAAAAATATGCTTTCAGAACGTCTCGAATCATTAAAAGATCCCAGAGTTGTAAAAGAGGGTGGCCAACTTAAAGATCTGGAGAGCGATGTGCAATCCCAACTGAAAGATCTAGGGTATCTGGAGTAAGAAACTCACGGTAGTATTCAGATAAGCCGATTCCATGCGAAAGTGAATGATTTGAGCCAGTTATCGGCTCTTTATGCTTGAGCGTTGCTGAAACAGTTTGAGAACGGAAAGAAAATTCGCTTCCAACGATTGCGTATCGTCTGGTCTCGACAGCACTGGAATGTGAGCCGTGAGTTCCCTGTGCTCAATACCCTTATGTATAATCTCACTCCAAATATTTCTCTCACGCTTAATTAAAGACGAGTGGTATTGCTCGTCGCTGATTTGGATCACGGTCTCGCCGACCGCAAGGTTATCCGGACCTTGGCCGTCTGCAGTCTGTGACTCTGTCTTGTGAAGCCAGTTGTGAACGGTCGATCGAACATGTTCGACACCAGAAACCGTCTACTGAGCAACTGCGAACGATTCTATGACACGCTCTAGTATAGGTACCTCCTGGCTTGTATGTTCGTTTCTCCATTATTTCGAATGGAAGCATCGGGTGACCTACATAACCAAGCGGTTATTTGAAGGAGTTCTGTTCGATGGGAATAACCACCCTGAGATAGGACTAAAGACGTCGTATAAGCATGGAATCTGGCGATTTGGTAAATTAAAAACTTTAGCTTCATTGGCGCGAGCATGACGTGGTAAACACGTGCGATCTTGACGGACTTCGTATCCCCTTCGTGTTTTAATATGATATAAAGGAATTGGGAAGTGAAAAGCCATGGTGTTCAGATAAGCTGATTCCACGCGAAGGCAAATCTACGCAACCACTCGTCAGCAGTTTCTGCTTTGGCGT
>NZ_JBAOJI010000017.1:0-25087 GCF_037080055.1 Halovenus anhuiensis
GGTACACACCGTTGACAAGTAATTCAGCCCGTGTCCGATTCGTGGTACTGTACTCCTGCTCCGTGCCTCGTGCGCTTGAACAGCGGGATGGTGAACGCGAATGGAGAGTATGAACCTCTTGCCGATGATTCGGCCAGAGCGGGAGTCCACGCTGAAAGCCCCCGCCTTTAGCCGTGGGTTAGCTTACACAATAGGCATCTGGTGCCCGTTATTTATTCCAGGAATTCTCGCTATATCTGTTCAGCTATATTCATCAGTGTCTCTCTCGGGAATTGCGGACGCGGGGGTGTGTGTTTTGATGATCGTGCCTTTGAGGTGGAATTGCGGACGCGGGGGTGTGTGTTTTGATGATTGTGCCTTTGAGGTGGAATTGCGGACGCGGGGGTGTGTACGCTAGTACGGTTTTTCGAGGTGGAATTGCGGACGCGGGGGTGTGCGGCGTAGACGTTCCTATCAGAGAACAGCGGACACACCGGGGTGTGGCTACGTCGCGTGATCGGCAGGCTGTCTTGGAGAACTTCCTCGACGAGGTCTCCCGTAGCTTGTCAAACATTTTGTCTTGCATGCGAGTCCGTGTGTTTGACAAGCAGTCGGTGCCTACTGAGTTCTGTGATAAACACTCGATTGCCACTCGACCCTGCCGCGACCTCGTTGACACATGTCTCAACAATTCACCCTTTTTCGGCACCGCTCACATCTTGGGTTTGTAATCGTAATCCTTGATTCACGCGTTCGATTGCGTCACGAATGCATAATCACGACGATTGCCCAGCAGGTAATTCTCCGGTTTCGTATTTTCTGTGACAGGGCAGGCAGAGAGTGATCAAATTTCGCGCAGCATTATACACAGCAGGATTCGTATTATCTCTCGCTGACGCTAAGTGGTGTACGTCAAGCTTCCGACCGATTTGCTCTTGATGCTGTTCTTGACTGATGCCGCACTCTTGACATGTGTAGTCATCGCGTTCCCGGACCGCTTGGCGCGTTTGTGGATTCCACCCTGGTCCGTATGGGATTCGACCGCCCTCCCAGTTCGGATGGTCGCTTCCCGTTCGTGATGATAACCATTCATCACGACAAGCATACGAGCAAAACCGCGCCGTGTCCGCCTCCGAGGGTTTACGATCAAACTTTTCTCCGCAGTGCTCGCAGTTGACAGTCACTGTTCCTCCTTGCCACCCCGGAGCATCCGAACCGCTTCGCTGTTCACTCCGCCAATCACCCATACACTCCACTGAACAGAACCGCCGTGTGTCAGCAACAGACTGCTTCGCACCGAACTCTGTCCCGCACTGCACACACTCGACCGTCACAACTCCGCCGTCCCACGCAGGCGCATCCTCTTGGACCCAATTATCTGCTTGCCAGTCAGACTGGCAACTCCGCGAACAAAATCGAGAATCAGCTGCAACCGCTGAATTCACACGATACGACTCTCCGCATTGTTCGCACGATAACTCGACTTTTCCCCCGCTCCAAAACGGGTTATTTGATCCCGTGTAGTTCGCTGCTTGCCAGTCATGTTTACATTCTTTCGAGCAGAATCGGGTCTCGTTGACGCGTGCTGGGCGGACGTAGTACCTGTCGCCGCAGAACTCACACGTGACGGCGTCGTCACCGCCTTCCCATGCTGGTGAGTCAGTTCCGGTTTTGTGTTCAGATCGCCACTGCCCGTGGCACTCCGATGAACAAAACCGAGACTCATCTTCTCTTGCCGGCGTGACTGTGTACGTGTCGCCGCAGTACTCGCACGTAAGCTCGACTTCACCACCGGTCCACGTTGGGCTTTTTTGTCCGGAGAATTCGTCGGCTTGCCAGTTACTTAGACAGTCTTTCGAGCAGAATCGTGACCGGTCCGCTTCTGCTTCTGTCACTGTGTATTCTTCTCCGCAGTGTTCGCACGTTGTGGTGACTTGTGCGAGTTTTTCGCCGTGTGCGGTGGCGTGGTGGATTTTCATCGCCCGCTCAGTCTCGAATTCATCGTCGGAACAGGTTGGGCATTCCACCATTTTGTTGTAAAGATGAGAGGGAGTTACTTATTTTTAATCGTATTTCGAACTTCTAATCTCCTTCATAGCACTAAATGATTGATTCCCATCGCTGAGAACAGCGGAACTGACGGGATATCGTGATTAAGCTATAAATCTCTGCACACCGTGGTGAATAGCATACTGAATATGTCTTTCGAGTATAATGAAATCAACCTTGACGAGATCGAATCCGTGGAGTTGGTTGAAGGAAATATCTCTCCAACACCAAGTAATGAGGACACGTCAAGCACCGAACTCTCGAAAGAACAAAAAAGGAAAACTCAATTAGTCGAGTTGCTCGATACAGAATTTGAAGCGTTTCATTCATTTTTTGATGAACTCCTTGCTAGCTACTATGGGTACGGCCGCCGAAATGAATTCCTCTCAGAGACACTTGGCGTCCCAGATTACGTCAAGTGCGACAATTGCTCCAGTAAAAGAACATCGCAAAACGGGAATCCGATTTGTGCAAAAACTGCTGAGGAAAACGAAGACGGACAGACAGTATATAAGGTAATTCCTGATACACAGTCCGTGCCAGCGTTTTGTTCGCACAGAATGCGTTACGTATCTTACCCCGAACAGAGACTCTCTGATGTTGACGACGAAATTCTCTCAATCGCAGAACGCGGGTACGCCGACTACGTTGCTGACAAGAAAGACACGTACAAAGAACGGCGCGAACAGGCATTAACTGAAGGAAGAACTGATAGTGACTACGTCACTAAGGACCTCTCATCTCCCATAACCTCGAAAGAAGAGTATACAGCACGGGAATTAAGCAAATTGACGCGGAGCCTCTTCGATCCCGCCGACGCCGATGACTTTCGACAGTCAGCACTTCGCCTAGCTTGGTTGCTGCATCTCGACGATGTGCTTGAAGAGGAGTACTACCCGCAGCGGGCAGAAGCGTACCTCCGTGCAATGGACTCCCCGCATCAAAATGACACACTCCCAGGCCAAGGTGGAGATGAGTTCGAAGAAGACGTGCGTGCGTATCTTAGTTCCCTTGGCTTCCCATTGTTCAATCGCGTTTTTGAAATTGAAGGAATTGAGTCAGGTCACAAAGAAATGGATGTGTATACACAGTTCCCATGGGGGCAACGAGCTATATTTGAGGTCTTCACCACTGGTGCCCACGGAGACAAAGACAAGCAATTACAGCAATACGCGGATTTACTACACCAAGCTGAAAACGTCGATGCCGCTCAATTGTTATTTACTGACGGATATCTCTCTAACCAAACCGTGCAGATGGAGTTTCTCCTAAACCTCCTGACCACCGATGTTACCGTCCCTGCTGATGTCGAACCACCTGGAAACGCCCTTGACTCACGAGAAATGCCCGACGTACAGCACGTCGGTAACGCAGAAAATCTCTCATATCACGACTTCACACCGGATTTTGAGCCCGTTGAAGCCAGCAAAACGGTAGAAAGCCGTTTGATGGCTAAGCTACGGGGACTAGGGTACGATCCGACGTTACCTGTGTATCGATACAGAAACCACTACGGTCTGTGTGGGCCAACAATCCAGGTTGGTGGGCATGACAAGAACCTCTCTATCACGTTTTTCGCAAATCGTGAAGATCCGTGGGCTCACGAGGATGAAGAGGCACACACACGCAAAGATCGTATGGTTAAGAAAAAAGACGCCGGCTACGGGTACGAATGGACAGTTGAAAGTCCACATGCGTGGCGAGGAAACTTGCCTGCAGTTACAAAAGGACCTGTTGTCGTCGTCGAGGTTTCTCAAACCCCCCAACAAAAGCTCCACTCAATCACTTTTGACCGACTTCTCCGTGAAACTCCAGAGAACTCTGGTTGAGCACAGCTAAGAGATTCTTGGAAAGTGATTAGTACTTGCTATAGATTTAACAAGATAGGCTAAGTATCGTTCAAAGAAATGACCGAAAACCACGCAGGCGGGTCGTTTCCAAGCCTCGCGGCCTACGTGTCTACTGCAAGCCGCGTCGTTGCGACCGGCCAAACCCTTGATGAGGCGAACACGAAAGCGAAACTGATCACGCCACTTCTCAGGACGCTGGGGTGGCGCGTCCACGACAACGAAGAAGTCCTGTTAGAGTACTCCGGCGACGAGAATTTCAACGACCGCGTTGACTATGCACTATTCGGGCCTGACGGGGTGTACGCCGTCGTTGAGGCGAAACAAATCGGGAGAGATATCAGCAACGATACGGCGCAACTCCGCCGGTACATGCGGTTATTTGGAGCGCAGTGGGGGATGCTTACGAACGGTGATGACTACATCGTGTACGAGAAAACCGGCGATAGCGAGGAAACACTCGTCGATCGAGTCTCCCTCAGTGACTTCGCTGACAGTGACATTATTCGACAACTCACCCGCGAGCAAGCTTACGATCAGTCAGACAGAGACGGCACGGCCTCTGTTGACCAGGACCAACAGTCAGTTCCTCCCGGGAAAATCGAAGCGTTTGCAGACCAGAAACTGAATACGGACACAGCTGCCGAGCAGTCCACTCGATTCTCCCCCCTATACGACAGTCTAATTGCCTCACTTGCCCCGTCTGTGTATGGCTCTGAAGTCCAGAAACTCGCGTTGCTGTGCTCGCTTGTCGGTGGCGTCCCGAAACAAACCGATAACCCAACTCGTGGAGCGATTCACATTTTGATCGTTCACGATCCCGGAACGCAGACTGTTGACTTGATCGAAGAAGCAGCACAAGCAGCTCCAGGCTCGGTAACGCTTTCCGGTGGCTCCGAGGCTCAATCGCTGTTTCGTGTTGCAACCGGTGACGCGCCTGTGCCGTCAACCGACGTGTCAGCATACCCTGTTGCGAAATTCGCACGTGCACCGCACGCCATGATTAGTCAGCTTGGCGAAATCGACGATGCCGGGCTTGAAAAATTGGATAATTTGTTGAACACTGATCTACCCGCGGAACCCGCATCGCAACCGGGCGGAGAAGCGGACACGACAGCCGTCATTGCGCACACGGAGCCAAAGTATGGCCGATTCGATGAATTCGAACCTACTGGCGAACAAATCGGTCTAGGAACAGACATCATCAACGGGTTTGATTTGATTTTCAAAGCAACCGACCAACCAGACCGGGAAGAAGAAGACCGCGCGACGCACGTGCTTGAACAGAATCACGTCGGTGAGGTTGAGACGTTGCGAGACCACTCTCAGACTGATAAATCGACTGAGTTAGAAACTGTCGTTAACCCGTCACCGCTCGATAAAGCGTTTTTGCGTGCGTACCTTACATATGCCCGATCGAATTATGTCCCAACTCTGACTAGCGAGGCAAAACAGACACTGAAATCGTACTATACCGAGTTACGAGAAGAAGGTCTTGAGGTGGATACGCCCGTTCCGATTTCAGCGCAGAAACTAGAGTCTCTAGTACGATTAGCGGAAGGATCAGCCCGACTCCGGCTCTCAGAGACAGTTGAACAAGAAGACGCTGTTCGAGCGACTGAAATCGTCCAAGCACAACTTGAAAGCATTGGCCTGCAAGTCGACTTAGATTCTGCTGCAGTAGCCGGTAAGACTGTTATTGAGAACTCAGCACCCCAAGAGAACCGTGATGTCCGCACACTGTATTATATTGTTCAGACGTTAGAAACTGACCACGGAGGATCGGCCCCGCTTGAGAACATCATGGAAGAGGCTGCCCGGAAAGATATTCCGTCTGACGCTGTAACCGCTGCGTTGGATGAGTTGCAGACCAAAGGCGGAGTGTCTGAGATTGAGGGAGAACGATTCGTTGCGAATCCAGAATTCATCCCTGAGGGAGATATGCTTGGATTGATTGAATCGTTGGAAGAGGAATTTGACAAGGGTGCACCAGTTGACGTGGCAATTGAGCGATTTGAGGAGTGGGGATTCAATGTGCATAAAGCTGAACACGAGATTGAGAAGTTGAAGACTACCGGTGAGGTGTATGAACCGCGGAACGATTATCTCCGAACCACCTAACGAATGGTATTGTGAATTACTAAACTCCAACGTGAGAGTCTCCGGTTTCCAACCGTTTCAGACTGTCAACAGCCAGTCTCAATTGAGGTTCATCACTGAAGCTGGGTCTACCCCATCGCATTTTCTTTACCGTTGATCGTAGACAGGCAGTCCGCTTACGTTGTGGTACTGACGAGCGATTCCCCAGAAGATGCAACTCTCATCCCGCTTGTTCCGTGATGTCCGAAGAAGTGGATATCTCAATTCTCGTTGGTCAGGCTGCTTAACGATCGATATATTACCTGTATCTTGTTCATAGATCATCAACCCAGGAGTGTTTGTAAAGCGCTCAGAATTATCTGTCAGAAGGTCCTGAGCCCGCTGTTTCAACGCTTCCGGTACGCACAAGTACAGCCGAGTGAAAGCACCTGATTGCGAATATGTGTGCAGTTGGTCAACGACATCTTGTTTCGGTGACAGCGAGCACTTCACCTCGATTCCAACAGCCTGGTAGTCGTCGTCGCCTTGATTTCTGTACACCTCGACGGGACACATCCGCGGAGTCAAAAATGCAATATCGATCTGTTTCACTTGATCACCAGCCGGATCTGGAATCACAGCTTCTCGGAACACAGGATAATCGCCACTTGATTGCAGGCCACTCCAGACGCGGTGCGCCACGTCAGGTTCTCTGTGCGCCTGCGTCAACGATGTTGGCGTGTCAGCATTCACCCACTGCGCTGACAGGGAGTCTGCATGGTCCTCAATTACGACCGGTTTGAGTACGTCAAATCCACTTGGGACCGCACGAGACGTTATCATATCAGGACTCCACGGCGTGACTTGGATGGTACCGACGTGGTCCGGTGGTGATTCATCTCGCCATTTCAGTTTACTTGGCAATTCGTGGGGTGAGTCGATATTTATTGAGGTGTTGCTCCTGACCATGTCGTACAACGCTTCGGCGGTTACTGGCGGGTTATCGGCGTCTTTGAGCGCTCGCTGCAGCGCGTCTGTCCCTTGCGTTGCGATGTAGACTTCATCACAGTATCCTGATTCTGTGTATCGGTTGACCTGCTCAGCGACTTCTCTAATGGCACTTGGTTTGATCGGGTCCTCAGGGTGGGGTTCATCATCGGTGGCATCTGCTGGCCTATTTCCCCACGCTATCATATTCCAGTGATTCTTTACCTCAATTCCCCATCGAGTCCCGTTTGGGGTGATGACGTACAGATCGATACGGCCAGCGTCGCCGAGTGTTACTTCACCGTATACCTCAAATCCTCGATCTTCGAAATCGCTTCGTAACGTTTCGTGCATGAGAGGTTCGACAATTCGTGCCATAACCCGATTCAGTTGTTATACATATTTTTCGTTATTGTATAAATTCTTGGATGTGTGTTCTGAGTTCTGATTTCCCAGACTTTGATTATTACACACGTAGGATACTGGTTCCAATACGAGTCCGCGTCAGGTTACACTCGCCGCCCACTGCTTGTCAAACAACAGACTGTGTATCCAGCCCGCGTGTTAGACAAGCTAATAAATAGTCTTCACTATAGCGAAATCATTCATCAAAAGCAATAACTCTTGGAGAGATCTGAGCAGTCCCGATTTCACGAGTTCAAGGTCTGTTGCTGGCTTTTCGTCGAACGTTGCATACACAGTTTGAACCATGTCGTCGTCCACCGCGTCAAGGAGTTCATTTTTCCGGCTGACACTACTGAGAACCTGGACAAAGTCTTCTAATAGGAATCTAGCCCTGCTGTTCTTGATCTGGACGGCATGCGTGGGGAACAATCAGCGGCTGCCGAATTCTTTTTTGGACATTGAACCTTTTGTACTCTTTCCCAATGCTCAGACTCCTTTAATCTCAAATGAATTAGACATATACAGTATTGACAACAAAGCTGAATACATCTCCTCGAACATCACATCTCCCTTCTTTCCTATTGACGTTCTAGTCACTTGGAACTCCTGTCTCACTAGGATAGCAGGACACCAATCAACCGCTAAGTTCCAAGAATCCCCAATACAAACCGGTCACTCAGCCTAACTCTTGATCAAGGCCGTGAATACTTCCCCTGCTGATACTCCAACTGCCACTCGTAATTAGATGGATACGTGTGCTCGTCAGCTGTCGCAAGATCGTTCATCCGGTCAAGTATAAAATTGATAGGCGTCTCCATCAACAATACGCCCTGTCCAAGTTCGGCATCATACGCATATGGGTCCTCATTGCCCTCCGGTGTTGGCGGGTGATGAAAATGGTCGCGTGAATTATGATCGTTTTCGTGTCGTCCCCACCGACAGGTCCAACGATCACCACTCCAGTCCTCCTGGTACACGACGTGTGTCTTGCTAGAAGAACCGGTTACGTGTTCAACATTGAGAAGCACATCTGAGACCGGATCTGGATAGCACTCCGGATGTAAAACAAACTCGCGTTCACGATTCTCTGGAGCAGAAGTCTCAATGATATACGGCTCCATTTGACGATAAAATTTGTTCGCGTATGCGTTCACAGCAGGCCCGTCAGTGCTGAATACCACTTGCTTATTCCCCCGCGTCGGTCTGCGAATGCTCCATCTGCTCCACAGTCGCAGTCAATTCGGAGATATTCTGAGCTACCTTTTCAACACTCTCCGTGTGTTTCTGTGATCGCTCTATCAGCTCCGGAAGATTCTCCAGTACCCCGGGGATGTATATTGGAGACACCAATTGCAGGTTTTCAAACACCTCAGGTGTGAACTCGATTTCATCGTCTATTTGCTCTTTAGTCGCCACATCTTCGAAAGCCGGCGGCATCGTACCGGTCTGCTGCCGGTAGGCTTCTCGCAGGTCATCCGCCTCCGACAACAGCGCCTCCCACTCAAACACCTCCTCGAACCGCTCACGGGACTCTCGCTCGTCAACTTCGACTTCGTCTGGAGAATCAGCCCCAAACTGCTCGGCGAACTCACTGTGTTTTCGATACGCGTCGGCAAGGCGGCTGCGAAGCTCGTCGGTGGTGTGTTCCTCAGCAAGGCGGTGACCACGAAGGAATCGGAAGTACTCTGGGTTTCGTTTGTACTTTTCGGGGTTATCGTTCGTCTTCGTGACGAGCCCCATCTCGTCGTATTCCCTGAGAGCGTTTCTTGCGCCTTCCGCTGAGCAATCGGCCATTTCGCCGATTGTACTGACTTTCGCGGGTTCGGTGACACTCGGGAGTACCTGCCGAACGCGTTCTCGCATTTTCCCCTCCGGCTCCTCAACCGGTTCATCATTCGCCTCGAACGGGGGTTCCGGTGGACTCCCTTCGGTTATTTCCGGCATATGCTCTAATATATGTTGGAGGTTCTTATATTTATTGGAGATAGCGTTGTAGCACCTACTTTGCCCTCTATCTCTCATCAGAGAATTGTAACAAAAATGCAGACACGCCGGTTGCTAAGTCAGGCACCGTAACGGACCCGTGGATAGATATCTTTACAAGAAATCATCAATGAATCCTATCACTGGAACAGATACGAACTGGCAAAAATACGCTTATTTGTAGCTACGACCAGAGCATCTCACTCGCTTACAGTCTCTTCCACAACTTCAATCTCTTCATCGGTTAAGCCGTACAGTTCATAGACAATCTCATCGATTTGACCATCTGTCTGCTCAATCTTCGTCTCCAATTCTTCGCTCCGCTCCTTGGTTTCGATGTAGTTCTCCAGACCATCCCGAACGTCATTGACTGCTGGTAGCGTCAGTTTCCGTAGTCGATCGACCAGTGAATTCGTTTTCGTTGCATTGTCACGGAAATTTGCAAATCCTCCTGATTCGTCAACAGCAACTGGGACAAATGCTTCAATTAGACTGACCTCCATCTCAGTGAGATCTGTGATTCGTAGCGCTGGTAATGGTTCTGTTTCTGTATACGCATCTCTCCCTTTCTCAGTTGGGTCCGGTTTATACCGGGCAGTGAGACTAATCTCGACGGTCGTGTCTGATTCACGGACTACACTAGCTTCACCTATCTGAAGGTTTGGCTTCTCCTCGGTAGTTTCTTGTAGAATTGAATCAGCTGATCCTTCTGGTGGTTGAGTAAACCCAATTTCTTCTAAGGAGTCCCCGTCTGAATATGACCCCAAGAAATCTTTTAATCTGACATTCAATTTTTCTCTCTCTTTTGTCAATTTCAGTCTCTTTTTCACCTTGTCAGTAAGACGTTGCTGGGTCTCGTCAAGCGGTATGCTGATTGGCTCTAAGTATTCTGTCTTATATCGATAATACTCTCCGCGGAGTACAGTCCCTGTGTGCTTAATGTAGAACCAAATGGAAGATGAGTTAAGAATAGCTAGTAATGCATATTGATCTTCTGGATTTTTGTACCGCTCCTTTAGAATGGGGCTATAGACTGTGCTTGAAAAGAAGACATCATTACCAGAGTCATACGTACATTCTCCCTGTTTTACCACCTGAGAGATTAGTATTTTATTCCGTTTGAATTTTTCAGGATCTCTTGGGCACCAGTGTGCGAACCAGTTTTCAAACACTTGATTCTCGCTTCCTCGGTTGCTGAGTAGTTTCTTTGACCTAAGAAGATACTCGTATGTTTTAGAGTATTGCTCTTCCAGCGTTGACTCCTGGAGAATCTCCCCAGACTTTGTATATGGGTAGATCAGCCGTTTGGATGTTTCTGGAGCGGAATATCTTTTCACCTCGCTGTCTGTCACAAACGGCTCAGTTATCTCATACTCAACCCTAACTCGATCATCAACCGCAGGTGAATACCCCTCAACAAACTCTTCTCCAACATCACAATTTTCCAGTATGAATACCTGATTAGCACTTGTCTGGACTCCGACTAATATCTGATCAGTTATTTCCTCAAATGAATTTCCGACGCTCTCTATCTTATCTAATATTTTCTGCTCATCCTCACCAGCCATACTCCACTTATTATCTGATTTATTCAGGTCTACCGGAACGAATGTAGGTTCTGAAATGCCAGTTTTATTAGGGTTGTCAACCGTTGCGTAATCAATTTCATTTGAATTATGTTCCTTTGAAAGGAAAAGCAGGCAAGTATACGTTGTAGCACTCTCAAATATCTGGTTCTGCTCAAAGTCAACAATCATCTCTACACTCTTAGAATCTATTAAATGCTCTCTGAGTGGCTTTCCAGCCTTAGCCTCGAAAAACTTGTTTGGAAGAATGAGTCCCGTTCTTTTCTTAGCAATCGACTCTGCCAACTCCACAAACAGACTATACAGATCGTATCGCTCCCGTGCAACGTGATACTCCGCTGAGTAATATTGCTTGATTGAGTTTGGAATATTCTGAATTTTCACGTATGGTGGGTTCCCAACCACACCATCGAACCCAGATTCTTCCAGTTTTTCCCCATCATTTCCAAAGAACACTTCAGGGAATTCTAATTCCCAATGGAAAAAGTCATTATCGCTGCTCATCTCCTGAGCTGACTGGAACCAATCCTCATCCCAAATCTCCTCCCACTTGCTTTGGTCTTCTATAGCTCCAGCCATCTCCTCATACGCACCTTCTGGTACGTCCAATCCAAAATTTTCAGCTGTATGCACGTTAGCAATCTCGAAGAGTCGCTGATACAGCCGATCATTACGAATCTCTTCGTACAATTCTTCCATCGACTTGACATCTCCCAAATCGTCATTCTCAATGGCCAGCAATTCTCTCATGAGGTCCATAACATGTTCAAGTGTCTGTTGGCGGGCATGAGCAAACGCCTGCGTGAGTGTTAACTGACCACCGTTCTCCTGTGTATCGTCACTCAGCACTTCCGTAATATCTGACCCAACTAATGAATTGCCAGTCTTTATATGATGATCGAGGAATGCAAGCGGTTTGTCAGCTGCTAGCGTCTCCAGCCACATTGAGAGTTTTCCTAATTCAACAGCCATCCCATTAATATCAACACCGTAGATACACTCCTTCGCAATCGTTCGCCGGAGTTCTTGTTCATCCCGCCCCTGCCGTTCCTGTTCACGAACGATCTCCATCACCTGCTCGGTCAGATAGGCTGTTGCACTCGTCAGGAAGTGAGCTGATCCCATCGCCGGGTCTAGAATCTTGAGGTCCTGTACCTCAGAGTAGAACCGCCCGAAGTATGCCTGATCGCTCGGATCAAGACCATCGGCTTCCAAATCGTCTCTGATATCATCGAGCAGCGGATCAATCGTCTCCTCAACAATGTAGTTCACAACATAGTCAGGTGTGTAGTACGCCCCTGTCGCTTTCCGCTCGCCGTCATCGTTGACGACGTACAACTCGCCTTCATCGACCGTCTCGATGGCCTCAGCTACACTCACATCGGTTCCAGGCTTCCAGACTTGGCCGCCATCCTCTGCCACCGCAGCGTATGGTTCCGATGCGATGCGGAATTCATGTTCAAGCAACCCTTCGTAGATACTTCCAAGGTGGCGGGTATCAAGATCAGCATAGTCGGCAATGGCCGGAGTTCCGTCGTCGCCTTCTGTCGTCCCCAGCCGATGAATGACCTCTGCAATGTACCGATCTGCCACTTCATTTTCGGCCAAGAACGTGTGTTCCTCTTCGTCGAACAGGCCTCCGTTGTATGGTGGGATTCCAAGACTTTCCTCCCCTTCGTCGACAAGTCCGAATAGATCCTCTAGTTTCCCCCAAATTTGCGTCGAGTAGCCGCTCCAGTCGTCGTAAGAGTCACCGGACGTAATCCGGTCATGAATCTCTAACCGGACCTGGTCAAGGCTGAAATGCTCCTCGTATTCGTCTTGTGCGTCTGGATCATCCGGATGAATGAGTCCACGTGACTCGGCGTACAACACGAACATGAGACGATACAGTAACACCAGCGACTGTTCTTTCAATTCAGCTCGCGCTTCCTCATTGTCAGGATCAATATCGAGGTCGTTTGTATGGATGAATCCCTCGCCAAGCACCCGCAACGCAGTGAAGACGTTATCTTGCAAGTCTTCACCAAGTTCCTGCGCTGCCGTTTCGGATTCATTCCAGACCCGATCTAAGAATGTCGTTCCGCCGATCTCGTGAAACGCCTCAGGCCGGAAGAATGCATAAAAGTACTTGAATTCCTCCAAATCACCTGTTTCAAGCAGTTCTGGTAAATCAACCTCGTAGTAGACTTCTGTGGCGTAGTCTTTCGTCCCGTAGAGTCTCCATTTTTTGCCGTCAGTGAGAATCCCCCACTGTAACCGCTCTGGTGTCCGTTCGAGATAATATTTGATCTGGTGAGAGGCGTCCCGATACGAACGTTGTTCGTCGAATTTCTTGCTGAAATCGGCATCCCACTGTTTCGCTTCTAACACTGCTGCTGCCATCCCGTACATCGCCTCCGTTTCGCCGTCCATCCCTCGCTTGGCGGCTTTCCTACGTGTCTCTGCAGAATCGAATAGTAACCGGTCGTTATACCCGTTCCCACCGGGAATCGTCGTCTCTGATTGCGTTCCAAACCCGAGGATATCGATTATTTCATCAATCCATGAATCGAGCAGTTCGTCTTCTTTGTATCCCGGGACGAGATCTCCTTCTAACTCCCAGAGCCGTTGTAATTTCTCGAAAGCTTCCTTGGCTTCGGCATCGCATTCCCATTCTTCTAAATCGTCAATTCGTTCGTCAAGGTAGTATCCTGAGAAGAGACTTGAATTACGATAAGGCGAAGATTCCAGCGTGGCCTGACTCATGATACAATACAGCGATAACCGAGTAACAAAGAAACTATTGAATATCCTCAGACATGTCTATTACGGGCAAAACCTATACTAGTCAAAATCATCGTACTGATGGTCCTTCAATTCTGTCTACATCGTGGTGGTAGCGCTGCAGAGTTTCTTGATAGATCAAAAATCCGAGGCTAATATTGGTCTAAAATCTCTACTTGACAACATCTCCGTCGGTTTCGTCGTTACCACCCCGGAATTTCTTCAGCGTTACAAGACCAATCACGAGAGCTACTCCAGCGAGAATTCCTTTCTTTGCTTTTCCCATACTCTTCCACTGCCCGCCAAGCCAAAGAATTTGCCGGTGTATTCAGTATATTTGCGGATCAATACAAAATTGGTCTATTAAACCAGAGTAAAGATATCGCGTTTTTTATATTCTGTTGGCAGAAAACGTTGCGAAGAAGCAATGTGTGAAAGATTCTGGGTAGCTTTTCGCCTCCATGGCCCTGTCGAAATACGGACTACATATCAATTTTCTCAAAATATCGTCTTGAAGCCTAAGAAGAACCCGAGTTCTGTCACTGGGACACTGGAAATAGTGTTTGAGGCAGAAGATCGAAGAGATGCTGAGGAGAAGGCAAGCGGAGAGGTAATGACTCAAGCCACCCGAATCGTCAGTGCATTAGCGTTCACATTTGATGAGGGTATTGTACTTGGTGACCGTTACAAGGTCAGACCTGCGGATGCATCAAATAAAATGAAGATGGATGCTACCTTGAAAGTGGGTGAATCACTCTTAGAGATTGGGAGGCAAGTTTACGAGAATGTTGATTCAACTCTCTCTGAAGACGAAGAGGTCAATAGAGCCATCAATTGGTATAATCTTGGGCTTTCTACAGAAACACCAGAAGATGCCCTCGTAGCCTATTGGACTGGATTAGAGTCTCTTGCTGAGAGAGAGCAAGCAGATTTGTCTGAAGAGAAGGAAAGAGCTCTGGATGCTGCAAAAGAGGCAGCGTTAGCTGAGATAGATGATGACAATCATTCGCTCCGTGGAGATGTCGGCGGTGAAATAGGGGAATTAAAAACAGAATCAATTTCACAAGCTGTTGTTCGAATGGTTGATGAATTCGTTGAGGAGGACCTTCTCACGCTCAATCGTGTTGAAGCGGATAATCTCAAACAGGCCGTTGAGATGGTGTATGACGAGCGCTGTGACATTGTTCACGAAGGGAAGGAAACTGATGATTCTCATCAGAAGGCAGCAGTAGCTGAGGAAATTTTGAAAGAGTTCTTGATTGCGAAGCTTCCCAACGCATACTCTGGCTTTATTTCGGACGAGACACCTGAACGGTATCCATACTCCTCGATGGGAGTTGATGTAGAGAATTGGGTACCGGTTGTCTTTGAGAATGATCCTGAATTGGAGTTAGATGAATGGGAGGTGAAGAGACGGGCTATTGCTATGACCCGTGATTTGGATGCAGCAAATGGTTTCCCCGTCAGAAATTTTGCTGGTGAGGCGAACCCTTTGATTCAAGTCGAAGATGGTGTTTTCCGGCTCAATCCAGAATTTTTCGACGATGATGTATGCTAAACGGGCGTTAGAAGTTTGGGTATAGTGGGGAAAGAAGGGACTGTGTGTACTTCCATTTACCAGTCAAACTGTCGTATTCTGCTGCTTTGAGGGTGATATATTAAGAACCTCCTTCCTCTTCGACTTTTCTCTAACGTATGAGATAGCCAAACGAGAGCACTTAGTGATCTATCGGAGTTCCTGATACCGCGATTCAGTCGTACACCATTTGTATTCGCTTCCAGGAGATGGGTCGCCTATCCAGCTGAGCCACTGCTTGGTCTTCTCACGAGGAAGCGCGATCCGTCTATCCCACGTCATCGGCTCGAAGCCTCGCTGTGCTAAAAGTTGAGCAATTGCTTCGCGCTTCGCATCCGATGACGCTGCGAACGTTATCTGTGGGACATCACTCGCACCGCCGAAACTGATTGTCCCGTCACAAGCATACCAAACCCGTGCTGCTGTTGGAGTTAACGTATACCCCGTCGACGGTGCCTCCATCCATGTCCAGTACCGCCCGAGATTGGGGTGACTCATGGTCCGAAGTCGATACGTGTCGCTGCTATCGTACGTCACTCCACGAGCCAGCCAGCCTAATTCATCCGCCAGCCACTCAATGTGACGTTGCCGCTTCGATCCACAACGCAAGTACGTCAAATCGTTCGACTCAAGCGACCCATCACCCAGTAGAAGGCCTCGGACTATTTCCCGCTGATGATCAGAAAAAGACCGAAACTCGCATTGCTGGCTTTGCGACCAGTGCCGTGCAAGAGACTGGAACTGTTGACTACACTGCCTGCAGATTCCGTCACGCCGATCGAGAATCCACTCCGCCATTTTCCTTTTCAGCTTTACACAGATTGGTTATATCTCTTCTTAACCACCGGCTGGTCCTACTGATCAATACAACTGCGAATTGATCGTTCACACTTTTACTAAGTTACTGCGATGTGGAGAGGTCTGCAGGATGCGACGCGAGTATCTTACACTCTAATTAGAGGTGTGTATCCAATCGTCAGTCTGAATCGTCTGTTGTGAGACGACGTTTAATCGTGTATCCGACACCGCCAAGGGCTGCGAGTGCTGATCCAGTTCCAAACCCGGGGCCGGTTGCATCTGTATTGGTTTGTTCTTCAGATGGCATGTCATCTTCAGTTGAATTAGTTTCGGGGCCGGTTTCACTGTCTGATTCTGATCCGGTGCCGTCACTGGACTGTCCGTTAGCATTTCTTTCAGTGACTGTGAGGTCTTGTGTCTGGGTTTCCTGACTGCCGTCGCTGAATGTCGCTGTCATCTCCACCTCATAGTCTCCAGATTCGTCGTAAGCGTACGTGACGCCCTGTTCAGCTGCGGTTTCTCCGTCACCAAAGCTCCACGTGATTGCTGTAGCCTCTTTGTCGTCCGGGACTCCTACTTCAAATTTAATTGGTTGCCCAGTGAGAAGGCGTTCGGCTTCTGCTGTGAAAGTGAGTGGTTCTGATTGGGTTCCTGACCCCTCAAGCTCGTCAATCCGTTCTTGCTGTTCGGCCACTAATTCGTCTAATTCACGAACCGAGGCGACTTTGACGTTATACGACCCGCCGATATTCTCTTCTGCCCATTCGAGCCAGCCGCGCCGCCATTCGTCATAACCCACACCCAGTTCGTTTTCTACATCACTTTCCCAGTCCCCGTTTTTGGCGATTATGTTGAACAGCGGTTGCATTCCGAACTCATCGATCGTGTAATCGCAGATCAGATAACCCCCGCTGTAGTTATTTTGGATCATAATCTCGAAATAGCCGAGTCCGTTACGGATTTCTTCATATCGATTTTCAATAAAGCGCGTTGGAAATCGTTGTTCAGTGATCTCCTCAGCTGTTTCTTGATATACGAAATAGTCAGATAATCCCTCGCGGAACCAGAGCGGGCTTCGTGGCCACTGGCCTGTATTACTTTCGCTGTGGCTGTTCAAGACGATATTCATGTATTCGTGTGCTAGAACCTCCCGCCACTCGACCGTGCCCATCCGGCTATTTTCGATGACTTGAGCGTGGATTCGGTAGGGATTTGCGTTCCAGTTCATGCGCCCTCCAACGTCACCACGATTGAGCAAGATATTGAGTGTCTCTCCAGAAATATCCACATCGGAGGGGTAACTCCTGGTGAGGCTATTGTGAATTTCTAACGCCCAATCAAGTGCCTGCTCGGCAGTCGAACGATAGCCGTCTGGGTAATAGACTTCAAACACTCCATCTCCGACGCTGGGGCCGCTCAGATCTGTATCCTCCTGTGCCAGCGATGTTGTTGTAGACTGCATACCAGCTCCAGCCAGCAGGACGCCGCTAGCTGTAGTCTTCAGAACATCACGCCGATCTATTTTTCTTGCTGACTGAAACTCCGTAACTGGATCATCTGAACCGGGGCGTACCATTCTCAGCCGTAAACGGGGAGTGGAGTGGCAAAATAGTACTGGTGAATCCTAGATTGATGCAAACTTGACAGGAAGGAATCAATGTCCAGAACGATAAATCGACGAGTCGTTCATTCAGACACGGAATCTTCAATATACCACTTCACCGCATGCGGGAGGGTTAGCGCTACAACAAAACAGAGTGCGGAAAGGCCAAACACTACCGACCCTCCGACTCCGACAAGCGTTGCAAAAGAGGCTGTTTCAGTGTCAATCAGCGGCAGATACAGGTTGACTGCCTCCGCAAAAATGTGGTTCGAGGTTATTATCCCGACCGCTGCGAGGACACCTACAGAAATGAGAAACGTGAATCTACCGAACTCAGAAGCCTCGTTTGCCCACCGTTTGGCCTTCCCAAGCCGCGGATCATAGACTGGATCTGTCGGTTCCGTATCCGACAGTTTCCACTGATTCGGGCGACCTTCGGTTTCTATCGTAAGACGGTTTTCTCTGTTTAGCTGTTTTACGCGACCTTGGATAGCACGCTTCTCTATGGGGAGTTCTCTTTCTAAGTCTGCGGTCGTGAGTGTCTCTTCTTCGGGGTGTTGTTCCCGGAAGACGTTCAAGATTTCCCGATCGCTAACGCCCTCTGACATGGTTCCCTCCAATTGATAGGATTGCTGTATACACCACTACGCCCGCTAGTCCGATTGCTGTGACGATGTAAATAATCCCCCAGAATCTGAGGTCAATTAGTGGAGTGACGGTCATTGATTCTGAGAGTGCCGTTCCAAACACGACGAATAGGAATCCGCCGAAGAGCAGACCCGCCACTGCCCCAATAGCATCCGTTATCCACGTCATTGTGGACCCTCGCAACTGTTCTGTTCACCTGTACGGCCACGTTTTCTTGATCCAATCATGGATATCCAGAATAACGTGGCAGAGGTACTTATAATATCCAAGTGTTTTATCCTATTTTGCAGTATGAGGCATTCTTTTCACCGAATTCGGTAAAACGAACGTGGATCGTAGAGTACCAATACGGGTTTCAGCAGAACCGACAACTCACCGGAAATGAGATTATTTACCGAACCTCAACAAGACGCCATGAGATCCTCTTGGACCTTTGAGTAATTCCGCTTAGACATAGATAATTACAGTCAACTCCCCCACCCTACTCCCTCGCTCCGCTCGTTGTGTTGGTCGTTGAGGATGGGGGGTCCACTCGACAAAATTGAATCCGGAAACCCGGAAGCTCCTCCCGCCTGCTTAATCCCTCATCGTCCCATCTCCGGTCTATGCCACAACGAAACCGACAACCAGCACAGAATCAACCAATAACCCTCCCGGATCTCAACACCGGGATTACACTCCTCACCAAGGATGACGACAGTGAGAGTGCTCTCCACGCGCTTGCTGTCGATCACATCCTTCTCAGCGGAGGGACTGCGGTCTGGATTGACCCCGGAACTCACGCACAGACAGCACCGCTCACGGAACTGGCACCGTCGGATCAGATTCTTTCCCGAATTCGTGTCGCGCGTGGATTCACACCGTTCCAGCATCTCGACCTTCTCAGATCCCTTCCGGGTTTGCTGACCGACGAAACTTCTCTGATCGTTGTTCCGCAACTCGATCAATACTATCGTGATGTCAGTCTTTATGCGGACGAGGGAAAAGAAATGCTTCTCTCCGGACTTGCCTCGGTCGCAACCGCAGCACGGAACCACAACGTAGCTGTGCTGGTCACACGCACCAGCTGCGATTCATTCAGTGAACCGATTGCAACAGCGGCCGATCATCATCTGACTTGTGAGCGGACACCGTTCGGCCCGCGATTCCAGACGCCGGACGATGAGACACTTGCGTATTCCGTTGACGGCGGACGATGGATGCAGACAACGCTTTCATTTTGGGTTGACATCCTTGCGACCCGAGAACCACTTTACAACCACTCAATCGGTGAAACTCAGGACAGTTCCGAGGTGAGTCTTCATGGGGCGAACTAACCCGACTTACAGGGACCGGCTCAGTGCTCTTGAACGCGAGTTCGAAACATTCCGTCGGGCTCTACGAGCAAGCGAACAGGAACATTTTGATCAGTTATTCGATCACGGGCGCATGTACGCTCACGCTGCTGGCTACCTCAATCATACGAGCGCTGAGATTCCATTTCTGGTGTCAGTGCTGCTTGCTCATGAACGCCGGATCGCAGACCTCTCAGAACAGGTGTCAGAACTACAGGAGGACAGAGATCATGGTTCTCACGATTGACTTCACTGACGAGGGCGTTGTTGAATGGCACACAACCTCATCTGGTGTTCGAACACAAACGAATACATCGTATACACCGACGATCTACGTGTCTGCTGAAACCGAATCTGCTCGCAGAACACTCGCTCAGAAGCTCGAGCTTCGGGATGATGTAGAGCAAACGAGGCGAGAGCACTGGCGACCGGCATTTCGACGTGGGTCAGAGACAGTCCTCAGAATCGATGTTTCCGGAATTGAGCGCGTGCAACCTCTCGCCGGATGGATTCGGCGACAAAAGCGCCCTGGAACCTATCGCTTGTTCAATGTGGATTTCTCCCGGGCGTTTCGCTACTGTCTTGAACAGGACCTCAATCCCTCGCCAACCAGACATCCCCGCACACTTGAACTCGCTTATCCACAACCCGGAACTCCCGATCCCCCTCTGACAGCTCTCAGCATTGGTGACGACACATATGAAACGACCCCAGAAACAATCATCGAGGTTCTCCAAGAGCAACTTGCGACAGTAGACCCAGATGTGCTAGTTTTGTCGACAGCAGAATTGATGCCAGCGCTATTCGAAACAGCCGCACGAGAAGACAAATCATTCCAGTTGGGTCGTGAGTCTGGGTACGAGCAACTGGCAGGTCACTCCACGTATGAGAGTTATGGTCAAGTCGGCCACTCGCCAGCCCGGTACAATGTGCCCGGTCGCGCGATCATCGACGAGTCAAATACATTCTTCTACGACGAAACCAATCTCAACGGGTGTCTTGATCTCGTTGAACGGTCGAAAAAGCCGCTTCAAGAACTTTCGTGGGCGTCAATTGGGAATGTCCTCACCGCGATTCAAATTCGTGAGGCGCTGTCACGGAACGTTCTCGTCCCGTGGAAGAGTTGGCGACACGAGTTCCCAAAGCGAATGCGGCAACTGCACGAAGCTGACCGCGGCGGATTCACGTTCACGCCTGAGGTAGGAGTCTATGAAAACGTCCATGAATTAGACTTCTCGTCGCTGTATCCGAATATTATCTGCACGCGAAACATTAGCCCTGAGACGATTCGCTGTGATTGCCACGACCGAGCAGATGTCCCGGGTCTTGGATACAGTATCTGTGATGCTCAAGGCTACCTTCCTGAGGTCTTACAACCGATCATCGATGATCGGGATGCCCTCAAAACAAGATTAGCTCAGGTTGATGATCCGGAAACGGAAGCTGCACTTCAGGGCCAATCAGACGCTTTGAAATGGATTCTCGTTTCTTGCTTCGGGTATCAAGGATTCTCCAACGCAAAATTCGGCCGGATCGAATGCCACGAGGCAATCAACGCGTATGCTCGTGAGATTCTCCTCGAAGCAAAAGCAGAATTAGAGGCAGCTGGCTGGCGAGTGGTTCATGGCATTGTTGATAGCCTGTGGGTTACTCCACGGGCTGATCAGCAACAAACTCCGCTTGAACAGGTTGCCGAAACAGTCACACAGCAGACTCGCATCCGACTCGAATACGAAGGCGGCTACGAGTGGATAGCCTTCGTTCCGCTTCGCAACAGCGACAGCGGGGCACTGACGAAATACTTCGGCAAAAAGGTTGATGGGAGCTACAAGTTCCGCGGTATCGAATGCCGACAACGCAGCACGCCGGCGTTTATTGCTGACTGCCAACGCGCGCTGATTAGCACGTTCGACGAGACGAGAGATCCTGATGCTGTGTGCGTTGAGTTAGGAAGTTGGGTCAGTCGTCTTGAAACAGGCGCTGTAGCTCCTCAGGAATTAGAAGTCACGAAGCGAACGTCTAAACGATTAGAAGAATACACGCAGTCAACGCAGACGACTGCAGCGCTCCAGCGCCGAACCGACGCTGGGCAGGATTCTTTCGCTGGAACAGACATCTCATACGTTGTCGTCGACGATGAGAAAAGCGGCCGTGAGCGCGTTCGGCTTCCGGCTGAAGATTGCTCAGCGTACGATACTGCGTTTTATCGTACTCAACTCATCAGGGCCGCTGAGAGTGTGTTATCTCCGATTGGATGGCGAGAAGACAAAATCAGAAAGGTACTCTCCAGTCAAGCGACTCCGTCACTAGATTACTTTGGAGCAAATTGATGGGTTTCGATTGGGTTGCTGCCCATTTAACCGGATGCAGACGGTAATCTTCGAGATGCTTACTGAAGCTTGATGACTCTACATTTGGACAACCAAAGACCCCCCAGATATTTCATCTGAATTGGCACTTGTTCCACCAACCCTCAGAATATAGAAAAGGTATCACCCACTACTGCTAGTGGAAAACTCTCTGAGACACGAAATCACTTGCTTCTAAAACGATTATTCGAATACTTTGTACTGTTCTGCATCTTCCCAGAGTTTCTCCCACGGTTTCCGAAACTTCTCACCAGAGTCAAACTCCACCAAGTAGGTCGGTTTCCGGCCAGCATCCTTTATTGAGATGCCGACCGCAAAGCATTGATCATCGACGAAAAGCAATCGGTCGTGGCATTCTGGATGTTCACGTACCTCTACGCGCTGATTGTTATTCTTCACGAACTTCTCCGCAACGGCATCAAAATTCCCCTGTGGTTGTTTCGTCAAGATGCGTTTTTCAACATCTGGATCTGTCTCCGCGAGGTATAACTCAAACAGCTCTTCATTCACGTAGGAATCCACGATGAAGGCCTCCTCGGTAGCAGTCTCGAAGTGCGGGTGAAGCCGTTGGTAAAACTCGAATTCTGCGTCGTCGCCGACGACCTGTGGGGTCGCGTGAACGATGTCATCGATGTCTACATCGGGATACCGGCCGCCCGGCTCGTAGTCCTCTAGCTCATCAACATAATGGTACGGGTCAGGAGCGTCCTCATCGTCTTTGAAGTCCTCGTAAATGTGTTTCATAATCTCGAAGCAGAGTTGTTTATCCTCGGTGTAGAGCCAGAGAAAGAAGTCGAGGGTCACATCTGATCGGGAATGCGTTGGAATAATTTCGGAGAGTGGGTTCGTGAGGGCGGTAAGAGACTTGGGTTTTTTGTGCTTTTTGAGTAGTTTCTCGATTTTGTCGTTCTCTGAGTCGTAGATTCCGTAGTCGAGTAAAAGAAGCCGCCAGTACGAAATCCCGGGGCTGATGTCGCTAACCCAGAGAGAGAACCTTCCAACAATTGGTTGATTTGGATCTTGTTCCATTATTCCCACAATTCCTACCACGCCTTATTGAATCCACTGCCGGGTAATCTGTCACCGTTCAATCAATGCGGGTATGTGACTGATATGTAGTCTCTCATCATATCTATCACTTAGTACAATTGTTGAATTCTGACGAAGATGTTTTCACGTCATAGCTAAATAGATACTATATGACTGGTAACGGAGAGAGATTTCTGGAACTCAAAGACAATCTTGAAAGCCATCCGTTCATTGAGATTTCAAAACACCGTGACGATATTACGGACAATCTCTGGACTCTCCGACGGAATTTCGATCTGCTGAAGGATTTCACCGAGGATGTTGCTGAAGACAAAGAATCCGTCCTGACTGGTCACCTAAGTGAGAAGACACGAGTCACGAACGAACTGTATCGCTTGACCCACAACTACCTTGCTTCCTATTATACTCAATATCAGTTGGCATCTACTTTTAGAGATAGCAAGTTCAATGATGTCTCCGAAGAGCATTACTCTGAATTAATGGCAAAGTACGACATCAGGCCGACCTCCGACTTCCTCCTCGGATTTCGGAATTATATGCAGCACCAGGGGATGATAAACCAATCTCGACACTATCGTTGGAACAGGGCAGACAAGGAAGAGATCACCAGAGTGGTGCTCTTCACAGACGATTTACTTGAGATCGACAGGTGGAATAATCAAGCGGAGCAGTTCATCAAGAATCAGGAAGAGAGCATTCGTTTAGTGGATGTGATTCAAGACCACCATCCCGACGTACTGGACTTCAACGATGGAATTTGGGATGTGGCAATGAAACAATACGAAGATGAGTTTGAGGACTATCAGCGTAAACGTGATGAAATGAATCAAATTATAACCGAAAAATTCGACACCTCTGGTTGAGTGTCCGCCTGTTGCGATATGTTAGTCTTTTCACAGATGTTATGCTAGAAACATTCACTGGGTAAGACTGAATCTCCGACTTCAATCTGCATCCCAATCAATCAGACAAGACCACCCGCGATACGACGGCAACAGAAACGCCTCACGCCGTTGCAGTGGAGTATTTACATCTCTACTACTGGGTTGTCCTGTAGACTTTACTAGGCCCTTGACCGGCGCTTTCAATCAGATTGTATTGTTCAAGTTTCCGCAGGTATTTGCGCACCGTCCGCTTTGATTTCGGCTCGTCGACCCGTTGCCTGTAAGCTGAGGTGATTTCCTTCGGCATGATCTCTCCCGATTCCCGGAGAACTTCATAGACCGCGAGTTGATCGGATGTCAACCGGTCAAGACTCTTCTGTCTGAGTTCCGCTCTCGCCGCCGGAATCGCCTCGTCGATGTCACCCTCGTGGATTTGTTCCCGGCCAGCCTGTTCTGCGTGACGAGCAGCTGATCGCAGCATACTGATCCCGTCACGAGCGTTTCCACGCGCCGCCTCAGCCAACCGTTCGAGTTGGTCGTCAATGATCGATCCGTTCGCTAATCCCCATTTCACCCGATCAGACAGAATCGATACAAGTTGGCTATGGGTGTATCGATCGAACTCAATTGTGTCGCTACTTCTGAGTCTGGACTGTAATCGTTCGTCCAGCGGAGAAAACAGATCTCGCTGGTGGTTAGTCACCAGAATCATCGTCACGTAGCGGATGCTGTACAGGCGGCGTAGCAAATCCGGGTCACTGATCTGGTCGGCTTCATCCAGGACTATCAAGAACGGTTTATCGATTTCGCTGAGTCGCTCGAACAATTCATCGTGTGGCGTCGAGCGGTGAATATCGTAGGTATTCCCGAGTGTCTCCAGCAGTTTGTAGAGAATTCGGAAGTCATTGGGGTGAAGCCAACAGTCGACGTGTGCGGTGTGTACGTCGAGGACTTGCTCTTGAAGCCGGTCGAGCGTTGCTCTCGCTATACACGTTTTGCCAGCACCTGACGGCCCGGTCAGAAGCGCGTGCTGTGGGCGATCTCCTTCAACGACGGGTTCCAGTGCCGTCGTTGAAGGAGAACGCCCACAGCACGCGCTCCTGACCGGGCCGTCGTCGCCTCCTTCTGCGATGTCGCCCCGGCG
>NZ_JBAOJI010000018.1:0-20118 GCF_037080055.1 Halovenus anhuiensis
ACACTTCTGAACCGGACATCTTCCTCAATCAGAGCGACGCTTCAGCTCCGCTGCTTACGCCGGTTGGGAAGTACCGATAATCCTATTAACAATATCTCACACTGCCCCCTCTCTTACTGTGTCAGACCAACGACTCAGTTCCGGGCAGTCCCCTGCAGCCATGGACCAGACTGAAGGGATTGATCTCCAGGATGAGCTTCCGATTGCTGTCCCCCCTCCGACGGTTCTCGTTGGGATCCCTGCCTACAACGAAGCAGGCACGATCAGCGAAGTAGTAACTGCCGCCAGCTCCCACGCCGATGAGGTTCTCGTTGTCGACGACGGCAGTTCCGACCAAACCCGTGAGCAGGCACGGACCGCCGGTGCAATGGTACTCCGTCATGACGAAAATCAAGGATACGGTGCGACACTCGGCACGATCTTTCAATACGCGCATCAGCGCGACGCAGAACATCTCGTCATTATCGATGCCGACGGCCAGCATGATGTAACCGATATTCCAGATCTCGTCAGCACTCAGCAGAAAACAGGTGCCGAGATCGTCACGGGGAGCCGGTTCAGTGGGAAGTCGGACAGTGAGATTCCACAGTACCGACGGTTCGGTCTCGGTGTAATCAACATACTCACTAATATTGCGCTCCGTTTTGGATATTCCTATCCATCAGTGTCGGATACACAGTGTGGATTCAGGGCCTACAACCGCGATGCGACCGAATCGATGACGACTGCGCAGGATATCGGAAGTGGAATGGCTGCGAGCTTGGATATCATTTTTCAGGCTGCGCGAGATGGTCACAATATTGTTGAGGTCCCGACACGGATTAATTACGATGTCGAGAACGCGAGTACACGAAATCCAGTAGCACACGGGCTAAATCTCCTGACTACATTGTTTATTTCCGTGGTGGTGGACCGGCCAAGTCGGATGGCAGCTATCGGAGTTACGTCGATTGGTGCGGTAGGTCTCTTTGCTCTCGCGCTCAGACAGTTTGGAATGACAGCCTTATACGTGGCAGTTACAGCTCTCTTTTTGCTTGTGGTGTTGCGTATGACTCAATCCAGCGAGCCACGCAACCCCTCGGATAGCACAGAACCATGATTTTAGCTACCGGACTCATTCGCAGAAAGCCGTGAGAGGCCTGACTCAGCGTCGGTCAGACTGACCGAAAGAGGCTTCTGCTGTTCCCCTCACAGAGAGGGAATCGACAGCGCCGTCAAATCGGTACCGATCGGCAGCTCCGCTGGGCGGGACAGTGACTCGGCCAGTTCCATCGGCTGCCTCCCAGGGGGACAGTGCCGTGACAGCAAACGTGTAGCTAGTTGCTGTATCCCCCGTGTTGAAGACTAGTTCGTGGGGGTATCCTCCATTGAACGCTGCCGGGTTAACCTGCTGGCCGTTGAGGTAGACTGTGGCCACACCGTCGAGACGGATATCAGTAATAGTACCCTCCACTGTGTATCGATCGGTTCCATTGCCGACAACGCCTTCCGAGTTTGTCCCCGATGTCGGGTACCCTGTTGATTCGGTTTCCGCATAAATTCGTCCGTCGGCAGTAAACTCGTAGGCTGTCTCCGCTGTTGCACCATCAATAGCGAGCGTATCAGTTCCCGAAGAGTGCTGATTAGCCGCTGGGTCGCTACTAGAATCATCAGAAAGAGCTAGACACTCGACGGTGGCGTCTCTTAAAATGGCTGCTTGACCGGGGACAGCGATATCGGTTTGCTCGATACGGCAGTCCTCGGAATCGCAGATTCGGATTCCGTCAGTATCAGCCTGATCCAGCAGTATGCGTACGGCGTCGAGCTTACTCCCGTTGGCGTTTTCGAGCTCGATAACCGAATCGACTGAGCCATTACCGGTAATCGTCGTATCACGCACCCGAAGTGGGCGGACACCGGCCGAACCAGAATCCGGACGACGGGCAAGAACGACTGTGCAACCTGTGTTGTTATATTCGATACGGGATTCAACAAGACTCAAAGCCGGGCCAGCGGACGGGATAACGATCGCTGGGACGGAGGCTGGGAGCTGTTCTATCTGGAATTCGCTGTCACTGATCTCGATCGGTTGTGAACCACCAGCAGCAGCGCTGGCGATGGAGACACCGTGAAACCGATATGGTTCGGTGGCGTTTTCGGGTTCGACAGACGGGAACTCCTCAACAAGGATAGAGCAGTTCTGGATCGAACTTCCACTCCCACAGAGCCTGATCGAAAGCGCATTGTTCTCGAAATGTGAGTCCTGAACGTGCACACGACCCGAATGCCGGTCTGCGTGAACCGCTCCGTGGGGAAACCGTCGAAGGTCACAGTCCTGAATTGTCAGCGTCCCCTTGTGATTATCTTCGACGAAGATTCCTGGGCGAACCATCGGTTGACGGCTCCTACCGGCTGTCGCGTTGAGGTTACGGATACGGGAGACGCCATCAGCATTCAAGGTGGCGTGTGCCAGTAGTGGGAGTCCGCCAGTTGTGTCGGGACGGCCGTGTACGTCGATGTTCTGGATGACGATGCGGTTCCCGGAGAACCGGAGTCCTGCACAGGCTGCTGACTGACGCTGATCGAGATCGATACCGTCAATGTAAGCTGCCTCCATTTCGCTTCCGTTGAGGAGAAATCCCGGTCTATCTCCCGATGATAAAAACGAGACGTGTTCACCGACGCCCTCAAACCCGTGAGTGCCGCCGTCGAAGGTGGCCGTTTCGGAGTCAAATCGATACTTCCCGTCCGGAAACTGCACCAGTGTGCCGTCGCCGGCCTGTGCGATCTGTTCATCGGCAGCCGCCCCTCCGGTCGGGTCGATGCCAAGGTCGTCGACCGCGTTGAGAACGCGGTCAAACTCGATACCGTGTCGTCTGGTTGAACCGTTTGCGGCTGCTGTGACGGAAAGCGTGGTGACCGATGCTGCCCCGAGCGCTAAGTATGATCGACGTGTGAGCGCTGACCGAGGTCGCACGGGCGGTGGCTCTCCATTATCAGATAGCAGCCGCTCTTGATTGTCGCTGCGATCCAGCTTGCGTGCCATGCAGCTAGCTAGTATTTCTATAGCGATTTATAATTTATCCTTAATTTATTCATGGATACGTTACTGTTCGTAATTTTTATCAAAATTTCTGTTAATATAGTTATGGCAGGCCGGGGCTGTCAGTTGTTGTCCAGTCGGACTAAGTCTCACTGTAGTAAGTATAGATTATTCATCACTATTCAGAAAGGTCGGATAGCATCTAAAGACGAAGCACAGTATATAGTGGGCTACTGGCATAGAAAATTTAATTCCACCTTAGATAATAAAACAATAACAAAGCAGTGTTCAGACCAATCTTCGGTAGAAGAACAATTGCACTGCCATTGTCGGCGACCCAGCACCTTTCGTATAGAGTGATGGCGCTTAACACATCTATGACACAGATCCGTTACTGCCAAATAGCTATCAACAGTACTGTATTCAGACCGTTCCTACGCTTGTCCCCAGTCAATGGAAATAGCTAATCACGTTTTCTTCGCTATCTTCCCAGTGGTACTCTACAGTCTGGTCCGGTACCACCGTTTCACAGATGGGTTGATTCTGTTCGTTGCTCTGTTTGCCAGCCTTTTTCCGGATTTAGTTGACAAGCCACTGGCTTGGACACTCGGCGTCATACCGAGTGGCCGAATGTTTGCACACTCTCTGGTGGTTGCAAGTGTGATCATTGTCTGCGTGATGATTGTTACCTACCAAAATCAACAATCGAAATACGGCGTGGTGTTCACTTGGGGATATGTCTCACATCTCATCGGAGACTTCTATCACGTTTTTTCCAAAGGCTTAGACTACTATTATTTTCCAAATATGCTTTGGCCTATTATGGAGCCCAGTCCGGCTAGAAATCCTGGATTTGCAGGAAAAATTCCAGAGCTTGGAATAAGCACGATTATCTTTGTTATTCTAGTTCTGTACATCGCCACTGACATCAGACGGAGGGTAGTCAGGGGTTCACGAACAAGCTAGCTGTCCTTCTAGCAGTTGGTTGAATCTGGATGTCTTTGCGGAGAAAACCATCCAAAACTGCTGTGTCTCTTTGGTTCTCAAAAATCTGATGAGTGGTGTAAGTAAATACTTCTTGAGATTACTATAATCACACTTACAACCAGGTGCCTTACTGAACATCCTCTGACAGCTTGATCGGATAGCATTCTCTGGAAATGTTCCCAAGATAGTACATCCCGGTCACCAAGAGTCAATTATTACCGATAACAACAATATGTAGCTACTAATCCGGTGAAGTACGCTTATGCGACTTGAGAATTAATAATAACTTGATTTTGTTGATTCTAACTTCTGCACTAATCTATCTCCACAAGCTCACTTCTCATTAGGAATATATTATTTATAAGCGACAAGAAAATACTGCTAGTACGACCAAATGATGACTGATGATGCAGCTGTTGTAACAGGCTCCATGCAGTCGGGTGACAGAAGACTGGTCAGCCGATTAGTTGTCGTAGCCAATCAGCATTTGCTTTCTCCAGAGTGTTGGGGTGCGAACCAACGAACTCGTCTTCAAATAGGTGAGTGACCGATGCCGGACTCTCAATCACAGGTTCTCTTTGTTTCACAGAACTACCCACCCGATCGGGGAGGGAATGCTTCACGAACCAGTGATACATGTAAGCATTTGGTAGAGAAGGAAGACGAGATTACAGTTCTTGCGCCACCGCCTGCCTTCCCGCACGGGGAGTTTACCCGCAGTTGGACGCGGAAGGAAACTTATACTGATGAGGCTGTCAGGGTGATCCGGCTGTGGGCGTGGCAACCGACGGATAGCGATCCATCGTTTCTAAGCCGACTGGCCTACTACCTCACTTTTCCGTTGCACGCACTTGTTTGGCTTCTGTTCAACGCACGTAACTACGATGCAATGATCACATCGTCACCACCCATTTTCATTTATATTGTTGGACTCTTCTGGAAACTGCTGGTAAAGAAGCCCTGGATCGCTGATGTTCGCGATCTCTGGATCGATGCCTCAGTTGACTTAGGATTTATCAGTAAAAATGGCTCTCTCGAACGTGCTAGTAGAGCGTACGAGGGCCTTATGTTGCGAAAGGCCGACCGGGTCAGTGTGACGACTACCGTACTCGGTGAGCGGTTGTGCGACCAGTACAATCTTAATTCTGAAGGGGTTGTCCATCTCCCGAATGGTGTTGACACTGATGTCTACGAACCAACGAATTCGGACACTGAACCGGAGATCGTCTACACTGGGAATGTGGGCTACGCTCAGGCGCTTAAACCGTGTGTGCGAGCCATGTCGACAGTAGAGCATCCCAATGCGAGACTTACTATCGTCGGTGATGGCGATATTAGAGGTGAACTTGAAGATGTCGTTGATGAGGAGGGCTTAGAGGACCGCGTCTCGTTTACTGGTCTCGTCCCACGAGAGGAGATTCCGGATATACTGGATAATGCTGCGGTCGGCATTGCCCCGCTTGAAGAAGATGACACATTCGAGTACGCTGTCCCAACGAAGGCTTACGAGTATATGTCTTCAGAACTCCCCGTCGTTGCGACGGGAGTCGGCGAAATTGAATCGCTCATTGATAAGTCTGGCGGTGGGGTCCTCGCAGAAGCTAATTCTGACAAACTTGCGGCCGTCTTTGACGCACTGTTGGCCGACGAGGAGAAGCGTGAAGCACTCGGGAAGGCTGGCCGAAACCACGTTGTTGAACACTGTGACCGTGAAGTGGTCGCAAAGGAACTAAGCGATGTCTTGCACGACGTGATGGAATCATGAACCAAGAGCGACAGAGTACCTTTGAGCAATTCGAATCTGAAACAGGAGAGTCTGTCTCGGATACGACCACTCTGTCTGAAGTGCCTGATACCTGGTTACTACTATACCATACGGTCCGAAATATGAAGCCCACACAGGTTGGCGGCACCCTTGAACGAAAGACACGTCATGCGGTTGTTCCCCGACTGCCGATCGATTTTGACGACCGATACGAGCAACAAGTGCCAGCGTCACTTTCACCGAACACTGCACAAATTGTAAAAAACCTTGCCTGATATACTTGGTTTTTGAGCCCGGGACTGGCTATCGGCGGCGAAAGCGGACAGCGTTAGGAGATGACTACTTATATAACGTTCAATAGTATTTCAATTGAATGCGCAACTGGATTCAGAGAGATCTGCTGACTATCTGTACCGTTGCAGCACTCACGCCGAGTATGGCACTACTCTTTGACTTCGATGGAAACTCTGTCCAGGCAGTTATCGGAATACTTTTTATTTTTTATGCACCGGGATACGCAGTTGTTTCAATTCTGATGCCTGCAGCACACATTCCGGGAGTAGAAACAAACCGAACTAAGCCAACAGAGGTGTCTTTCATCGAACGATCACTGCTCGCAGTCGGCCTTAGCGTGGCAATCGTACCGTCGATCGGTGTCATCTTGCACTTTTCTCCACTAGGGTTAGACCCTGATATCTTTCTGCTTGTGATTGGCATCCTCACGCTGTTGGCCTCGATTGGGGCTATCATCCGTCGCGAGCGATTACAGCGAAGCCAGCAATTCAAAATACGAAGTTTGTCTTATATGTTCGGCGGTGTACTTACCAGTGCTCGAAGCGACAAAGAAGCATATTTAAATATCATATTTGCTGTGGGAATAATCCTCGCCATCGCTGGGATCGGAACCGCAGTCGCGATGTCTGATAATGGTGAGCGGTTCACCGAGTTTTACATCCAAAGTGAGGATCCGGACAGTGTCGAGCAGGTCGCAGGTGAGTATCCCCCAAACATGACAATTAGTGGTGAGTACGAATTTACCGTTGGGATTACGAATCAAGAACATAATACGGAGGAGTACGCCGTTGTCGTGCAACTGCAGCGGATGGAAGATGGTGAAGTTGTCGAAACCTCTCAGATAGACCAGTTCACTACCACGGTGGCACATGGAGAAACAGTCAAACGGCCGGTTACTGTCCAGCCAGAAATGACCGGCGAGAATTTTCGATTGAGCTACCAGCTCTATCGCGGTTCGCCGCCGGAAGATCTCTCGGTTGATGCGGCCTATCGACACGTCTACCTCTGGGTGAACATCTCCGCTACGGACGGAGTGTGACCGGTTTTCATTGTGATCATCGCACTGATGCAACCAAGCAGTGAGAAGTTTTAGCTGAGAGAATGCAAAAGTATAACTTTATTTATAGTTCACCTAAAAATAGACCAACTGTTACCCCAATACATTATCCTATAGTTTGATGCGGACGCGAATTATAACTTAGACCCAAAATTAAAACAATTCAAAATAATACAGCAACTTCCGTGACACGCCGGTACATAATCCAGATGAAAATGACGTAGCCTACAAGCGTGACTAAGCGGGCCAGTGACCACCAGGCGGGCGGTTCCCCTGTGGGCGCGTACACATGCAACACACTGAGTAGCCCAATAAATGAGAGGATAAAGTAGTTCTCTAATGTGTATAGCTGAAAATAGAATAATGTGAGTCCTGCTGCTAGCATCCAGGCCACCTGAGACACAACAACCATAACAAGCCTGTCGGTGGGTGTGCGGGGGTTGTGAACACGAGACCATCTAGTACTCATTATCTTAATATGATTACTTCATCTACTTAAATAGAATCAATATTCTTTCTTTTATGTTGTTAATACTGTACTCCTCACAAGCTGGTGTTGTCGGGCGATTCTATATATTAAAAAGTACTTAACAAAGTATCTATACCATCCTAACTAATCACATACGATCAACTCATTCGCGATCGCGAGTTGAAATAGACTAAGCAAGTATGACTAATTACCCTATGAGATTAGCTCAGAGTGAGATTATACTGAAGATGATTTCAGTAGCAGGCGCTTTTTCCCTGCTAATTGCAGTATGTTTATTGAATTTCGTTCCACCAGCTAGTGGATACGAAATTTCCATTTATCAGGTCTATCCGTGGTACTTCTGGGGATCGCTGGTCGGAGCAATCTTCCTCGGTCATATTATCATTGTGGGTAGTGTGCGATACAGTGATGGGGAGGACGGTGTTTGGATGCTTGGACTTCTACTCGTCATACTCTCAGGCGCAGTACTCCTTCTTATTCCATTGATTCGAGGCTACCCTGTGTTCGGGGGGCTAGATGTACTGACGCATATTGGCTTCATACATGATATTTCTACAGTCGGAATAGCCGGCAATATATACCCTGCGACTCATCTTCTTGTTTATTCCGTGTCAGCTGCGACTGGTTTTGAACCGCAGATAGTAATAAAACTCATGCCGATAATTTTGTCTCTTATATTTGTGGGTGGGATGTTTTATCTATTATTCAACTTTTATAACAGGACGCACGCGCTGTATGTACTTCCGTTTGCACTATTCTTATTTATTGGCTATAAGACTCCTGCACCATTTGTGTTGAGCGTTCTATATGTTCCCTTTGTTCTGTATCTTTTCGTCAAGGAGCAGCGCACATCCGCAATTTCAGTGCGGCTTTTTCTCGTAATCACAATTTTCGGTGTCGTGTTCTTTCATCCCCTCACGACTGCGTTTCTGATTCTTACTCTGGGAATCTATGTCGCACTCGAGAAGACGAACTATTTCAAAGCTGAGTGGTCAACGCCAACAATGATTCCATCGCTTGCTGTCGTGGTCTTTTCGACATGGTACCTGACTTTCGTGGGAATTATTCGGCGGTTTGAGCGGGCTGCGCGACGCCTCACAGGCACTACCGCAGGTGAGAGTGAGTTTGAGACGATTACGAGCACGGTGAATACATTTTCACCAGAGCTGACCGATCTTATAACGCTTGCTGTCCTTGACTACGGAGTGGAATTTATTCTGTACTCCCTGGCTGGATTGTTTATTCTGGTTGCGGGCTATCTATGGCTACAGAATTCGATTGAGCTGAATATCTTCATCATGCTGTTCAGTTTTGTATTTATTCTGTTCACCTCCCTGTCACTGATCTCTTTTGTTGTTGATCTTGGCTTTGGATGGGGCCGATTCTTATTCTTTGAGAATGTCTTCGTCGCCGTTTTGAGTGGCTCAGCATTTTATTTCCTCTATCAACAACTAAGTTCCCGGACCGCAACGACTAGAGTGAATATAACACTTGGCGTGGTGTTACTTGCGCTCACATTGATAGTTGTGTTTAGCTCTTTTGCGTCGGTCAGTGCGAAAGATGATAATTCACAAAAGACAGAAATGGATATTGATGGCGCCGAATGGGTTCTTGAGAACCGTAACAAAGAGATACCCGTCGATCAGTACCGAATCTCCCTATGGCGCCACGACGACTTCCAAGATGGGACGTTGACGACTTCCGTTCGAAGAGAAGGAGTGAGACCACCGGACCACTTCGGTTATACCGGCAACGAAACTATCGGACAGGCCTACCAGGACGACCGATATCTTGTTCTCAACCAGCGTGGACGCCTTACATACCCGGAGGTTTATCCTGAGTATCCGGAGTACTGGCGGTTCTCCCCGCAGGACTTTGCTAGACTTGAACGCGATCGGACCGCATCGAGACTCTACGATAACGGTGAGTTTGAGTCCTACTGGATAGACGTAGAAGATGAATAACCGCTCGCCAATTATTGTAACTTCCTTTCTAGTGCGTTTGATATTATGATGATTCCTATACTCACGGCCGGTAATTCTTATTGTGACATATAGATTCTGGCTGAACCAGTTATTCTCCAAACTGAATTACACCTGCAGTATTACGATTATAGCATAAGATTGGTAGTATCTTTATAACTAATCTTTCGTGTAGCTACCGATTATCCAGAATGTTATCTCCCAACGTGTTGCTCGTCGTGCTCGATTCGGTACGAGCACAGAACACATCGATGCATGGCTACAGCCGCGATACGACCCCTAATATTGCAGAATTTGCGGAACGAGCGACTGTCTACAAACAAGCGAAGTCTCCGGGCGTGTGGACCCTTGCAAGTCACACAAGCATGTTCACTGGTTATCATGTCGAGGAGCACCTGCTGACATTCAACGATCACGTTATTGAGCCCGGACACTCCGTCTGGGAGGGGCTCTCGGACCGCGGTTACCAGACCGGTGTGTTCTCACACAATCCGTTTTTGACGGGCGGTACCGGCCTCGAAGCCGGCTTCGACACTGCTATCACAACAAACCAGGAAGTCCCGTTCTCCGAAGCGGTTGATCCCTACGACTACGCGGACGACTACGTGGAGTTCATTCGTGCTGGAATCTCTGACGGAACACCCATTCGCTCCGTTCTGAACGGGGTCGTCGCCAAGTTCGAACCCGAGGTGCTTGATGGGCTTGGGGGCTGGGAAGTGGACAAGACACCAGCCACACGCTGTATCGATACGTTTCTGGACTGGCACGAATCCAGATCTGACGGTCCATGGGGTGCTTGCCTGAACCTTATGGACGCCCACTGGCCCTACCAGCCTCACGAACTGAACTGGGCAAGCGAGGAAACGGTAGCGCTCGCAACCGAGCTCGAATCCGAGAGTCTCTGGAAGTTCGAGGGCGGCCAGCGACCGTGGTCTGAATGGGAGGCAATGGAGGATCTCTACGACGACTGTATTCGTCAGGCCGACGCCGCAGTGGGCCATATGCTTCGAACACTCGAAGAGCGTGGCGATCTCGAAAATACGCTCGTTATTATTACTGGAGATCACGGCGAAGCATTCGGTGAGCAATCGGCAGTGCGGGATGTCACCGTGCGTGAACACGGGAGTGGGGCAATTCACGAGTCTGTCGTCCACGTTCCGCTGGTTGTCAATTGGCCGGGTGAGACCGGCGGCAAGGTCGTTGACTCGCCGACCTCACTAACGTGGCTCAAAGATGCAATTGAACAGGCGACGCTTGGAGAACTCGAGTCGGATCCGCTACAGCGTCCAGATAAACCCGTTCTCGCATCCACTCACGGCCTTGATCCCGACGAGACGAAATACAAGAAAGGAACGAAGTACGTCGATAATATGGCTCCCTTCCAGTCTCACTCGCGGGCAGTCTACGAAGATGTTGAGGGTGGTGTCCGAAAGTATGCAGATTCAAAGATTCAGGACAGACCACGAACTTCGGCAACGATCTACGTCAGTAATACTGGCGAACGCAGTATCGAGGCTGACACTGATTCTGGACGCACAGAGTCCGAGTTCGCCGATATCGAGAACATGGGTGTCAAGCGTGGCTCGATTGAAATCGACGACCAGATGGAGTCCCGCCTTGCCGATCTCGGATATATGTAACCAGTCGAATGCAACAGGTACTAGCCGACTAACAAATACTAGGTTGGATCAACTAAAACTGATGAGTGTCTTGTACCCGAAGGTGGGATGGAACAAACTACTTCATTCCACGGACTGGATCCACGGTGACACGAACGGGGAGGCGATGGAGGAGCAATCCTCGGACTCTGGTCCGCTTCTCTCCTTTTTTATTCCCAATCTAACCGTCGGCGGAGCAGAGCAAGTGGTTGTAAACATCATCAATGGTCTTGCAGACCGCGGCCACAACGTCGAACTGGTTCTTTCGGAACAAAAAGGCGAGTTACTTTCACAGGTTGATCCGCAGATACCCGTCGTTGAGCTACCACCGGATCCGGTACAGCCTCTTGGTGTGGCAGTACACCTCCCTGCGCTCACTGCTTACCTCTCTCGAAAAGAACCTGCAGTCCTCTTCACACACCTTACCCAGGCGAGTGTCGTGGCTCTCTCAGCCAAACGACTCCTCGATATTGAGACAGCAGTTATACCCACACATCACGCGGCAAGCGGAGTTTCGACGGACAGGACGTCGAAAGCTCTTGTCGTTCGGCAACTGACCAGACGCCTGTACCCGTTAGCGGATCGGATAATCGCTGTCTCAAAATGTGTCAGTGACACTGTTGCTGCAGATCTGTCAGTAGATCCAGGTGCTATCTCTGTTCTCCACAATCCCGTCGAGGTTGCATCCATTCAGGAAAAGGCACGCGATCCGGTCGATCACGAGTGGATTGAAGACGACGAGACTGATGTGGTGCTGTTCGTCGGACGAATCGCGGATCAGAAAGATCTCAGAACGTGGCTCCGAACCTTCAAAATGGTCCACGAACAGAATTCGGACGTTCGCGGTGTAATCGTCGGCCAGGGTCCGCGACGGAAAGATATCATCGATTTTACGACAGAACTCGGCCTCGACGATGTTGTCTCTGTTCCCGGCTATGTCGACAACCCGTTCCGGTATATGGCAAAGGCGAGTGTGTTCTTGCTCTCCTCCCACAGTGAAGGTCTTCCGACCGTACTTATAGAGGCGCTTGCCTGTGGCTGTCCGGCCGTCTCGACAGAGTGCCCGTGCGGGCCACGCGAGATTCTGGGCGACGGGCGCTACGGCCGGCTCGCCCCCGTCGGCGATGCGGACCGACTCGCGGAGGCCGTGGTAGCAGAACTCGCCGATCCGGTGCCGTCAGAAACGCTCCGTCAGCGGGCCGCGGAATTCTCGCCCAAATCGATCCTTGATGATTACGAAACGTTCCTCCAGAAGTACTGTGGAGTGGGTCCTACGCAGGCTACACAAAACAAACCACGGAGTGAAGACGCAGTTCACGAAAAACAGCCATGAACTGGATACAGAAAACATCAGCCTACCAAATTTACGAGGAACGCGGCATCAAGGCGCTGCTCAGCATTGCCTGGGCCCATACGCTAGTCCACACGCTCGCTGGTCGTGCCGCTGCGGCTGTGATTGGGCAACCGATTCACGAACAGCTTGTCGCGTTCCCATCACTCGGATACTGGCCTAAAATAAAATATCCTAGAAGTTTTAACGAAAAGATCCTGTATAGGAAAATTTTCACAGACAGAGATCTTTTCGTGACGGTATCTGACAAATACCAGGTCCGAAACTACGTCGAAAAACAAATCGACTCAGATATCCTGACTGATTTGTACTACGTCACCGAGGATCCGGAGACCATTCCATTCGAAGAACTACCAGACCAATTCGTACTCAAAGGGACACACGGAAGCAGCATGAACTGGATAGTGCAGGACAAGACCGCCGTAGACTACGAGTCGCTCATTGCAGAGTCCAAGCAGTGGCTGGAGCGTGAGTACGGTGCAAACAATCTAGAGTATTGGTATACGGATATCACGCCCCAGATTATCGTCGAGGAGTATATCGAAAGCAGTCAGGGGAAAGCGCCACGCGACTACAAATTCTACGTTTTCAACGGACAGGTCGAATACATCCACGTCGATCACGGTCGGTTCTCGGATCATACCAGACGGTTCTACGACAGTGACTGGAACCCACAGGATTTCACCCGTATATACCCACTTGGACCAGTTATCGATGAGCCATCTGATTTCGATAGGATGATTGAGGTTGCCGAAACGCTGGGAGAACCGTTTGAATTTATGCGAGTTGACCTGTACAATCCCGAACCAGGCAGCATCGTCTTCGGGGAGATGACGGTTGCTCCCGGGACTGGTCGCGGACGCTTTCAGCCGATCAACATCGATTTTGAGTTCGGTTCGCACTGGGAGATAGAGGATTCCAATCCACTTCACCAGTCACAATAGCGCCCGCGATGTCGCCGTTCTTCCCGAGAAAGCGGAAGCGAAATCACAAAGCAAATTAGAGGACGGCAGAGCACAACACCTATGAGAGCCGTTGAAGAATCTCGAAAGATAGGCTGACACAGTTTCTTAGACCGTTTCAGTTCCAGCGAAAATCATACCGAAAATCGCGAGCAGAATGACTTAAACGCGCAATTCTAGCCACGCTCTGGGATTGCCATATGCTGCCCCAAGAAGAATCTAATTTATTATCTCCTTGTGAATTTCATTTAGTTTTTTTCCATGGGCCTCCCACGTCCAGCCCTTTGAGAGCAGCCTTTCGAGTCCATTTGCCCCCATTTCTCGTCTTAGCTCCTGGTTCTCAATTAGTTCGTTGAGCGCGGATGCAAGTGAAGAGGCATTCTCTGAAGGAATCAAAATGCCGGTCTCATTATCTGTCACTTGTTCTGGAATCCCCGAAACAGCGGAGCCAACTACGGCGGTTTCACTGGCCATCGCTTCGTATACGGTATTGGGACGACCTTCAGCATGACTGGGAATCATGAGAATATCTGCGACGGTGAACCAGCGTCGGACTGCTAGCGGGGGAACTTCCCAGAGCACGCGGTACGACTCGTGTGGACTCGACTCTAATGAACTGATCAGGTGATTGCGCAGGTCACCATAGTGGCCTATGAAAACTAACTGTACGTCATCGTGATGCACCTCATCAATGGCTTCAGCAATCTCATAAATTCCTTTTCGTTCCGTATAGCCACCACAAAATAGAATCACGGTCTTTTCCGACGGGATCCCAAGTTCAGTCTTTATCTCGTCCTTGCATGCTGTTGGGTATCGTTCTGGGTCCGCCCCATTTGGTAAAACAGTTGCTTTCGATTCCCCAACGATGTCTTGTGCGATGTCTGCAAGGGACTCGCTTACACAAAGAATCTGTTCTGAGTATTCGAGCGTATTTTTGATTGTTTTCTTACTGATATATGACCGATCGGCATAATTATTTAAAATTTTTCCACGGCCCATAACCGTGAGTGGTATCTCGTGTTTCTTACAGTATGGGACTAAGGCAGTTCCGTCGTAATGGATGTGTCCAGCGTGACAGATATCGGGTGTCTGGAAATTATTTTCTAAATATGCTGGTAATACTTTTTGGGCCGCTATTGAGGAGATCGTATATTTGAATAGCTTCTGTGGCAGCAAGTATGGGAATCTTGGATAATGAACTGTATGACTCTCATAATCATACTTCGATGGTATTTCACTATACTCGGAGTAAGGACCAATTGGAGGTGCAATTGGTCGGGGAGAAATAACATCTGCTTGAACACCGCTTAAACTGAGTGATCTAATAGAGCGATAATTAAACAACCCCATGTATGGATTAAATGGGTCTGGATGAACCGTGGTACTAACTATTGTCCGACACATAGAACCAAGGTGACGCCCTGTTATAATAAGTAGTAATATTATAATTTCGGCTGGCTATCGATCATTAAAACACAGGAACAGTTCTATCGAATCGCCGTACTGCGTTCGATTAGACTGATTATAACATTCTTAATCTTGTAAGCCAGATACATCGGATGATCTCGCGGAACTCACTCCCTATGAGTTCCCCATCGCCTTCATTCTCTACGCCGATACCCTCCTCAGCATCATCCAAATCGCCGCTCTCCTCTCGCCATGCTACACGACCCCTCATGACCAACTCAGAGAACTGAAAGCCGCGTTCTGTTGAGGATATCTGACTGTCTTGGAACGCATCTTCCAGACAGTCGATGGTCCGATCCAAGTCGATGAAATACAGCACATGTGTTCGGGATTCAAGAGATAATACCCACCGAGGGAATGTCTTAACCGCGGCGGCGCGCCTGAGGGAGGGCGCACGCGATGGACGGTAGACCAAGGTGAAGAGATGACGCTCGTCGCTGCAAGCCGCGACTTGCTTTGGGTGGTTTCAGTCCAACAGGGAAGCGACTGTGACGACGACTTAGGGCCCGTTATGAAAGAGGCAAATGACCTCTCCTAGCCGCTGGGAGAAGTCTGGACGGATGGGTTGCCAATTTACCGAGGTATGGATTACAATCATCGATACGTTGTCCACGACAACGAGTATGTCTTCAAAGACGGAGTCCAAACAAACTATGTAGAATGTCTCTGGTCGGTGCTACAGCCGTGGTTGGCGAAGTTCCGCGGCCTCTCCAAGCAGAACTTGAAACAGGCCGCTCGTACCCCCGAGTTTCTCCGCTCGCTGAATTTGATCGGTGCTCTGATCCATGGTCTTCTCGATTACAAGCCTTCAACGTGTTCCGCTAGACCACCAAAGCGAGTTGAGTGACTTGTTCCCAAGTTTAATAGTATGCCAAGCTAATGGAATAGACTACGAATTTCTTTTAAGTATTCTTATAAGAACGTCGTTGCTTGTGTTGTTTGAGCACCACTCTGATAGAATTCCGACATAGATTAGGCAGATTCGTGTATAGTCGGTAGGAGGGTATTACTAATCATATATTGGTGGGAACAGCTTAGAAAGATGACTCCTAACCATATTTATCGAAGAAATCAAACCATTGGTGCATCTCGCGGCGTCCGAATCGGAGGCGGTTCTCAAGTGACTAGTATTTCCGTCGCGCGACTCGCTGAAGGGACGGACAGATACAACTAATTATGCCCGATATGAAGTTTGAGTACCAGAGTGCAGTACTGAGGTTGGCCGGCAACGGTGACGTCGAGTCGAAACTCAGTGTATTAAAGGAAGAACTCAACTTACAGGAGCGGATAGAGTTCGAGGGCACCGTTCCGCGCGACCGGATCCTTTCCTTGCTCCGCCAAGCGACAATCGGCATTACTCCAATTGAGGGTACTGAGAAACTCGCTTACGCTATACGTACAAAAGTATGCCAGTATATGACGGGCGGACCGCTGGCTCTCATCACCGGCCGTGGCGAAACCAAGCGCTTTGTAAACGAATCTGGCGACGGTGTCCACGTAGCAAACGAGCTGAGAGAGATAGCGGAGCGGTTGGACGAAGTACTCGCCGACGGCGATTTCCGTGACCAACTCGATAGAAAAGGGAGCCAATATGGAAAACAATACGACCGACAAGAGACCACCTATCGCCTTGCTGAAAAACTGACAGAATCTTTCGAGAACGGGGGTGGCGGGCTGACTCTGGAGCGGCAAGGAAGTCTCGATTTCACATGACGCCTCTATCTTGTGAGCTTCCAAAGCAGTTGTACATAGGTTTCCACACAGCGGGACGAATGCAACTTCGCCAACTCGCTGGCATCGGAGAAAGAAAAGCCCGCGAGACAGTCGTTTCGCGCCTTCCCGTTGATTTTGATCGCATTTATGAAGCACGTGTTCCGAGCGATCCCACAGTGGAACCCGCAGCAATCGCTCAAAACACTGCTACGCTTCGATCTTGTCTCGATGAATCAACTAGAAGTGAGTACCGAACGCGCACTCGGGAGGCAGCGGAGGGGGCCCCAACGTTTCTGAACCGAACACTACGGATTGCAGATGGAACAGATGTCAACTGGTACGACGACAGGTTCGACGACCTGCCAATTGACTGGCAACTGAAACTATACGCCTTTCAGCCTCTCGCTTGGTTCTATTCTGGATTTGATGAAAATGCGGACAATATATCAGAGCTATCTGCCATATTCGACGGATGGATTCAGGATTGGATAGAGTCAAGCCAAATTGGTCGTCCCCGGTATCTCCGTCGGACCTGGACTCCTTGGGCTGTATCGCTTCGTATCCTACACTTTAGTCGGTACCTCGCCCGAGAAAAAAGGGACGACAACGGCGGGTTCGAAAGATCACTTAGACAGGAGATTTACAAGAATGTGCTATTCCTGTGTAATCATATTGAGAGGGATATCGGAGGAAACCACTTGATCGAAAACGGGGCCGCACTCGTTGTCGCAGGTGTATTGTTCGGAAACCGTTCCTGGGTCGATACTGGGAATGCAATCCTCGTCGAAACCGGGACTCGCCAATATCTTAACGATGGCTGTCACTCCGAGCGGAGTCCAATGTACCATATCCTTACATTGACACGATATCTCACCGTTTGTCATCTTCTCGAACTGAGCAACCAGTCTGTTCCGGACGAGTTACGAACAGTTACCAAAGAGGCGACCGCATTTCTTCAATATCTGCGTCCGCCGGACGGTCGGATGCCACTTTTAAATGATGCCGTTTATGATCAGGCACTTCGGCTAGACGAGTGTTTGCGATATGCGGACAAGATCGGGATCGGAAACGATGGGGGCACTAAAGAACAGACCGTTCTTTCTCGCGATACACAGAAAGAGCAATCATCAGGGTACCACTGGTTGCGAAATGATGCTGGAGGGATGTTAGTTGACGGCGGGCATGTGGGTCCGCCACACCTTCCGGGACACTCTCACAGTGACACTTTAAATATACTCCTGTGGCTCGACAATCAGGCAGTCGTGACTGATACAGGAACCTTCGGATACACTAATGATTCATATCGTCAGTACGCAAGGGGTGTCAAGGGGCACAATACGGTTCAAGTCGGCGATAAAGAACCGATTGCTCTCGACGGAAAATACCTGATGGGGCCCCGACCGGAGCCTTCGACACGAGTCGAAACAGGATCAGTCTCTCTTTTTGAGGGACGGTACAGAGCATTGCCATACGGTGAGAAGTCGTATGTCCACCATCGTAGCGTCTATACTGGTGACGAATGGTGGACCGTCTGGGACACTGTGAGCGACCACGGTGACTCTTCCGTTCGGGGTCGCCTTCACCTCCACCCCGATATCGATCCGTCACTGGAGTCAACCGGTCGGGTTCGACTCGAAATTGGCAGCGGCGATAGTGTAGCGTTTCTACACCCCCTGGGGAATACGAGATTCAGTGTCACGAGCGGTTGGTATTTTCCGAAGTTCGGCGCAGCCACCAACCGTCCGGTACTGATGGTACATCCTGGCGACGCTGATACTAAGATGACGAATATGGGTTTTAGCATAACTCGGGAAAATGTCGACGAAGTGGCTGTACAGACAGTCTCCGATAACAGTCTCCCAGTAAATCTTAGCATTGCCGGCACTGAGCATCACCTTCCAAAAGAAAAGTTGTCGGTATCCGGAGAAATAACTAAATAATAAAGTGCGAATTGCCGTTTGATTTCTTTCCATTTCGCGGTGATAACTTACTGAATTATGCGACATCGAGAGGTGAGTCAAGTGGCTTCAACTTTTGTGTCAAAAGCAACGAGTCGGCAAAAAATTTCATACCCCAGTTTGGAAAGCGTAAATAGAGATACTTTCCAATAATTGGATACGATCCCGGGATTCCACCCCGTACCTCTTCTGGTCCTACAAGCAACTGTCGTCGCTTCAAGAACTCGATCATCTCCCGGGAGGCGGTACGATAGTCTTGTTCACCTGTGAGTTCAAACAGCCGAAGCCAGATGATAGCCATCTGTGCATTGCCGGTCAAACAATAATACCAAGATGGTGACCATGAACTGTCATACGCCCCTCTGAGGATACCATCTTTCTGCTGTATCGAAACCAATTTGTCCGCTGCTCGGGTTGCCGCGTCGACGAAATTTTCATTATCAAGTTTCAATCCGCCTTCGAGCAACCCCCGAATTGTATAGGCAATTGTATGGAGATAGGGTGTCTGATCCGGCTCAAAGGCTGCTTTGTCGAACCAACCGTTGGATCGTTGCAAGCCTAGTGCCCACTCGAAATTACGACGCGCTGCATCACGGAGCTCATCGGTTTGTGCCGGAATAATGGCTGCTCCCTCAACTAACGCCCAAGCGACCCGTGTCGAGTATGCATGTACCTGATTCTTGTAATCATACTTGTCCCAGTATCCTTCCCTACCCTGCTGGCTTACGAGCCAGTCACATGCTTCTCGTACGGCGGTCAGGTACCGTTCGTTTCCTGTTTCACGGTATGCCTCAGTGAGACCCAGCACGATTTGACCGGTATTGAAAACGTTTGGTTCTCCATCTGTGCCAGTCCCAGCTGGGAAACTCCCGGCAGATTGTTGAATACTACATAGCCAGTCAGCCATCCGGATAGCGCGGTCAGCTATTCTCGGTTTATCCACCGTCCCAGCATATTCCAATAGCGTCGGAATAATGTACCCCGTTGTTTCAGGATAGGCGTCTTCCCATCCCAGTATAATGTTGTAGGTGGCAGCTGATCCGCCGTTGGCAGTCGCATCTTGGCTCCGACAAAGCCAATGGATTGCCTCCTGTAGGTGATAAGAATTATTTCTCACGTCTGACCTAAGTGGCAGGTCGTTTGCTACTGCGTTGAGCCCCACTTGTGTTCGCCGTAATACACTCATCAACTCGTATTTCAAAATGTATCTTCATTATTATAAGCTTTCTACCGTTCACTATTGATACTAGCGGATATATTCTTAGAAATTTTAATATATATTGGACTAACCAGTGAATTACGTGATCAAATAGTATAGATCTGATTGGAGCTTTTCACGCGCTGTTCAGATAAGGATTGAAGAGTGAGGCGGAGCGTTTTCAAAGTGTCTATGCCCGAAAACACCCGCCTCA
>NZ_JBAOJI010000019.1:0-12233 GCF_037080055.1 Halovenus anhuiensis
TGACGCCTGGGGAGACTGCGACCGCTGTGGGGACTGACGGAGCAGGGTCTTCGTCGGTTCGTACAAGTCGCGGCGTTGAAACGGGAAGCCTCGGGGCTTGACCCCGAGGCGGTTCACCTGCTTGGCCTGAAGCGCAGAACGATCAAATCAGTCGATCAGTACCGCCCGAGGGTTTATTGAGAACAATTCCCTATCACGGTTGTGCAAACAACGCCACCAGGTCCGCGGGGAGAGCCGCTGTTTGGAAGCGGCCGGCAGTACTCCGCTGATCCGCTTCGGTTCGTCGAGGACATCGAGCGCGCGTACAACGGGATCGCTGCCTTCGAGATGGGGCCAATGGAGACCTATTTTGTCACTGAACCGTCGGCTATCGAAGAGGTCCTCGTCAGCGACGCCAACAGCTACCGGAAACCAGACTTTCAGAGCGATACGCTCGGTGATCTCCTCGGAGACGGGTTGTTGCTGAGCGAGGGAGAGACGTGGCAAAAACAACGACAACTCACGAATCCAGCGTTCACAATGGGCCGCCTCGCTGCCTTCGACGACCGAATTGCCGACCATACGACAGATCTGCTCGGTCGCTGGAACGGTGGAGAAACTCTTGATATGGAACTAGAGATGACTCGCGTGACTATCGATGTCATCTCGGATCTCATGCTCGGCACCGAACTGTCCGAACGCCAACTGAGCCAACTCCGGGAGAATCTGGAACCGATCGGCAAACAGTTCGAGCCAGATCCGATGCGGTTTGCGCTGCCCTCGTGGGTTCCGATGCCTGGCGACCGGGCCTATCAGTCAGCAGTATCGGCAGTCGACGAAGTCGTCGACGAAATTATCGCCCAACGCCGTGGCACCGAGGGCGGCGAAGACGGCCCGATGGATCTGCTTTCGATTCTCCTCAGAGCACAAGACAAAGGCGATCAATCCTCGGAACAACTTCGCGACGAAGTCGTGACAATGCTGCTGGCGGGTCACGACACGACTGCGCTGACCCTGACGTACACATGGTATCTGCTCTCTCAGCACCCGGAGAAACGTGAGCGAGTGTACGAAGAAGCGGATGCCATCGATGGCGAGCCGACAATCGACGATGTCAGAGAGTTCGAGTACATCGAGTGGGTCATCAACGAGGCGATGCGACTGTATCCGCCAGTCTATGCGCTGTTCCGGGAAGCCAAGGAGGATGTTGAACTCCTCGATTACGATATCCCTGAGGAGTCGATGATCATGCTTTCACAGTGGGCTGTCCACCGGTCGCCGACCTACTGGGAGGACCCCGAGGAGTTCCGCCCGGAGCGCTGGGCCGGAACCGAAGCCGAAGACCGTCCCCGATTCGCATACTTCCCGTTCGGCGGTGGGCCGCGTCACTGCATCGGGAAGAACCTCGCCAAACTGGAGGCACAGATCATCGTCGCGATGGTCGCCCAAGAGTACGAACTCACCTACACGGGTCCCGAGAAACTCAATCTCCGACCAACGCTCACACTACATCCACAGGACGGGATGGACATGGTCGTCTCTGAGCGGAACTGACCTGTCCCCCCACTAGAAACCAACAAGCTTTGATTCTACCCGGCGATTGCCCTCAATCATGGCGACGATAGACGCAGCGCTCGTCGAAAACTCACTCGAGTATTACAGCCAGACACAGGGAATCCTCCCGGATCGCCTGCACAGCGTTGGCGAGACATACCGAAACCAGGGGTATCTTACTCGCGCGCAACTGTACGATATCGCCTACGAATCTTCGACCCGAAGTGCCTACCACGTCGAGTCGAATCCCGAACAACGCTGCCGGACCGTCACAGCCAATGTCCGACGCGTCGACGATAATTTCTCGAAACTCTAATTTCTGACTAGGCTGCGCGGATTCAAAGCACCCACGGCCTCATGCGTTGTGACCGCCCTCGCTCCTGATCGTCACGCTGTCGTTGACACCCGGGTTTGGGCGACACTCGAACGATTTGGGTACGTCGACGGGCGCAAGGAAACGTTCGATCCCGACGATTACGTCACAATGATCGACCCGATTCGGGAGATCGCGGGGGACACGGGATTCACCACCGAGGAAGTTGGGTATGCACTCTTTGCCTACGACGACAAGCATCGCGAGGGGATTCTGCACTAATTTTGGAAATCATTTAATCCAGATAGGCATCTACTTTCCACTCCGATTAGACTCAAAAATATACCCGACCTGACAAAGCAAAGATATTATTTCAACTCTAGGATCCGGACTTTTCCACTCAGACAACACACGGTGATGACCGGAACTACTGTTATGAAAAATTCAATTTCTGCTACTTGGTTGATTGAGTGAATAACTTATTAACAAATATTGCGATGTATTCCTCTACCTGCCTGTTAGAATATTAAAGCACACCGGAACCCGGGAGTAGCGCGCTGTGACACATTTTACAGGCGGTAAATCCGTGATTGTTGAATACTCGAGTCTGTGTGTTACACAGCTCGCAAGTGCCATCATGGCCAGGAGTAATACCGTTTGTCGAACCTTTGCCATACGGAGTCGTCGTTGAGTCATCGTTTGGATCAGTTGAAGGACTTTCCATTCAAGATTACAACAAATAGTTACCGTGGTTTCAGTTAACACTTTATTTTTAATCTGTCACTTGCTGGAAAATTGGGCACATCTTATTCTATCCAAGTTATCCGAAATGTCCACTATTCTCACCTCGTGACACCAATAGACGTATGGTATGTGTGTTGATAATAAAAAATTCTGACGACGGCATAGGGTTGTTTACCGCCAATTACCCGGTAAAATCGGCCAAATTCGCTTCGACTGAGACATAATTTTTGTGTTCCAATGCCGTGAATCCGATCGGATTATAATGTAGAATCTATATAAATATCACAATATGTAATATGTGTGTCTTGTATTTTATTATAGAACAAATAATGCTAATCTCTTGTGTATATCCAGTTTGTACTTTAGTACAAATATTCTGAATGGCATGGGTATGTCCAGCCGAACTGAACAGCCAGCTAATGGAAGGTTAAAGCTCCGGAACAGTGCAAAAGCACTGGTCACCCGCGGTGACCGGACGCTCATTATAAAAGAGCGTCATGCCGATGGCTCCGTGTTCTGGACGATTCCCGGTGGTGGAACTCACCGAAACGAGTCGACAGCAGCCGCATTACGGCGGGAGTTATTTGAGGAGTTGCAGTGTCAGGGCACGATCGAAGATAGAGTTGCCCAGTACTGGTACGCCCACACGAGCCGTGACAAGACCGTCTCACAGTGGTCAGTCTACACCTGTACCCTCGTCTCTTCTGCCGAGCCAAATCCGACCGAGGGGATTCTCGCGAAACGCTGGGCCCTTCCGGAGGAGTTACCGCCCAGGACGCTCCCGCAGGTTCGATACCTCGTCGAAAGACACGTCTCTGAGTAATTTCGCCGGATCGAACTGGCAACGACGAAGAGAGACGGCCTCCGACTTATCACCCTGTGCTATTCGATTCATAACAATACCAGTGTTGGTGAAAAAACAGGTATGGACTCTCCTACCGACATCGATGCGGCTGAGTACGGAGTGACCGACAAGAATATTCTCGTCACCGGCGGTGCAGGATTCATCGGCAGCCATCTCGTCGACGCTCTCGTCGAAGAAAATTCTGTTACAGTCCTAGATAATCTCTCGAATGGTACGGTCGAAAACGTGAATCAGAAGGCCGAATTCGCGGCCGGAGACGTACGCGAACAGGACACCGTCGAACCACTGCTGCAAGCAGCGGATATCGTCTTTCATCAGGCGGGACTCGTCAGCGTCGAACAGTCGATTGCAGAGCCAACGGAGAGTCATGCCATCAACGCCACTGGAACGGTCACAGTCCTCGAAGCTGCGAGAAAAACTGACACACGAGTGGTTTCAGCGTCGAGTGCCGCCGTGTATGGTCACCCTCGTGAGATTCCGATCAATGAAACAGCCCGGCTGAAACCAACCTCGCCGTATGGAATCGACAAGGTCGCTTTGGACCAGTACACACGGCGGTTCGGTGAACTGTACGGCCTTCCAACCGTGGCGTTACGATATTTCAACGTCTACGGACCCAGACAGACCGCAACAGACTACAGCGGGGTCATCAGTATTTTTCGCGACCAAGCCACCGCCGGTGATCCGATCACCGTACACGGTGATGGAACACAGACACGAGATTTTGTCCACGTCTCCGATGTCGTCAGAGCAAATCTGCGGGCGGCGACCACGGATCATACTGCCGAGGCGTTCAACGTTGGCACCGGGACACAGACTAGTATCAACGAACTCGCGGCGGTCGTCCGAGATGTTGCCGACTCAGAGTCGAAGATTACGCACACGGCCCAGAGAGAAGGGGACATCACGCACAGCTGTGCCGACATAGAGAAGTCGAAGACCACCCTGAATTTTGAGCCAGAGGTGGCTCTCGCTGACGGGCTCCGAACGGTCATCCCGCCAACTCAGTGTCGCTCGGAGTGAAACCATTCGGTACCCACCACGCGTTTTGTGACGTGGTTCGTGCCGTGCGTCCTGATCCCTGTGGCTTTACCAGGACGTGATGAGTATCCGGCACGTATGACAGCAGACAGGGAGCAGTCGACGGCACAGTCGTTTGATATCGAACAGCAGTTCGATCTCTCCGGTGAGGTGGCAGTCGTCACCGGTGCGAGCAGAGGTATCGGACGAGCAATCGCAATCGGACTCGGCAGTGCGGGTGCAACGGTCGTGCCGACTGCGAGAACAAAGTCCGATCTCGAAGAGACAGTCTCACAGGTCGAGGCGGCCGGTGGCACCGGACTGGCGATCAGTTCGGACGTTTCGGAGGAAGAGAGCGTCGACGAACTGTTCGAGCGAACGGTCGAGGAGTTCGGGGGTGTCGATATCCTGGTCAACAACGCCGGAATGAATCCCGAATCTGCACTCGGCAAGCCCGAGACGATCGAAATCGAGAGATTTGACCAGACGCTTGCGGTGAATCTTCGCGGTGCCTTCCTCTGCGCGCAGAAGGCCGCAGAGTACCTGCAGGACGGCGATGGAGGAGCTATCGTCAACATTGCGAGCGTCGCGGGGCTGGTCGGCCTTCCCCGACAGCATCCCTACGTTGCCTCGAAACACGGACTGGTGGGGGTGACCAAGAGCATGGCACTGGACTGGGCGCCGGACGTACGCGTCAACGCCATCGCGCCGGGCTACGTCGAGACCGAATTTATCGACGAGGCCCTCGAAAGCGACTCTATCCGGCAGTCGCTGCTGGATCAGACGCCGCTGGATCGGTTTGCGGCTCCCGAGGAGATGGCCGGTCCCGCAGTCTTTCTCGCCTCTGAAGCGGGGTCGTACGTTACCGGAAGCTGTCTAACCGTCGACGGCGGCTGGCCCTCAAAATAACCACTTCATCTGCGCGTTCGCTTGTGGTGGCGGTCAGACCGAATACAATTGGTGATCCGACTGTTACGAATGATTCGCCTGCTATTTTACCACAGCCGGGATGAGCGAGCAAAGACAATCGCCTACGGCGTCGCCGTGGGCCAGCAGACGGCAGTTTCTGAAATTAGCAACACTTCTTACTGGCGGGGCGGTACTCGGAACAAGAGGTGTTAGCGGGCAGCAGGTGACTGCTATCACCAGTTGGCACGACCTAGAGGCTGTGCGCGATGCGCCGGGAGAGAACTATACGTTGGCGGCTGACCTTAATGCAGGCAGCCCCGGACACATTAAATGGGTCCGCAATCGCTACGGTGGCTGGCAACCGATCAGCTCGTTCAATGGGGTGTTCAGCGGTGGCAGACATGAAATCGCGGATTTCGTAATTGACCGCAAAGACGCTGTGGGGCTGTTCGCAACGAACCGGGGCGTGATCGACGAGGTTGGTCTCGACAACTGTGTTGTGAGCGGCGGGACCGATGTTGGCCCTCTCGTCGGGCGAAGCAAGGGATCAGTGCGCTGCGCGAATGCCCGTGGAGCAGTCTCTGGTCGGCAGGCGGTCGGTGATCACGTTGGGACGAACGATGGAGCCGAAAGCGGTGGTACTGTCCTCAATTCGGCTGCTAATTGTACCGTGTACGGCCAGCTCGATATCGGGAATACCTGGGCCATCGTCGGCGACGCGGATCGTCACCCGGTCTTCGGTGTCAGCGGTGACACTAAGTTGGACACTCGGTTCTGTGCGGTCGCTGTGCTGAATCGCGTTTTAGACGAGTTCGTCGACTCTGAGGCGGGAAAACTCTCTATTCCATCTACGTCGAGATCAATATGTGCGTCCGGATATTCGTCAGTGTATTCCACCCCGAGATCGGTCACGATCGGTCGAACAGCTACCGAGTCGGTGGTGTCGACTCGTTCGATGGTTTCGCCGAACTTCCTGACGTTCTGACTGAGTTCTGTGAGATCACCCGAATTCGCCTTGATTTCTTCGACACTCATTAACGCGTTTTCAAGCGGGAATGAACAGAGACGCACTCTCGCCTCGGTCGGATCGAGTCCTTCCAGTTCAGATTCGACGTGATCGGCATAGCCTGTGACGATGGTGAGTTTGTTGCGGAGATCATGCCGGAGGACGCGATTAAGAACTATCAGTCGCTGTTCGCGCTCTTTCCGATCAGTGATATCCCGCACTACCACTCTGAGCTCTGTTGCGTCGCCGTCCTCAACTCGCTCGCCCTTGATCTGTGCCCACCGGGTTCGTCCCGAAGCGGTGAGTCTCTGTGCCTCGATATCGAAATGGGTACCCTCAACGCGATAGGCTGTTAGGGCGTTCGAGATGCTTTCCTGGCTCTCAGGATGGAAATAGCCGTGCATTCTCGTACCGCGCTCGAAAGACGAGGAGACATCGTAGAGGTCACGCAGACTGACTGTCCAGTACAGAGTTTCCGCGTCAAGATTCACCTCCCACACGCCGACATCCGCCTGCGCTTCCGTCCGACGGATGTGATCTCGCTCCCGCCGGAGTCCACGTTCGCTCTCCTTCAGTTCCGTAATATCCCGGCCCTCAGGGATGAGTAGGGTAATGTCGCCGTTCCCGTCAGTTACCGGTCGAACTAATGAATCAATAACAGCTTCGCGGTCGGCACCCTGAATGGTAACCTCTGTCCGTGCGAAGTCGATCTTTGCCGCCTGTTCGACGGCGGTTTTTGATTCATTTTGAGTGGCTTGAGAGTGGGCGAACCACGGTGAGTTCCAGACCTTTTTTCGATGACAGCGTCGGGTTTAAGCTCGACGAACTCCAGTGCCGTCTCGACTGCCTCGATTACCGTTCTGACAGGTCTCATCTGCCCTGTGAATTGGTGGGTATTTTTGAAGATAGCCTCGAACCGCCGTTGTCGCTGTTTGTCCTTGGAAATATTTCGGCCAATTCCGACAGGCCCGAGCGATTCGCCGGTCTCGTTGGTCGTAACAGTTTCAGCGCGACTGGAAGGAAGACTACGGATATAAATATGGATTCTCGTCGAAATCACAACAGGCTGGCTGAGTGGGGTTGGATTTCTCGTTTAGTGAGAGCAGTCCAGTTGTTAGGCTCGATTACCGGTGAATCGCCTCAGCATAGTATATCAAAACTGGGTGGTGCGGTAATCTATATATATTCGTCTTTCACAACTTATAAACATGAGTTCACCGAGGAAAGGTTACAAAATCCTACGTGAGGAAGGCCCTTTGACATTCGCTCTGAGAGGCACGAAATATGCAGTGGAGCAAACGTATCACCAAACATGTAAAATTGGCTCAGGGAAAGTTTGCCCTATGTGCGATTTTTCTGGTCGAGCATTTGTCCCAGCAGGTCCACGGTCGCGAAGAGATGCAAAGTGCCCAAAATGTGGAGCGAGGGAGCGCCATCGACTATTGTGGTGCTACATTAAGAATGAGATAGACTGGGCCGAAAGTAATAAAGATATTCTGTACATTGCACCTACTGACCCAATCACAGAGAAACTCCGAGAACTTGAATGTAATATTACAAATGTAGATTTGAATATGCCAGACGTAGACGTACATTTGGATATGACGAACCTTCCTTTCGATAGCCAATCTTTTGATGGTATAATATGTTCACACGTATTGGAACATATCCCAGATGACCGTGCTGCTATGTCCGAGATGTATCGGATTTTGGCTCCAAATGGAGTTGCTTTAGTAATGGTTCCTAAAGCTAAAACTCGGGAAGACACCTACGAGGATGAGTCTATCACCTCGCCGAGAGACCGCGAAAAAGAATTTGGAACAAGATCCCACGTCCGATTATATGGTATGGATATTTCTCAACGTCTTTCTGAAACTGGCTTTGATGTGTCAGTCGTGACCTATGCCAGAGAGTTAGGAAAGGAAGCAACCGAAAGATACGGTTTAAGAATTGATGAGCAGTTTCTAGAGAGAGAGCTTGAAGATATCCATTATTGTAAGAAATCCCACAGTACAAGCAATTAACATTTCCGGTAAGGCTGTTTCCGAGGTACAACTCACTTTTAGTGAAATCCCTTACGGATCACCAAGCACAGGACGAGATAACGCTGTGTTCGCGGGGAATCCTTGACGGCTTCCTCTGAATTCGGTTCCTCGCCCTCACCCCACACGTTGCAACTCGATTTACGGAAATGATAGATTGGTTCGCTCATACTTTCCCTATTTGTAAACTAAGCTTCCTAAAAGGGAAAAATTTTAATAATTTAGAGTAATAATGGTGGGTGTGTGACCCCGCATTGTTGTCCTCGTGGAGTGATCTCTGATACGTTGCGGCTATTGTCAGCGTAATCGCCACTCTTTGTCCAAGTAGACAGCTATTCAGATCAAAAGTGGCGCCCAGGACGCACGGTACGCAGTTGCTGGCACACAAGCTGGGTTACCGGCGGCCAGGGTCCACTAATATTTTGATTTGGAACTAGTATAAAACTGTCGTCGGTGGGACTGTTTAGACAATTAGAGAAACAACGAACCACACCAGTACGGCATCCTGAGAGTAGAGTTAGTCCTCATCAGCGCTTGTTGTCTCGATATTAAAGCTTTCCCTGCCGCAATATTTCCCTAAATTGAGCAATCTGGCCACGGCCTCGTCCCTCACGTAGTGCATTGAATTTCCCCAATATCAGCAAAATCAGTAGGATGATGCTCCCTGATGATATATTCATAGAACTGACACTCAGAATAAGTTGCATTTTATGAGATTCATGAAATAATAACAAAGTCTCAAGGCCGATACCTCTGAAGTAATGACAGTCCCACTATTCGAGTTAACCAGTTTCCAGCGGGATATTCTCTATGTAACAATAGGAATTGAGCAGCCGTCGGGACAGGAAATCAAAGACGAACTTGAAGGCGAACAAAAGGAGATAACGCACGGTCGACTGTACCCAAATCTGGATACACTCGTCGACAAAGGCTATCTTGACAAGGGCATGCTTGATCGGCGAACGAATTTCTATAGCATCTCTCAGAAGGGCAAACAGACACTTCAAGACCGTTATGAGTGGGAACGCAAATACGTTGACTTCGATTGACTGGAGGTCCAAGTTCTCGGCGGCAGTCAGCATCTAAATAGTCTCCTGAGTGGATGTTCCCGTTGGACAAGACGTGTATAACAATAAGTATCATTACGGTAGTGAAATCCAGATCACCGAAAGATGGCGGTTCGGCTCAACACTTTACAATGATGATTGACGCACAATCCGACAGTCCTACTGACAGACAGCCAATGCAGAGCAAACAGGAATCCAGCAGCAATGAGTGATAACATTGCCGTCGTTCTTGGGACCCGTCCGGAAATCATCAAACTCGCACCGGTAATCCACGCGTGCGAAAACAACAATATTTCGTACACACTTGTTCATACCGGCCAACACTACTCTAATTCGCTCGATTCGGTCTTTTTCGAGCAACTTGGACTCCCAGATCCGGATTATAATTTAGAAGTCGGCTCTGCTTCACACGGCGAGCAGACTGGGGAGATGCTGATCCGATTCGAGACGATTCTCGAAACCATCTCTCCCGGGACCGTGCTAGTCCAAGGCGATACGAACAGCGTTCTCGCCGGGGCGATTGCTGCGAGTAAGCGCGATATCGAACTCGGCCATATTGAAGCCGGACTTCGGAGCAACGACCGCGAGATGCCCGAGGAAATAAATAGAGTACTCGCTGATCACGCCGCCGATTCACTATTTGCACCGACAAAACACAGTAAGCAGAATCTCCTCAACGAGGGGATCGCTCAATCTCGGATCGAAGTCACCGGCAACACTGTCGTCGACGCTCTCTACCGCAATCGAAGTTTGGCTATTAAAAATAGCACAGTTTGCTCCGAACTGGGCATCGCTGACCAGGAGTTTTGCTTGTTAACATTACACCGGCAGGAAAACGTCGACGATCCGAAGCGGTTCCAAGCGCTGCTTTTCAGCGCGAGTAGCGCAGCGGAGAAACACGATCTCCCTGTGATTTATCCGATCCATCCGCGAGCCAAAAAGCGGATCAAAGAGTTCAAACTTGACGTGCCGGATCGACTTCAGCTCATTGATCCGCAGGAGTATCTGGATTTCATTCGATTAGAGGATGAGGCAACGATCGTCCTGACCGATTCCGGTGGGGTGCAAGAAGAAAGTTGTATTCTCGGTACACCCTGTGTTACACTGCGTGACAGCACAGAGCGCCCAGAGACAGTATCAGTTGGGGCGAATATCCTCGCCGATCACGACCCTGCAACAATCGTGGCGAGTGTGGATAAGATGCTCGCAGCAGACGGCAACTGGGAGAATCCCTTCGGTGATGGCCACGCTGCCGAACGAATCTTACAGTCCGTACAGCCACAGGTAGAGGTGATCCAGACATGAGTTCGGTCTGCGTCCACGGCCTTGGCTACGTCGGCCTGCCAACCGCAGCAATGCTTGCGAACAATGGCCACGATGTTTTCGGCTACGATGTTGACGAGGCGGTGAGAGATATACTGCGATCTGGTGATACCCACATTAAAGAACCTAGACTGCGGGCGTTCGTCACCCAAGCACTCTCATCTGACAAACTGGAGATTACTGATGAGCTTGTGCCCGCAGAATACCAGATTATCTGTGTACCCACGCCGTTCGACGACACGTCAAAGTCGGCAGACCTCAGTTATGTCCAAGATGTCGGCCGCGCCATAGCACCAAGCCTCCGGGAGGGAGATACGGTTATTCTTGAGTCGACAGTCCCACCCGGAACGACGACTGACGAACTCCAGCCACTGCTCGAAGCATCAGGGCTCGTTGCCGGTGAGGATTTTGCGCTCGCGTACTCTCCGGAGACGGTGTTGCCTGGTAATGTCATCTTGGAACTGCGCGAGAACAACAGGATCGTTGGTGGTGTCAACGAAGTCTCCGCAGAGTCCGCCGTCCGCCTGTACGACTCCTTTGTCACCGGGAAAATCCGCGTCACTTGTGACCCAACCGTTGCGGAGTTTATCAAACTCATCCAGAACACCTCTCGGGATGTAAGCATCGCCTTCGCAAACGAAACTGCACGGCTTGCACATGATTATAACATTAAGTCTCGGGAAGCGATCAAATTGGCAAACGAACATCCGCGGGTTAATATTCTCCAACCCGGGCCCGGTGTTGGTGGCCACTGCTTACCGATCGATCCGTGGTTTCTTGATGCCGACTCCGACGAACTGAATCTGATCTCAACAGCCCGAGAGGTCAACAATGGAATGGTAGAATTCGTATGTGATCTCCTCCGACAAGAACTCAACGCGTTCGATCAAGCGAGGATTGCTGTCTTAGGTATCGCTTACAAAGGGAATGTCTCTGATACGCGCATGAGTCCGGGCCTGCGACTCGCCCAAGAACTCACCAGTCAGGAGCAAACCGCACTCGCGACCGACGGAGGCTCAGGCAACTGTCCCGAAGTCGTGATCCAAGATCCACACGTTACTGACCCAGATCTTGAGCTGACCGACCTCAAATCAGCCACCGAGGGCGCTGATGCGCTTGTGATCACAGCCGATCACGATGAGTACAAACAGCTTGACCCATCGGCGATCATTGACCGAATGGAGGGCAACGTTGTCGTTGATACGAAAGCTCTTCTTGAATCGAAAGCCTGGCACGAGGCTGGCTTTATTCTCCGAATTGTGTAAGTAAGGTTGTTATTATCTGCCAGCCGACTATACTGCGGTGACAGGCCTGTTGTGATTCGGTAAGTATAATCGGTACTTCCCAATCGAGAATTCGGAAGCCGAGTTGAATTGGTGTGAGCCGTTCAATCTCGGAGCGGTAGCTGAGT
>NZ_JBAOJI010000020.1:0-1802 GCF_037080055.1 Halovenus anhuiensis
ACACCCCCAATAGATAGCAGCCGACCTGTCTCACGACGGTCTAAACCCAGCTCACGACCTCCTTTAATAGGCGAACAACCTCACCCTTGCCCGCTTCTGCACGGGCAGGATGGAGGGAACCGACATCGAGGTAGCAAGCCACTCGGTCGATATGTGCTCTTGCGAGTGACGACTCTGTTATCCCTAAGGTAGCTTTTCTGTCATTCATGGCCCGCATCGAGCGGGCGCATCAGTTCGCTAGACCACGCTTTCGCGTCAGCGTTCCTCGTTGGGAAGAACACTGTCAAGCCATCTTTTGCTCTTGCGCTCTCCGGCGAGTTTCCGACTCGCCTGAGATGGCCTTGGGGCGCGCTCGATATCTTTTCAAGCGCGTACCGCCCCAGTCAAACTGCCCGGCTACCGGTGTCCTCCTCCCGGAGTGAGAGTCGCAGTCACTGACGGGTAGTGTTTCATGGATGTCTGGGCGCCACGCTAGCGCGCGGGCCTCGGTAACGACTCCTACCTACACTGCACATCAGCGACCACGTCTCAGCGACAGCCTGCAGTAAAGCTCTATAGGGTCTTCGCTTCCCCTTGGGGGTCTCCAGACTCCGCACTGGAAAGTACAGTTCACCGGGCACAACGTTGGGACAGCAGAGCCCTGGTTGATCCATTCATGCGAGTCGCTACTGAAGCGACAAGGTACTACGCTACCTTAAGAGGGTCATAGTTACCCCCGCCGTTGACGGGTCCTTCGTCCTATTGTACTAGGTGTTCAGATACCCGCACTGGGCAGGATTCAGTGACCGTACGAGTCCTTGCGGATTTGCGGTCACCTATGTTGTTATTAGACAGTCCGAGCTCTCTAGTCACTGAGACCTGCCTCTTTCCGAGGCAGGCATCCCTTCTTCCGAAGGTACGGGACTAACTTGCCGAATTCCCTAACGTCGTTTGTACCCGACAGGCCTTGGCTTTCTCCGCCAGGAGCACCTGTGTTGGTTCTTGGTACGGGCGTCATACTCGTCTTTTCACGGGCTCTCGGTACGTCCGGCTTGCGCGATCTCACCATTCTGTCGCTTCGTGCCATTACGGCTTCCACGACATTCGGTGATTCGACTGAGCGAATGCTCAGTCCGGATGTTCCAAAAGCGTCGACTTTCAATGTATGACGGTGCTGGAATATTAACCAGCTTCCCTTTTGTCATACGCGAGTTACGATATGACTTAGGATCGGCTAACCCTCAGTTGACGAACAGTGCTGAGGAACCCTTGCCCTTTCGGCCGTCAGGATTCTAACCCGACTTTCGCTGCTACTACAACCAGGATTTGCGTCACCACGCGGTCCATACGAAATCTATTCCGTACTTCCACCCACGCGGAGCGCCGACCTACGCAACCACTCTGTAACGAGTGTGGCTAGGTATCGGTGGTGGATTTGAGCCCCGATCATTTTGGGCGCCTCGAACCTCGGCCGGTAAGCTGTTACGCTTTTCTTAGAGGGTAGCTGCTTCTAAGCTCACCTCCCGGCTGTTTAGGGCTCGAGACAACCTTCGATCGCACTTAATCCACACTTGGGGACCTTAACCCAGCGCTGGGTTGTCTCCCTTATGGTACACAGGCTTACCCCGCGCACCGGACTCCCCGCGTCAAAAGCGTCCGTGAGTTCGGAGTTTGACAACCGCGCCGACCTCTCTCGAGGGCGGACACGGTAATCAGTCTCTCTACCTCACGGACTACCTCGGCGGAGGTCATGCTTCGACATGTTTCGGTCGGAACCAGCTGTTGCCGGACTCGATGGGCCTTTCACCCCTATACGTAGATTA
>NZ_JBAOJI010000021.1:0-1439 GCF_037080055.1 Halovenus anhuiensis
TCGGTACTTCCCAACCGGCGTAAGCAGCGGAGCTGAAGCGTCGCTCTGATTGAGGAAGATGTCCGGTTCAGAAGTGTGCTTGAACTACTCGAACCGGACGGTGTTCTTTCGGCAGCAGACGTGAAAGAAGTAGCGGCCGACGTGATTGGCCAGCTCCCACTCCAAGGAATCGAGGGCTCACCCCTCGATTCCGACGATGTCTGGCCTGTCGTCACCATGGCCAGCGTCAATCAGTCGTCCGTCTGGGAGGTCACGTCCCAGACGGACGACACGCCCTGCGACGATACCGTCATGGACTGGCTGCACACACTCCAACGTGACCAGCTCGAAATGGCCGCGACCCTCCTGTTTCGCCACCTCGCCATGACGATTCTCGACCGATCAGGGTCGAGAATCGTCTCCATCGACTTCGTCGATAACCCATACCACGGCTCTCCCAACGAAGACAGCGGTGAGCTTTGCAAAACCACACCAACTGACGGTACCACGACCTGCCACCGTTACTGCACCGCCTACGTTGTCTCGAACGGGAAGCCGGTGACGCTGGCACTGACCTACGTCCGCAGTGACGAGAACGAAGCCGATGCGGTCGAACGCGTCCTCGACCGCGTCGGCACCTATCCCTTCGAAATCGACCTCTTGCTCGCTGATCGCGGCTTCTACAACGAACGGGTGATTCGTCGCGCACGCGACCTTGCAACGACGGTAATTCCCGTCCAAAAGAAGGGTGAGCGGATGAAAGACAAGCTCGCCACGCACTGCTCGTACATGACGACCTACCGCATGTACAAGGACAGCGAGCGGGAACTGCGCTTCCCGCTCGCGGTCTCTGTCTCCTATCAGAACGGTGACCGGGGCAAGCATGGCGAGGTCGTTCGTGGGTACGTGGCGTGCGATCTCGGCGATCGCACGCCCACGCAGGTCGAACGCCGCTACCGGAAGCGCTCGGCGATAGAGACAAGTTATCGGTTGTTTCGCCAAGCGCGAGCAACGACGACGACACAAGACCCAGTCGTGCGGTTTGCGTTCGTGATCGTCAGCTTCCTGCTGGAGAACCTCTGGCTCGTGCTGCGATGGGCGGTCGTCGCCCGCCCGCGACGGGGCGGGCGCGACCTGCCCAAGCAGTTCACGTTCTCGACGTTCTGTGACTGGATTCGCCACGAACTGGAAGCAGAGTTAGCCCGGCGGTGGGAGATCGAAATGAACGGTGTCGGTGTCCCCGACACGTACGGCTCGGCCGCGGGCTGACGGCCAGCCCGCGGCCTCGGGCCAGCAAGTCGTCAGCAGCAGCAATCCTTAGAAACTGCTTCAACAGCCGTTTTCGCCACTGTCTCCGTACAATTCAGACCGACGCTTCGATTCACTCAGCTACCGCTCCGAGATTGAACGGCTCACACCAATTCAACTCGGCTTCCGAATTCTCGATTGGGAAGTACCGA
>NZ_JBAOJI010000022.1:0-868 GCF_037080055.1 Halovenus anhuiensis
GGAACTCATCGCAGAGTATCTCTATCGGGCAGTGGCCCGACCAGCCATCGTCGATTACATGCGGATCGGTGAGGAGGCCGAAGTCTTCGAGATTACGGTCTCTGAGGGCGCACCGATTGCAGGGATGACGCTCAACGAAGCGGCACGGGAAGATCTGGTCCCGACCGACGTGCTCATCGTCGCAATTGAGCGGGAGGGAGAAGATCCGCCGATCACGCCGCGAGGGGACACCGAAATTCTCTCAGAGGACCTGCTAACGGTCTATTCCGCCTTCGGTGCGACCCCCGAACTGACAGATATCTTCGGACACTACGAAGACGATTCCCGATAACCTCATGAACAGACAGATGTCGCAGGCCTCGACCTCGATGACGGCTATTCAGGAGGGGTGAATTGATGAGAGTGAACACACACACGGTCGCGCGTGACGTTGGTCGCATCCTGCAAATGGTTTCGTTGATGTTAGTGATCTCACTGTTGATCGGCGTTCTCAACGGAGAGTTCTACACGATTCCAGCGTTTCTCCTGTCGGCGGGGATTGTGGCAGGCATCGGAACAATCCTCGCGCAGCGGTATCAGGACGCCAATCCGCCGGGGAAACTCGAAGCGATGGTGACGGCAGCCAGCGGCTGGGCCGCCACCGGCGTCCTCGGCGGACTCCCCTTCATTCTGATCGCAGCGACGATCCAGATCGACCCGTTCCCGGTGTGGGCCAACACCCCCCAAATGAATGATACCGTCGCCGTCTTTCTCAATCCGCTTGACGCCGTCTTCGAGAGCATGAGCGGCTACTCTCCTCGGCGAAGGCCTCCCGGAGCCGTTCGTACTGTTCGTTGCCGGTAGTCATGCGGATTATCGGGGCTGCGAG
>NZ_JBAOJI010000023.1:0-700 GCF_037080055.1 Halovenus anhuiensis
CACGCGCTGTTCAGATAAGGATTGAAGAGTGAGGCGGAGCGTTTTCAAAGTGTCTATGCCCGAAAACACCCGCCTCAGTGGTAGTATCGCCCAGTTTGACTTAGATTTTGTGGAGCGAGAAGCAACACCACGACTGTTGATGAAGCTCAGTATTCAACTCCATCTCGCTGTCTTATCATTATCTAATATTGTTTCTACTCTCGAAATATTTGGTGTTAAACGCGCACGATCTACCATTCATAATTGGGTTCACAAGGCTGATTTACAGCCCACACCTGGACACAAGCCGAATCACGTTACGGTTGACGAAACCGTGATTCGACTCAACGACGAACAATACTGGCTGTACGCTGCTGTCGATCCTGAAACAAACGAATTACTCCATACACAGCTTGAGGCGACGACAAACAGCGTTCTTGCACAGCAGTTTCTCGCTGAACTCCGCGAGAAACACGACGTTGACAAAGCGTTGTTTCTCATCGATGGCTCGCTCTCATTGAAAGACGCCTGCTCTCGACAAAATCTCGATCTCCGTGTCGAACGCCACGGAGATCGCAACAGCGTCGAACGTGTCTTTCGAGAGGTGAAACGACGAACCTATTCGTTTTCAAACTGTTTCAGCAACGCCAAAGCAGAAACTGCTGACGAGTGGTTGCGTAGATTTGCCTTCGCGTGGAATCAGCTTATCTGAACACCATGG